>DASTRX010000083.1:0-91232 GCA_035760985.1 Polyangiaceae bacterium
TCAGCTCGCCGCCAGCGAAGCGGAGTTTCAGCGGCTGTTCGAGCTCGACTCCCGCAGCCAGGAGGCCGCGCTGCTGTGGCTGAAGAATCGCGCTCTGCACACGTTGATCGCTGATCAACCCGCTCCGGGCATCGAGAGCGCGCTGGAGCGCGCGAGGTCGCTCGGGGTCGAGGAGTCGCGGCTGGTGTTCGGTCGCATCGCGAGCGCGCTCGCCGCCGGTGATCTGCCGGGGGCAGGGCAGCTCGTCACGGTCTGGGATCAGCGCGCCAAGGGCGATGCTCTGTATCAGCTGTTCGTGGGCGCCATGTTCGAGCGCGCCGGCAACTCTCAGGCGCTGGAGCGCTTCCAGAGCGCCGCCGCGCTCCAGCCGGACCTCGCCCTGGCCCATCTGATGGCGGCCCGGCTCGCGCTCCTGCAGCTGGGGCCCGAGCAGGCCAAGACCACGGTCGAGATGGCCACGGCTCATCTGGGGCCGGGAGCGGCGACCCAGGTGCTGCAGGGGCTCGCCTGGGCCAGCGCCCCCGCGGGAGCTGCCGCCGCCCCCGAGCTGCCGAGCGCAGAGGCGCTGAGCGAGCTGCCGCCCTTCCTGCGCAGCACGGCCGCCGCCGTCGAAGGCGTGCGCGCCCACCGCGAAGGGCACCCCGATCAGGTCGACGCCGCCTTTCAGCGCGCGCTGGGCCCCGCGACGGAGCCGGTGCTCGCGGCCTGGATCGGCTACCAGGCGCTCGACGCCGGCGACGTGCAGGTCGCGCGCAGCGCGGCGCTGCGGGCCATGGAGCTGTCCGCGCTGCACTCGGACTCGCAGGCGCTCGCCGCGCGCATCGCCCTCGCCGACGGCCGGCTGCACGAGGCGCGAGACGCCGCGCGGGGCCTCGATCCCAAGTCGCAGGACGCGCTCCTGATCGAGGTGGTCTCGGCCTACGAGGATCTGCAGAGCAACGAGACGCAGCGCCTCGCCAGCTCGTTACCGAGCGACGCGGCCAGCAACGCCACGCTGCGCGCCCTGCGCGAGAGCGGCAAGGTGATGCTCGGGCAGCTGCGCAGCCGCAACAAGTCAGAGGGCGACCTCGCCCAGCAGCTGGCTGCGGATGCCCAGGTCTGGGGTCCGCTGATCGCGATCGATCTGGCGCTCGATAACGGCCAGCTGGAGCTCGCCGACCAGCTGCTCCAAGCGCATCAGAAGAGCGCCGACCAGCCCAGCTACGCTGCGCGCACCGTGAGGCTGAAGCGCTATCAAGGCCAGGCGGAGGCGGCGCTCGAGCACGTGCGCCCGCTGCTCGATTCGAAGCTGGTCTCACCGCGCGCGGCGAGCGAAGCGGTGCTCGCGTATCTGGACGCGGGGCGCGCCGCCGCCGCGGCCAGCACGCTGAGTCGAGTCGGCGACAGCGCTGGCGCCCTGGCACCCTGGCTCGGCGCGCTCGTGGACGCCGCGCGCGGTCAAGCCAAGCCGGCCGCCAAAGCGCTCGCGCAACAGCCGTTGCCGTCCAAGGCCGAGCCGCTGCTCGTGCAGACCGTCGCGCTCCGCGCTCTGGTTGCCGGCAAGGATCGGCGCGCCAGGGCCTACCAGGGCGAGCTGGCGCGGCGTTTTCCGCACCATCCCGAGATCCAGCTGGCGGCGCGCTGAGCGGGGGGCTCGGCGCCGCGCGGCGCCGCCGCTCACCAGGATGTGCCGCCGCGCTTCGCTCAGCGCGGCGCGCGCTGGACGCCCTCGATCATCGTGCGCAGCTCGTCCTGATCGGGCGAGCGCCCCAGGGCCTCTTCCATGGTGATCAGCCGCTTCGCCGCCAGCGAGAACAGCGATTGGTTCATGGTCTGCATGCCGTGTTTGCCCTGACCCACCTGCATCTGCGAGTAGATCTGGTGCACCTTGTCCTCGCGGATCAAGTTGCGGATGGCCGCGTTCGGCATCATCACCTCCAGCGCCAGCGCGCGCCCGGCCCCGCCCGCCCGCGGCAGCAGCAGCTGGCTCATCACGCCCTCCAGCACGAACGAGAGCTGAGCGCGAATCTGCGCCTGCTGATGCGGTGGGAACACGTCGATGATGCGGTTGATGCTCTGCACGGCCGAGTTGGTGTGCAGCGTGGCAAACACCAGATGCCCGGTCTCGGCGATGGTCAGCGCCGCCTCGATCGTCTCCAGGTCGCGCATTTCGCCGACCAGCACCACATCCGGGTCCTGGCGCAGCACGTACTTGAGTGCGACCTTGAAGCCCTTGGTGTCGTGGCCGACCTCGCGCTGATTGATCAGGCAGCGCTTGTGTGCATGCAGGTACTCGATCGGATCCTCGATCGTGATGATGTGCTGGCGCGTCTCGCTGTTGATCTTGTCGATCATCGCGGCGAGCGTGGTGCTCTTGCCGGAGCCCGTCGGCCCCGTCACGAGCACCAGGCCGCGATCGCGGTTGCACAGCTCGGCGACCGCCGGCGGCAGCCCCAGCTCGTCGAACGTGAGGATCTTGAAGGGAATCGCGCGAAAGGCCGCGGACACGGCTCCGCGCTGCATGAACAGGTTGGCGCGGTAGCGCGACAGGCCCTTCACGCCGAAGGACAGATCCAGCTCTTTCTCCGCTTCAAAGGTGCGGCGCTGGTCCTCCGTGAGCACGGAATACGCGAGCTGTTTGGTCTCGACCGGGCCGAGCGGCGGGAGCTTGAGCGGCACCACCGAGCCGTCCACGCGCAACAAGGGTGGGGAGCCCGTCGCGATGTGCAGGTCGCTGGCGCCCTTCTCGATCATGGCGCGCAGGAGTTGGTGCAGATTGACTTTGAGTTCGCTGGTTGCCGATTCCATGGCTTTGCGTCCGCCGATCCCTTGCTGCTCAGTCCGACATGGTGACGCGCAGCACCTCTTCCGTGGTGGTCACGCCCTCGAGGATCTTGATGATCCCGCTCATGCGCAGCGAGATCATGCCGCCTCGGATGGCCGCCACCTTCAGCTCAGCGCTGGACGCGCCCTGGAGTACCAGCTCCTTGAGCTCCTCGGTGAAGCGCATTACCTCATAGAGCGCGACGCGCCCCTTGTAGCCCGAGCCGTTGCAGGTCTCGCAACCCGAGCCCATGAACAGCTTGTCGCGCTGCGCTCGCTCCACTTGCTCGGGCGTGAAGCCGAGGTCGAGCAGGGCGGCTGAGTCGGGAGTGAACTCTTTCTTGCAGTCGGCACAGACGCGGCGCGCGAGACGCTGGGCCAGCACCAGGTTGACGCTGGCCGTGATCAGGAACGGCTCGACCCCCATGTTGAGCAGGCGCGAGATGGTGGCCGGCGCGTCGTTGGTGTGGAGGGTCGACAGCACCAAGTGCCCCGTGAGCGCCGCCTTGACTGCGATTTCCGCCGTCTCGAAGTCGCGGATCTCGCCCACCATCACCACGTCCGGGTCCTGGCGCAAGAAGGCGCGCAGGGCCATGGCGAAGTTCAAGCCGATCTCATCGTGCATCTGCACCTGGTTGATGCCGTGCAGGTTGTACTCGACCGGATCTTCGGCGGTGCTGATGTTGGTGTCGGGCTGATTGAGCTCGGACAGGGCCGAGTACAACGTGGTGGTCTTGCCGGAGCCCGTGGGCCCCGTCACGAGCACCATGCCCCAGGGCTGATTGATGGCCCAGCTGAAGTCCTTGAGCGGTCCCGCATCGAACCCGAGCTTGGTCATGTCGAGCTGCAGGTTTCCCTTGTCCAGCAGGCGCAGCACGATCTTCTCACCCCAGATCGTGGGCAGCACGCTGACGCGGAAGTCCATCTCGCGGTTCTTGCCCATGCGCAGCTTGATGCGGCCGTCCTGGGGCAAGCGCCGCTCCGCGATGTCGAGCTGGCTCATGATCTTGAGGCGGCTCGACAGCGCGTTCTTCAGTTTGAGCGGGGGGGTCATCTCCTCCTGCAACACGCCGTCCACGCGATACCGGACCCGCATCCGGCGCTCGTAGGGTTCGATGTGCACGTCGCTCGCCCCCTTGCGGATGGCGTTCAGCAGGATCACGTTCACGAGCCTCACCACGGGCGCGTCTTCGCTGGCCTTCTCGAGCTCGACGGCGTTGACGTCCTCCTCGTCGGCAGCGAAGTCGATGTCGTCGTCGCCGAGATCGAAGTCGGCCATCACCTCGTCGTAAGAGGGACCTGTTTGCGCGTAGTAGCGCTCGATCGCGGACTGCACAGCCGTCTCGCTGGCGACCACCGGCTCCACGTTGAAACCGGTGAGGAACTTGATGTCGTCGATCGCGTGCAGGTTCGTCGGATCCGCCATCGCGACGATCAACGAGGAGCCCGAGCGCGACACGGGAATGACTCTGTGCTTCTCGCACACGTCCTTCGCGACGAGTTTGATGACTTCTTCCTCGATGTCGTAATCTTCCAGCTTGACCGCGGGCAGGCGGTACTGGGCGCTCAGGAAGTCGGTGATCTCCCCATCGGAGATGTAACCGAGCTTGGCGAGCGTGTAGCTGAGGTTGCGCCCGCTTTTGGCTTGATCCGTCTGCGCCTGCTTGAGCTGTTGCAGGCTGATGAGCTTTTCGCGAACGAGGAGTTCACCGAGGCGGTTAGGCGAAGAATTCGACATGCGGGATCACTCGAAGGAGCAAAAGGACTGGCGTTACTGGGGTCAGGCCGGGTAGACGCAGCTGGGTCGGGGCCGACGGATCGGAGGCCCGGCTCCTCTGGAGTAACGACCAGTTGCGACCGATGGTGCACCCGGCTCGGACGCAAACCCGAGTGTGGGCCGCCCGGCCGGCATTTGCCGGCGCCGCCCGTTGACGCTCGCCTCCGAGGCCGCATATTGAGCGAGCCGCCGATTCTTTACTCAATACATCGGAATTCGAAGGAATCTATCCACCCATGGCCAAGAGCTACGCCGAGCTGTTTGCTGAGGTCCGCGAACGCGTGAAGACCATCCCTCTGGATGCGCTGAAGGCGCGCCTGGAAGCGGGCACGCCCACCACGCTGGTCGATGTGCGCGAACAGCACGAATACAACGCCGGCTTCATCCCGGGTGCGCTGCACATCCCGCGCGCGCACCTGGAATCGCAGGCAGAGAGCAAGCTGCCGGATCGTCACGCGCCGATCGTGCTGTACTGCGCCGCCGGCACGCGCAGCGCCTTCGCCGCGAAGACGCTCGCCGACATGGGCTACGACAACGTGCTCAGCGCCAACCCGGGGTTCACGCGCTGGAAAGACCTGCGCTACCCGATGCAGACCCCGCCGAACCTCACGGAGGCTCAGCGCGACCGTTATTCCCGCCACCTGATGCTGCCCGAGGTCGGGGACGTGGGGCAGGCCAAGTTGCTCGCGAGCCGCGTGTTGCTGCTCGGCGCCGGCGGCCTGGGCAGCCCGGCGGCGTACTACCTGGCGGCAGCGGGCGTGGGCACGCTGGGGCTCGTCGATGCGGACGTGGTCGACGTCTCGAACCTGCAACGACAGATCCTGCACGCCACCTCGCGCGTGGGCGTGCCCAAGGTCGATAGCGCGGAAAGCACGCTGCGGGATCTGAATCCCGACGTGACGGTGGTCAAATACAAGGAGCGGCTGACGAGTGAGAACGTAGAGCGCATCCTGGCCGATCGCTGGGATGTGATCGTGGACGGCTGCGACAACTTTCCGACGCGCTATCTCGTGAACGACGCCTCGCTGTTTCACAAGATCCCGGTCATCCACGGCTCGATCTTCCGCTTCGACGGCCAGGTGACGACCTTCCTGCCCTTCAAGGGCCCGTGCTACCGCTGCCTGTACCCGGAGCCCCCGCCGGCGCACCTGGCGCCGTCGTGCTCGGAAGCGGGCGTGCTCGGCATCTTGCCGGGCATGATCGGCATCCTGCAGGCAACCGAGGCGGTGAAGGTGCTGCTGGGCCTGGGCGACACGCTGGCGGGCCGACTCCTGCAATACGACTCCCTGGGCATGACCTTCCGCACCTTCAAGCTGCGCCGCGACGACAACTGCCCCGGCTGCGGCAAGAACCCCAGCATCAAAGGCTACATCGATTACGAAGGCTTCTGCGCGGGCGCATGAGCTCGCGTCAGCACGGCAGCGGAGAGCGCGACCCGTCAGGGCGCATCAGCCGCTGCCGGGCCACGCCGGCCAGGCCAGCGGCAGCCCGCGAGCGCTGCGATAGCGCGCTTCCCAGCGGGCCCCGTAGACACTTCCTGCGAAGGCCAGGAGCGCCAGCACGAGCCCGGCCACGATGTCCACCAGCCAGTGCCAGCGCAGGAACATCGTGGCCACGATGATGTTGAACACGAAGAACGCGACCAGGGGCCAGCTGTAGCGGTAGGGCAGGTGGGCGCGATTGTGGAACGAGAAGAGCAGGATGAAGCTCGGCGCCGCCGTGTGGATGGAGGGGAAGATGTCCTTCTGCGCGCCCGCAGAGGCCACTAGCTCTTTCACCAGGTGCCACCACACGCCATTGGGCAGCTCCACGCTGAACAGCTCCGGCAGGCCCTTGGCGGGGCCGTAGCCGGGCACGAGCAGGTACAGCGACTGCCCCACCGCCAGCACCAGCAGCAGACCGAGCGCGAATTCGGAGAGCAAGCGCGAGTTTCGCCCGAAGAAAATGATCGGGATCACGTGCAAGCCGAGCACGAAGAAGTACCCGTAGTAGAAAAACGCGAACCACTCGGTGGTGGCCGGCGAGACCCAAGACTGGAGTGCCAGAGCCGGTTCCACTCCGAACCAGCGCATGCCCAGCTGATGTAGCTCCAGATCGAGCGAGCCCGGGTTCACGACGGGCAGCAGCCCGCGCATGATGAAGTAGGTGGCCTGGATGCCCCCGTAGTGGCAGATGCGGAACGCGAGCGGGCGGACCCAGGGGTGAGTGAGGATCCCGCCGCGCACCAGGACCACGACCACGGTGAAGAAGCAGAACAGCAACCCCGACACCTCGAGCAGCGCGCGGTCCCGGGCGGCACCGTGGTTCGGAGACGCCAGCACCGCCACCTCCAGCATGGCCAGATAGGCGAGCACGCCCCAGTCGTTCAGCGACATACGGCGCAGCCAGCCCAGGAGCGGAGTACGAGGCGCGCCCGCGGAGGTGGAGGAGGGCGGCGCGACCGAACCTGGGGCGAGGGCGGGGCTCTCGGCAGGTTGGAATAGGCTTTCTGGATGGCCCGCCATGGTGGGTACGGGGCGGAAGCTAGTCGACCAAAATCGCCTCGTCACCCCCTTCGCGTGAATTCTGCGGCAGGCAGGGCCGCCCTCAACGCGCTGCGCCCTGAGCCCACACGCTCAGCAGATTCTGCAAGATCCGGTATGTCAGGCCCCAGACCACGTGGCCCTGCACGTCAAAGGCCGGCAGTGACGGGCGAGGGCCGGAGACCGGGCCTGGGTAGACGATGCTGGTCTGCGCAGCAGGCAACAGCAGCTGCTCCAAGGGCGCCCACACCACGGCCTTCACCTCGCGTGGATTGGGCTCGAGCTGAACCTCGCGACCCAGCGCGAAGACGAACGGCAGGATCTCGAACGCCGGTCTGAGACCCGCGCGCACCCGCGTGCGCTCCAGCGAGCCGATCCACTCCGCTGCGCGGTCGAGCTCCAACCCCACCTCTTCCCGCGTCTCGCGCAGCGCCGTCGCCACCAGGTCCGCATCGTCCGGGTCGTGGTGCCCCCCCGGTAGCGCCATGTGCCCCGACCACGGATCCCGCTCGTCCTCGGCGCGCCGGATCAGGAGCACCTCCGCTCCGCCGGGCGCCTGCCGCAGCACTGCTGCGACGGCGGCTGCGCGCGCCTGCGCCGGCGCCTCCAGGCTGCTCGTGGCGTTCAGCGCGCCCAGCGCCCGCTTCAAATCTCCAAGGTCGAAGGGCATCGGGCACCCACACGGACGTGGTCCATCATACACGGGATTGTAGCGCTTTTTCTCCGCCCTTTCGCCCCGGCTTGGTTATGGTTGCTGCCCCGCCGTTCCGGCGTAGAACGACCTATGAGCAAAAACACATTCTTGCCCGCCCTGCTGCTTGGCTTGTGCTCTCTGGGCTTCTGCTCTTGGGCAGCCTCCGCGGGGGCATTTCCTGGTGTCATCGCCGGCAAAGGCACGGGCCGCCGAATCAGCAATGCGACACAGGTGGTGCTGCTCGAGAAGGGCGACCACACGGTCGTCAGCGTATGGTCCGACTACGAGGGCCCGCTCGACCGCTTCGCGCTGGTACTGCCCGTGCCGTCCGACGTGAAGCTATCCGACGTGCGCACGCTCAAGCGCGACGCCATCGATCACCTGGACGAGATCACGGCCCCTCGCTTCCACGAGTTCTGGGAGATGGATCCTTGCGAGCCGGGCGCGCCGGAACAGGAATGGGAGCGCGACCTCGCCGTGAAAGACTCGTCCGTGAACTTCCTCGCCGGCGACGCGCCGGACATGAGCGGAAGCACGAAGGTGGCGCCCGAGCTGCTGCTCGATCTCACCCCGGAGTTCAAGGATGGGGAATACGCTTTCCGACTGTTTCCTAAAATGCAGGCACTCAAGGCCTACCTGTCGGGGCGCAGCCTGGCACTGCCGGAAGGCTCGGAAGCGGCGCTCGCGCAGTACGAGGCGAAGGGAATGCAGATGCTGGTCGCCGACGTCGCCACGAGCAAGGTGGAGCTGGCGGGGGCGCGCCGCGCGTTGCTGTCTCCCATCCGCTTCGCCACTCGCCAGCCCTACGTGCTGCCGTCGACGCTGGGCCTGGCTAGCGCGGGCGGCCAACAGGAGCTGCTGATCTACGTCCTACATCCGACCGATCGCTTCGAAGCAGCGAACTACCCGAACGTCTACCCGCCCACGAACGTCAACGTCGATCCGAGCGTAAAGGAGCGGATGGGCGACTTTTACGCCGGGATCCACGACGCGCTGCTGGCCAAGAACCCCAAGGCGATCCTCACCGAGTACGCCTGGCCTACCATCAAGCACTGCGGTGAGCCCTGTCCCAACGCGCCAATGAAGATCAACGAGCTGCTCACGCTCGGTGGTGACGTGCTGGAAGAAGACGTCAGCAACACGGACAAGAATCCCAAACCCGCCGACCCGAGCGACGCCGAGAAGGATCAGATCAAGCAGGCGGACAAGGCGACGCGTGTGCGCATGGACGAGCAGCGCAAGGAGGTCGCGCGCAGGCAGGCACTCCTGGCACGCAACAGCTACGTCGTCACGCGCCTGCACCATCGCTACGACGCGAAGACCTTGACGGAGGACATCGAGCTGAAGTCCGCAGGTCCAGTCAAGGGCGGCATCGGTGTACCGACGGGGCCCAGCGCGGAAGCGCCGGCTGGAGTGGAGCCGGCGCAAGAGAACCGCCTGCAGGTTCGCTACAACGTGGGTTATCCGAGCAAGAAGGTCGTGCAGTGTGAAGCCCCACAGCGCTGGCGCTGGGGCATTCCTCCCGCGAGCTATCGCGGTTTGCGCAAGACCTTCACGGCGCGCGATCTGGCGTACAAGAAGCGCGATCGCTTCCCGCTGCAGGACGTGATCAAGAGCAGCGTGCCGGCGCTCGGGATCGCGGCAGCGCCGCCTCCTCCGGAGGAGGCCGCCGCGCCAGCCAAGGCCGCACCGGAGCAGAAGCCCGCAGCCAAGGAGTCCGGCTGCGCGCTCTCGTCCGCACCGGGTACAACTGTTGCGAACGCCGTGGCGCGCGTGAGCCTGCTCGGGTTGCTCGCCGGAGTGCTGCTCCGGCGCCGCCGAGCACTCCGCGGCTGAGCGATCCGCGTTCAGAGCTCGAAGCGCACCTTGGTCGGGGCGTGTTCGGGCGCAGGATAATTGGCAGCCAGCAAGGCCCTCATCACGCAGTCCACGGCTCCGTCGGCCACTGGCTCCGCCGAGGCGACCCCACCCCCAAGCGCCTTGCCGCCGCGCCCAATGTAGAGCGTGATGATCAGCCGCTCCGCCGCGCCGTCTCGGCAAGTCTGCAGCTGCGAATTCAGGCCCGCGAGCACGCGTGAAATCCTGCTCGCGTCCCAGACCGCCGGCGCCGTCACGCCCTTGCGTGGCTTGAAGTCGAAGGAGTTGCGCGCGATGCCGAAGGCACCCCCCTGCGGCGATGGCCAGCTCACCGAGCGCAGCACGTCGAACATGCACTTCTCGGTGCCGCGCTCCCCGAGCGTCGACTCCGCAGCCCAGACCTCCGCTGCGCGGTGGCTCGAGTCCACCTTGACAGCGAACTCGATGCTGCCTCCGATGAACTCCAGCCGCTCGACGCCTTGCTGGATGCACGACTGCAGGCCCTCCAGCGAGTCGCGGAAGCTCTGCTCCGCCGCGCGCTCATCGAGCCCACCGAGCTCCGCGGAGGCAGCCACGCTCGCCCGCGCCGGAGGCGGCGGCTCCGCCTGCTGCGCGAGCGGAGCCGCGGGCGGGCGCGCCGCGGGCGGCGCTGAGCCACAGCCCAGCGCCATCAGCAACGCGAAATAGCCGCGAGACAGACAGCGAGCGGCGTGCATGGGCGGCTACTTCGAGAGCTTGTCCAGGACGCTCAGATCTTCCAGCGTGGACAGGTCGCCCTTCACCTCACGGCCCGCAGCGATGTCCTTGAGCAGGCGCCGCATGATCTTGCCGCTGCGGGTCTTCGGCAGGCTGTCAGCAAAGCGAATGTCGTCGGGGCGCGCGAATTTGCCGATCTCCTTGGCCACCTGCTGGCGCAGCTCCTCCGCGGCGGCCGGGCTCGCCTTGAAGCCGGGTTTCAAGGTCACGAACGCCACCAGTGCCTGACCCTTGAGGTCGTCGGGGCGGCCCACGGCCGCAGCCTCCGCCACGCTGGGATGCGCCACGAGGACACTCTCGATCTCCGCCGTACCGATGCGATGGCCTGATACGTTCAGCACATCGTCGATGCGGCCGACGACGCGGAAGTAGCCGTCCTTGTCGCGGTACGCCCCGTCGCCCGTGAAGTAGCAGCCCGGGACATCGGAGAAATATTGCTGCTTGAAGCGCTCGTCGTCGCCCCAGATGGTGCGCAGCATGCTGGGCCAGGGCCGGCGTTGCACGAACAGACCACCTTCACCGGCGGGCACGCTCTGCCCATCCTGGGTCACCACATCGGGCTCGACGCCGAAGAAGGGCAGCCCAGTGGACCCGGGCTTGGTCGGGACGGCGCCGGGCAGGGTAGTGGTCATGATCGCGCCTGTCTCCGTCTGCCACCAGGTGTCGACGATCGGGCAGCGGCCCTTACCGACCTTCTCGTGGTACCAGAGCCAGACCTCGGGGTTGATGGGCTCGCCCACTGTTCCCAGGAGACGCAGGCTCGACAAGTCCGCCTTCTCGACCCACTCGTCTCCGGCCTTGATGAAGGCGCGGATCGCCGTCGGCGCCGTGTACAGGATGGTCACCTTGTGGCGATCGATGAGCTGCCAGAAGCGGCCCCAGTCGGGGTGGTTCGGCGCTCCTTCGTAGATCAGGCAGGTCGCGCCGTTGGAAAGGGGGCCGTAGACCAAATAGCTGTGCCCGGTGACCCAACCGACGTCAGCGGTGCACCAGTACACGTCGTTCGGCTGAAGGTCGAAGACGTACTTCGTGGTCAGGTGCACGCCCGCCAGGTAGCCCGCGGTGGTGTGCAGGATGCCCTTCGGCTTACCCGTGGACCCCGAGGTGTAGAGAATGAACAGCGGATGCTCGGCGTCGACGATCTCGGGTTCGGCGTTCTTGCCGCCCGAGTGCTTGGCAAGCAGCTCGTTCCAGTCGAGATCGCGCCCCGGCTGCATCTGGATCGGCAGCGCGGCGCCCATCTGGCGATAGACCACCACATGCTCGACCGACGGCGTTGACTGCACCGCCTCATCCACGGTCTGTTTCAGCGGCACCGGCGCGCCGCGTCGGGAGGCGCCGTCCTGGGTCAAGACCACCTTCGCTCCGCAGTCATTGATGCGGTCGCGCAAGCTCTCAGCGGCAAACCCACCAAAGACGACCGTATGCGTCGCCCCGATGCGAGCGCACGCCAACATCGCAACCACGACCTCCGGCACCATCCCCATGTAGATGGCGACGCGGTCTCCCTTGCGAACGTTGAGGCTGCGCAGCGCCGCCGTACAGGCCAGTACCTGCTCGTGCAGCTGGGCGTAGGTGATCGACCGGGTGGCGCCCGACTCGCCCTCCCAGAGGATGGCCACCTTGTCGCGCGTCGGAGTCGTGAGGTGCCGATCCAGGCAGCTCTCGGTGATGTTGAGCGTGGCGCCCAAGAACCACTTGGCGTGCGGCGCCTTCCATTCGAGCAGCTGCGTCCACGGAGTGCGGAACTTCAGCTCGGACAGCTCGCGCTTCCAGAAGGTTTCCGGCGCGTCGAGGCTCTCCCGATACAGCTTCTCGTATTGCTCTCGCGAGCTGATGCGCGCTGTCTTGCGGAAGGCCTCGCTCGGCTCGATCTGTGCCTCTGCTTCCGCGAACGTCTCGATGGAATTGCTCATGCTGGCTCCAAGTGGTTTTTCAAAAATGCCTAACGCGGTGCCGCGCTTCCAGGCAAACGAAATTCCAAATGGCCCGCCCCGCACGTGCAGGCTCGGAGCGCGGGCTCCCGCGCTCCGGCAACGACCGCTTCTTCGGCGGCGCCTTCAGATTAGATTCGCGGCAATTTATGCCAGGGCTGATTAGCCAGGCGTTTTGCCACAGCTGGGCTGCCACAGTTGGCTCCCCAGCTGACCGGCGCCGCGTCAGCTTCCGGTCGAAAGCTTGTTGAGAGCGCGCTGCAAGCGCGAGCTCAAACGCGCGGCCGCGTTGCGATGCAACAGGCCCTTGCTCGCCGCGCGCGCGGCCGTGCGCGTCGCAGCGGCAACGACTTCCTGAGCAGCAGCGGCATCGCCACCGCTGATCGCGGCGCGAGCGCGCTTCAGGCTGCTGCGCAGGGCGCCCTGAACGAGACGGTTACGCGCCGTACGCCCGAAGCGTTGACGCGCGCGTTTGGCTGCAGAAACGTGATTCGCCATGGAAACTCAGGTTACTTCGCCGGCGTACGGGCTGCCGCCGCGCTCGCAGGCTCGTTTGAGGTGATGCCGGACTCGGGATCCAGCGGGAAAGCGGGCGTGCCGTTGCGCTTGAGAAAGCGCTTGCGTTTCACGCCCAGCTTCTGATCGCGGTTGTGACGCCGAGTCTTGGTTTGAGTAGTGGGAGAAACCATCGGAAAAAGAGCTCAGGGGGTCAGAGGTTAGGGGTCGAGAGGCCAGACCCCCGCGCCGACAGCAGGGTGACCGCAGAGCCTCGAGGCCCCGGATCCCCAGAAGCGGGGCGGGACTATGACGAGTGGAATCCGCCTTGTCAAAGCGTTTCCGGAAATTATCCACAGCGGAGCGTCGTGCGGGAGAGCTTGCGCAGCGGTCCGTTGAACACGCGGCCGACGCCCTGCGCCGGCACCGGCAAGCTGCTCACTTCAGCTTGGCGCTCAGCAAATCGCCGAGGGTTCCGAAGCCGGATTCCTTGGCCAGCTGCTTCCGGTACTCGCGGTGCGCCCGACGCTCCTCGTCCTCCGCGTGCTGCTTGATGCTCAGCTTCGGCTCCATGCGGCGCGGATCGACGTCGATCACCTTCACGTCGAGACGAGTGCCTTCTTTGAACCTCTTGCGCAGATCCGTGCCGCGCATGGTTCCGGTCTGCCCCGCGGGAATGAAGCCGCGCGAGCTGCGCCCCGTCACGCCCAGAATGCGCACGATCAACCCAGCGGATTCGGCGCGCACCACCTCCGCCTGAACCGATCCGTTCTTCACGATCTTCTGCGGCGGCTCCTCGCGCTTGGCTTCCGGGAGCGCCACATGCAGCGACACCTTGCGATTCTTGATGTCGAAGTGGTGAATGACCACCTCGATCTCATCGCCCACGGACAGCAACTCGCGCGGGTGCTCGACCTTCTTGTAGCCGTACTGCGGCGCGGCGGCGAGATCGCTCATGTGGATCAGGCCGTCGATGTCGTCGTCCAGCTTCACGAAGGCGCCGAACGGCTCGAGCCTCGTGATCGTCGCCTTCAGGATCTTGCCGGGGGCGTATTTTCCACGCGCCTCCGCCCACGGATCCTCCAGCAGCGCCTTGCGGCTGAGCCAGATCTTGCCGCGCTCATCGATCTTGGTGATCTTCACCTCGATCTCCTGCCCGGGGGAGAGCAGGTCGCCGATCTTCGCCTTTGGATCGTGGCTGGCCTCGGAGATGTGCACCAACCCCTCGAGGCCGCCCGCGTCGGCGAGCGCGATGAAGGCGCCCCACTCGACGACGGTCCGCACCGTGCCCTTCAGCACCTGACCCTCGGTCAGATGCTGGAGCGCCGTCTTGCGGCGCTCGTGAGCTTCGGCTTCCAGCATCGGACGCCGCGTGACCACCACATCGCGCGCCTTCTCGTCGCACTGGGTGACCTTGAAGTCCATCACCTGCCCGAGCAGGGACGTGAAGTTCGCGTTCTGCGGATGCAGATCCATGCCGGACGCGGGAGCGAACGCCCGCAGGCCCTGGATCGAGACCTCCACGCCGCCCTTGATCACGCCCGTGACCAGGCCCTTGATCAAGGTGCCGCTCTGGCTGACCTCGTGCACGAGCGGCTTAGCGGCCTCTTCTCGCAGCGGCTTGCGGCTGAGCACGACGAGTCCGCCTCGCGAGCCGTCGCGCAGCACGGAGGCCACGAAGCGATCGCCCACTGCGGGCACCAGATCGTCCGGCTCCATTTCGGAGCGGTCGAAGATCGCGAGCGCCTTGCCGGCCAGGTCCACCATGATCGCGCCATCCAGGACGGCCGTGACCCGCCCGAACACTTCTTCACCCGTGTGAAAGGGCGAACGCTCGGAGGGCGGGCGAGCGTGGGGTCGGGCCGCGCCGGCAGCCTCGCCGTTCGGCGCCTTCTTCTTGCGCTTGCGACGGCGCTTCTTCTTTCCGCCTTCCCCGGTCGCTCCCGCCTCGCCGTCGGCAGCGGCGGCTTCGCCATCCGCAGCAGCAGCCTCGCCGCCACCCGCGTCCTCCCCGTCGTCAGCGCCTTCGTCGCCCGACGCGCTGGCATCTGCGGTGCCGCTCTCGCCCGACACTTCGGACGAGCCAGACCCCGTGGTGACGGACTCCGTCGTCATGGAATCGGTAGTCACAGAGCCGGCAGCGGCGACATCACTCATCGCGACCGGCGGAGACTCGGCGTTGGCGGACGTCGCGTGCCCGTCGAATGAGGAGGAAGTTTGAACAGTCATTGGGGGGACCCTCGGAGGCGTTCTCTATATCGCGCCTTTTGGCCTCTGCCAACCGGCGCTGCAGTTGCTGCGTCAGCGGGAGATGGGCAGGTGGCGATTCACTCCGCCGCTGCGGTCGATGTGCAGTGCGGTGCTTCCCGGAGCCACCAGGTTGATGCTCGCAAACAGCCGTTCGGCGACAGTTATGAACGCCTGCGCCGTCTCCGAGCGCGGGGCTGCTTGCACCACCGGAATGCCGTTGTCTCCGGCCATGCGTACCGCGGGATCGATCGGGATCTGACCGAGCAGCGGCGCGCGCGCCATGGCGGCCACTTTCGCGCCGCCGCCGCTGCCAAAAATCTCGTGGCGCTTCGAGCAGCCGTCGCACACGAAGTAGCTCTCGTTTTCCACGACCCCGAGCACCGGGATGCCGACCTTCTGAGCCATCGACACCGACTTGTAGACGTCCTGCAGGGCTACTTCCTGCGGCGTCGTCACGATCACGGCACCCGTGGAGCGCACGCGCTGCGAGAGCGTGAGCGCTACGTCGCCGGTGCCTGGCGGCAAGTCGAGGATCAGGAAGTCCAGCTCTCCCCAGGCGACGTCCTTCAAAAATTGCAGCAGCGCGCTGTGCAGCATGGGCCCGCGCCAGACCACGGCCGAGTGCGGCTCATCCAGCAGGAAGCCGATGCTCATCAGCTTCACCCCGAAGCGCTGCAAGGGCTCGATCTTGGTACCGTCCGTCGTCGGCCGGCCTTGCACGCCGAACATGGTGGGGATGCTGGGCCCATAGATGTCCGCGTCCAGCAGGCCCACGCGGTTGCCGAGGCGGCTCAGCGCCAGCGCCAGGTTGGTGGCCACGGTGCTCTTACCGACGCCGCCCTTGCCGCTCATCACCAGCAGGATGTTCTTCGCGCCCGGGACCGGGTCGTCCTCGGCGATGTTGCGCGCGGCCACTGCCGCTTTCCAGGTAATTTCGAGCGGAAGGCCCGCGCTCAGCGGCGCCAAGCGCTGCTCCACCAGACGCTTCAGCTCGTCCTTGTGCGGGTAGGCGGGGTCGGCGCTGCACAGCACGACGCGAACCGCGCTCGGCGTCACCTCCAGCTCGCTGATCATGCGCAGCTCCAGCACGGAGCCCTGGAGACCCGGAACCTGGATACCGCGCACGGCATCGACGAGAGCTTGCTGGGAGACGGCCATCTGGCGCTCCCGTACAACAAATCAGAGCGGATAACGAGTCACTCTCGCCGCAAAATGGCGGCGATCGCGCCGCACGGCTCGCACGCTCGGCGGCCGGTCCTCACTGCAGCCAAGCGGCGAGCAGCGCACAGGCGATGCCCGCTCCGACGCTCGCCAGAGCGAACAGCCAGGCGGCCCCGACGCTCGGGTGGGACGCCAGGTTCGTGCGCAGGCTGCGCCAGCGCCGCGACCAGGAGCCCACTTTGTCGCTCGGAAAGCGCGGATTGCGCAGCAGGGACTCCGACACGCAGGAGTGCCGAAACGGCACGTCCGCGCTGCACTCGGGGCCCAGACTGGTCCGCTTCGAGGTCAGCGGTGAAGCCACGGAAGTGGCCGGCATCGAGACCGGCTGGGACGGGTGGGGCGGGTTCACGAAGCGGATCGATGGGGGGCTCGATAGACGGAGCTCCACCGGCCGCGCCGGCTCCTGCGCGAACGGGGCCAGCGCCGCCGCCAAGGTGCGAGCCGACTCCGTACGCTCGCGCGGGTTGAGGCGCAGCGCCTCGCGCAGCACGGCCGTCAATTCCGCGGGCACGTGGCTGGAGGACTCCACCTCGGCGCCGGGGGGCACGCCGTGCAGCAGGGCATGCAGCAATGCGGCAGCTGAGTACACGTCCGCCCGGCAGTCCACCTCGCCACCCTGACCAGATTCTGGTGCGCGGTAGCCCCCAGCGGGGGAGGGATGAGGGCCGTCCCCGTGCATGTCCTCCAGGGCCTGAAATAGCCCGAAGTCAGTGACCTTCACCCAGGGCACGCCGGGGCGCGGATAGGAGATGAGCACATTGCTCGGGCTCAATGCACCGTGGACCACGCCGTTGGCGTGCGCGTAATCGAGCGCCGCCAGGATCTGCAGCGTCAGGTCGCAGGCCACGGCCACATGGGAAGCGCGGCCCTCATCGATCTCGCGCTCCAGCGTGCGTCCGCTGAGTTGCTCCGTCACGATATACGGGGCGCCGTCGATCTCGCCGATATCGAGCACGTTCGCGATGTTCGGGTGGTCGAGGCCGGCGGCCTCCTTGGCCTTGGCCGTCACGCGCTCGGCGACTCCCGGTCGTCGAGCCATCGCCGGGTTGATCCACTTCACCGCCACTCGCTTGCCGAGCAGCAGGTTTTCGGCCTCGTACAAGCTCCCGACAGGGCCACTGCCTAACGGCCGGACGATGACATAGCGTTCATCCAGAATCTGGCGCTCTTTCACGGGGGGAGCCTCTCGTTCTCGAAGAACGGAGGCAGGCACGAAACATTCAACGCAATCGCCGGGACGCGTTTCGATGCGGCGCGCTTCGCGCCCCCGCGGGTGAACGGCGCGAGTGGGACTCAGCGAGGAAACGCCGCCGGATTGCCGCCATCCACCGGCAAGACAGCGCCGGTGGTGGCCCTTGCGGTGGCGAGGTAGGCAAATGCCTGGGCCACGTCCTCGGCCTGCGTCTCGCGGCCGAGCAGGTTGGCGCTGAAATAGGCATCCGTGGTGGTGCCCCGGGCGCGCGCGCGCGCCTCGAGCAGCTCCGGGGAAAATAGCCCCGTTCGCACGCGGTCAGCGTTGACCGCGTTGGCGCGGACGCCGAACGGGGCGAGATCGATCGCATATTGTTTCATCAGCGCCACCAGCGCGCTCTTGGCCACGGCGTACGGGCCGAACATTGGCCCGGGGTTGAATGCGCTCTTCGAGGCGTTGAAGCACAGGCAACCGCCGCTGCCCTGTTGCAGGAAAATTTCGGCGGCGCTCTGGGCAACGTACTGATGACTGAGCAGGTTCACGTCCAGAGACTGACGCAGCCGCTGGACGCCCTCGGCGTCATGGAGAGCTCCGCTGGGTGCGTTACCCGCGTTCGAGACCACGATGTCGAGCCCCCCGAAGGCCAGCGCGGCCTCCTGCAACGCGGCACGAGCCGCGGCCGGATCGGTGAGATCCGCCGTGTACGCGCGCACGGCCGCGCCATACCGGCGCGCGAGCCCCGCGTGCGCCCGAGCCAGGGCTTCGCCGTCCCGATCCACCAGCAGCACATGCGCACCCAGGGCCAGGAAATGTGTGCTCGTCGCCAGGCCGATGCCGCTGGCCGCGCCCGTGACCACCGCGATCTGGCTGGCCAGGGCGGCTTCGGCGCTGCGAGCGCCCAGCTTGGCCTGCTCCAGACTCCAGTACTCGACGTCAAATAGATCGGCGAGCGCCACCGGCTGATAGCTGCCGACGCTCTCGGCGCGCGCCATGACGTCGACCGTGTGCTCGTACAGGTCAGCGGCGATCCTGGCCTGCGCGATGTTCCGTCCCAGCCCGGCGAACCCCAGCCCCGGCACCGCCACCACGCGCGGCAGCAGGTCGAGGCGCGTCAGCGGCTCGGGGTGGCGGCCCGCATGGGCCGCGAAGTATTCCGAGTAGTCGCGGGCGAAGCGATCGAGCGCCGCGTCCACCCGCTCGCGCAGCGCCTCACTGTGCAGCGCGGCCCCGGGGGCGGCCCCGTCGAGCCAGGCCGGGAAGGGCTTGGTGCGGATGCTGTGATCCGGCGTGATGCAGCCGCGCGCCGCGACCGCCGCCGCGTCGTGGCTGCCCAGGAAATCCAGCACCGCGGGGCTGTCGCGCCACTCCAGAATGAAGCGCCTGCCGCCATCGCGCCGCGCCAGCGCCCCACGCAGCAGGGGCTCCAGCTCCAGGCGGCGGGACCGGCGTGCCTCGGGCGCGGCCGGAGCGATCGACACGTGCGCTCGACGGCGCTCGCGCCGCAGATAGTCCTCCGCCTCGGCGACGGCTGCGATCATGCGCTCATAGCTCTCGCGCGCCGTCTGCCCCCAGCTGAAGATGCCGTGCTTCTCCAAGATCAACAGCGGCGGCGAAGCCTCGTTCAGGCCCAGTTCCGCCACCCGCTGCGCGAGCACGAAGCCCGGCGCCACATACGGCAGGAGCGACGCGCGATCACCCCAGAGCTCCCGGGCGCGCCGCGCTCCATCCGGTTGATCCACGAGCGCCAGCACCGCATCGGCGTGGGTATGATCGATGAACTTCCCTGGCAGATGCGCGTGCAGCAGAGCCTCCACGGACGGGGTGGGACCGCTCGGGTCGAGCATCTGCGAGCGCAGCGCGGAGACCATGGCCTCGTCCGTCAGGGAGGGCAAGCCGCAGTACGCACGCAGCGGCTCCAGCCGGCAGTGGGAGAAGCCACGCGGCTCGATGCTGCCCAGATCCCAGCCGCTCCCTTTGACCCACAGCACGTCGATCGACTTGCCGTCGACCTCGCGCGAACGACTCTTGACTGAGGTATTCCCGCCGCCATGCAACACCAGCGCCGGATCGCGACCGAGCAGGCGCGAGGTGTAGACCCGATCCGCCAGGTCCGGGCCGAAGGCTGCGTAGTCGGTGCGGTAGCGCTCTGCTTCGTTCGCGTCGTACAGGGAGGCCATGGGCGGCCGACTCTAGTCGGATCTGCGGCGAGTGGCTCGCGCAAACCAGCGCTCGATCGGGAAAAACGCCAGAAATGCGGCGCCGCTCAGCGGGTAAGGGAAGACGATCGCCATCGTCGCCAGAACACCGAGGTGGAACAACCAGGCGCACGAACACCAGATCGCGGCCCAGCGCCCGCCAAGCAGCGCCAGCGGCGCCAGCAGCTCCGCGGCGAGCGAGAAGCTCGAGAGCGGCGCGAACAGCCAGGCGTGGGGTAGCAGCCAGGGCCCCAGCGGGGAGTGGACGCTACCTAGCTCGATCTTCCGGAGCGCATCGTACGCGATCTGCTCGCGCAGTGCGTCGCCGCCCGCCCAGCTGACACCGCTCAGCTCCAGCTTGGCCAGGCCCGCCACCAGATAGGCCGCGCAGGTCACCAGGCACAGCGCGCGCACGACCCAGCCGCCCGTGAGCGCGGGCGTCGTGCTGGCGGGGCGCGGCCAGGCCAGCACCTCCGCCGCCGGCGAGGCGGCCAGCAGCACCGTGTGCAACACCAGCAGGTTATCGGTGTGGAAGATCATCCCCCACGAGTGCCGATAGCTCAACACCCAGAGCAGCAAGAGCGCGAACACCGGCGCGCTCCAGCGGTAGGCGGCGCCGAGCACGAACAGCGCTCCGAACAGCACGCAGAGCCCGTACAAGGCGTACAGGGCCGCTGGCGGCAGAGGCGCATCGAGCAGCCGCACGATGCCCAGGGGCGCGAAGGCGCTCGCCGGGTAGTGCGCCGGCGCGAGCACGTCGCGGCCGCGCGCCAGCAGATAGATCCAGGCATAGCCGCCGATGCCGATGCGCAGCAACGCCAGACGTTCGCGCGGCACGGGCGCGAGCAGCCAGGCGTCGAAGCGAGCCAGCAGGTTCATCGGGCTTCACCCGCGCCAGGCGGCGCCGGCAGCGTGCATTCGAATATGCGCTGCTCGACCAGAGGGGCCGGGCTGCGAACGAAATAGGCGATGGGATCGTAGCGGCGTTGCACGATCGCCAGCGCCCGCGCCGCACGCGACTCTGCTGCGACGCGCCCTGCCACGTCGGCGCACAGCTGCGCCATGGTCTCGGGCCCCCCGTCCACGCTGCGCTGGATCAACACCTTGGCTTGCAGCACCTCCTTGGTGCCGAGCAGCGCGGGCGCGAGCCGCTCCTCGCGACCATCGCGGCCCACGGCGACCATGCTGTACAGCGCCAGCTCGCCGCGCGAGCGGGCGAACATCGGGTACGTGGAGAGGGGAAAGGAGTCACTCGCTCCAGAGAGCAAGGGCGCGAGCACCGCCGCGGGCAGACCCAGCCCGAGCAAGTACGCCCGCCAGCGCTGCGCGACCTCAGTCCGCGTCATGCTGCTTTCGGGTCGCGTGCAGACCCCAGAGCGCAAAGGGCCAGGTGGACAGCAACAACAGCACGCCGATCGCGATCAGCAAGACGGTGACCCCCCAGCCCAGGCTGCCGAAGCGCCGCACCATCTCTACGCTGGTCCAGGTCAGGGCGACCGTGAAGATGCCCCCGGCTCCCAGCGAGAGCCAGCTCGAGATGCGCCAGGGCCGCCGCAGCTGCGCCGGCCACAGCGCGCCGACCACCAACGTCGCCGCGTGACTGGCCGCGAGCAGCTGCGCCAATGCGCCGAGCAACGTCCCCGGACGCGACGGCAACACCTCGCCGGCCCAGGCGAACACGCAAGCCAGCCCCGCGTTCGCGAACAGCAGCGAAAAGCGCACACCGTCGGACCGCAGCATTGCAGACGCTAATAAATTCCCATCCCCGGGAAAGCAACGGAATGACGCCCCCCCGACGTCAGAAGGTGGCAGCCGCCCGATGCTCTCGTCCGCCCGCCCAGGCTCCGGCGACAGGTCCGCGACGGCCTCCGGCTTCCGCCCGGCAAGAGCGCAGCTCCCGGCGCCGGGCGTTCGCGCGAAGAGCGGGGCAGCCGAGGTCCCCCCGCGTCAGATCGTGTCCCAGCCGTAGCGCTCGAGCTCGAACGCATGATCGGCGAGCGCCTTGATCGCCTCATCTTCGTTGCGATCGACGAGGTCGAAGTTCTGCCGCACGCGCCGCCGGACCTGATCGGAGAGCACCTCCAGGATCTGCAGCTCCGGCCTGGCCTTTTCCTCGCCATTGGCGAGCAGCGAGGAGTTCACGCGGCTCAGCGTGCAGGCCAGCACAAACAGATCGATCATCGCGTCCGCCAGGCGCTTGGAGGCGAACTGCTTGCCGATGATGGCGCGGCCGTGCTTGCGCAGCACGCGATCGACGGCGATGGCCAGATCCTTGGTGGCGTCCTCGAAGATGGCGGCGTGGGATTTGAGGCGCGGATCGAGCTTGGTAAAGACGCTCTTGCGGATGCCCGTGGCCAGCTGCGCGCGCCGCAGCGCGTACTCCGAGAGCACGCCGAAGCCCTTGATCGGGTCCTCGAACACGCCCTGGAGGCTCTTGGACAGCTCCTTCAGATGCCGGCCCACATCGTCCATGGCGGTCAACGCGATGAACAGCCGCAGGATCTCGTTGGTGCCCTCGAAGATGCGGTTGATGCGCGAGTCCCTGACGATGCGCTCGTAGGGGTACTCGGTCATGTAGCCGTTGCCGCCGGCGGTCTGCAACGCCTCGTCCGCACAGCGCCAGAGCGCCTCGGAAGCAAAGACCTTGCTGATGGCGGCCTCGACCGCGTAGTCCTCGTAGCCCTGGTCGGCGAGCGCAGCGACCATGTGCACGGTGGCCTCGGAAGCGTAGCAGTCCACCACCATCTGCCCGACCTTCTGCTTGATCAGGCCGAATTCGCGGATCGGCTTGCCAAACTGCACGCGCTCGTTGCCCTGCTTCGCCGCCAGGCTGATCAGGTGCTTCATGGCGCCCACGGCGCCCCCGCCCAGGCCGGTGCGACCGCTGTTCAGGATCTTCATCGCGACCTTGAAGCCCTTGCCGACCTCGCCCAAGCGATTGGCGTCGGGCACGCGCACGCGCTCGAAGTGCACCGTCGTCGTGGAGCTGGCGCGCAAGCCCATCTTGTCTTCGTGAGGCCCAGCGCTCACGCCCGCCATGTCCTTGGTGACGATGAAGGCGGTCATGTGACCGCGCGTCTCGGCATTCTCGGTCTTGGCGAAGACGGTGAAGAAGTCAGCGATGCCCCCGTTGGTGATCCACAGCTTGTTGCCGTCCAGGATCCAGTCATCGCCCTCGCGATGAGCCGTGGTGCGGATCGAGGCCGCATCGGAGCCCGAGCCTGGTTCGGTGAGACAGAAGGCCGCGATCATCTCGCCGCTGGCCAGGCGCGGCAAATAACGCTGCTTCTGCTCCTCCGTCCCGAACAGCAGCAGGCCGCGCATGCCGATCGAGCTATGGGCGCCGATGGTGACGGCCGTCGAGGCATCGAAGCGGGCGACTTCTTGCAGCGTGCGCGAATACGCGGCGCTGCCAAAGCCGAGGCCGCCGTGCGACTCCGGGACGATCAGCCCGAACAGACCGAAGGCCTTGAGCTCGTCGATGTACGAGCTCGGCATTTGCCCGGCCTTGTCCCAGGCGCGGAAATCCTTCTCCTTCGGGCCCAGCAGATCGCCGAGGGAGCTGACCACTCCCTGCAGTGTCTCACGCTGCTCGGCGCTCATGGCGGGGAAGGGCAGCAGCATCTCTTCCTCGATGTACCCCATGCACAACGAGCGCATGAAACTCGTGTCCTTGCCGGTCGCGGCGCGCTTCACTTCCTTGGTCGTGTGGTCCTTGCTGGGATGAATTTGTTCGAGTGGTGCGCCTGCGCGTTGAACCATGGGTGCCGCCTCCAAGGTCCATTATGGGCCACGCAGTCGCCCTGCATCAGGGTCCGACTACCAAAGCCGTCGCAATCACGGCGGAAATTGTTGGCCGGCCGACAAGTAATCGACCCTCGATGGTGCATTGGGGCTTTTGTCGTGGGCACCATCGTTTTGCCCGTGACCAATGGCCGAAGCTCGAGCTACCTCGGCAGGCGTGGTTAGGGGCGCGAGTCGCCTCTCGCCGTGCAATACGGGCATGTCAGGCATCACCATCGTAGGTTCAGGGCGCTACCTGCCAGGCCAGCCCTACACCAATCAGCATCTGGCTCGCGTCATGGACACGAGCGATGAATGGATCCGTCAACGAACGGGCATCGAGCAGCGGCATTTCTGCCCCGAAGGGCAGGGAGCCTCCGACCTGGCGCTGCCTGCGGCTCGGCTGGCCCTCGAGTCTGCCGGCCGAACGGCGGCCGATGTCGACTACATCATCTTCAGCACGATGACGCCGGACCACATCCTGCCCGGGTCCGGGCCGATGTTGGGGGCGAAGCTGGGCTGTCCGGGCACGCCGGCGCTCGACATCCGCACTCAGTGCGCGGCGATGATTTACAGCCTACAGCTGGCCGACGCCCTGCTGAAGACCGACGGCATCAACTCGATCCTGGTGGTCGGCGCCGAGGCCCACGCGGGCTTCATGCCCTGGCGCGACTGGGGCGTGCTCGACGGCTCCGCCGAGCCCGATCCGGTCGACTACGAACGATCGACTGCCCATCGCGGGTTCGCGGTCATTTTTGGGGATGGCGCGGGAGCGCTGCTGGTGGAGCGCAGCGGCACGCCGGGTGCTGGCCTGCTGGCGCTCGATCTGCACAGCGACGGCCGTTACAGCGACGAGCTGCGCATTCCAGCCGGCTTTCGCCGCCGCCCCTACGCGACCTCCGAGGTGGTCGAGGACGCGGACTTCATCCCACGCATGAACGGTAGAGAGGTATTCCGCCATGCGGTGAGCAAGCTCCCGCAGACGGTGCGCGCAGCTTGCGAGCGCGCGGGCGTCAGCCTCGATCAGGTGGACTGGTTCATCGCGCACCAGGCCAATGATCGAATCAATCGCGTGGTGCGCGAACGGCTCGGGGTGCCCGCGGAGAAGGTGCCGTCCAACATCATGAGCTACGGCAACACGTCCGCCGCCACGATCCCGATCCTGGTCGATGAGATGCGCAGGGACGGCCGCCTGCGCTCGGGGCAGCTGGTGTGCTTCCTCGCGCTCGGGGCGGGGCTGCACTGGGGCGCAGCGGTGATGCGTCTGTGAGGCCCGCGCGCAGCGAAAGCTGCGCGGAGCCCGCCGGTCTCGTGTTCGGTCCGACGATTGTCGCCGAACCGACCGTTGCCAGCCAGCCGGCACGGTGCAATCTTGTGCTCATGAACTACTCTCCTCGGGCTCTCGCGGGTAGCGCCGCGCAGCGGGCCGTGCAGGCGCGCTCCGAATTCATCACACGCACCTACGGTCACTTGCTGGGGGCCGTGCTCGCATTCGCTGCTTGTGAGGTGTTCCTGTTCACGAGCGGCTTGTATCGCCCCATCATTGGGGTCTTGATGGGCTCTGGCATGGGCTGGCTACTGGTGCTCGGAGGCTTCGTGTTGCTAGGGGGTCTGTTCAGGAACCTCGCGCATTCCGCACGTTCGCTCGCCTCGCAGTATGCGGGCCTGGGCGCGTACGTGGTGCTCGAATCGATCATCTTCGTGCCGCTGCTCGCGATGGCGGAGATGTACGCGCCGGGAGCGATCCGCAGCGCCGCGCTGGTCACCGTGATGGGCTTCGCGGGCCTGACGGCGGTCGCCTTCACCACGCGCCGCGACTTCTCGTTTCTGGGTGCGGCTCTGCGCTGGGGCTTCATTCTCGGCCTGGTCGCGATCATCGCCGCAGCCATCTTCGGCTTCACCCTGGGCACGTTCTTCTCGGTGGCGATGGTAGGTCTGGCTGGCGCCGCGGTGCTGTATGACACCTCGAACGTGCTGCATCACTTCTCGGAGGACAGCTATGTCGCGGCCGCGCTGGAGTTGTTCGCCTCGATCGCGCTGATGTTCTGGTACGTGCTGCGCATCTTCATCGGCAACCAGCGCAACTAGTGTCGCGTCTCATTAGTAGCAATCGTGGCCCGACGCGGGCCGGTTCGCCTGCGGCGGCCCGGGTCGGGCCAAGCCGCGCGGCACTCTAGACGCGACACTAGTTTTTTATGCGGCGCCTTCGGCGCCGACGTGTCGCGTCTCCACTCTGCACGAATTGAGCGCCGGCACTGGGCGGCATCTTTCGACGATTGTTACTTTCGAGACGCAACACTAGCCTGCGGAACTGTTTTTAGGGGGCCGGGCCTGCGCCGAGCGTCTCCGCGCGGCGCGTCGGGGCCCTGACGGCCTAGCTCAGGCGGGGCGAGCGCTGGGGCGGCTGGTGGTGGCACGAGGGTAGCTGCCGAGCACGCGCACCATGTCGCTGCGCGTGCTCAGAGCGTCCAGGGCCCGGCGCACGTTTTCGTGACTGCGGTGGCCTTCCAGATCGACGAAGAACACGTACTGCCAGGTCTCGCCGCCGCGTGGCCGCGACTCGATCCGGCACAGGTTGATGCCCGCTTCGTCGAAGATCTGCAGCGCGCGCACGAGCGCGCCGCGCTCGTGCGGCGTCGAGAACACCAGGCTCGTTTTGTCATTGTCGGTCGCCGCCGGGCCGCTGGTACCCAGCACCACGAAGCGGGTCACGTTCGGCTTGCGATCCTGGATCGCGGCGTAGGCGAGGCGCACGCCGGCGAGTGTCCCCGCCACTCGGCTCGCGATGGCGCCGGCGCCCGGATCGTCCTTGACCAGATGCGCCCCGGCGACGGTCGAACCGGTCGGGATCTGGGCAGCCTCCGGCAAATGCGCGGCCAGCCATTTGCGGCACTGCGCGAGCCCCTGGGGATGCGAGTACACACGCTGGATGCGCAACGGATCTGGCGCGTTGGTGAGCAGACACTGTTCGATGTCCACCATCACCTCTCCACACAGCTCCAGCGCCGATTCGAGCAGCGTGTCCTGCGTGAAGTTCACTCCGCCCTCGATCGAGTTCTCGATCGGCACGACGCCCCATTGCCCTTCGCCCCGCGCCACCGCCTCGAACACGGCAGGGATCGACGCGACGGGAACGAGCGCTGCGCGATCGCTGAAGTACTCACGAGCCGCCTCGTGGCAGAAAGCGCCTTCTGGACCGAGGTATACGACGCGCGCCGGCATCTATCTACTCGGCCAGCTCACTTGGCCAGGTCTGCCAGGTTTTGCAGCTTCAGAGCCAAACCCAGGTCGCCGTCGATGCGCAACTTGCCCTGGAAGTACAGCTGTTGACCGTTGGCGCGGCCCTCGACCAGCTCCACGAAATCCTGAGAGCCGAGGGTGATCGTGCAATCCGCCGCGCCATCTCCGGCGCGCGCGCCGGGCGCGTCCTTCATGTTCACGATCCAGGTGCCTCCGCCGTCACCCTCGAGAACGAACTTGTAGATGGCGCCGAAGTTGGCGGCCACGGCAGGGTCCTCGGAGATTTTCGCACCCAGGCGTTCGATCAATTCCTTACCGGTGGTCATGCCCGGACCCTAGCCCACAATTGTCGTTCGCGTGGTTCGAAAATGTACCGCCGCGACAGCAGACCGCGGCGGCGAGAGGGTGCGATTTTTGCCCCCGTCGAGTCGGACGCCCGAGAATGCGGTATAGGGACGAGCGTCGACGCTACGAGAGCGACGGGCTCTCGCCGCGCACTGGTGGATGGACGTGAAACGAGCGAACGGTGCCTCTCCGAAGACCCCCTTGGTAGAGCCGGTCGAGGCGGAAGCCGCGGCGGAAGCCGTGCTACCGCCGCGCGTGCTGGTCGTAGCGGGTTCTGATCCCAGCGGCGGCGCGGGTCTGCAAGCGGACCTGAAGACGCTGCAGGCGCTCGGGGCGTACGGCACCAGCGTCGTCACGGCGCTGACCGTCCAGGACACGCAGCGCGTGTATGAGGTCGTGCCCGTCGATCCCTGGGTGGTGGAGCGCCAGCTGGCCACGATCTTCGACGACGTCGGCGCCGACGCCATCAAGATCGGGATGCTGGCCCGGCGGGACACGGTCGAGCTCGTCACGCGCGTGTGCGCCAGCAAGGCCCGTGGCGTGCCGATCGTGCTGGATCCGGTGATCGCGTCCAGCAGCGGCCACGAGTTGCTGGAGGTGAGCGGGCACACCGCGCTGATCCAGCGCCTGATGCCGCTCTGTGCCCTGATCACACCCAACGCGCCCGAGGCGGAGCTGCTCACGGGCAGCCCGGTCCGCGAGGAAGCCCATCTGCACCATGCTGCCGATCGGCTGCTCCTGATGGGACAGTCCGCGGTCCTGATCACGGGCGGGCACCTGCCCGGCGACCGAGTCGTGGATCTTCTGCGCACCGCCGACGGTCTGGAGCGCCGCTTTGAAGCACCGCGCCTCCCTGACACACCCCATGGCACGGGTTGCGCCCTCTCTTCGGCCATCGCCGCCGGTCTCGCCCATGGCTACACTCTGGAAAGCGCCGTGGAGCGAGCCCACACTTTCCTACACCAAGCGATCGCTCGCGCGCCGCGACCGGGCCATGGGCGCCGCTGCTTGCATCACGCGTGGGGTTCCTCTGAAAACTGACGCGATCCTCGAGAGCTCGACGCGCCGCCGGCGCGCGTTGCCGCGTGTTGCCCTGTTGTTCGGGGCGGCCCTGTCGCTCGGGTGTCACACCGACACCACGGGGCTGGAGAAGCGGCCGTCTGCGAGCGGTGGCAGCGGCGGGGCGGCGGCCACCAGTACGGAGCCCGATCCTGGCGCTGGTGGCGCCGAGGCGCCACTTCCGCTGCCGGAGCCGATGGGCAGCGGTTCGCTCGCCGTGCTGCACGGTCTGGTCGATGGTGGGCGCCTGTTCGTGTGTCTGAGCGATCTGGGCGCGGGCCAAGCCCTGGGTGAGGATGGCTTCGAGTCGGGTGCCGGGCTCGAGTTCGGGCAATTTCAACGGCGTCTGCTGGACTGGGACGTCGCCTCGACCGACGTCGAAGTCGAGCTCTTCGCCGCCTCCGGGCCTGTCGAGGGGCAGAGCTGCGAGCTCGCCCGGCAGGCCGCGGACACGGCCGCGGCGCTGGCGGGCTCCGACGTCGACGGCGGCAGCCCGGGGAGCGCGCCGACGGACGGCCCGCGTCGCCTCGGGTCGCTCACTCTCGCGCATGGCTCGCTGTTCGCCGGCAAGCACTATCTGCTGGTGGCGACGGGCTGTGCGGCGCCCGAGAGCTTTGCGGCGCCGGACGCCTGTGGCGCGCCCGATCCAGTGTTCGGCAGGCGCAGCGAGCTGGTCCTGGTCGAGTTCGGTGCGCAGCCGGGCGCGGGCAGCGGTGACTTCGGATTGCAGTTCCTGAACGCGAGCCGCGCGCTCGGCCCCGCCGACCTCTCGCTCCAGCTCGAGGGGGCGAGCGATCTCTCGGTGCCGTTCGTCAGCGGAGTCAGCTTCGGAGTGCTGCGGCCGCGCGCCGCAGCCGTGGTGGAGGCGCCCCTGGCGCTGGAGCTGCGCGGGCGCGGGACCAGCGCGGTCGCGCTCAGTCAGTCCTGGGCGGACACGCTGCGGGCGAGCACGCCGCCGGAGTTCGCTCCCGGCAAGAACTACGTGCTGGCCAGCATCGGCCCCACTCCCCGCCCGGATGGGCAAGGGTTGTCCGGACCGCGCCTGGTGCTGATTCCAGCCGAGTAACGCAAGCCACCCGTCAACCGGGGCGCCGCTCGCGCTCGGTTCCACCGCGGCGCGCCCCCACGCCGAACAGGGTCAGTGGTCGACCTTGAGCTTGGCCAGCTCATCACGGGCTGCGAAGCGCAGCGGGCTGTTGGGAAAGCGTCGCACGAAGCTGCGCAGCGTATTTTTCGCGTCGTTCCAGGCTTCCAGGTCCAGCTGGACCTGACCGAGCAGCAGCATCGCGTCATCGGTCACCTCGTTGTTGGGCGAGCCTTCCGAAAGCTCCAGAAGCAATGACAAGGCCTCCCGCTGGCGGCCCAGCATGCGCAGCGTGCGCGCGAGCTGGTAGCGCGCTTCGTCGGCCTGCGGCGCGTCCTCCTTGGTCTCGAGCGAGCTGCGCAATGCCTTCTCGGCCTCGTGCCAGCGCTCGGCCCGGATGTGATCGAGCGCCGTATTGTACGCCATCACCGACATTTCACTGCGAAAGCGCTCCATGGCGCGCTCGAAGTTCACGCGCTCGGCGCGAGAGAGCGGCAGCTTGCTCACTTCCGGCCAGCGCTTGAGCGCCTCGACGCGGTTCTGGCTGGTGATCAGCTCCTGAAACTCCATGGCGCGGCGCTCGGCCGCCGTGCGCGCCTCTTCGCGCGCCTCCAGCGCCTTGAGCTCCTTCTCGAGGCGCTCGACATTGTCGCGCAGGTCCTTGGCCACGGCCTGTTCGGCCTCCACGCGCGCGGCGATCACCACCTTCGCGCCGAGCAGGACGAGGCCGACGACCAGCGCGTAAAATCCCACGCTGCTGAATTTCAAGTTCCGTTCGTAGCCCTGCTGGCGCTTTCCGATGCCGTGGATGTCCGCCGCGAGCCCATTGACGAGGTTGTTCGTCTTGATGGTGAGCGCTCGACTCTCGACGATTTCTCTCTTGATTTCCTCGAGTTCTTCTCCGAAGTCATCCATGTCTCGAGTGTCCTGTGAGGGCGCGCGCGGGGGGGTTCGGGGGTGCAGGCTCCCGGTCGTCGTTTGGGCTTGAATACCCGGCCGGCGATCGTTAGACGCTAGGCACGATGGATACCAGTGATCTCAAGAAGGGGCTGAAGTTCATGTACGATGGCCAGCCCTGGGTGTGCGTGGACTTTCAGTTTGTCAAACCGGGTAAGGGCCAGGCCTTCACCCGCACGAAGATGCGCCATCTGCTGACCGGATCGACCGTCGAAAAGAACATTCGCTCCAACGAGAAGATCGAGCCGGCGGACGCGGAGGATCGCAACCTGCAGTACATCTATCAGGACGGCGATTCTTACGTTTTCATGCATCAGCAGTCCGGCGACCAGATTTCCGTGTCGAAAGATGCCGTGGGCGAGGACTCGGACTTCCTGGTCGATGGCCTCGAATGCACAATCACGATCTATAACGGCAATCCCATCGCCGTGAGCTTGCCACCGCATGTGACCTTGCAGGTCACCGCCACCGAGCCCGGCATGAAGGGTGATACGGCCAGCAGCGTCACCAAGCCCGCGACGGTCTCCACGGGCGCCCAGATCGCCGTGCCGCTGTTCATCAACGAGGGTGACTGGGTGAAGATCGACACCCGCAGCCGCGCATATCTGGAGCGCTCGAAGGCGCCCGGAGCCTGAGCGAGCCGCAGGGCGGGCATCAGCAGCGTCACGACGCGGGCTGACGCCCTCCGTCAGCCCGTCTTGGGATCGGGCAAGAGCACGTAAGCGCGCCCGCGGAGCACACACGCCGCAGCCTGCGCGTTGTTGCTGACCACGCAGTCCCGCAGCTGTGCCGGGAGCGCGGGATCATCGAACACCCAGAGCGTGGCCTTATCCCTGCTCGACACTAGCAGGCCTTGCTCGGTGGCAACCGCCGAAAAGCGGCCGTTCGGGGAGACGGCGCTGCCCATCGGTGGATGGGCGGGCAGCGTGCCCACCAGCGAGCTGCCGACGAAGGCACTGATGCCCTCCGCCGTCCACGCGATCGGCGTGATGCGCGGCGGCACGAAACCAGCTCCCGCACGGCAGACACCGGGACGCGGCGCCACCAGCGGCGTGGGGATGGGCGGCAGCACGTTGCCCGCGGCATCGGTAGCAAGCCACGAGACCTCGGAGCGATCGCAGGGGAACGCGACCCCGCGCAGCTGCTCGCCCTGAGGGGAGACGACGTTGGTGCTCCAGGCGTCCACCTCCGAGTGGGCGTCGTATTCGAAGCGTCCATCGGGCGCAGCGCGCACCAACCCGTCCGTCGTCAGGAGCAGCAGCGAGCCGTCCGCGTGAAAGCTGAGCGGGCTCAGGTGGGGCCCTGCGTCCAGCTGCTTCGGCGCGGCCTTGAGCTGGACGAGCTTGATCACGCGGCGCTTGATCAGCTTCGACATGACCAGCGAAAGTTGCTTTTGCAGGAAGCGGTCGTTGTCGGCCGGGGCCCCCGTGGGAAACCAGCCATGCTGCTCGAGCGCCGCGAAAGCCCGCTCCGGGTGCTTGTCACTCAGCTCGGCATTGATCCAGGCCGAGGTCAGGGCCTGGAACGCGCTGGAGAGATCGCCGCACGACAGCTCGCTGCCATTGTCCAGCGAGAGCCGCGAGACGCCCGACTCGGCGCAGAGCGTCGAATAGAGGCGCCGCACGTTGGCGACCGCCTGGGCGACGGTGGGCGACGGTGTGTCCGGGCTCGACTTGGTGGGACGGGCGCCGTCCAGCGACGCGAGGCGCGCAAACGATGCTTGCGGCTCGAGCGTGTCGCGCGAGAGCCCGGCAGGGCGATCCAGCCACACGAAGCTGGCGCGTGCTTCCGGGGCCCGCGGCGCGGCGAACACCAGCGTCATCTCGACATCGTCCCGGCCATCGCCATCGCGATCGCGCGACACGATCTCCACGCGCGCACTTTCGCCGGGCGCCGGGGCGGCCACGCGGAAGCCCACGATCTTGGGATTGTCGCGCAGCGGTGCGAACACGTCGACGCTGCGGTCCGGGGTGCGCGGCAGGAGCGGCGCGGCGCAGGTCGCCCGGATATCGAGCGAGACCGAGTTCGGGCCCGTTTGATCGAGGTGGGCGTCATGACTACAGGTCGGCCCCGTCGGCAAGAAACTCGGGGCTCCGCTGACCAGGCGCGGGGCGCCTGCTTCGGGGAACAGCCAGAGCTCTCCGATCACGGGTTTCTCCGTCGTCCCCGTCAGCCACGCGAGCACGTCGTTGTCCTTGCCGCCCGCGAGCCCTCCAGCGAGCCCGAGCCGGAACGCGAGTCCATCCGGGGCGGTCAAGGTCCGCTCGGCGATCCGCCACTGTCGGGCATCGGAGGGCGCATACAGCGCCCCGCGGCTGATGCTCGCTGCTTCGCGCGGCCCGCCTGCATCGGGGCGCGGCGCGGCCGGGGTGGCAGGCGGGGGGGGCGCCGTGCCGGAGGCGGTAGGGAAGGGTGTGTAGGGTTTGCGATCGGAGTCGCAGCCCCACACTCCCGCCAAGCTGGCTGTGATCAACGGCGCGATCACGGGCAGAACCCTGATTGCTTTCCAGTACGCGGCCGCTGACACTTCAGGCTTCACTCATGCACTCGAGAGGCGGTTTCAGAACATGCTCTCTAGCGCGGCCGCTGGGGTCGGTAAAACTCCTCACGCGCAATTGCGCAGCTCGACCCTCGGGGCGGTCGAACAGCGAGGTGCGGCTTACGCTGCGCGTCGCAGCGCTGCTCGCCGGGGCGATCCTCCTCGGCACGGCGTGTCGCATCGATCCGCCGCCGCGCGAGCGCGCGAATTTGCTCGCGGAGCACGGCAGGGAGATAGAGGCCATCGAGTTGCTCGAGAAGCATCTGGCGGCGCACCCGGGCGACGTCGCCGAGCGCCGGCAGCTGATTCGCCTTTACGGAAGCGCGGGGCGCATCGACCGCGCCATCGCGCAGACCGAACGGTTGGCTGAAATTTTGCCGCGGGATAGCCCGCTCCCCTGGATCGAGCTGGGTCATGCTCAGGAGCTCGCCCATCGCTACGATGAGGCGATGGCGGCGTACGACCGTGCCAGCCAAGTAGCGCCTGGCGATCCGCTCGGGCCGAAGGTGGGCGGGTTGCGCGCGACCCGCTGGGGCGAACCGAGCCTGGCGGCACCGCGTCTGGAGGAGGCCGCGCGCCGTGCCCCCGGCGACGCGGAGACGTGGCATGCGCTCGGGCTGGTGCGAGTCAGCCTCGGTCAGCTGGAGGCAGCGCGGGAAGCTTACCGCAATGGGCTGCGCGCCGACCCTCGGGCGCTCGAGAACCAGCTCGGCCTGGCGACCGTGGCGCTGCGCAGGAACGAGCCCGAGCAAGCGCTGGCAGCGTACGAGTCGCTGCTCGCCGCTCGTCCGAGCTTCGCGCCGGCGCTCCTCGGCAAGTCATGGTCGTTGATTCTGCTCGGTCGCTACGCGGAAGCCGAGTCGGCGCTCGCTCGGGCGACAGAACACGGCGCTCCCGCCGATAGCGTGAAGCGTCAACGCCTCGCCATCCGGGATCGCAGGGCGCAACTCCCCCCAAAAAGCCGCGCGGACTCGCCACCCTGACGTGACACATCGCAGGCGCCTGTTGCAGGTGGCAGGAGGTCGCGCCAGTCCTTGCTCCGCAGATTCCTCCGAGCTTGTAAGGGCCCCGCACGCGGCGTAGTCTCCGAGCCCCGGCCGCCCCGAGGGAGATGGCCGCTAGACCACGAGTGAGGAATGCAGCTGCAGACGATCCGTACCGCGCTAGGCCAACTCCAGAGCGATCCAGAAGAGCCGAAGGCTTGGCAGACGCTGGATGAGGCCGTCACGCTCGAGAACGGGGACCTGGATGAATCATTGCGCCTGCTGTCAGCGGCGCGCCAGGAGCACCTGAAGCGGCGAGAGTGGGACGCGGTCGCGCGCCTGCTGTCCACCGAGGTGCGGCTGTCCTCGGGCTCCGAGCGCGAGCTCGAGCGCTTGCGGCTCGAAGCCAAGGTGCTGCGCGACAACCTGCTCGATGAGAGCCGAGCATGCCGCCTGTTTGAACGCATACTGGAGCTGGATCCGCGCGATCGGGACGCGGCGGTGGCGCTGGAGGAGAGCCGCGGCAAGCGCAATAGCTGGCAGCAGCTGGTGGAGACGTACCAAGCGGAGGCGGACAAGGCGGCCGACGACGTCTATCGATCGTCGATGTCGATGCGCGCGGCCGAGGTGGAGCTGCGCTTCGCAGCGGACCAGGTGGATCTGCGCCGCGTGCTCGATCGCCTGACGCGCGCGCTGAAGCTCGATCCGCACAACGAGCGCGCCGCCGAGATGCTGGAGATGTTGCAGCGGCGCGAGGGCAACTACCCGGCTGTCGCCGAGGTGCTGGAGGTCTTGCTCGACGGCGCGGAGAGCACCGCGACGCGCGTCGCCGCCGGCGTGCGCGCCGCACGCGTCGCCCGCCATCGCCTGCAAGACGACGGGCGCGCCGCGCGCTTCTACCGCAAGATCCTGGAGCTAGTGCCGAACCATCCGGAGGCGCTCGCCTTCCTTGCCGAGCACTACACACGCGAAGAGCGCTGGGACGATCTGGTGGACGTCTACGAAGCGAGCCTGGCCGTCGGGGATCCGAGCGGGCGCGATCGCGTGGGCGACATCCTGCAAGTGGGCATGCTGCTCTGGAAGAAGCGGCAAGACCCGGCCAGCGCCGAGCCCTGGTTCGCGCGCATCCGCAAGCTGGACCCGGCCAACTCCGGCATGCTGGAGTTCTATCGCTTCTATTACGCCTCGGAGGAGGCTGCTCCGCAGCTGCTCAACATCCTGAGCGCCGCGCAGCGCGTCTTGCCGAGCGGCAAGGACAAGCAGGCCATCACCGCAGAGATCGCCCACCTCGCGGCAGGCCACAAGGACGCGCAGAAGGCCGTCGAGCAGTACAAGAACCTGCTGCGCCAGGATCCCTCGAACGAGCAAGCGACCATCGCCCTGCGCCAGCTGTATCGCAAGACGCAGAACTTCACGGCACTGGTCGAGCTGCTGCGCCAACGCCTCGAGGGACTGCCAGCGGATCAGACCGAAGAGCGCCTCTCGGTGCTGCGCGAGGTAGCGGAGCTCTACCGGGCCGAGCTGGCCAGCGACACCGCGCTGGTGAGCGTGCTCAATCAGATCTCGCAGCTCGACCCGAAGGACGTGGAGGTCGCGCGCGAGCTGGTCAGCCTGTATGAGAAGCTGGGGCGCTGGCGCGATCTGTTGACCAGCCAGCAGCGGCTGGCCACGCTCACGCACGACAACGCGGAGAAGGTCGAGCTGATGCGCGCCGCCGGGCGGCGCTGGCTGGATCAGTTCTCGAATGTGCAGAACGCGACCCAGGCCTTCGAAGCGCTGCTCGAGGTCTCTCCCGGCGATCGCGAGGCCAGCGATCGGCTGAAGGAGCTGTACAAGAAGCGCCGCGCATGGCCGGCCTTGTACAAACTCTACGAGGCCGAACTGCCGCGCACCTCCGGCGCCGAACGCCAGGAGCTGTTGCAGGAAATGGCACGGCTGGCCTCGGAGCGGCTGGGCCGAGGTGAAGACGCCACCAACATCTACCGCCAGATCCTGGAGGGCGATCCGCAGAACACCGCGGCGCTGGCGGCGCTGGAGAAGCAAGCCGAGCGCAGCAAGGACTGGGCCACGCTGGCCGAGGCGCTGGAGCGGCGCGCTGAACAGACCGAGGGTGCCCAGGCCAAAATGGCGGTGCTGCAGAAGCTCGGCGGCGTCTACTCGGAGCACCTGCACGACGCGCAAGCCGCGGCGCGCACGTTCCTGCGCGTACTCGAGCTTTCGCCGGGCCACGCGCGCGCTCTGCGCGTGCTGCGCGACGGCTACCTCGAAGCCGGTGACTACGACGGGCTGGAGAAGCTCTACGCCTCGCAGCACGACTGGGAGGGCCTCGCGGAGGTCTTGAGCAGCGCGGCGGACCGCGTGGAGGACCCCCGGCTCAAGGTCGATCTCAGCTACCGGGCGGCGCGCGTCTACGATCAGAAGTTGTCGCAGCCCGAGCGCGCCTTCCGTTGCTATGAGCGCATCCTCGCGGCCGATCCCAGCGATCTACGGGCCGCCCAGGCGCTGATCCCGATCTACGAAAAAGAGGAGAAATGGGCGCGCCTGCCCGCGCTCTACGAGCTGTGCCTGGCCGCAGAGCCCGATGCGGACGCCAAGCGCGCGCTGCTAGAGAAGCTGATCCAGCTCACGGGTACGCGCCTGGTCGATCGCGCGCGCGCGCTCGGCTACGCGCGGTTCGCCTTCGAGCTGGCCCCCGAACGCGCCGAGACGCTGGCGCAGCTGGATGACGCGAGCCGCGCAGCGCGCGACTACGGGCCGTTCGTGGAGGCGGTGAGCGCTCAGCTGGCGTTGCTGCAAAACAACCTGGAGGAAGAGCCGGGCGCCGAGGGTGAGGCCGACACTTCTGCCGCGGGGGCGGCCCGCAGCGCGGCGAAGCGCCGCAAGGGCGGTCGCCGGCAGAAGCAGCAACGGCAGGCCGAGGAAGAGCGGGAAGCCGCAGCCCAAGCCGAGGCCCGAGCTCAGCTCGCCGCGAGCGTGCGGCGGCTGGAGATGAAGCTCGCGCAGGTCTACGACGAGCAGCTCAATCGCTCCGATCAATCGGCAGCGTTGCTGCGTGGCGTCCTGAATCGCGACCCGAGCGACACCGAGGCCGCCGAGGTGCTGGAGCGGCTGCTGCGGCGCGAAGGCAAGCGCGACGAGCTGCGGGAGCTGTTCGAGATCAAGCTGAATCAGGTGCCGGAGGGGGAGGCTCGCATCAGCTTGCTCAGCGACTGGGCAAACCTGGAGCAGACGGAGTTCGACTCCAGGGATCGCGCGGCGGATCTGTATCGCCGGATCCTGCAGATCGAACCCGGTCGACTGTCGGCAGTGCGGTCCTTGCCGCAGCTGCTGCTGTCGCTGCAGAGGCCGGAAGAAGCTGCGGCCGCGATCGAGGAGCAGTGCGTGCACGTGGAAGGGGCCGCGCGTGCGGACCTCGAGGTGCAGCTCAGCGAGCTCTATCTCGACGCTCTGAACCGTCCCGAGGCGGCCCTCGATGCCGCCGCGCGCGCGCTGATGTTCGCGCCGGGCGACTCCCGGGCGATCGCCGTGCTGCGGCGGCTGGTGGACGTGACGGAGACGCGCCGGCGCGCCGCCAGCGTGCTCGCCGAGAGCTACGCCCAGAGCAACGACGCCCGGCGCGAAGCCGAGTCGCTGGAGGCCGCGCTGCTCGGCGTGAACGAGCCCAAAGAGCGCCGCGAGATGCTGCTGCGCCTGGCCAGCGTGCACGAGAAGAAGCTCGAGTCGCACGGCGCCGCGTTCGACGTGATGCTGAAGGCCCTGCGCGAGTTCAAAGAGGACCTCGCTCTTTGGGATCGCGCCGAACAGCTGGCGACCGCCAGCGGTCGCGTCACCGAGCTGGCTCACGCGCTGCGCGACACGCTGCGCACGGAGCTGTCCGAGGAAGTCGAGATCGAGCTCTCCGATCGCGCCGCGCGCCTGCACGAGGACACGCTGGGCGACCCCATGGGCGCCGCGCCCTACCTGGAGCGGCTGCTGCTCAAGGACACGGCGAACCAGGATGCGTTCGCGCGGCTCAAGCAGATCCTGACCAGCGCGGAGCGCTGGGGCGAGCTCGAAGACCTCTACGACCGCACCACGCGGGTGATCGAGGATCCGGCGACGCGCGTGGACCTGCTCACCGAGGTGGCGCTGGTCTGCGAGGAGATCATCGAGGACGACAACCGCGCCATCGGCTACTACGAGCGCATCCTGGCGATCATGCCGGCCCATGACACGAGCATGCGCGCGCTCGATCGGCTGTATCAGCGCGCCAATCGCTATCCGGCCTGGGCCGAGCTCATGGAGCGGCGGCTCGCCGACATGACCGGCGACGAGGCCCTCGACAGCGAGCTGCGGCTGGCGCGCGTGCAGCTCGATCAGCTGCACGAGCCCGGCAAGGCCATCGAGCATGTGGAGCGCGTGCTCGCCGAGCGGCCCAACGACTACGCCGCGCGCGAGCTGGCGGAGCGTGTCCTCTCGATCGGCAGCTACCGCGTGCGCGCCGCGCGCGCGCTGGAGCCGGTATACGAGGGCCGCGACGAGGTGCGCGAGCTGGTCTCCGTGCTGGAAGTGCGCTGGCAGGCCAGCCCCGAAGAGTCGGGCGACGATGCCGACGTGCGGCGCGAGCTGTTGCGGCGCATCGCGGGCCTGAAAGACGAGCGGCTGCACGATGATGTGGGCGCGCTGGAGGCCTACGCCCGCTACGTGCCGCAGGATCCGCTGGACGTCGCGGCTCGCGAGCGCCTGGTCGAGATCGGCCTGCGCCGGGGGGAATACGCGCGCGTGGCGTCCGTGCTGGAGGAGGCGGCGCAGGCCGCGGAGGCCTCCAGCCTGCGCGGCGAGATCCTGATGCTGGCCGCCGGCGTCTACCACGAGCACCTGGCGGACGTGCGGCGCGCGGAAGGGCTCTACCGGCGCGTGCTGGAGCTCGACCCGGAGGACGCCGCCCTGGCGCTGCCCGCGGCTCGTGCGCTGGAGCGCCTCTACGAGACGAACGCTCAGCACGTCGAGCTCGCAGAGATCCTGCGCGTCGAGATCCAGCTGGAGAACAGCCCCGAGACCCGCACGGCGCTGCTCGGGCGCCTGGGAGAGCTCTCCGAGAAGCAGCTGCGCGATCTACCGGGAGCGATCCAGGCCTTCCAGCGCCGACTGGAAGAGCTGCCGGACGACCCCGCCGCCCTGGAGGCGCTGGATCGCCTGTACGAGGCGACCGAGAACTGGCGAGAGCTGGTGGGCGTGCTGGAGCGGCGCCGCGAAGGCCGCACCTCCGCAGAGGACCGCCAGTCGCTGTTGCGGCGTCAGGCGAGCGTGCTCGCCGATCGGCTCGCCGACAGCGCCGGGGCGATCGATGTCTGGCGCGCCTATCGCTCCGAGTTCGGAGACTCCGATGAGGCGCTGGGCGCGCTCGAGCGACTCTACCGCGGCGCCCAGCAGTGGGAGAACCTCGCCGATACCTACGAGGCGCACCTGGAGACCACCTCGGATTCCAGCGACAAGCTGCGCATGCTCACCGCGCTGGGTGATTTGCGGCGCGATGAGCTAGCGCTGCCGCAAGCCGCGCTGGAGGCCTACCGCGAGGCGCTGGAGCTCGATTTTTCGTATCGCCCGGCGCGGCTCGCGCTGGAGCGCCTGCTCGAGTCCAAGGATGCGCTCACCCAGCGCGAGGCAGCCGAGGTGCTCGAACCGGTGTTCGAGACCGAGGGTGATCACCAGCGCCTGTTGACGGTGCTGGAGATCCAGACCGACAGCATCGACGACCCGGTCAAGAAGCTGGCGCTGCTGCAGAAGTCGGCGGACATCGCCGAGAACGTGCTCGGCAACCCGGAGCGCACGCTGGCCTACGTGACGCGGGCCGTGCGCGAGGGCGCGGGGCACGTTGATCTCACGGGTTGGCTGGAGCGCCTCGAGCGCGTGGTGGCCCAGACCTCGCGCCGCGCCGAGCAAGTGGCGCTGCTGCGCGAGATCGTCGTGAACATCTTCGAAGGGCAGCTGCAGTTCGATGTCACGCAGCGCATCGCCGAGCTGGGTCGGGACCACCTGCACGACCCTGAGCTCGCCCGCGAGTACTTCGAAAAGGCCCTGGAGTTGCGCCTGGACGCGCAGGGTCCGATGCGCGCGCTGGAGGCGATCTACGAGGAAGCCAACGACCTGCCGGCGCTGCTCGGCATCCTGGAGCGCCGCGCGGAGGTCACCGCCGACGAGACGGAGCGGCGCAAGCTGCTGCTGCGCCACGCGGAGTTGCTGCGCGATCGCCTGCGCGACCGCGAGCGTGCGACGCTGGCCTTCGAGCGGATCGTCGAGTTCGAACCGGATCCGCAAGCCGCGGAGGCGCTCGAAGGGCTGTACGGCGAAGCGGGCCGCTGGGAGGACCTGATCGAGCTGTACCAGCGCCAGCTGGACGCTTCGCCGGGCGCGTACAGCGAGCTGCGCGTGAAGATCGCGCGCGTGGCCGCGCGGGAGCTCCACGATCTGCCGCGCGCCTTCGAGGCGCTGGAAGCGGCCTTGACCTCCGACCGCCACAACCCGGGGGCCGTCGCCGAGCTCGAGCATTTGATGGAGCGCGCCGAGAGCGCGGAACATCGGGCGCACGCTGCGGCGCTGCTCGAACCGCTGTACCTCGCCTCGGGCAACTTCGATCGGGTGATGGCGACGCTGGCGTCCCGCCTGGAGTACAGCACGGATCCGGACGAGCGGCGCGAGCTGCTCACGCGCCTGGCCAAGCTGCACGAGGAGCAGAAAGAGGACTACGGCGCCGCTCTGTCCACGATCGCCAAGCTGCTGGACGAGGATGTCACCGATCAGGACACCGTCCGCGAGCTGGAGCGCCTGGCGCGCGTCGCCGACAGCGGGGCTGAGCTCGCTCGCATCTACGCGGCCGCGCTGGAGCGCGTGAGCGTGGACGAGCCTGCGACGGCCAAGCTCGCGCAACGCGCGGGGCAGCTCTTCGCGGAGCACGGCGATCTCGAGCGCAGCTTGTCATTCTATCGGCGGGCGCTGCAGTTCGATCCCGACGACCGCCAGGTCTTCGACGAGCTCGACGACCTGCTGGCGCGCGCGGGCAAACACGAGGAGCGCGTTGCGCTGTTCAACAGCGCGCTGGAGAACCGCTACGAGGACGCCGAGCGACTGACGCTGCTACACCAGTCCGCGGAGCTCTATCGCGGCCCGCTGGCGCGGCCGGAGTCCGCCATCGAGGCGTACCGCGCGGCGCTGGAGATCGACCCCAGCGACGCGGTATCGCTGGACGCGCTGTCGGAGGTCTACCGGGAGCTGGAGCGCTTCCCCGAGCTCGGAGAGCTCTACCTCGGGCGCGCCGAGGCGACTGCCTCACCGAGCGAGGCCTCGGTGTACCGGCTGCAGCTCGCGCGCCTGCACGCCAACGAGCTCGGGGATCCCGAGGCCGCGGTCGATCAGCTCGAGGAGATCGTACAGGCATTGCCCACCCATGCGGGGGCGCTGGATGAGCTGGAGAGACTGCGCAAGCAAGGCGTGGCGCGCGAGCGCATCGTCGGCATCCTGTTGCCGCTGTACGAAGCGGTCGACGACTGGCGCCGGCTGATCAAGATCAACGAGGACCGCTTCGCGCTCGCCGACAACGTCGGCGAAAAGGTCTCGGTGCTGCGAGAGACCGCGGAGCTCTGGGAGCGCCGGGGAGAGGATCGCGACCGCGCGCGCCGCGGCCTGGCCGTGGCCTTCGAGCTGGATCCCGAGGATCCCGACGTCCGGCACGACTATGAGCGCCTGGTCGAGGCGACCGACGCCTGGGACGAGCTGTGCGCAGTCTACCAGCAGCGCCTGGAGAGCGCGGAGCTCAACAATCGCGCCGAGCTGCTCGCCACCTTGGCGCGCGTTCACGACGAGAAGCGCAACGATCCACGCCGCGCCCTGGCTGCCTACGAACGGTTGGTGGAGGAGGACACCACCAACCTGGAGGCGCTGGACAAGCTGGAACAGCTCGCCACCATGCTCAGCGACTGGGACGTGCTGGTGCGAGGCCTGCGCGTAAAGGCGGAGCTGGTGGACGACGCGGAAGAGCGCGCCCGCCTCTGGCGTCAAATTGGTGAAACGCGCCGCGACATGCTCGACCAGCCCGATCTCGCGATCGAAGCCTACGAGCGCGCGGCCGAGATCGAACCGCACAGCACCTTCACCCTGGACAGCCTGATCGGGCTGTACCAGGAGCGGCAGGACGTGCCGCGGCTGATCGAGCTGTACCAGCGGCGCGTGGAGCTGGCCGAGGAGGATGAAGTCGAGCTGAAGTTCGAGCTGCTCTGCGCGGCGGGCAGCCTGTACGAGACGCAGCAGAACGACCCGGTCAACGCCATCGACATGTTCAATCAGGCACTGGCGGTCAAACCGAGCGACAAGGGCGTGCTGCAGCGGGTCAACCGCCTCTATCAGACCGCCGAGATGTGGCCGGAGCTCCTGGAGAACCTGCGCTTCTGCGTCAGCATCGCGGAGAACGACCAGGAGCGAGTCAACCTGCGCACGCGCATCGCACAGGTCCTGGCCGAACGCCTCGGCGAGTACGACGAGGCGCTGCAGACCTACCGTGACGTGCTGGAGAGCTCGCCCGGCGAGCAGGGCGCCCGGGACGCGGTGCGCAAGATCGGCGAGGAGCACGCCGAGTTCCGCGAGCTCGCGGCCTCGATCCTCGTGCCCGCCCTGGATGCGCTGGAGCGCCACGACGAGCTGGTGCAGGCGCTCGAGATGCGGCTGAGCGCGCAGACCGACCCGCATGAGCGCGCGCAGACCCTGCGCCAGATGGCGAGCGTGCTGGAGGAGAAGCTGCACAATCCCTCGGCAGCCCAGGCGGCGCTGCTCCGCGCGCTCGGCGATCAGCCGGACTCCGCGGAGCTGCACGCGGAGATCGAGCGCCTGGCTCGCATTTCTGGTGGGTTCAAGGAGTACGCCAAGGCGCTCAGCGAGCGCGCGCAGGCGACCTTCGATGCCGACCTGGCACGATTGCTCTACTCGGCGCTGGGGCGCATCTCGGAGAACGAGCTGGATGATCCGAACGGCGCGGTGCAGGCCTATGAAGAGGCCGTGCGCCAGGCCGGCGATCAGCCCGAGCTGCTCTCGGCGCTGGATCAGCTGTACGGCAAGCTCGGCAATTACGACGCGCTGGTCGAGATCCTGGAGCGCCGCGCGTCGGTGGCCGACACCGAATACGAGCAGGCCGAGATCTGCTACCGCATGGCGAAGATCCAGCTGGAGCAGTTCCACGACAGCTCGCGCTGCTTGCTCTCGCTGCGGCGCGCGCTCGAGTACTCGCCGGGCCATGAGGGAGCGATCCGGGAGCTCGAAGTGCTGCTCGATGACAGCGAGTTCTTCGAGGAAGTCTCGGAAGTGCTGGAGTCCGTCTATCGGACCCTGAACGACACCGGCAAGCTGGCGTCGCTGTTCGAACGCCGTATCGGTCTGGCTGCGACTCCCGAGGAACGCCTGGAGGCGCGGCGCACGCTCGCGCGCGTGCTGGAGGACGAGGTCGGCGACACAGCGGCAGCGCAGCGCATCCTGCAACAGGGCGTGCTCGAGGATCCGGGCAACCTGAGCGTGTTGGAGGAGCTGGCGCGCCTGGCCGGCATCACCGGCGAATGGACCGCTGCGGCCGAGACCCTGGAGGAGGCTCTCTACAAGGTCATCTCCAGCGAGCCCGCCACCGCCAAGGAGATCGCCCTGACGCTCGCCAGCTGGCGGCGCGAGCGCCTGCACGACACCGCGGGCGCCGAGCGCGCGCTGGGCGTGGCGCTCGAGTGCTCGCCAGAGAGCGACGAGATCCTGGAACAGCTGGAGGAGCTGCAGACCGCGCCCGGCCGCGAGCAAGCGTTGATCGAGACGCTGCGCCGGCGCGGCAAGCTGGCGACCGGCGAGCAGCGCGAGGAGCTGTTCCGCCGCGCGAAGCTGCTCGCCGACGGGCTCCGCTCGCCGGGGCTGGCGGAGAACGTGCTGCGAGACCTGCTGCGGCTGGACGAGTCCAACGACTGGGCGCTCGCAGCGCTGGCCGAATCGCTGGAGGAGGCACAACAGTACCCGGAAGCCCTGGCGCTGATCGAGCGCCGGCTCCAGCAGGGCTCCGCCAACGATCCGCGCGAGCTGCGGCACCGCGCGGCGGTCTTGGCGCGCGAGCGGCTGGGCGATCCGGCGAAAGCCAGCCAGCTCTACCTGGAGCTGATCGAAGAAGATCCGAGCGACGCGCGCGCCGCGGATGCGCTGCGCGTACTGCTGGTGCGGACCGAGCGCTGGAAGGACCTGGCCAAATTGCTGGAGAGTCTGGTCGATGTGGCGCAGAGCGCCGAAGAGCGCCTGGCGCTGCGGCTGGAGCTGGCTCAGCTCTACATGGACCGCTTCGATCAAAGCGATCTCGCCATCGAGCAGCTGCGCGCGGTGCTGGAGGAGGAGCCGGGTCACGCGGACGCGGTGCTCGCGCTGGGCCGTCTGTACGAGAAGAACGGGAGGGACCAGGATCTCGCGGATCTCCTCAACCAACAGGTGGACGCGGCGCAAGGGCGCGGCGACGTGGGCGCGGCCACGAAGCTGCTGGTTCGGCTCGGCTCCGTCTACGAGACGAAGCTGGCCGAGCCGGAGCGCGCCATCGACACGTTCCGGCGCGTGCTCGATCTCGATGCGCGGCATCGGCCCTCGATCGAGGCGCTGGCCCGTCTGTATCGGCAGGCGGATCGGCTAGAGGACGCGGCCGAGGTCCTGGAGCGCCTACTGGAGATGAGCGAACCGAGCGAGCTGGTGCGGCGGGCGGAGGAGCTCGCAGACCTCTACATACAGCTCGAGCAAGCCGAGAACGCCTGCCGCGCGCTGGAGCGCGTGGTCGACGCTGGACAGGCCACGCCCGCGCTGCTCTCGCGGCTGGAGAAGCTGTACGAACAGCAGGAGAACTGGAGCCGCCTGGCGGAGCTGCTGGTGCACGAGGTGGATGGCGCTTCCAGCGCGGAGGACAAGGCCAGGCTGCTCAGCCGCGCTGCCGCCCTGTACGCAGAGCGGCTGGACGAGACGCGCACGGCAGCGTCTCTCCTGCAGCGCGCCAGCGAGCTGCGGCCTGATGACCGCGGGCTGCTGCTGCAGCTGTGCGACGTGCTCAACGCATCCGGGCGCAGCCGGGAAGCGGCCGAGACACTGCAACGCATCGTGGATTCCTACGGCGGGCGGCGCAGCAAGGAGCTCGGAGAGATCCACCGGCGCCTGGCGGCCGCGTACCGCGCGCAGGGCAACAACTCAGATGCCTTGCGCGAGCTGGATCAGGCATTCCGGATCGAGCCCGGCAACGTCGGAGTGCTGAAGGAGCTGGGCGAGCTGGCCTTCGAGCTCGACGACATGAAGAAGGCCCAGCAAATGTACCGCGCTCTGCTGCTGCAGCGCCTCGACGGAGAAAGCCCGATCAGCAAGGCCGAGGTATTCTGCGCGTTGGGACGTGTGCACGAGAAGCTTGGCGAGCGGCCCAAGGCGCGGCAGATGCTCGAGCGCGCACTCCAGACCGACGCCAACCTCGCAGAGGCCAAGCGGCTGCTCGCCGATCTGGCCGAGTGAGTGCGGTGGGCGTCCTGGTCGTCGTGGACGGGCGGCATTGCCTGCCCGGTGAAGCCACCGTCAGCGTCTTCGATCGCGGTTTCCTGTACGGGGACTCCGTGTTCGAGACGCTGCGGACCTACGGCGGCGTAGCCTTCGAGCTCGACGAGCACCTGCGGCGCCTGGAGAGCAGCGCCGCGCGCGTCTACATCCCGATGCCGATCGCTCGTGACCAGCTGCGGGCGGAGGTGCTCGAGGCAATCTCTGCGGCCGGCAATGCCGAGAGCCATGTGCGCTTGATGATCACGCGCGGGGAGGGGCAGCTCGGCCTGGATCCAGCGCTCGCAGATCGGCCGCGACGCGTGCTCATCGTGCAGGCGCTGCATCCGCCCCCTGCCGAGCAATACGAGACCGGCATCGCCGCCATCACGTACCGCACCGAGCGAGTGGTGGATGCGACCAGCGCGCGGGGAGCCAAGATCGGCAACTACCTGATCAGCGTGCTGGCCATGCGGCAGGCACGTCTCTCGGGTGCGCACGAGGCGCTGATCCAGGACGGGCAGGGCCGCATCCTGGAGGGGGCGAGCTCAAACGTGTTCGTCGTGCAAAGAGGCACGCTGATTACACCGCCAGAGGAGGCCGGCATCCTGGCGGGGATCACTCGCGCGCACCTGCTCGCGTTGGCGACGGAGCTCGCCTTGCCCAGTGAGCTCGACGCGCTCGAGCTACCAGCTGTGCTCGCGGCGGAGGAGGTGTTCATCAGCTCCAGCATCCGGGAGCTGCTGGCCGTGGTCCGACTCGACGGACAGACGATCGGCACGGGCAAGCCCGGCCCCGTCTATCGGCGCTTGCTCGCAGCTTTTCGCGCACGCGCGCGCGGCGCCCGACCGGCGTCGGGCGCCTGAGAAGCGGCGCGCGAGTCAGGCCGGGGTTGCGGGAGCCTCGGCGGAAGCCGCAGCCTCGGCGGGACCCAGCGGATCCTCCGGAGCGCCCGGCGCCTCCGGCGCAGCGGCGCCCGGCGGTGCTGCGGGCAGCGGCACTCGCAAGCGGCCGCCTTGCTGCGCGGCAAGGACCGTCAGAGCCTTCTCGAAGAACGCAGTCAAAAAGCCGATCTCGCTGGGCGGGTTGGTGATCAGCCCCGCGCCACGGATGGTCTGGATCACGGCCGACACCTGGCGGGCCGCGTCCTCACCGAGGCGTGCCAGCACGCTCAGGCCGCTGTCCTGCATGCGGTGGGCGAGCGTGGCTCGCCGCTCGGGCGTGAAGTAGCGATCGGTGGCGGCGCGAATCTGCTCCTTGACGATCGGATCGATGACGGCCTGCTCCGTCGGCGGGGTGGGCCCGAACTTCTGCCCGATGTGCAGCAACATCTCTTGCACGGAGCGCTCCCCCGGCAGCCACGAGCGAAACTCGGGCCAACCGTGCAGGACGCTGGAGTCACGAGCCAGAGTCTCCACGACCTCCTGCGGCGGCTGCAGGCGCGGCTCCGAGAACGGATGCTGGGGGGCCTCCGCCGGGCTGTCCGCGAGCAGCTTTTCCGCTCCCATCCAGCCCAGCGGTTCGGCCACCTTGTGCTCCGCATGCCAGGCGCGGCGCTCCACCAGGCGGTGCTGAGCCCAGGCCCAGGGCACGCGAACGGGGCCGTAGCCGGCGTTTGCCAGTGCGTCGCTCATGTTCTTCTCCAGCCGGGAGCGGCTGAGCTGGCCTGACTGGACGCGCAACACCTCACGCCCCTCGCGAAAGTAGGCGAAGCAAGCCTGATAGCTCCCGCTCGGGAGCCGCTCGGCGAGCGCGATGCCGACCACGCCGTTGGGGTCGGGCGCCAGCAACCAGGCCTCGCGCACCCTGCTTGCGCCGGCAGAGACCGAGCTGGCGGCTCCAGCCGCACCCGCGAGCTTGCCAGCGCGCGGCTCGGCGGGGAGCTGGACCCCGCGCGACTTGAGCACGTTCAGCCCGCGCCGGGCCGTCTTGCGCGCGGGGCCGCTGCCGAGCTCGGCCGCCGCCTGCACGGCCGCGGCGTTGCCGGCCTTGATCCATTCTTCGACCAGCTGAGCGGCGTCGGAGCCGGCGCGCGCGAGCGAGCTCAGCGCCTGATCGGCGCCGGCTCCGAGCTGATCGGGAGCGAAACGAGAGGTGTTCTGCATGGGTTCTGACTCGAGGCGTGGAGAGATGACTTCAGCCCGAAGGAACGGGCCAGGGGATGAGTACGGCACGGCTGGTGCGCGGTATCAGACGCCCGGCTGTGCACGGGACCGGGCGGTTCAGCCATTCGCGAGGCGCGCGATGACCTCGATTTCTACCGATGCGCCCAGCGGCAGCGCGGCGACCTGCACGGTGGAGCGCGCCGGCGGGGCCGAGGGGAAGTAGCTCGCGTAGACCTGATTGATGGTGGCGAAATCGGCGAGGTTGGTGACGAACACGGTCGCCTTGCAGACCAGGTCCATGCGGCTGCCGGCGGCAGCCAGCACGGCCGCCAGATTGTCGAGCACCTGCCGCGTCTGCGCTGCGATGTCGCCCGCCACGAGCTTGCCGGTCTTTGGATCCAGCGGGATCTGGCCGCTGGAATACACGCGATCGCCATCCACCACCGCTTGACTGTAGGGACCGACGGCCGCAGGGGCGTGGGGCGTGCTGATGCAGGTTCTCGTCACCGCGGCATACTGCCCGGCAGGCTCCCCTAGATCAAGGGACGGCGTGGGGCACATCCTGGGGCGTTGGAGCGCGCTCCAGCGCCGAGCCCCAAATCAACCTTCGAGGCCGCGCCTGCCGGCCATTGCCCGACCGAGCGTGATCGGATCGGCGAACTCGAGATCGCCGCCGTGCGGAATGCCGCTCGCGATGCGCGTGACGCGCACGCGGCGACCAAACTCGCGCGCCAGGTGCAGCGCCGTCGCTTCCCCCTCCACGGAGGGAGGCGTGGCGATCACCAGCTCCTCCACGCCCTGGCTGGCGATCTGCTGCTCCAGCTTCGCCAGCGGTAGCTCTTCCGGACCGATGCCGTCGAGCGGGGAGAGCAAGCGACCGAGCACGAAGTAGCGCCCGCGCATGGCCCCGCTGCGTTCGACGGCCAGCAGATCCTGCACCTTGGCGACCACGCACAGCTGGCTGCGGTCGCGCCGCGAGTCCGCGCAGATGCTGCACAGCGCGGGGGACGCGCCCGTGCGGGCTGCCTCCGCAGCAGGCTCCAGCTCGGCGATGTTGCCACAGCTGTCACACGGCTGCAGCCGGGCAGCGGCCTGGGACAGGGCGTGGCTGAGCGCTTCCATCACCGGGCGCTGATCGGCGAGCAAGTGCAGAGCGAAGCGCAGCGCTGTCTTCTCGCCCACGCCGGGTAAACGGGTGAACGACTGGACGAGGTGGCGCAGCGCCGAGGGCAGCGGGGACGCCATCAGTTCTCGCCTCCTAGCTCCACGCGCTTGACCCTGGCTCCCAGGATCTCGGCGGCGTCACGCACGCTCGGGTGCTGCTGGGCGAGATCCACTGCGGCCTTGCGCCGCTTCTCTCGCGCGCGGCGGTCCACGTCGGCGAGTGTCTCCGTGCCGCTCGCGACCGCTTGGAAGAGCACGTTGGGTTCTCGCCCGAGACATTTCAGGGCGGCCGTGCGCAGTTCGCGCAGGCACTCGGCGGAGCGCAACGAGGCCTCGAGCGCGTTGCCCGGTTCATAGCCGAGGGTGATCAGCTCGTGGGTAAACCCGAGCGGCACGGCGTGCTTCAAGAACGCCACCAGATCTGGCCGCGTCTCTTCGAGCTGGGAGAGCACGCGCCGCCAGTCGGTGAGGTCGAGGGGGGAGTCAGGCGGCGGGGCAGGCGCAGCTGCGGCAGCGAGCGGGGCCGCGGCTCGCTCTGGAACCGGAGCCGCCGCACTGGCAGCGGCGGCTCCAGGCGCCGCTGCGACAGCCGCAGGGGCTGCTGGCACGGCACGTACTGGAGCAGCAGCGCCTGGAGCAGCAGCGCCCGAAACCGCAGGCCCTGAAACAGCGGGGAGGGAAGACGCCGTCTGCTCTGGTGCGGCGGACGCCGATGGGCCAGCGGGTGCCGGGGCAGGACCCGGTCGGCTCGCGCCGCGCGGTGGGTTACCGGGGCCGCCGGCTCGCCCGGGGCCACCGCCCGGCGGCGACGCCTTACCGCCTTCGAGGCGCGCCTCGAGCTCACCGAGCCGCGCGAGCAGCCCGTCGATCGGCAAGAGCGCGGGCCGCAACGCCAGCCGTGCCAGCAGCATCTCGAGCGCGGTGCGAGGCTCGGCAGCTCGCGAGATGTCGTCAAAACCCTTGGCGAAGCCTTGCTGCAAGCGCAACAGATCCTGGGCGTCGGTGCGCTCGGCGAGCGCTCGCACGCCGCGCCGCTCCTCGTCGGAGAGATCGAGCAGATCGTCGCCCTCCTTGCACAGCTTGGCGACCACCAGATCCCGGAACAGCGCCACCAGGTGGCGGGCCGCCACCGTGAGATCCGAGCCCTGCTGGGCCAGCGCCGCGACGCTCGACAGCGCGCGCGCCGGCTCACCAGCGAGAACGGCGCTGGCTATTTCCAGCAGCGAGGCGTGGCCGGCCACGCCCAGCACCCGGGCCACGTCATCGCCCAGGAGTTGCTCGGGATTGAAGGCGATCACCTGATCGAGGAGGCTCAGCGCGTCGCGCATGCTGCCGGCCGCTTCGCGCGCAACCAGCGTGACGGCGCGCTCGTCCGCGGCGATGCGCTCGGCCTGCAGCACTCCCCGCAGGCGCTCCGCGATCAGCCGGCTCGGGATCATCTTGAAGTCGAAGCGCTGTACGCGGCTCAAGATGGTGACGGGCACCTTGTGCACTTCCGTCGTGGCCAGGATGAATTTGACGTGGGGCGGCGGCTCCTCCAGCGTCTTGAGCAGCGCGTTCCAGGCGTTTTGAGACAACATGTGGACCTCGTCCACGATGAAGATCTTGTAGCGGTCGCGCGCCGGGCGGTACGGCAGCGACTCCTGGAGCTTTCGGATCTCGTCCACGCCGGTGTAGCTGGCGCCGTCGATCTCGCGCACATCGACGTCCACGCCTTCGGCGATCTCTCGACATGCCGCGCACTCCAGGCACGGTTCGATGCCGCGCTCGGCGCTGCCCGCTCCGCGCTGCAGACAGTTCAACGCCTTGGCGAGAATGCGCGCGCTCGTGGTCTTGCCCACCCCGCGCACACCGGTGAAGAGAAACGCATGCGCGACGCGGTCTTGCTCGATGGCGTTGGCCAGGCTGCGCGCTACATGCTCCTGGCCGATCAGGTCCCGAAAGTTCATCGGGCGCCACTTGCGAGCAAGGACTACGTAGCTCATTCAGCCTCTCTGCAACCCCCTGACGAGCGGAGGACTGCGCGTAGCATTTCGAGCGGGCCCGCAGAAGGGGTGCGGTGCGGAAGGGGCCCGCGGGCCCAGCTGCGCGCCTTCCCATTGGCGACAAATTGGCAACGAACTTGACAAAACGCACTAGTCGGAAAAAATGTCATTTTAGATGACAACCTGGCGGACATTGCCATGACGGCAGCACAAGGGCTCAGTGAACCGGCTCCGGATGTGCCGATCGAGGACGGCCAGCTCACCGTTCTGGTCGTGGACGACGAGCCGAGCAACCTGAGCTCCCTGCGCAAAATCTTCGAACGCGAGCAGATGCGCGTGCTGACGGCCGAGGACGCCAAGTCGGCGCTGGATGTGGCGCGCCGGCACCGGATTCAGGTGGCCCTGATCGATCTGATGATGCCCGGCACCTCGGGCGCCGAGCTGCTGCGCGCGCTCAAGGAGGTCTCGCCCGATACCGAGTGCGTGCTGATGACGGCGTACGGAACGGTGGAGAACGCCGTGCAGGCCATGCGCGATGGCGCCTATGACTTCGTGGAGAAGCCGCTGAAGCGCATGAACATCGTCAAGAGCGTGCGCAAGGCCGCCGAGCGGCAGCTGCTGCTCGCGGAGAACCGCTCGCTGCGGCGCGAGCTGCGCATGCTGACTCACCGCGAGATCGTCGGTCAGAGCTCCGCGCTGCGGCGCGTGCTCGACGTCAGCAATCAAGCGGCGCCTTCGAGCGCAACGGTGCTGTTGCTGGGCGAGAGCGGCACGGGCAAGGAGCTGATCGCACGGCACATCCACGGGCGGAGCTCGCGCGCCAGCGGGCCCTTTGTCGCCGTCAACTGCTCCGCCATCCCCGAATCGATCCTGGAGGGTGAGCTGTTCGGTCACGAACGCGGCGCCTTCACCGGCGCCGTCGCGCGCCGCGATGGTCGTTTTGCTCGCGCCGCGGGGGGCTCGCTGTTTCTCGATGAGATCGGCGAGTTGACGCCCGCGGTGCAGGTGAAGCTGCTGCGCGTGCTGCAGGAAGGTGAGTACGAGCCTCTGGGCGGGGACACCGTGAAGGCGGACGTGCGGATCATCGCCGCCACCAATCGCAATCTGCAGCAGGAGGTCGAGGCCGGGCGCTTTCGCGAGGATCTCTACTACCGCCTGAACGTGATCGCGATCACCGCCCCTCCGCTGCGCTCGCGACGGGACGATGTGCCGCTGCTGGTCGACCACTTCCTGGGCATTTACTGCGCAAAGAACGGGCGCCCGCGGCTCAGCGTGGCGAGCGATGCGCTCGCGAAGCTGCTCGACTATTCGTGGCCCGGCAACGTGCGCGAGCTGGAGAATGTGATCGAGCGCGCGGCGGTGTTGTGCCCGTCGGACGTGCTGAGCCTCGCGGATCTGCCGGACGCGGTCACGCGCGCCAGCGCGCCGGCGCCCTCCAGCCTGGTCTTCGAGGTCGGTACGCCGCTGGCCGAGGTCGAGCAGCGGATGATCCGGGAGACGCTCAAGCGCACCGAGGGCGACAAGTCGCTCGCAGCGCAGCTGCTCGGGATCTCGACCCGGACCATCTACCGCAAGCTGGACGAGGGTTCGGGGGGCACAGCCTGAAGCGTCGCGTCAGCTCGGGCGCCGCCTCACGCAGGGCGAACGAAGTCCGGTTGTCAGTTTGTCATGCCGCGGCTCCGGCGCGGCTCCCGCTCGACAAGTTGTCGGCGCCGCTCCCGAAGCAGAGCGATGGATCCGCGATTTCCGGCTGAAAAAGACCGTGGAATAGGCTAGTTGGGCGCTTGGCATGAGTCTCGCTTTCGGAGCTGTGGAGGTCCGCTGAAACGCCATGGGTGTAGAACGCTTCGCGAGAAAATCGTTCGGCTTCGTGGTGGTGTTGCTGCTGGCTCTCGCCATCTACTTCCAGGCGGCGGGGACGATGGAGCTGGTCGCCTCCAGCGCGTTCGCTGCGGCCCCGGCTCCGGCGGGCAAGGCGCGGCGAGCCCGGCGCAAGCCGCCCGTGCTCGCGAAAGGCTCTACCACCAACGGGGACGCCATCCTGGCCCGCAATCCCTTCGACTCGGTGACGGGGCCGCTCGATCGCACCCCGATCACGGCGGAGTTGCCCGAGCAGCAACAGGAAGCGGCGGACGTGACCGATCCGCTGCATGCGCCGGAGTGCGACGACGTCGCCGTCAACATCATCACGGAGTCTCCGGACCCGGCGTGGTCGTTGGCCCAGCTCAAGGGGCCCGGCGACCCCGATGCCGCCACGCGCCGCGTCGGCGATGACGTCGGCAAGATGAAGGTCGCTTACATCGGCTACAACGCCGAGAAGGCCAGCCCCGCGGTGTGGCTGCTGAGCAGCGAGAAGCTGTGCCAGGCGCTGCTGTTCAGCGAGAAGAAGGCGAAGGCAGAGGCGAGCAGCGGGGAAGCGGCGCCTGCGGCTCCGGCCCCGGCAGAGGAGCGCCCAGCCCGGCGCGCCGCGCGCAGCGGAGCTGGCGCGGTTCCGCCCGACATCGCCGCCAAGATTCACAAGGTCAGCGAGACGGAGTTCAACGTCGATCGCAGCGTCGTCGACAGCATTTTGGAGAACCAGGCGACGCTGATGCGCTCGGCGCGCATCGTGCCCGAGCAGAAGGACGGAAAGACGGTCGGAATTCGCCTGTTCGGCATCCGTCCGGATACGCTGCTGGGGAGCCTCGGGCTGCAGAACGGCGACCGTCTGGAATCGATCAATGGCTTTGACGTGGCCAACCCGGAGAAGGCTCTGGAGGCTTTCGCTCACCTGCGCACGGCATCGGCTCTTCAGGTTCACCTGAACCGTCGCGGCAAAGACACCAACCTTCAAATCAACATCAACTGACTCTCATGCGGTTTCGACCTCGTGCTTCCTTTCTGGTGTCGCGTCCGATGGCGCGGCTCCGTCGTGTCTCGTGTTGGGTCTCCGGCGGCATCGCCTTCCTGGGGCTCAGCGTCGATCCGTCTGCCCCGGCCCTCTGGGGCGTGCCCGCTGCGTTCGCGCAGACGGCGGCGCCCACGCCCGCTGACAAGAAGGGTGCGGCCGGCGGCGCCGAGGACATGCCCGGCGCGCGCGGCCCCCTGCCGGAGAGCATGGATTCCATCGCCAAGGCGGTGGATACGCCCTACCGGCCCAAGCCAAACAGCCACAAGGTGAAGTTCAATCTGGAGGACGCGGACCTGGCCGAGCTGGTGCAACACATCAGCGGCCTCACCGGTAAGCGCTTCATCTACGGCTCCAAGGTGCGCAAGGTCAGCATCACCGTGGTCTCTCCGGAGCCGGTGACCCTGGCGGAGGCATACGAGGCCTTTCTCTCCATCCTGCAGGCGAACGGGCTGACCGTGGTACCGCAGGGCGAGTTCCTGAAGATCGTGGACAGCGCCGGAGCGGCCCAGTCCGTTCCGCCTCTGTACTCGCGAGCCGCCCCTGTGCCCGAGACAGACGCTTATGTCACCCGGCTCTATCGGCTGAAGAGCGTGAGCGCCACCGAGGTGGCGAACCTGCTCGGCAAGTTCAAGAGCAAGGAAGGCGACATCACCGTCTACGAGCCGAGCGGGCTGTTGATCATCACCGACACGGGCGCGCACATCCGGCGCTTGATCCGGTTGATCGAGGAGGTCGACGTCGGCTCCGCCAGCTCGCGCATGTGGATCGAGCCCATCCACTACGGCGATGCCCGGGACTACGCCAAGCAGATCAATGACATCTATCAGCTCGACAAAGGCGCCGCCGGCGGCGGGCTGGTGCGGGTGCTCGCCGACGAGCTGACCAACTCCTTGATCATCGTCGGCTCGAACGACGGCTATTTGCGCTTGCTCGAGTTCTTGAAGCGCGTCGACACGGCGCCGGCGGCCGAGGGCCGCATCCACGTGCTCCAGCTGCAGCACGCCGTGGCCGAAGAGCTCGCGCAGACGCTGACCCGCATGCTGTCCGGGACCGCGGCCGCGAGCGCGACCGGTCGGGGCAGCGCGCGGGCGCCAGCGCCCGCGGCAGGGGCTGCGGGCGCCGGCGGCAACGCCGAGGGGCTGTTCGAGGGCGCCGTGCGCGTGACGGCGGACAAGGCGACGAACTCGCTGGTGATCACCTCATCCAGCCGCGACTACGCTCAGCTGCGCATGGTGATCGACAGCCTCGATCGCGAGCGGCGGCAGGTGTTCATCGAGGCGGTGATCATGGATCTGTCCGCGCACCGCAGCAACACGCTCGGGCTGGCCTATCACGGCGGCGCCACCGCGGATCTCGGCGGCAGCGACAAATCGATCATCCTCGGCGGTTTCAACCCGATCGAGTCGATCGCCGGGCCGACGCAGTTGCAAGCGCTGGCGCTCGGCGTACGCGGCCCGGACTTGCAGGGCACGGAGGGCCGCATCCCCACGCTACCGCCGGGCGTGAGCATCCCCGCCTTCGGCGTCGCGCTCAATGCCGTGGCCACCAGCTCCGACTCGAACGTGCTGTCCACACCGCACATCATCGCGATGGACAACACCGAGGCGGAGATCAACGTGGGCGAGAACATCCCGCTGCAGACCAACGCAGCCGGTACCAACCTGTCGAGCCTGGCGCCGTTGCTCGGCGGCGCCGCCGGCGGGCAAGCCACCCAGGGCATCGGCGGCCTGGGCGCGCTGGGCGCGCTGGGCGCGCTGGGGAGCGCGCCCCGCCAGGACGTCGGCACGAAGATCAAGCTCACCCCGCATATCAACAAGAACAACCAGGTGCGCCTCGAGATCCAGGAAGAGATCAGCGAGCAGGGCGCGGGGGGCCCGTCCGGCACGCTCGGCACGGTCTCGATCACGCAGCGCTCCGCCAAGACCACCGTCGTGGTGGATGATCAGCAGACGGTCGTGATCGGCGGCCTGATGCGCGACACCAAGCTGGTGAGTCACACCAAGATCCCGCTGCTCGGCGACCTGCCGGTGCTCGGCTTCTTGTTCCGGAACAGCACCACGCAGACGGCCAAGGCGAACCTGCTCTTGATCCTGACTCCGTACGTGATCGAGTCCCAGGACGATCTGCGCAAGGTCTTCACGCGCAAAATGAACGAGCGGCAGGAGTTCTTGGACCGCTATTTCGTCTTCAACTCCGAGTGGCAGCCGCCGCGCGATTACACGCGCACCAATGGCCTGGTCGAGGCCATCCGCAAGGCGTTCGCCGACATGGCCGAGCGCCATCGGCTGGAGCTGGAGGGTAAGCCGAGCGAGGCCAAGGCGCACGAGCCGACAGAGCCGCTCGATCTACCGGTCGATGTCGGTCCCGCGCCGAAGGGGGGAGCCGCAGCTCCGGCGGCGCCCAAGGCACCGGCGGCGCCGCGCCAGCGCCGGCAGCGCTCGGAGAACGACGCGAGCGCGCCATCCGTGACGCGCCGCGCGGACGTGCCGCTGGTGATCAACGCGGGCGTGCGCAGCCTGGCGGCGGCCCCGGCCGCGGCTGCCGTGGAGCGGGTGGAGTGATGCAGGAGCAGCGGGCGCTCGGCGATATTCTGATGCGCCACGGCGTGGTCACGCCGGAGGCGCTCGAGCCGCTGTACGCCGAGCAGCGGGAGAAGCCGGTCGAACTGTTCGATCTGGTCGTACAAAACCGCCTGGCGACGGACGCAGCGGTGGCCGCAGCGCTGGCCCGCGAGTGCGGCTACGGCTTTCTGGAGAGCATCGACGACGAGGCGATTGCGCTGACCGACGCCATGCGCCTGCCGTTGGGCTACGCGCGCTCGCATCGCTTGCTGGTGCTGAAGGAGGATGAGGAGAGCGTCTCGGTGGTTTGCGGCGATCCGCTGGACACGGCCGCGCTCGACGACGTACGCGCCACCTTCGGCAAGCGCCTGGTCGTGCACGTGGCTGCCCCGGCGGTGGTCAACGAGGCGATCAACCGCGTCTACGAGCGGCAGGACACGACCGGTGATCTGGAAGGGAAGGAGGACGTCGAGGACGCAGACGCGATCGACATCCTGGAGTCGGACGACGACGCCCCGATCATCCGCTGGGTGAACAGCTTGTTTGCGCAGGCGGCCAAGGAGCGCGCCAGCGATATCCACATCGAGCCGGAAGAGAAAGAGGTGCTCGTCCGCTATCGGGTGGACGGAGAGCTGTATGTGGCGCGCCGGGCGCGCCGGCAATTCATGAGCTCGGTGATCGCGCGCGTGAAGATCATGGCCGGCCTGAACATCGCGGAGAAGCGCTTGCCGCAGGATGGCCGCATCTCCCTGCGCATCGCGGGCCGCGCCATCGACGTGCGTGTTTCGACCGTGCCGACCAGCCGCGATCACGAGCGGATCGTGATGCGTCTGTTGAACAAGACCAGCGTGCTCCTGGATCTGCCGGACCTCGGCTTCAGCCAGCGCGATTTCTTGCTGATGGATGGGCTGATCCACAAGCCCGATGGCATCATCCTGGTCACCGGCCCCACCGGTAGCGGCAAGACGACCACGCTTTACGCCTGCATCAACCGCATCAACCATCCCAACATCAACATTCTCACGGCGGAGGACCCGGTCGAGTACGAGATCTCCGGGATCCACCAGGTGCCGGTGCAGCCCAAGATCGGACTCACCTTCGCCAGCGCGCTGCGCGCCTTCCTGCGCCAGGATCCGGACGTGATCATGGTGGGCGAGATCCGCGACAAGGAGACGGCGGAGATCGCCATGCACGCCTCCATGACCGGTCACCTGGTGCTCAGCACCATCCACACCAATGACGCGGCCAGCGCCTTCACGCGCTTGATCCAGATGGAGATCGAAGCGTTTCGCGTGCGCTCGACGGTCGTGGGGGTGCTCGCACAGCGCCTGGTGCGCGTGCTGTGCCAGCATTGCAAGGAGCCCTACGAAGCGACACCCTACGAGCTCGAGCAACTCGGGATCGATCCGGTGCGCACGCGCCGCCGCGACGAGCGACGGCTCGCGCCGGCGTACATCGCGCGCACGGCGGACGGCATCGCGCCCTACGAGCCCGTGGGCTGGCGGCGCGCGGCAATGCCGCGGCTGTATCGCGCCAAGGGCTGTGCGGTCTGTGACAACAAGGGGTTCTCGGGCCGCCTGGGTATCTACGAGCTGCTGCTCGCCGACGACGCCGTTGGCGAGGCGGTCATGCAGAGCTCGGACGCGCAGAGCATCCGGCGCGTGGCGCAGGCGCGCGGCATGGATACGCTGCGCGACGACGGCGCGCGCAAAGCGCTCGCCGGTATCACGACCGTGGAAGAGGTGGTGGCCGCAACTCAGGACGACATGTTCGATGAGTGATTGTGCCTCCTCTGACCGCGGCATGCTCACTTCAGCGGAGAACCGCTGATGGCTGTCTTCGAGTACAAAGGCATCGAGGTCGCCTCGGGCAAGGCGGTCAAGGGCTACCGGGATGCGGACAGCCCCAAGGCCCTGCGCGGAATCCTGCGCCGCGAGGGCATCTTGCTCACGCTCGCCACGCCCGAGAGCGAGCGCAAGGCGAAGTCTCAGCGCGACATTCAGCTGCTCGCGTTCATGAAGCGGCCCTCGTCTGCCGACATCGCGGTGATGACGCGGCAGCTCGCGACGCTGGTGCGCGCCGGCGTCCCGCTGGTCGAGTCCATCGCTGCCCTGGTCGACCAGGTCGAGAAGGAGACGCTGGTCCGGGTGCTGACCGCGCTCGGCGAGGCGCTCAAGGAGGGCACCGCGTTCGCCACGTGCCTGGCGCAGCACCCCAAGGTCTTTCCGCCGCTCTACATCAACATGGTCGCGGCTGGCGAAGCTTCCGGCACGCTGGAAACGGTGCTGGAGCGCCTGGCTGACTTCATGGAAGGCCAGGCCCGCCTGAAGGGCAAGCTGGTCTCGGCGCTGGCATACCCGGTGTTGATGACGCTGATCGCGACGCTGCTGGTCGGCGCGTTGATGGTGGGTGTGGTGCCCAAGGTCACCAGCATGTTCGAGAGCTTGCAGCAGGAGCTGCCCTGGTACACGGCGCTGCTGATCTTCGTCTCGGACACGCTGCGGGCATACTGGTGGCTGCTATTTGGCGTGCTCGGCGCTGCCATCTATGGCTTCCGGCGCTGGCGCAGCACGCCCAAGGGGCGCCTGGCCTGGGACAAGTTCATGTTGCGCGTGCCGATCTTCGGGCGCTTGAATTTGCTGGTCGCCGTGGCGCGCTTCGCGCGCACGCTCTCGACGCTGCTGGCCAGCGGCGTGGCGTTGCTCTCCGCGATGGACATCGTCAAGAGCGTGCTCGGCAACGCACAGCTCGAGGCTGTCGTGAAGGACGCGATCAGTTCGATCCGCGAAGGTGAGAGCATCGCCGATCCGTTGCGCCGCAGCGGTTACTTCCCGCCGATGGTGACGCACATGATCGCCGTCGGCGAGCGCAGCGGCCAGCTGGAGCAGATGCTGCAGAACGTGAGCCGCACCTACGAGGCGGACGTCGAAACCAAGGTGACCACGCTGACCAGCCTGCTCGAGCCGCTGATCATCGTGGTGATGGGCGGCATGGTCGCGTTCATCGCCATGTCGATCATCATGCCGCTCGTCCAGATGAATCAGATGGTGCAGTGAGGACGCCGTGGTTCGAGCATTCGTGGCGCGCAGGACCGAGCGGCGGTCGTTCTTCCCCTGGGAGCAGCGCGGCGGCCTATTTCGCCGGCTCGGGCTCTACCGGCTGAGGCCGCTGCTGGCGGTCGCGGCCGCCATCGCGCTCCTGGTGCTGGTGGTGGTGCGGGAGCGTGACGCTGCCGGTGTGCGGCGCACCCGTTCGATCCTGCTCGACGTACGCCAGGCGCTGGACGCCTATCTCGCCGATCACCAGGGGCAGTGCCCTGAGAGCTTCACGGCGCTGTCCGAGTATTCGAATTTTCATGGTGTGCCCCGCGACGCCTGGGGCCGGCCCCTGACCTTGATTTGCCCGGGTTCCGAGCCCGGAGAGGCTTACACACTGATGAGTGCGGGACCCGATGGCATTGCCGGTGGCCTGGACCGCATCGAGTAGATCGAGAAAGGAAACATCCAACATGAACCATTCGGACGAGACGTACGCGCGGCTGCTGCGCCGTGCCCGCGCGCGCCGAGCGCACGCAGGCGTAACCCTGGTCGAGGTGCTGATCGTGGTCGCGATCATGGCACTGCTCGGCGGTAGCGTCGGCTTCTACGCGCTGCAGCAGTACAAGAAGGCGGAGATCTCGACCGCGACCGAGGACGCGCGCAACCTGCGCAAGGCCATCGAGTTATGGCAGGTGCAAAACAGCGAGAGCTCCTGCCCGACCATGGGCCAGCTGGTCGCCGACAAGCAGATCAACTCCGACTCTCACCAGGTGGATCCCTGGGGCCAGGAGTGGCAGTTCTCCTGTGCCGACGACGAGATCGTGGTGCAGTCCAGCGGTCCCGATCGCAAGCCCGGCACCGCCGACGATATCCGGATTCCGAAACTCAGGACGGAGAGCTGAAGCTGTCGGCGCTGGCGCGCACCTCTGTCTTCGCAGGCCCGGCTCGGCGCCGGGCGCGGGCGAAGCTGCGAGCGCGCGGCGTCACGCTGATCGAGATTCTGCTGGTGGTGGCGCTGATCGCCGGTTTGACCGGCATGGTGATGAGCGGTTCGGGCGCGCTCGGCGGCATGCGGCAGCGCGCCGCGGCCAGCTTGATCTTGAACAGCGTCCGCACCGCGCTGACTCGCGCCAACTCGATGGGGCACCCGGTGCGCCTGGTGTTCGATCTGCAGGGAGGCCGCATCCGGCTGGAAGAGACACAGGATCGCATGCTGCGCGTGCGCAGCGCCGACGAGGGCGCCAAGGGCGGCGCGCAGGCAGCGACGGAGGCGGAGAAGGCCGCGGCCGAGTACGCGCGCGAGATCGTGCAGGGGCCGCGCGCGCCGTCCGCTGGCTTCGTGCCCGTGCCCGGATTTGGCGATGGGGACGACGCGGCGCTCGGGCGCGAGCTCGGCACCGGTATCCGCTACATTCAGGTCCAGACCGAGCACGACACCGAGCCCCGCACCGAGGGCCACGCCTACCTGTATTTCTGGCCGGGAGGAGGCACCGAGCGCGCGGCCATCCAGATCGCGAAGCAGGGGGACGACAGCGGTCTCACCATCCTGGTGAGCGCGTTGACCGGTCGCGCCAAGCTGGTGCGCGGTCGCGTGGAAATGGAAGAGGGACGGCGCGATCTCGACTTCCAGGAAAGGGAGGAGTAGTGAGGCGCCGGCTGCGCTGCGGGGGTGCTCCGCACCCCCGGGGAATCACCGCGAGCACGGCGGCGTTTTCCCTGCTCGAGGTGATGGTGGCGGTGGCGATCCTGGGGCTCGGCTTGACCGTGATCCTGACCGCGCAGACGGGCTTGTTCTCCAGCGCCAAGCGCGCTGCGCAGATGAGCCAGGCGGTGGGCCTGGCGCGCTGCAAAATGAGCGAGATCGAGGTGCAGCTGCTCAAAGAGGGCTATCAGCTGACGGCCGACAACGAGGAAGGCCCCTGCTGCGACGACGAAGACGTCAAGGACATGCGCTGCAGGTGGACCGTCGCCCCGGTCATGTTGCCGGAGCTGGCCATGGGCGGCGGAGCGGACGCCGGCGCGGGCAGCGACCTGGGGGCGAGCGCGGAGGGGGAAGAATCTGCGAGCCCGCTGGACAGCCTCAGCAGCACGCTCGACAAGACCAAGTCCGACCTCGGCTCGGGCAACACGGCGGATGCCTTCAGCGGCCTGGTGGGCGCGCTGGGCGGCGCGAACCCCGGCGCCGGGCCCTCGATGGGGGCCGGCGCCCTGGCGCCGATGGCCCTGAGCCTGGTCTATCCACAGCTGAAAGGCATGCTCGAGGCCAGCATCCGCAAGGTGACCGTGCAGGTGGTCTGGAAGGACGGCAGCACTGATCGCGATTTGACGGTCGTGCAGTACCTGACCAATCCTCAGCAGGGCGGCTTGCTGGAGGAGGACGAGTCGGGGATGGGCGGCTCGGGCGGGGCGTCGGGGAACGGTATCAACCAAACGGGAGGCCGGCGCGGCGGATGACTCGGAACCTGCGCGCGCACGAGCGGGGTTTCACGCTGATCGAGCTGCTGATTGCGGTCGGCGTGCTGGCCATGCTTTCGATGCTGATGTACGGCGCCTTCGACGGGCTGGAGCGCACGCGGGACGGCGTGATCCGCATGAGCGACCGCTACCATGAAGGGCGCGCCGCGCTGCAGCGCATCGTCAACGAGCTCAGCTCGGCGTACATCTCCGCGCATCAGCCGCCGGATCAGAACCTGGTCGCCGTGCGCACGGCGTTCATCGGCACGCACGACAGCCCGGCCGCTCGCGTCGACTTCAACTGCTTCTGCTATCGCCGCTACGACAAGGACTCGAAGGAGTCGGATCAGGCCGAAATTTCCTATTTTGGTTCACCCAATCCCGACGGCTCCGGCCAGATCGATCTCGCGCGACGCGTCAGCGCCCACCCCGACACCGAGCCCGAGCACGGTGGCAAGGTGGAGGTGCTGGCCACCAACCTGGAGGCCTTCGAGCTGAGCTACCTGGACGCCGCCAACGGACAGTGGACTGACAAGTGGGACTCCACGCAGGCGCTCACGCAGAAGAACCGCCTGCCGCTACAGGTCAAGGTGTCGCTGCTGCTCAAGGGCGTGGAACGACAGAGCGTCGATCAGCGCGTGCAGCCGCTCCGTTTCGTGACCAAGGTGGAGCTCGCGATGCGCGATGCGCTCACGTTCGGAGTCGAGTGATGGCGGCGCGCGCTTCGATGGGGACAGCCCGAGCCCCGAGCAAGTGGCGCAGAAAGCTGCGCGGCCGGGAGCGCGGAGCGGCGCTGATCATGGTGCTGGGCTCGCTGGTGATGTTGTCCGTGATGCTCGCCGAAACGCAGGATGAGATGTCCACCGAGTTCGCCAGCGCGCTCTCGGACCGCGACGCGCTCAAGGCCGAGTACGCCGCCAAGAGTGCCATCAACCTCTCGCGCTTGCTGATCGCGTCCGAGCCCACCGTGCGGCAAGCGGCCGGCATGATCCTGTCGCTGCTCAGCCCCGGCAACAGCAAGCCGCCTCAGATCCCGATCTGGGAGTTTGCCCCGCAGATCCTGGGCGCCTTCAACGACGCGGACGGCGCCGCGCAATTTCGCGCGCTGACCAACACCGACATCTCGGGCGGAGACAGCCTGGGCATGGAGGGCGCCGGCTTCGAGATCCGCATCGTGGACGAGGACTCGAAGATCAGCCTGAACAATGCGGCGCGCTCCACCTTTGGCGCCTTGAGCGTCGCCCGCCAGCTGATGGGCTTGATCGGCGGCCCGCAATACGATCCGCTGTTCGATCGGCGCAGCGAGTCCGGTGAATATTCGACGCGGCTCGACACCTGCGCCGCGATCATCGACTGGGTCGATCCCAACCAGGACACGGCCAACTGCGAGGCCACCGCCCAGAACATGGCGAGCGGACCGGAAGACTCGTACTACAGCAACCTGCCCGACCCGTATCAGCGCAAGAACGCGCCGTTCGACAGCCTGGAAGAGCTGCGCATGGTGCGCGGCGTGGGGGACGATTTCTGGGCTACCTTCATCGAGCCCGACCCGTCCGACCCCGGCAAGCGCCCGGTCAGCATCTGGTCCCAGGGCAAGATCAACATCAACTCCACCAACCCGCTCACGCTGCTCTCCTACATCTGCTCGCAAGCCCAGCCCGGCACGCCGCTGTGCAACGACCCCACGGGCGTCAAGCCCGCCGCGTTGCTCTCGACCATGAGCCTGCTGCAAGGGATGTTTGCTGGTATCCCCATCTTCCGCTCCGGAAAGCAGCTGTATGGTGCGCTGCAGGGCAAGCCGCCGTTCGGGGAGATGCTGCTCGGCGCCGCCGGGCTCGAGCCCATCCAGTTCATCTCCGAACAGGAGTTCACCAAGGGGCTCTCGATCGAGAGCAAGGTGTTCAGCATCTATGCCGAGGGGCACGTGCGCCAGGCGCGGCGCGAGACGCATGTGCGCCTGACGGCGGTGGTCGACTTCCGGAAGGCGCCGAGCGTGCAGGATCTGGTGAACCAGGTGGCCTCGGGCGGGGGCGGACCGAACCCCAACGCCGCTGCGCGCGGGGCGGGCGATCCCGACGCGCAGGATGCGGACGAGGCCGGAATTCAAGGTGCCCTGGTGCCGAGCACGGCGGGCAGAGTAGTGTACTACCGGGTCAACTGAAGCGGTGGCTGCGAAACGAACATGGCAAGGCTAGTCGGAATCGATATTCGCGCCACGCACGTGCGGGTGGCCCTGTTGCAGACCGGATATCGCAAGCTGGAGCTGCTCGGTTGCCGGGAGGCGCCGCTGGAGAGCCCGCGCGCGCTGGAAGAGGCGCTGCAGGTGGTGGCGCTGCCGCTGGTGCAGCAAGGAGAACACCTGGCGACCAGCGTGAGCGGGGACCAGCTGTTCATCCGCGACATCGAGCTGCCGGCGACCGCCGCCAAGCAACTGAGCGACGTCGTCCCCTTCGAGATCGAGGCCCAGGTGCCCGTCGACATCGAGGAGCTGTGCTTCGACTATCGCTCGCTGGGCCGCCGTTCCGGGCAAGACGCGCTGCGCGTGCTGGCCGTCGCCACGCGCGTGTCGGTGGTCAAGCAGCGCATCGAGCTGATCCAGCGCGCGCTCGGCGTCGAGCCGGAGCGCATCGCGGCCGGGCCGCTGGCGCTCGCCAACCTGGCCGAGGTCGTGCCGGAGCTACAGGCGCCAGGCGTGGTCGCGGTGCTCGATGTCGGCCTGGGCAGCTCCGACTTCGTGGTCCTGAGGGACGGCTACCCGGTGTTCGCGCGCACGTTGTCGATCGGAGCGGACGGCGGCGGGCACGCCATGATCTCGGCGCTGCGCCAGTCCCAGGCAGCATGGCTGCAACGCAGCAGCGAGCCGTTCCTGCGGCTGTTCCTGGCCGGCGCCGGCCCGGCCATCGAAGGCGCCGCGCCCGTGCTCTCGGAGGCGCTGGGGGTCGCGGTGTCCCCCCTGCCGCAGCTGCGCTTCGAGGGCCTGCCCGCGGGTGAGGCGGCCGCGCTCGTGGGCTTCGAAAAGGCCATCGGGCTCGCCTTGAGCCTGGCGGGAAGCTCACGCGATCTCAACCTGCGCAAGGGTGAGCTGGCCTACCAGCACAGCTACGAATTCCTGAAGACGCGCTGGCCGCTGCTGGTGTCACTGGGCGGCTTGATCGTGGTCAGCTTCATCTTCTCGGTCTGGGCCAAGAGCAGATCCCTGCACGCCGAGAACGCTGCCCTCCAGCAGTCGCTCTCCGCCCTGTCGGCCCAGGCGCTCGGCCAGAGCGTGGCCAGCCCCACCGAGCTGACGGAGTTGCTCGACAAGAGCCTGTCACAGCGTGAAAAAGATCCGCAGCCGGAGATCGACGCACTCGATGTGCTGAACGAGATCTCGAAGGCGATCGATCCGGACATCGTGCACGACATCGACGAGTTCGACATGGCGGGCGACAAGGTCAAAATCCAGGGCGTGGTCAGCGCCACGGACGAAGCGGAAAAGATCGCGGCGGAGCTGGGCAAGTTCCGCTGTTTCAAGGACGTCAAGATCTCGAAGATCTCTCAGGTCGTGAACAGCAAGCGCCAGAAGTATTCAATGGCCTTCGACATCGATTGCGCGGCAGACAAGAAGACGGCCGCGAAGGCCAGCAAGGGAGCAAAGGAGCCGTGACGCTTCGCGATCGTCTGGACGCGCTCGCGCCGCGCGAGAAGCGCCTGCTCATGGTGCTGGCGGGTGTGTTCGGTGTGCTGCTCCTGGCCGCCATTCCTTTCGGCGTGTCTGCCCTGCTCAGCGAAGCCGAAGCGACGCACGCCGATCTGGTGGAGGCGCTCGGGCGCGTCGAAACCGAGGGCGAGGGGGTGCGCGAGCGTCAAGCCGAGCGGGATGCGCTGCTCGCCCGCTACGAAACGCCGGTGCCCGCGCTCGCGGGCTACCTCGACAAGGCGGCCCAAGCCAGCGGCATCGCCATCCCCGAGAGCAAGGATCCCTCGCCGGTCGCGCATGGCAAGAAATTCGAGGAGCGATTCACCTCGATCTCACTGCGCAAGGTGGGCCTGCTGCCTCTGGTCAAGTTCATGGAGCGCGTCTCCGGCGGGCCCGAGCCGATCAGCATCAGCAAGCTGAATATCCGCAAGCGCGGCGGCGAACCCGATTCATACGATGTGCAGATGACCGTCTCCGCGTTCCACCGCATCGCTCCCAAGGAAGCGCCGGCCGCCAAGGCCAAGGCGGAGGGCAGCAGCAAGGCGGAAGAGGCTGCCAAGGATGATGAGCTCGAGGAGGACTTGAAGTGAAGCTGCCCAAACTCGAGCTGCGGCAGTTGCGCTGGGTCGCGTATGGCCTCGCGTACCTGTTCGCCTTCGTGCTGTTTGCGTACCTGAGCTTTCCCTACGATCGGCTGCGCCAATACCTGGTCTCGAGCTACAATGCGGCGCAAGTGGGGTTGAACCCCGATCGGCTCGAGATCGACTCGCTGTCCTGGTCGTGGCGCTTTCCAGGCGTCGTGGCCAAGGGCGTCCGGCTGACCATGGGCACCGCCGAGCCGAAACCCGAAGCAACGACCGTGGACGCCGCCGCGGAGGACGGAAAGCCGCCCCCTCCCAAGGTGCTGGAAGCGAGCCAGATCTACGTCAGCCTGTCGCCGATCGCGCTGCTCAGCGGCGCGCGCGCCGCCTCGTTCGGAGCGCAGGCGCTGGGCGGCGAGATCTCGGGCTGGGCCAAGGACTCCAGCAGCGCACGGCGCCTGGAGCTGCAGCTCGACGGGGTCAATCCGGGAGCCGTGCCGCAGCTGGCGGCGGCGATCGGTCTGCCGTTGTCCGGGCGCTTGAGCGGTCACATCGCGGTCGACCTGCCGGAGAACAACATGACCAAGGCAGAGGGTACCGTGGACCTGGCTGCCGAAGATCTGGTGATCGGCGACGGCAAGGCGAAGATCCAGGGCATGATCGCGCTTCCCGAGTTGCACATGGGAGCCTTCACGCTCAAGGCCGGCATCACGGCCGGTCGCTTGAAGCTGGACGAGTGCGTCGCGCAGGGCCGGGACATCGATCTAGCGCTGACGGGCGGCCTGCGGCTGCGCAAGAAGCTGGAGGCGAGCCTGGCGGAGCTGGAGCTGAAGTTCAGCTTCAGCGAGAAGTACAAGACACAGAACGAGCTGACGAAGACGCTGTTCGGAGACCCCAACTCCAAGATCCCCGGCCTGTTTGACACGGCGACCAGCACGCTCCTCACCAAGAACGAGGACGGATCCTACTCAGCCCGGCTCTACGGCTCCTTCAACCGCTTGAAGCCCAAACCCCTGCTGACGAGCAAGAAGAGCTCCACCAGCGGCGGCAGCCTGTACGGCACCGGTAGCCGCAAGCGCTCGCGCAAGCGCGGCAAAGCCGCCGAGGCCGAGGCCGAGGACGAAGAGCTGAGCGAAGAGTGAGAGGCAGCTCCGCGCCGGCCTGCCCGGCCCCCGGAGCCGCCCGGCTCAGTTCGAGGATTCCAGCGCGACGCCCAGGCGGCTGCGCAGCGCGAAGAAGCTCTCGTCGATCGCGAACAAGATCAGCTCCTGCAAGCGCCGCTCCCGCGGCGGGGCATGCGGATCCTCCACGGTCTTGATGATGTCAGTCACCGACTTCAGATCGTTGGCGAGCAGCAAACCGACCCGGTCGGCGGTGAAATCGACCCCGGTGACCCACTCCTTGAGGTCGATCGCGGACCCGCTCTGCAGAAGCCGCGAGACCATCTCCACGAGGCGATCTCGGCTGAGCGGCGCGAGGTAGCGCTCCAGCGCAGCCTTGGCCTCCAGCACCGGCCCTTCCAGCTCCGGGCCGACCGGGAAGTGCGGCGAGCAGATGCGGAACGCCGCGAACAGCCAGGCCTTGAGCACGGGGATGGAAGCCAGGATGTGCCGGAGCAGGAAGCCCGGACGGTAGTTGGCGAGCTGACGGGCAGCGATGAAGGCCGCCGTCTGCAGGGGCAGCTGCTGCAGCGCGCTCAGGCCCATGACGATGCTGGGCGGATTGCTGTTCAGGTACAGCAGCCCGCCTGGCTCGTGGTGATTTTCGAACGTCGGCGGCAGGGGCATCGCCATCACGCCGGCGGCGAAGAACAACATGCCGCCGAGGGTGTAGGGGTGCTGGCTCAGATCCACCGCCATGTGTGGATCATAGCCCAGGCTGGCCAGGCTCTGGCCGCGCACCGCGACCACGACCGGCTCCATCAGGGCGAAGATCTGCGTGACCCGCGGGTCGACGCTGGGATGGATCAGGTAGTTGGTCCAGTCCGAGTCATCGAGCGTGGTCTGCGCGGGCGCGGGCTGATCGGTGTGCGCCCGCTGGAAGAATCGCGATTCTTCCGGCTGCGCCAGCTTCAGCAGATCCAGCACCTGGCACAGGCACCAGGCGGCATCCGCGCGCCGAGCGTCGGTGTAGAGCTTGCGCAGCCGCCGGTAAGCGTCCTCATCGTCCGGGCGCACCCGCAGCGTCGCGATGTGCAACGCGACCGCCTTGGGGAGGTACTTGGCGGCATCTCGTTCGTACAGCTCCTTCAGGCGGGTCTTGTGCAGCGGGTTCTGGGGCTCCAGCTGCGCCGCCGCCTCGGCGGTCTCCACCGCCGCCTCCAGCTTGCCGGGCAGGCCCTGGTACAGCGTGAACAGCGCATCCAGCATCTCCAGCTGGGTCGCGCTGTCGGACTTGGCCCGGGCCATGTCGAGCCGCGTGACCAGGGCCCGCTCGGCGGCTGCGCTATCGCCCTGCTCGACTTGCAGCACCACGTACTCGCCGAGCGCCTTGGCGTTGCCCGGATCGAGCTCCAGCACTTGCCGGTAGTATTGCACTGCCTGATCGCGCCGCCCCAGCTGGCGGGAGCTCACCATTGCCGCCGTCATCAAATACTTGGCGCGCTGTGCCGGATCGTCGACGAAGCTCGCGAGCTTGGTGACGACCTCCACCAGCTCCGCCCAGTCCTCCGCCTGGCTATGGATTTGCATCAGCCGGATCAGCACCCGGCGGTCATCGGGGCGATGCTGGAGCGCGGCTTCGAAGCTCGCCCGCGCGGCCTTGGGATCTGCGAGCTTCTCCAGCTCCAGCTCCGCCAGCTCGGCGTAGGCGTCCGCGCGCTGCTCCGGTTCGAGCAGATCGATCATCTTGCGCTTGGTGAGGGCCAGCTTCTGGTAGTCGCGCAGGGCCTCCTGGATTTGCGCCAGCGCCACCAGCGGATGCGGCGAGTCCGGCGCCAGCTCGGTTGCTTCCTGCAGGTGCACGAGCGCCGGGATCAGCTCGCCGGCGAGCCGCAACGCTTCGCCCAGCCGATACGTGGCCAGCGCCAGCTGGTCGTTGCTCAGCGCGTCGCGGAAGCCCTCCAGCAGCTCCGAGTAGAAGGTGCGCGTCTGCTCCGGCGTGCCGTAGTGGAAGGCCAGGTCGGCGGCGCGCTCCAGCAAGCTGGCGTCGTCGGGGGCCAGCCGCAGCAGGATCTCCGCCTGCTCCAGCATCTGCGTCGGGGAGCGGGTGGGGGAGTGTTCGGCGGCGTCGAGGTACGCGCTGCGCACGCGGATGGCCTCGGGTACCGGCAGCGTGTCCAGACGCGAGAGGGCGCGCTGGTAGTGCTCCATGGCCTCTGAGTAACGCCGGCCGCGCAGGGCGATGTCCGCGATCAGGATCAAGGCCCTCAGGTTGCTCGGGTCGAGCTCCAGCGCCTGCCGAGCAGCTCGCTCGGCAGCGGCGGGATTCTTGTTGCGCGTCAGCTCCAGGACCGCGATCTCGGTCGCGAGCTTGCTCTTGGCGCGCTCGCCATCGGCCTCGCGCAGGTCCCGTTGGAGCAGGTCGATCAGGCCCGCGGTGTCGCCGCGCTCGGTGTACGCGGCTCGCAACGCCTGCACGGCCTTCGCGTGCGCCGGCTCGAGCGCGACCACGCGCTGGTACCACGTGAGGCTCTCGTCGCTCGCTCCCTGCGCCTCCAGCAGTCGTGCCGTGCGCATGTACAGCCGCACCTTCGCCTGCGGATCGGAGACCCGCTCGGCCACGTTCTGCACCGCCTGAATCGCCTCGGGCACGTTCCCGAGGGCCTCGTGTAGATCCGCGATGGCCTCGAAGGCCTCGATCCGTTCCGGCGCGAGCTGCGTGACCTGCTCGTAGACATGGATGGCTTCCGGCAGATCGCCCAGGTGCTCGGCGAGCACGCGCGCCTTCTGTACCAGCAGCCCGGCTTGCTCGCGCGGATCGGAGACCTGATCGCTGTGGCGCTGGTAGAGCTCGCTCAGATCCTGCCACTGCTCCAGCGTCCGATACAGGCGCTCCAGCGAGGCCATGGCCTGCGTCCGGCTGGGATCCAGGCGCAGCACGCTCTCCAGCGCCACCGCCGCGTCCGCGTGCAGCAGGAACTCCTCCTCGTACAAGGCCGCGATGCGCTCCCACAGCGCCACCTGCTGCCGGGGCGTGGGCGAATTCTCGAGCTGCCGATGTAGACTCGCCAGGAGGTCCTTGTATCTCCCGGCCTGTGCCAGCGTCTGATCGAGCCCCTGCAGCGCCTGCGGGTGATTCGGGGACTCCTCCAGCACCGCCTCGTAGCAGCGCCGGGCTTCGTCGAGATCGCCGAGATGCGCGCGCTGCAGATCGCCGAGCCGGCACAGCGCCGCGTGACGGCGGGGCCCGCGCTCCTGCTCGGCCTGGCGGGTGAGCAGCGGCACCAGGCGATCCAGCTCTTGATTCTGCTCGTAGATACGGCTCAGCGCCTGGCTGACCACGATGTCGCCCGGATCCTCTCGGATGATGCGCTCGTACAGCTCCCGGGCACCGTCCAGATCTTGCAGGTGCTTCTCCAGGACCTGCGCGGCCTGCGTTCGCAACTCGCGCGCATCGCTGGGAGAGGCGCTGACGTCGGCCCGGTGCACCAGCAGGTCACCCAGCTCGCTCCACATCTTGTTGGTGCGATACACGCCGGCGACGCCGTCCAGCGCGCGCACGCTCTTGGGCTCCAGCTTCAGGGCCGTCTGGAAGCAGGGCAGCGCCAGCTCGGGACGGCCTTGCTTCGTGTACCAGACGCCCAGCTGCTCCAGCAGCGGCGCCCGCTCGCTGGGCGCGCGTTCCTCGTCGGCGGCCGCCTCGGAGCAGGTGCTGGAGATCTCGGACCAGAGATCGGACTCCGCCCCGGCGATCTCCTCGATGCGACGCACGTAGCTGCGGTTGCGCGGGTCCTCGCACAGCGCCTGGCTGAGCGCGACCACGGCCTGCGTCTGGTCGCCGAGATCGCGTGCGTAGACCTCGCCGATCTTGGCCATCAGCGTGGCGCGCTCCAGCGGAGTCTCCGCGGCTTCGATCCGAGCGAGCAAGCTCTCGATGATCTCCTCGTGCTTGCCGAGCGAGCGCTTCACGTCCTCGAGCGCGTTGCGATCGTGGCTCGTGGCCTGGCCCAGGCCCACGAGCTGCGCATAGGCCGCTTCCGCCTCCGGGAAGCGATGCGCGCTGGCCAGGCCGCTGGCGGCCCGGCGCAGCAAGGACGCTCGGGCGCTGACCTGCTCGGGGCGCTCCGAGAGCTTCTCGGCCGCCGCCAGGAAGGCGTCGTAGACCTGCGGGCGATAGGGCCCGGCAGCGGCGTCGAGCGCGCTGGCCAGTTCCTCGCTCTCCGGCTGCTCCAGCAAGGCCTCGATGCGCTCCTGCACCTTGGCCTCGGAGAGCCCCTCGCCGGAGGCTCGCATCAGCTGTTCGAGCTCGCTCACCAGCCCCAGCGCGTCGGCGGGGCGCGCTTCTGGGTCCTTGTCGAGCAGGCGCAGCAAGAAGGCGTCGAAGGTGGGGCTCACCCAGCCGGGTGTGGCCACCTTGCTGGGCGCCTCGGGGGCGGCCTTCAAATGGCCGAAGGCCGCGTCGAGCGCGGTGCGGCCCGTGAACGCCGGCTTGCCCGTGACCAGCTCATAGCCGATGGCGCCGAGCGCGTAGACGTCTTCACTCGGCGCGCGCGCGTGACCCCGCAAGCGCTCCGGCGCCACCGTGGAGGGGGAGGGCACCGAGAGCACCTCGATCAGCCCATTTGCCGCGCGGCGCGCGCCCAGCAAGTCGCAGCCGGCATCGAGCAACTGGACGCCGCGCAGCCCGTCGGTGTCGCTCTGAATCAGGATGTTCTGCAGCTTGAGGTTGCCGTGGCAAGTGCCTCGCTCATGCAATCCACACAGGCCGCGCGCCACCCACAGCAGCACGTTTTGGGCTTCGCTCGCCGGCAACGGGCCTGCGCGGTTCAGCCGCTCCGCGAGCGACTCCCCCTCGTACCAGCTCTGCGCGAGGTACGTTCGCTCGGGCGTGACCACCGCCTCCAGTTGCGCGGGGAAGGCCGGCTCCTGATAGCTCGCCAGGATACGGGTGAAGGTCAAGAAGCGCTGCAGCCCGCGCGGGTCCCGGGCCGTTTCAGGGTGCAATACCTTGAGCCGGAAGGTCGTCCCGTCGCGCGTCGCGCGGTAACAGGTGCCCTGTGGCCCAGCACCCAGCCGCTCCTCGATCTGGAACTCCTCGAAGCTCTCTCCGAGCTCCAGCTCGCGAGGCTCCGACAGCCCCGCGCTGCGGCAGAGCTGCAGCCGCGCGTCGGCATCGGGCTTGGTGGCGACGACCGCGTCGCACAGCGCTTCGACAGCGCCATGCGCGTCGCAATAGCTGGTCAGCGCCCGCACGAAGGAGGCTTTGCCCGTAGTACCTCCGATCGTTCCGGGGTCGAATCCCAGAAGCCGCGAGCTCAGCTTCATGAGCTCGTCCAACTCGAACAAGCGCTCGAGCTCGCCGCGGAGGCTATCCATCTCCATGAGGTCCTACTTCCTACACCCGCCCACTCAGGGTCCACAAACTGTGGAGAGCCGAACCAACTCCGGAACTCGCTGAACGATCTACCGGCTTACGGACCGGAAGGCTACGCCTTTGGCTGCAAAAGCGCCCTGCGCTCTCACGCCGGCTATATATATCGCGCTTTCGGCGCTGAAAACGGCTGGCAGCAGCGGCGCCGATTTCTGGCCGCGAGGCGCCAGCCTGCTGCATTCTGTGTACGTGAATCCGCGCTTCCGGCAGCTCTTGCCAGCGAGTCTGCTGCTCCTCTCGGCCACGTCGGTGCCGCTGCTGATCTGGTCGCCGACGGGGCTGGCCCGGCTCGAGGCCCTGGAGCAGCAGCGCAAGGGGCTGCAGCTCGAAGTCCAGCGACTGGAACGCGAGATCGAGCGCCTGCGGATCCAGGCGGAGAGCGTGAAGACCTCTCCGGCCAGCATCGAGCGTGTCGCGCGCGATGAGCTCGGGCTGGTACGCCAGACCGAGCTGGTCATGCAGTTCAAGAAGGATTGAAGGCTCGAGGCGGCCCGTCGCCGGTTACAGATCAGCGAGATGTCGAAGCAGGCCGATCTGGAGGAGTGGCGGCGACTGGCCGAGGGCGAGCTCGGCGCGGGCGCAGAGCCGCTGGCGGGGGCGGAGACGCCCGAGGGGATTCGCCGCAAGCCGCTCTACACGCGAGCCGATCTGGACGCGAACGCAGACGCGTTCCCTGTCGACAGCATTCCGGGGGCCGCTCCCTTCCTGCGCGGCGTGCGCGCCAGCATGTACACGGGGCGGCCGTGGACCGTGCGCCAGTACGCCGGCTTCTCCACGGCGCGCGAGTCCAACGCCTTCTATCGCCGCTGCCTGGCGGCGGGTCAGACGGGCCTGTCGGTGGCCTTCGATCTGGCGACGCACCGCGGCTTCGACAGCGATCATCCGCGCGTCGTGGGCGATGTGGGCAAGGCCGGCGTCGCGATCGACAGCGTGGAAGATATGGCGCTCCTGTTCGACGGCATTCCGCTCGATCGCACCAGCGTCTCCATGACCATGAACGGCGCGGTGCTGCCCGTGTTCGCGATGTTCATCGTCGCGGGCGAGGAGCAGGGAGTAAAACCCGCGCGCCTCTCCGGCACCATCCAGAACGACATTCTCAAAGAGTTCATGGTGCGCAACACGTACATCTATCCACCCGAGCCGTCGATGCGCATCGTGGGGGACGTGATCGAGTACGCGAGCCGCCACCTGCCGCGCTTCAATCCGGTCTCGATCTCCGGCTACCACATGCACGAGGCGGGCGCCCCCGCGCACCTGGAGCTGGCGTTCACGCTCGCCGACGGCCTGGAATACGTGCGCACGGCGCTCGCGCACGGCCTCGTGGTGGACGAGTTCGCGCCGCGACTCTCCTTCTTCTTCGCGGTCGGGTCGGACTTCTTCACAGAGGTCGCCAAGCTGCGAGCGGCGCGCTGGCTGTGGGCTCGGCTGATGCAAGAGCAGTTTCAACCGCGCGACCCTGCTTCGTGCAAACTGCGCATGCACTGCCAGACCTCCGGCATCAGTCTGACGGCCCAGCAACCGCACAACAACATCGTGCGCACCACCCTGCAGGCCCTGGCTGCGGTGCTCGGGGGTACCCAGAGCCTGCACACCAACGCCTTTGACGAGGCGCTGGCCTTGCCCAGCGACTTTGCTGCGGCGCTGGCGCGCAACACGCAGCTGATCCTGCAGCATGAGACGGGCCTGGATCAGGTGATCGATCCGCTGGGCGGCTCCTACTACGTGGAGGCGCTGACGCGGCAGCTCGGCGAGCAGGCGCTGGAGATCATCCGTGAGGTCGAGGCGGCGGGCGGCATGACGAGAGCGGTGGCGGAAGGTTGGCCCAAGCTACGGATCCTCTCCGCCGCCACGCGGCGTCAGGCCCGCGTCGAGCGCGGTCTCGACGTGATCGTGGGCGTGAACCGCTACACGACGGACGCCCGCGCCGAGCCGGCGGTCGAGCTGCGGACCATCGACAATCAGCAGGTGCGCAGCGAGCAGATCGAGCGCTTGGCTCGCGTCAAAGCCAAGCGCGATGCGGCCGAGGTGCGGCGGCACCTGGACGCGCTCTCGAACGCCGCGCTCGAGCCGCGCTCGAACCTGGTGGAGCTGGCGATTCACGCGGCCCGCGCTCGGGCCACGCTGGGAGAGATCTCGGGAGCGCTGGAGCGCGCCTGGGGTCGCTACAGCGACTCGGCGAGCCAGCTCTCGGGTAGCTACGGGGAGTATTATGCCGAGGAGCCGCGCTGGCTCGCCTTGCAGCGCAGGATCCAGGAGTTCGAGCGCCAGGTCGGTCGCCGTCCGCGGCTGCTGGTGGCCAAGCTGGGGCAAGACGGGCACGACCGCGGCGCGCGGCTGATCGCCTCCGCATTCGCGGATGCGGGCTTTGACGTGGACGTGGGGCCGCTGTTCCAGACACCCGACGAGGTCGCGCAGCAGGCCGTGGACAACGACGTGCACGCGGTCGGCGTCTCCACGCAGGCAGGCGCCCACCTGACGTTGGTGCCGGCGCTGGTCGCCCGGCTCCAGCAGCTGGGCGCCGGGGACATCGTCACGGTCTGCGGCGGAGTGATCCCGGAAGCGGACCATCCCGCGTTGCTGGCCGCCGGAGTGCGAGACATCTTCGGTCCCGGAACGCCGATCGTGGAAGCGATCGCTCGCCTGCTCGACGAGCTCTGGCCGGCGAGCGAGGCGGCCCCTGCGGCGGGGGCAACCGGCGCCCCGGCGGGCCCTCCTGGTGAGCACGAGGGTCGGTGAGCGCCGAGCTCTCTGCCCTCGCGCGCGGCATCGTATCCGGAGATCGCAGGGCGCTCGCGCGCGCCATCACGCTCGTGGAGAGCAGCCGCGCCGAAGACGAGGACGCGGCGCTGAGCTTGCTCAGCGAGCTCTTTCCTCGCCAGCGGCGCGGCATGCGCGTCGGCATTTCCGGTCCGCCCGGCGTCGGCAAGAGCTCGCTTCTGGAGCGGCTCGGGATGCTGCTCGTGAACGCGGGGCGCAAGCCCGCGGTGCTGGTCATCGATCCCAGCAGCCAGCGCGGCGGAGGCAGCATCCTGGGCGACAAGACGCGCATGCTGGAGCTGGGGCGCCAGAGCGCCGCGTTCGTGCGCCCTTCGCCCTCTGGGGATCAGGGAGGCGGGATCGCCCGCTCCACCGGCGATGTGCTGCTGCTCTGCGACGTCGCCGGCTACGATCCGCTGCTCGTGGAGACGGTGGGCGTGGGGCAGGCGGAGTCTGCAGTGACCAGCGTGGTCGACGTGCTGCTCTTGCTGCTGGAGCCGGGCGCCGGCGACGAGCTGCAGGGGCTCAAGCGGGGGCTCACGGAGTGGGGGGACGTGATCGCCGTGAACAAGACGGACGGCGCGCGCGCGGAGCTCGCCGGGCGGACCGCGACGGAGTTTGCCGCCGCTCTGTCCGCGCGCAGGAGCACCGCCGAACCACCACCTGCGGTGCTCACCTTGAGCGCGCGCGACAACGTGGGCGTGGATCGGCTCTGGAGCGAGCTCGAGCGTCGCTATGCGGAGCTCGCGGCCTCCGGGCAGCTGCAGCTGCGCCGGCAAGCGCAGCGCCGCGCGGAGTTTCAGCGGCGACTGCAGGGCGAGTTGTGGCGAAGCTTCCTGCGCGACGCGCGCGCGCACGACTTCGAGGAGCTCCAGCGCCGGGTCGCAGCCGGGGAGCTGCTGGCGGCTCGCGCAGTGCAGCAGCTGCTCGAGCGCCTGTTCGGCCCGCGCTCTTAGAGCCTGCCGGAGCTGGGCCGCCTCAGGCGCCGCCCAGCGGGGAGCCGCTGACGGCCCACTGCCGCTCGCGGGGCTTGGCCGCCCAGCGCAGCTCCAGCGTCTCACCATCGACGCTAACCGGGACGTGCTCTTGCCAGCGCTCGGGGGACAGTACGGTCAGGCGCGCGGCCTTCTGCAGCGTGGAGAGCTGCCGTTGATCGGCCTGCAGCGAGAGCACACCGCACGCTGAAAAGAGCGTGACCCAGCCCGACGGCACGAAGGGCGCGACGATCACGCGCAGCGCGGGCGCGAGGGCGGAAGCTCTGCCCGCGTACCAGCCGAGCTCCTCCAGATTCTCGGTCACGAACGCGCTGGGACCGCTGGGCACCGAGGGGCGGGTGACCACGCCCAGCGGGAGCTCCTCGTGCCAGGCCGCCGCCCGCGGCTGGGGCGCGCGAGCGCCCGGCTCGGCCACGCTCTCCGCCTTCTTGCTCTTGCTGCGCGGCTGGCGGACGATCAGCACGTCCTCGGTGGGCAGCTCGCGCGGCACCGTGACGCGCACCGGGCGCTTGAACGAGCGCGGGTCACCGATCTGGCCGGTCGCGACGGCGTACGCCAACGTCTCCGCGGAGGCCACCACGAAGCCCTGCTCCGCGCGGCCGGGCTCTGGATCATAGGTGCGCAGCGAGAGCCCTCCCGCCGGCGGAGGGTAGAGCTGCCCGCTGAGCACGCGCGAGTCGGGCTCCACCAGGCGCGCGCCGGTCGCGATCAGGTCCACCAGCGCGTTGGCCCGCGCCAAGACTTCGAGCATCTGACGCGAGGCGCAGGCGACCAGGAACTCCAGCTCGGGCGGCACTCGCTTGCTCTTGAGCAGCGCGGTCGCGGTCAGCATGTCGCGCAGCGGCGCGCCCAGATCGCCGCCGAGCACTGCCTGTTGCACGGGCATGCCGTCGAGCTCGCGTACGGGCCGCACCTCACCCTTGGCGTCCTGCAGCAGTGGATCGACGGCGGACAGATCGATGGTCAACACCTCGTCGCAGGGGGCGCCCGCGTCGGGCACCAGCGGACGGTGGGCCTTCGAGCGCCGCTGATCACGGAGATAGACCTCGGTGCGCTCGTCACTGACGAACACGCCTGCGATGGCGCCGAGGCGCGGCGCAAGGGAACAGAGCAGGGCGCGATCCGGGATGGAGATCAGGCGCGCGCTCGGGCCCGCGAATTCCAGCACCACGGGGGCACCATGCCGAACGTCGATGGCCTCGATCAACTCGCGCAGACCGCGGCGCAGCAGCTCCAGCGCCAGATCGCGCACGCACACGAACGGGCGCAACTTGCCCGAGAGCAGGATCTGCACGCTGCGAGGCGGGCGCACCATGATCGTGCCGTCGCACAGCGCGCCCGCGATCTGCGAACGCGAGCCGAGCAGCGTCAGCATGCCGGCGCCGCCCATCGAGACCAGGCGCGGCTCGTCCGTGATCGCGAGACGCGCCGGCGCCGCGAAACGCTCCAGGTGCACCGCCGAGGGAAAGCCGATTCCGGCGCGCGCGATCACCAGCCCGCTATCGAGAAAGCTGTCGACCAACGAGCGCGCGACCTGCTGCGGTGCGCGGCCGGCGCTCTCGTCCGCGCTGTCCCCCGTCACGCAGCGCGTATCGTACGCAACCGCCGTTTCGACCGCGGATTTGCCGGAGCCCCAGTCCGCCGCTTCGCGCAGGACGGCATTCGGCTCTCGCGCGAGGATCACCTGATCGACGCGAACGCGCACGATGTCATCCTCCAGGCGAGCGTCTTCCGTGCGTCCCACCAGGATCTTTTGAGGCATGGTACGGGGTGGATCGCCCGCTTTGGCGCGCATGTGGCTCGTCGAAGATGGTTAGGGTGAACGCGGAGGCGCGGGGTGGCCCGCATGACGTGCGGGACGCGGGGTGGCCCCGATTGACGTGCGGTAAAGAACAGCGAGTGACCGGCGCTCGAAAGTAGCCGTTCACTCTCTGGAGGGTCAAGGCTCGAGGGTCGAGGCTCGGGTTGCTACCGTTCCCGCGCGCGCGTTTTGAGCTTCACGACAGACGGTGAGCAGCGTAGAGTTGTTCCTATGTTCAGGGAGTCGATTCGGCACTTCGTGGAGAGCACGGAAGGGGCCGAAGCGGGCCTGCTGATGGACCTCGAGGGGATCGCCGTGGAAGCCTACTCGAAGGAAGGCAGCGCCTGCGACATCGAAGTGGTCGGTGCCGAGGCCAGTGTGGTCGTCAAGGCAATTCAGCGCGCCGGCGAGATGCTGGACGTGGGTCAGATGCGGGAGATTTCATTCCAGAGCGATCAGATGACCACGCTGATCCGCATCGTGAACGACAGCTACTTCGTCGCGCTCACGCTCGGCCCCGGGGGGAACGTCGGCAAGGGGCGTTACCTGTTGCGGACCGCGGCTCCGCAGTTCGCGAACGAGCTCATCTGATGGCTGCTGTACGTCTTTTGATCTTGAGCGGCCCCAATTTGCACCGCCTCGGCAAGCGTCAGCCCGAGGTGTATGGGCATCGCACCCTCGAGCAGATCCACGAGCGCATTCGCGAGGAAGCGACGGCGCTCGGCGCCAGCGTGGAGTGCCGGCAATCGAACCACGAGGGTGAGCTGGTCGATTGGATTGGCGCGGCTGCGGAGCAAGGCTTCGCCGGCATCGTGATCAACCCCGCCGCGTACACGCACACCTCTTACGCGCTCTATGATGCGCTGCTCGCGGCTGGCGTTCCCAGCGTCGAGGTGCACCTCTCGAACCCGGAGGCTCGCGAACCTTTCCGGCGCCGTTCGCGCACTGCTCCGGCCTGCGTCGGTAAGGTCGCGGGCTTCGGCGAGATGTCGTATCTGCTCGGCGTGCGGGGCCTGTTGAATCGTCTGACGGCTGCGCCGGAGAAGCGCCCGGCGGCCCCGTTGGAGAAGCAATAGGCGGCGTCGCCGCGCCAGTACCGCGCGTTCACGTCAGATGGCGGCCCAGGATCAGATACTCGCGGGCGTGCTGGCCGGCGACGTGAGGGCGCTCGCTCGCGCTTGCCGCATGGTGGACGAGCGCTGGCCGGGCCACCACGAGCTGCTATCTTCGGTCTTTCCCCACAGCCGCAGCAGCTGGTGGGTCGGCATCACGGGCAGCCCGGGCGTGGGCAAGAGCACCATCACCAGCCGTCTGATCCAGCACCTGCGTGCTCAGGGCCAGCGGGTGGGGGTGGTCGCGGTCGATCCATCGAGCCCCTTCAGCGGAGGCGCCTTGCTGGGCGACCGCATCCGCATGCAAGCCCACTGGGATGATCCAGAGGTGTTCATCCGCTCGCTGGCCACGCGCGGCGCGCTGGGCGGATTGTCGCGCACCAGCGCCGATGTGGCCCGGTTGCTCTCCGCCTGGGGGGCAGGGGTGGTGCTGATCGAGACGGTGGGTGTGGGGCAGGACGAGATCGAAGTGATGCACGTGGCGCACAGCACGCTGGTGCTGCAAGCGCCGGGCGGCGGAGATGACCTGCAAGCGGCGAAAGCCGGCCTGCTCGAATGCGCGGACGTCTTTGCCGTCAACAAGGCGGATCTGCCAGGCGCAGACAGCGCCGCCCAGCACCTGCGAGGCATGCTCGCGCTGGCCGGCATCAGCGCGGGCGCTTCGGGGCCCGGCGGTCACTCGGGGGGCCACTCGGGGCACCGACGACCGGCGCTCGGCTCGGCGCCAGCGGGGAGCACCGGCTGGGAAGTCCCGGTCCTGAAGTGCGTCGCGCAGCGCGATGAAGGCATCGCCGAAGTCCTGGCAGCTCTCCAGGCCCACCACACCTGGCTCACGAACAGCGCCGAGGGGCGAGCGCGCCAGGTCGAGCGCCTGCGCGGGGAATTGCGGGTCTTGCTGCGCGAGCGCCTCAACGAATGGCTCTTCGAACGCCAGCGCGGTGCGATCGAGGCGCTCGCCGAGCGCGTCAGCCGCGGCGAAATCGATCCTTACGCCGCGGTTCAATCGCTGCTGGGTTCAGCTGGGCTCGTCTGAGCCGGTGTCGTCCGAGCCGGTGGCATCCGAGCCGGTGGCATCGTCCTCGATCGGCTCCACCAGCTCCAGCGCGCCGTCGCCGCCGCCTACCGTGGCCGCGTCCGGCGCAGCCGCATTCAGGCTCTCGCCCTCCGCGCTGGGCCCGGTGACTTCCTCGTCCTCGCTCTCGCCCACCGGCTCGATCGCCACCACGCGTTCGTCGGCCTCCACGTTCATGACACGTACGCCCTGCGCGTTGCGGCCGGTCTCCCGGATCTCCGCGACGCGGGTGCGCAGCATCTGCCCTCGATCGGTGACGAGCATCACTTCGTCGCGATCGTGCACGAGCGCCAGGCCCACGACAGGGCCGTTGCGCTCGCTGGTGTCGATCAAGATGATGCCCTTGCCGCCGCGCCTCTGCTGCCGAAACTCCTCGAGCGGCGTGCGCTTGCCGTAGCCGCGCTCGCACACGGCCAGCACCTGCTGACGCTCCGGGTCGGTGATGGCCAGCGCCACCACGGCGTCGTCCTCGTCGAGCTCGATCGCCTTCACGCCCATGGCGGCGCGACCCATCGGCCGCACTTGCTGCTCGTCAAAGCGGATGCACTTGCCCTGGCGGGTCGCGATCAAGAGCTCGCGGCTGCCGTCCGTCGCGGCCGCTGCCAGCAGCTGATCGTCGTCGTTGATCTTGACGCCGATGATGCCCTTCTCGCGCACGTTCTGGTAGTCCACCACGCTCGACTTCTTGATCTGACCGCCGCGGGTCAGCGTCGTCACGTACAGGCCCTCGTTGAAGCCGCTGATGGGCGTGATGGCGGCGATGCGCTCGTCCTCCTCCATGCCCACGAAGTTCACGATCGCTCGGCCCTGGCCGCCGCGTGCCGCGAGCGGAACCTCGTATACCTTCTTCACGTACACCTTGCCGCGATCGCTGAAGAAGAACACGAAGGAGTGCGTCGAGCAGACGAACAGCTGCGTGATGAAGTCGTCTTCGCGCGCGGTCGTACCGCGGTTGCCCTTGCCGCCGCGCTTCTGCGCGCGGTAGGTGGAGAGCGGGGTGCGCTTGATGTAGCCGCCGTGCGAGATGGTGATCACCATCTGCTCTTCCTGGATCAGATCCTCGAGCTGGATCTCGGCCTCGTTGTCGACGATCTCGGTACGGCGGTCCTCACCGTACTTTTCCTTGAGCGCGATCAACTCCTCGACGATCAAGTTCATCAGCTTGCCTTCGTCGGCCAGGATGGCCGAGAGGCGAGCGATCTCCGCCGTCAGCTCTGCGTACTCCTTGGCCAGCTTCTCTTGCTCGAGCCCCGTCAGGCGTGCCAGGCGCATTTCCAGGATGGCTCGCGCCTGGCGCTCGCTCAGGAAATAGTCGCCGCTACGCTCGGGGTCCAAGCTCTGCCCCGCGCGCCGCACGAACTCCTCCAGGCCTTTCAGGGGCAACTTCATCAAGCGCTCGCGCGCGATGTCCGGATCCTCCGATTCGCGGATGGTCTTGATCACCAGATCCGTGTCGGTGGTCACCATGCCCAGGCCTTCCACCAGCTCACGCTGCGCCTCGGCCTTGGTGAGATCGTAGTGGGTGCGCCGGCTCACCACCTCGCGACGGTGATCGACGAAGTGCTGCAGGGTATCGACGAGATTGAGAGTCTCCGGTCGATTGTTGACCAGCGACAGGTTGATCACACCGAAGGTCGCTTGCAGGTCCGTGAGCGTGTACAGCTGGTTCAGCACCACCTGCGGGAACACGTCCTTCTTCAGCTCCACGACCAAGCGCATGCCCTCGCGATCGCTCTCGTCGCGCACCTCCTTGATGCCCTCGACGCGCTTGTCCCGGATCAGCTGCCCGATCTTCGCGCACAGGCGCGCCTTGTTGACCTGGTACGGCAGCTCGGTGAAGACCAGCTGCTCGCGATCGGCACCCTTGACCTCCTCGACGATGTGGCGAGCGCGCATCACGATGCTGCCGCGGCCCGTCTGATAGGCCTGCAGGATGCCCGCGCGCCCGTAGATCAAGCCCGCGGTGGGGAAGTCGGGCCCGGGCACGATGCGCATCAGATCGGCCACGCTGGCGTCGGGATGGCGGATCAGGTGGACCGTGGCGTCGAGCACCTCACGCAGGTTGTGCGGCGGCACGTTCGTCGCCATGCCGACCGCGATGCCACCCGAGCCGTTGACCAGCAGGTTCGGATAGCGTGCCGGAAGCACCATCGGCTCGGAGCGCGACTCATCGAAGGTCGGCTTGAACTCGACCGTGTCCTTCTCGATGTCGGCGAGCAACTCTGCCGCGATGCTGGAGAGCCGTGACTCGGTATAGCGATAGGCAGCGGGCGGGTCGCCATCTACCGACCCAAAGTTCCCCTGGCCGTCCACCAGCGGATGGCGCATGGAGAAGTCTTGCGCCATGCGCACCAGCGCGTCGTACACGCTGGCGTCACCGTGCGGATGATACTTGCCGAGCACTTCGCCGACGACGGCCGCGCACTTCTTGTAGGCGGAGTTCGCGTGGAGGCTCAGGCCTTCCATCGCATACAGGATGCGCCGGTGCACGGGCTTGAGCCCATCGCGCACGTCCGGGATGGCGCGCCCGATGATCACGCTCATGGCGTAATCGAGGTAGGAGTTGCGAAGCTCGTCGCCGATGCTGACGGGGATTTCGCCGGGCGGGGCACTGGGAGGTTGCGAACTGGTGGTCATGAGGAAATCAGCGGTATCCGGGGCCTGAAGCGCGGAAAAACCGGGGGAAATCTAGGCGGCTTCGCCGCTTTCGCCTAGCTCAAAAGGACCCTTTTCGGGCCCCTCCCGGCTCCGGCAGCGGGAGGCCACCGCCAGCACGGAGGAAGGCGGCGCCCCGCCGGGCCAAACGCGCGTTTTTCGCCGCCTACAGGTGCCGGCGGGCGATCTCGGACCAGGTGCCGTGCGGCTCCAGCTCCACGTAGCTGCGCCAGTACGGCTGGGCCCGGTCGGCGTGGCCCGCTTGTTCAAAGGCCATGGCCAGGTTGAAATAGGCGTCCGCGAACTTCGGATCCGCCTCCAGCGCGCCCAGGAACAGGGGGATCGCCTCTTCCGCCTCGCCGCGCTCCAGCGTCAGATAGCCCAGGTTGTACTGGGCCTCCGGTTGCCGCGGATCGATCTCGAGCGCTTTGCGATAGAGCACCTCGGCGCCCTCCGCGTCGTGGCGACGGAAGCGGATGTTGCCGAGGTTCGTGTACGCGATCGTGAGCCATGGATCGAGCTCGACCGCGCGCCGGTACAGCTGCTCCGCGGCGTCCATCGTCGCGGGATCTTCATCGAGCTGGCTGGCCTTCAGATAGAGCTCGTAGGCGGCGCGCGCGCGATCTCTGCCGGCGGAGGGCCTCAGAACGCGCACCACATCCTCACGCAGCCGGCGCACCTGCAGATCGAGCACCATCTGCCCGGTGAGCGGCTCGAATGCGCCGTCCTGCGTGTGCACGACCACGTTGCGGCCGTCCGATACGATGCGCAGCTCCGCGAGCGGACGCGCGACGGTCGGCAGCGACTTTCTGAGCGCCGTCACCGCACGGGTCACATCGCGCAAGCGCACGTTGCTCTCCAGCAGACCCTGCGCGGTGCGCAGCTGGATCACGTCCGCAAACGTGTACGCGCGGCGCCCGCGGCGGCGGCCCGAGGGCGACACGACCCCGGCCCGATCCAGCGTGCGCAGCCGCGTCGGCGTCAACCGCAAGAGGCGCGCGATCTCGCTGCGCGTGAACAGATCAGTGATCGGCTCGCGTGAGACCTGCGCTGCCTCGCTGGTCGCCGCAGCAGCCCCGGACAGGCGATCCAGGCGGCCACCGCCCGGCCCGAACACGACGTGGATGACCTTATCCCGACGAAGCTTGTCGGGACGGGTTGACTTTCTCCGTCCCTTGCCCTGTCGCTGCCGCATTAGCACGCCACTCGATGACGAAGACGCCGAACGCCCGCAGCCAATATCTCTCCGGGGTCTGACTTCGTCAACCCCGACCAACGTGCCGCGGAGAGTTTGGGCGCATGTTGTCGCATTACGTGCGACGCCTCGTCAGCGCATCCGTTGCCCGCTCTGAGCTGTCGCGTTTGAACCACGCTCACCACCGTGCTTCGAAGCGCTCTGGGCGCGTGAGGTCCCCGCAAAATCGCGGCTGAACCGTGGGTATTTCATGACGCCTGGCGCTGAATCGACGCGCCGTCCGTCGCGAGCTGACCATGTCCATGCGCTGCAGCCGATGCGCGCGCGCGAAACAGCTGGCTGTCTCGACACCGCGCGTGCGCGCGAGCGACCTTGCAGCGCTGCGCGGCTCGAGAGAAGCGGCCGCTGAAGAGGGGATGGGAGGGCACACACGCGAACTACGGTCGAGCACGCGCGTCGCTCTAGGTGCAGACTCCACGGGAGTCCAGGAGATTTGAAACACCGCGCAGCTCCGCAAGGGCGTCACACCAGATACAGTAGATCGCTCGAGCGCTGATTACTGTCGAACGCCACACGCGAAATGCCACGCGCTCATCGCCAGGTCGGCCGAGCGCCGCAACACCTGCTTTTTCGCAGCAGACAACGCTGACTCGAGCCTTCCGCCGCCCATTCGCGTTTGCACCATGACAGCACCGCAGCACGTCGCACAAGTTTTCCACAAGTTCTCGGCACGCCTGCGGGCTGGCGCCCGTTGCACGGGGAATGCACGCAGCCGAGGCGCGAGCGCGCCGTGGCGCGCTGCTCTGCCCATCCTTTCATGAGCTTTCGCGCTCTTCAGCCGCTGTTCCACTCGCACGTTCCACGTTGCGTTCGAGCGCGGCGGCGCCCACCCGCCCGGTTTGACGCAGCCGCCAATCCACTCTGGTTCTCGACACCGAGTTCGAGTACTTGGCCCGCTCGGTCCGGAGCTGCAGAATCACGAGCGGAGAAACTCGGCCAGAAATTTCCGTGAGCGCTTCTCTCGGCGGCACCCGCGGCAACTCGGGCGGGACCGACCGAACGTTTGCAAGGAGCTTCGGACCCGGAGATCAGGGGAAATTCGCCATGTTGGATCAGCCATCGGAATACACGGGCCCCGAGCGTCGGCGGCGCCGCGTGTATTTCACGCGAAACACGGAGTATCACTTCCTGGACGAGGTCTGCGTCGCGGTGCGGCGCAGGGACACGGGGCAGTGGCGCGTGGCTCACGTCGCGTTGCGGCGCACGTTGAGCGGCTGCGTCAGGTTCACGTCCTCCGGAGAGGTGCATCCCAAGACGGAGCCTCCCGAGGTGGGCGACGCCCTGTTCTTCGCGACCGAGGGAGCGGACGTGATCACCAGCGTCCTCACCGCTGTCGGGCGCCCCTTGCCACAAACGATCTCGTCGTATCCAATCTGAATAGCCGACCGAGAGTCTCGACTGGAGCAGCCTGGTCGGGACGGCACGCGACTTCCGATGCCCGCCGCGCCCCGGCTCCCAGCCAGACAGGACAGGGGGCAAAATTACTCACGATTTGGCCGTTAGGGTGGCTAGAGCCGGAGTGCACCCGACGTCCACGGGCGCATCCGGGCAGGACCGATGTGCGGCAGACGGCGATTCAGACGTTCAAGGGGTTGACATCTTTGCTCTTAAGGAAGCGACATCTTCGCCGGCTCGGGTCGATCTCGGGGTGCGCCTGCGCTCTTCGCGCGGGTTCGTCTACCAGTGGCAACGCGGTAGGCACGCGGCGCGAACGGTGCCGGAAGGCGCCGTGCCCGGCGCGGCTCCGGCGCGCCGGCGGCGCGCTAGATTTAGTGTGGAGTTCGCTGTCTTAAACACTAGGCTGAACAGCGAGCGGAAGCGATGGATCTGCGGGGTTCCGAGAGGCCCAGTTGGGCTCGAACCGATGATCGTCGCGCTCTGCTCCAGCGTCGTTTGACCATCGCAGCGTCGGGAGACCCGTGTTTGCAGTCGTAATCAGCGAGAAGGGTGGAGCCGAGAGGCGCGAAGTCTTCGAAGGGACGGAAGTGAGTGTCGGGCGTGTGCGAGGCAACGACCTGGTGCTCTCGAAGGGCAACGTTTCCAAGCGCCACGCCCGACTGACGCAAAAGGACGGGCGCTTCGTGGTGGTCGACCAGAACAGCACCAACGGCACCTACGTCAACCGACAGCGCATCGTGCAGGCCACGATCGTACGCGAAGGCGACCGGATCTACATCGGCGACTTCGTGCTCCGCATCGAGGAAGCCGGCGGAGTGCAGACCAACAGCGAGGAGCACGCTTCCAATCGCTCGGAAGGCGAGACGGTCGAGCACACGAGCTGGCAGGGGCCCTCGCCAGACGAGCTCAAGTCACCCCAGCTGCCGCCTGCGCCTCGTTTGCCGGCGCCGCTCTCGCGCGCGCCAAAGCCTGGGCCGGGCTCCGAATCGGACCTGCCGCGCGTTACCAAGACGGAGGCCAGCGTCCCGAAGGATGCCAGCCCCGTGGATGCCGTGCGCCTGCTCGTCGACCGGGTCACGGAGAAGGTCGAACGGCGCACGCTCGAGCGCGAGATCGCCGACAACGTGGCGCGCAAGATCGAGCGCGTGCTGCTCGAAGAGCTCGGGCGCATGCGCGAGGAGCGCGCGCTGAGCCCGCTGCTGACGGAGGAGCAGCTGGTCGTGGCGGCGCGCGCCGAGCTGGTGGGCCTGGGCCCGCTGGAAGCGCTGATCCGCAACCCGCACGCGACACAGCTCACCGCCAACGGCACCAAGAGCGTCAGCATCGTGCAGGGCAACCGCCTGAACTACTCGTCGCTGCCATTTTCGTCTGCAGACAGCCTGGAGCGCGTGCTGGCGCGGCTCTGCCGCATGAGCGAGGCCTCGCACGACGGGCGGGAGACCTTCATGAGCGGGCGCCTCCAGGGCGGGGTGGTGTGGAAGGCGATCCGCCAGCGCGCGGCCCCCGACGGCATCGTGCTCACGCTGCGCCGCCGCAGCAGCGTCGAGTGCAGCCTGGACGACCTGGTGCGCGAGGGCGCTCTATCACGCGCGATGGCCAGCTTCCTGACCCACTGCGCGACCGTGCGCGCCAACGTGCTGGTGCTCGGCTCGCGCGCTTCCGCCGTGGCGCGCGTGCTGACGGCCCTGGGTGAAGCCGCGTCAGATCGGCAGCTGCTGATCCTGGACGAGCACTTTCAGCTCGCCGCCGGGGCGAGCACGGCGATCCGGCTCGACCTGGCCACGGCAGCTCTCGATCAGCAGCGCCTGGTCGACTTCGCGGCTTCCCTGCCCGAGACCAATCTGCTGGTCGAGCGGCTCGAGGGGCGCACGCTGGCTGCTGTGCTCGAGACCATCGTTCGCGGCTCCAGCGGCGTCCTGGGCGGCGTGCATTGCAACAACGTGGAGCAGGGGCTGACTCGCCTGTCCACCGGTTACGCCGCTGCCACGCCGGGTGTGAGCGTGGACACGGCGCGCCAGAATCTCGTGAGCAGCTTCGATCTGGTGCTGGAAGTGGGTTCCTACAGCGATGGGCGCGACCGGGTGCGGCGCGTCGTCGAGCCGCTGTGCAGCGCCAGCGGCATCACGCAGCTGCAGGAGATCTTTGCGTTCGTCGCGGAGCGCACGGCGGCAGGCGGTTCAGTGGAAGGCAGCTTCCTGGCCTCCGGAACCGAACCCAAGCTCATGGATGAGCTGCGCAGCCGCGGCGTCCCGGTCGAGCCGACGCTATTTCATCGAGCATCACCGGCTTGATGCGCGGTCATCGCGCGCCCGCTCGTTGAGGCGCGCAGCGGGCATATCCTGGTGCGAACAAAAAGACGGCGGCGCCGAGCCCCTCGAGGCACGGCGCCGCGCGCGCTTCGCTTCAGGACTGCGAGGCTTCTTCTTGCAGGTGCCGGCTCACCTTGCGGCTCACCAGGCGCCGCCGCAGCGCGTTCAGCTTGTCGATCATGAGCACACCATTCAGGTGATCGTTCTCATGCTGGATCGCGATCGCCAGCAGACCCGCGGCCTCGAGCTCGAAGGGCTTGCCGAACTGATCGAGCGCCTTCACCTTCACGCGCTCGGCTCGCCGGATCTCTTCGGTCGCCCCAGGGAAGGAGAGGCACCCTTCCTCCCACATCTGAACCCCGTCGGTCTTCACGATCTCGGGATTGATGAACACCCTCAGCTCGCTCGGCTCACCTTCGGCAGCCGTGTCGATCACGAAGATGCGCGCATCGATCCCCACCTGGTTGGCGGCGAGCCCGCAACCGGAGTTGGCGTACATGGTTTCGGCCATGCTCTCGACCAACGCCCGCGTCTCGTCGGTGACCTGTTCCACTGGCTTGGCCACCTGGCGCAGCCTCGGATCAGGGTACTTGAGGATTTCGAGAAGAGCCATCGTCACCTTCCTAACACTCGACGGGTCGCTCGGCAACGTACCCGCCGGAACACTCAGCCGGCAAACCCCGACGTATAGGGTAAGCGGGCTGCGGTGGCCTCAATTTGGGGCAGATTCGCCATCAGCTCGGCCGTCGAGTCCCAAGAGCCCTCGAGGAATCGGCGCCGCACGCCCTCGGGCATCTCGAACCCGAGCCGGTGGGGCCCCGCCTCGATCGTGCTGCGTTCCAGGTTGATCTGGAAGATCAGATCCGGCTGAGCCTCCGCCGCGGCCATCAGCGCCTGGGCGGTGCCCTCGTCCACCTTCACGCAGGGGATGCCCAGCGAGAAGCAGTTGCCGTTGAAGATCTCGGCGAAGCTCTCGGCGATGATCGCGCTGATGCCCTTGCCCCAGCGCATCAGCGCCTGCGGAGCATGCTCGCGGGACGAGCCGCAGCCGAAGTTCTTGTTGGCCAGCAGGATGCGCGCGCCCGCGTAGGCGGGCACGTCCAGCGGGTGCTGCTTGCCTGCCTTGGCCAGCTCCGCCCGGTCATCCTCGAAGGCGTGGGCGCCCAGGCCGGAGAAGGTGACGGTGCGCAGGTAGCGCGCCGGGATGATGCGGTCCGTGTCGATGTCGTCGCCCCTCACGGGCACCGCGGTGCCCTCGATCACGATGCGTCGAGTGTCTAGAGACATGGGTCCTCGTTTCAAATGGAGATCAAAGATCAGGGACGGGGTTCAGCGCAGGTCGAAGAGCTGGCGAGCGTCGGTGACGCTGCCGGACAGAGCGGCCGCCGCGACCATCGCCGGGCTCATCAGCAGCGTCCGCCCGCTGGGGGAGCCCTGCCGGCCCTTGAAATTGCGGTTGGAGGACGAGGCGCAGACCTGCCGCCCCGTGAGCTTGTCGGGATTCATCGCCAGGCACATCGAGCAGCCCGGCTCGCGGAACTCGAAGCCCGCATCCGTGAACAGCTTGTCGTAGCCCCGCTCGATCAGCGCCTGCCGCACGTTGTGCGAGCCCGGCACGATCAGCGCGCGCACGCCCGGCGCGACCTTGCGCTGGCTCTTCTGGATCAGGCGCGCCACCTCTTCGAAATCGCTCAGGCGGCCGTTGGTGCACGAGCCGATGAAGGCCACGTCGACCTTCGTCCCGGAGATGGGCTGCCCGGGTTCGAACGACATGTAGCGATAGGCCTCCTCCGCCGTCTCGCGCTCGGTCGCCGGCAAGCTCGACAGGTCCGGGACCTTGTCGCTCACGCCCACCGACTGCCCCGGGGTGATGCCCCAGGTGACCATCGGCTCGATCTGCGCGCCGTCGAAGCGCACCACATCCGCGTAGACGGCATCGGCGTCGCTGCGAACGGAGTTCCAGTACTGGACCGCGCGCTCCCAGTTGGCTCCCGAGGGCGAAAAGCGCCGCCCCTTCAGGTACGCGTAGGTCGTCTCGTCCGGGTTGATGTAGCCCGCGCGCGCGCCGCCCTCGATGCTCATGTTGCACAGGGTCATGCGCTCATCCATGGAGAAGCGCTCGATCACCTCACCGGCGTACTCGTAAGTGAATCCCACGCCGCCCTTCACGCCCAGGCGGTTGATGATGTACAGCGCCACGTCCTTTGCGTACACGCCGGGGCGCAGCTTGCCGTTGACCTCGATCCTGCGCACTCCCAGGCGATTCATCGACAGCGTCTGCGTCGCCAGCACGTCGCGCACCTGCGAGGTGCCGATGCCGAACGCCAGCGACCCGAAGGCGCCGTGGGTCGACGTGTGCGAGTCGCCACAGCAGATCATCATGCCGGGCTGGGTGAGCCCGAGCTCGGGCCCGAGCACGTGCACGATGCCTTGCTCGCGCCGCGCCGGGGAGAAGAAGGGGATGCCGTGCTTGGCGACATTGCTCTCCAGCGCGCCCAGCATCTCTTCCGCCAGCGAGTCCTGCAGCGGGCGCAAGCGCGTGTGCGTGGGGATGATGTGATCGGCCGTGGCGAAGGTGCGCTCGGGATGCGCGACGCGCAGTCCGCGCTCGTCCAGCGAGCTGAACGCCTGCGGTGACGTCACCTCGTGGAGCAGGTGCAGCCCCATGAACAGCTGGTATTGCCCAGAAGGCAGCTGCGCCACGGTGTGGCTGTCAAAGACCTTGTCGTACAGCGTCTTTCCCATCTTCTGATCCTCTCCGAGCTCCGGGGCTCGCCTGATCTTGCTCTCGTGAATAGCGCTCGAGCCGCTCCAGCAGCTCATTGCCGAAGCGCGTGAAGGCTCTCAGCTCCGCAGAGCCAAACTGCTGCCAGACCTCGGCGATGGCGTGCTGCCGCAATTCCCGCAGCTGGCTCATCGCCTGCTTACCCAGCGGGCTGAGCTCATAGTGGCGCTGCCGGCCGTCATGGGGGCGGACCGAGACCACCACCAGCTCCTTGTCCTGGAGCTGGCGCAGGATCTTGGACACGGCTGCGGCGCTGCTCTCGCGCCGGCGGGCAAACAGGCTGGGCATGAACGCCTCGTTCTCGATCTCGTCGAGCACGAACCACTGCTGTTCGGTGAGCCCCACTTGCTCCGCGAGATCCTGCCGGCGCTGGGCATAGACCTCGGTCAACCGGCCGAGACACTCGATCGCTTCGTGAATGTCGGAGCGGGCAGCGGGATTTCTCATCGGCAATAGTTAACCTATAGCAACTATTGCCTGCCTGCAAGCAGCATTCGCTCAGGCGTCTTCCATGGGTCGCGACGGGTACCGCACGCGCCCGGTCAGATACGCATCCGTGCCCGACAGGTCCCACTTGGGTCGATGCAGGCGGGGAGCCGCGCTCAGATCGTCCGGGCCCGCCCAGTCGACGGCACAGGGCCTGCCGCGGGGCCCGAGCAACACGGGGGCGATGAACAGGTGCAGCTCCTCCGCGAGCTGATCGGCGAGCAGGCTGCCCGCCAGCTCGGCGCCGCCTTCACACAGCACGCTGACGACTTCGCGCTGCGCGAGCGCGCGCAGCGCCTCGCGCATGTCGCAACGCCCCTGGCTGTTGGCGGTCACGCGCACGACGCTCACGCCGCGCTCGGTGAGGGCTTCCTCCGCCTTGACCGAGGAGGTTGG
>DASTRX010000084.1:0-27457 GCA_035760985.1 Polyangiaceae bacterium
ATCGCGATCGCGCAGCCCGGAGTCGTCCAGCGTGCGGCCCGCCATGCCCGTCTGTTCGCCGATGTACAGCTCCACGACGCCGTAGCCGCGGCTCACCGTCAGCCGCTGGCGCACGTCGAGCTCCGGGTACTGCACGTTGTCGGCGAGGTAATCGACGATCGCGCCGGCGACGTCACGCTGCGTGGCGGTCTCGATGCCCTCCAGCCCCGGCGATGAGTTGACCTCCATCACGCTCGGACCGGATGCGGCTTCCAGCATGTCGACGCCGGCGATGCGCAACCCGATGATCTGCGCCGCGCGCACCGCCGTCTCCTCGTACACCGGATCCAGCTCCGTCGCTTCGACCTGGCCACCGCGGTGCACGTTGCTGCGGAACTCGTCGCCTTGCGCCACGCGGCGCATGGCTGCCACCACGCGATCGCCGATCACGAAGGCGCGAATGTCTCGCCCGCGGCTCTCGTTCACGAACTTTTGCACCAGCACGTTCTGCTTGGTGCTCTGCAGCGTCTCGATGATGGCCTGCGCCATCTTGACCGACTCCGCCAGGATGACGCCGACGCCCTGAGTGCCCTCGAGCAGCTTGATGATCACCGGCGCGCCGCCCACGCGCTCGATCGCGGGGATCACGTCTTCCTTGTCGCGCACGAACTCGGTGGGGGGAATCCCGATGTCGAAGCGGCTCAGGATCTGCAGCGAGCGCAGCTTGTCGCGCGAGTTCGCGATGCCCGTGGCGCTGTTGGCGCAGAACACATCCATCTGTTCGAACTGCCGCACCACGCTCGTGCCATAGAACGTGATCGAGGCTCCGATGCGCGGGATCACCCCGTCGAAATGGCCGAGCGGCTCGTTCTTGTAGAACAGCTCCGGCGTGCCCATGTCGCACGAGATCGCAAACTTCAGCGTGTCGAGCACGCTGGCCTCATGGCCCCGCGACTCGGCCGCTTCCACTAGCCGGCGCGTGCTGTAACAGCTGTGGTTCCGCGAAAGTATGCAGAATTTCATGCGAATGGCCCCGGCCAGGGCTGCCTGCAACCGGCGGCCGCAGAACCGTAGCAAACCCCACTGGAGCCGGCGCAGTAAAGCGGCGCGAATCCTGCCCGGCTTGACAGACGGATCAGCCGAGTGTCAGACTCCATGTTGTCAATGATTCTCCAACGTCAGTCTCAAAGCATCATTCGCATCTTGGCTGCGGCCAGGGTGCGCTGACGCGAGATTGCGCTCGAGCAACCCAAGAGGCCGCTGAGATAGCGGCCTCTTCTGCATTTGGGGGGCGCTGGCTCCGCGGCAAATCTCCTCCGGAGCCCCGAATGCAACCCCAAGCACCCACATCCGCACAAAGTCCAGGCCGGGTCCAGCTGATGGACACCACGCTACGGGACGGTGAACAGACCCCCGATGTAGCGTTCTGCAGCGAGGAGAAGCTCCTCATTGTCGAGCAACTGTTGGAACAGGTCGGAGTCGATCGCGTCGAGGTGTGCTCGGCGCGAGTTTCTCCCGGTGAGCAAACCAGCGCTGCCCGGATCGCGCAGTGGGCGGCGGAGCGAGGCCGGGGGCAGCAGATTGAGGCGCTCGGCTTCGTGGACGGACAGCGCTCAGCGGCCTGGCTGAGCAGCGCCGGCATCACCCGCCTGAACCTCCTGGTCAAGGGCTCGGAGCGTCACTGCAGAGTGCAGCTCGGCATGAGCCCCGAGCAGCACCTGGGGCGCATCGCCGGCACGCTGGAGGCGATGGAACGTTGCGCGGTGGAGCTGTCGGGCGTCTATCTGGAGGATTGGTCGCGAGGCTGCCGCGAGAGCCCTGCCTACGTCGCGACCTTGATCGAAGGACTGCAGGCGCTCGGCGCGCGCCGCATCTACCTGGCGGACACACTGGGCGTGCTCGGGCCCACGGATGTGCTGCGCGAGGTGCGGCGCGTGTGCCGGGCCTTCCCGGCACTCGTCTTCGAGTTTCACGGGCACAACGACTACGGGCTCGCCACGGCCAACTGCCTGGCGGCGGTGCGCGCCGGAGCGCGCGGGCTGCACACCACGGTCAACGGACTGGGCGAGCGCGCGGGCAACGCCGACCTGGCTCAGATCGCCGTCGCCCTGCGCGACCACGCCCGCGTCAGCACGGCAGTGGACGAGGCGGCCCTGTTTGCGCTCAGCCAGCAGGTCGCGCGCGCCAGCGGACTCGCCGTCGGCCACAACGCGCCGCTGCTCGGGGCCAACGTCTTCACGCAGACCGCAGGAGTGCACGCCGATGGCGACGCCAAGGGGGCGCTGTATTGCTCGGCGCTGACTCCCGAGCGCTTCGGTCGGCGTCGAGAAGTCGCGCTCGGCAAGCTGGCAGGACGCGCCTCGCTGGCGCATCATCTGCGCGAGCTGGGGATCGAGCTGCACGAAACAGCGGGGGGCACAGGCGAGGACGGCGACCTGCTCGAGCAGCTGCGCGAGCATGTGGTCGAGCTCGGCGATCGCAAGCAGCCGGTCCGCCCAGCGGATTTGCAGCGCTGGCTGACACCGAGGATGTTACGCTAGTCGGCTCCGGGCTGCTGCGGCTGGAGAGCGCGATGAAGAACGTCACTGCGATAGGCTGGCGAGAGTGGGTCCAGCTGCCCGAGCTCGGCATCAAGCGAGTCAAGGCCAAGGTGGACTCCGGCGCGCGCAGCTCCTCGCTGCACGCCGAGCAGATCGAGCTGTTCGAGGCGCGCGGGCAGATGGGGGTGCGCTTCTTGGTGCTGCCGCTGCAGCGCAGCCGGCTGCGCGCCGTGACGTGTCAGGCGCTGCTGCACGATGAGCGCTACGTGAAGAGCTCGAACGGCTCGCGCGAGCTGAGGCCGGTGATCCGCACGGCGGTGTCCTGGGGCGGGCAGATCTGGGATATCGACGTCACGCTGACCTCGCGCGACCTGATGGGTTTTCGCATGTTGCTCGGGCGGGAGGCGGTCCGGCGCCGGCACCTGATCGACGCCGGTAGGTCCTATCTCGGTGGGAGGCCGGTGCCGGCGAAGCGGACCAAGGGGGCAGGAGGGCACTCCTAGGGTCGGGCGGGGCTTCGCAGCCCGAGCTCAGACCGGATCCCTGGGCCCCTGGCTGCTCAGTCCACCTCCAGCACGATCTTGCCCATGTTGGCGTTCTCCTCCATGCGCTGATGCGCGTCGCGCACCTCCGACCAGGGATAGACCCGGTCGATCACGGGGGCGAGCCGCCCGCTGGCGAACTCGGGCAAGAAGCGCGAGCCGAAGCGTTCCACGATGGCACACTTGTCGGCGAGTGAGCGGGTGCGCATCACCAGGCCCAGCAGCTGCCAGCGCCGGCGCAGCAGCGCTGCCAGGTCGAGCTGGGCCTGCGCGCCGCCGAGCAGCCCGATCACGACCCAGCGCCCCGCTTCCGCCAGGCAGGCCTGATGGCGTGCCGCGTACGAGCCGCCGACGAAGTCCAGGATCACGTCGACGCCGCGGCCCGCGGTCTTGTCGCGGCACGCGGCCGCGAAGTCTTGCTGGCGGTGGTTGACCAGCACGTCGGCGCCGAGCCGGCGCGCGAGCTCCAGCTTCTCCGCCGAGCCTGCGCAGGCGATCACGCGCGCTCCCGCCAGCTTGGCGAGCTGCAACGCCGCCGTGCCGACGCCGCTCGCCGCGGCATGGATCAGCACCCACTGCCCGGCGGCGAGCCCGCCCAGCGTGAACAGCGCTTCACTGGCGGTCAGGAAGGCCTCGGGAATGGCCGCGGCCTGCGCGAAGGAGAAGCCCTTGGGGATGGGCAGCAACAGCCTCGCGTGCACCACCGCGCGCTCCGCGTAACCACCGCCGGCCAGCAGCGCCATCACGCGCGAGCCGAGCTCGACGCCGGTGACATCGGGCGCGACGGCGCGCACGACTCCGGCGCACTCCAGCCCCAGGATCTCGGACGCGCCTGGGGGCGGCGGATAGCTGCCGCGCCGCTGCAGCAGGTCCGCGCGATTCAGCGCGCAGGCCTTGATCTCGATTTCCACCGAGCCGGAGACCAGCTCGGGCGCAGGCACACGAGCCAGATCCAGCTGCTCGATGCCGCCGGGGGCGCGCACCACGACCGCGCGCATGGAAGGGCTTTCGCCAGGGGCGTGAGTCATGGGATGAAGTGTAGCTCGATGGCTCCGCCCGTCTCGAAGGAGATTTCCGCGGGGGCACCCCGCACCCCGAGTGGCGCCCTGTTCGAGCAGGTGCGGCGCGCTGCAACGGCCAAGGGCCGGGCTGACGCACGCGTCTTCGTCGCGGAAGGCCAGCGCATGCTGGAGCGATCGCTGCGCGCCGGCTGGCTGCCGCGCGCTCTGCTCCTGGCGCAATCTCTCGCGCGCCAGGCGGAGCTGGGGGCGCTGCTCGGGCGCTGGCCCGCGCTCGAGCCGCTGATTCATTGGCTGCCGGACGCAGCCCTGCTGGCGCTCGCGGAGGGCCGGCGTTCCGGACTCGTGACGGCGCTGTTCGAGTTGCCGGAGCTGTTGAGCGTGGCCGCGCTGCTGGCGCGTCGCCCCGCGCCCGCGGTCTTGCTCGTGGTCGTGGACGTCGAGGAGCCGGGCAACGTGGGAGCGCTGATTCGCACCGCGCTCGCCTGCGACGCGGCGGGCGTGATCTGCGTCGGCTCGACCGACCCGTTTCATTCCAAGGCGGTCCGCACCAGTCTCGGTAGCCTGTTCAAGCTACCGCTCGCGCGCGCGCCAGCGGATGAGCTGCTGCCGGCCCTGCGCGGCGCCGGGGTCTACACCCTGGCCGCGGTCGCGCGCGAAGGACAGGCGTTGCATCATGCGGCATGGCCGCTCGGAAGCAGCGCGCTTCTGGTCGGCAACGAGTCGCGCGGGCTGGATCCCCGCTGGCGCGAGGGCGCGGACGCGCGCGTCAGCATTGATCTGTGCCGGGCGGCGGATTCCTTTTGCGTCAACGCCGCTGCCGCGATCTGCCTCTACGAGGTGCAGCGGAGGCTGATCAGCTCCCCGCCGGCTGCTCCCGAAGTTTCTTGACTTTGGATGCCCGCCCAAGGACACCAAGGGGCATGAAGCACTCGGTCCCGCATGATCTCGGTCGCGAGAAGGCCAAGCGCGTGGCGGAAGCTGCGTGGCGCAGCTACAGCGATCGCTTCGCGTCGTACAACCCCACCTGTGCCTGGCAGAACGAGTATTCCGCCAACATCGGCTTCAAGGTGAAGGGTATCTCGCTCAAGGGTTCTCTCGACGTGGGCGACAAGGACATCGGCCTCGATCTGGATGTGCCGTTCCTGCTGCGTCCGTTCAAGGGCCAGGCCCTGCAAGTGATCGAAGAAGAGATCCAGAAGTGGATCGGCAAGAGTAAGGCCGGCGAGATCTGAGGCGCGCCTCGGCGGGTCGATCCCCTCCCCACGCGCGCGGCGCAGGGAGGGATTCAGCGCGTGACCCCGTGATTCGCGGGTGGGCTCAGTGGTGCGAGCCGCCGCTGCCACCCATGCCGCTCGCGCCACCGCTGCCGCCGGTGCCCAGCTCGATGGCATCGTCTCGCCCCGCAACCGGCATGCGCTCGTCCGCGCGCTGCGCAGCGCCGCTCATGTCGTCGCGGTTCATCTGGTCGCGGTCCATCTGGCTGCGGCCCAGCTCGGGCGAGTTCGGGCGCTGATCGGTCGTGCTCGGCGGCGTCGAGTACTGCGAGCCGCGGGCGCCTTCGGTGCCCGTCGTGTCGCTCGGGTTGGTGCTGCTGTCCTGCCGGCAGGCGAACGAGAGCAGAACGACGGAACCGATCAGCAGAGGTTGCATCGAACGCGAAAAATGAGTCATGGCATTCTCCTGATGTGCTGACTGCACGGTTAGCTGCCGCTCGCGCCCGGCGAGCAGCGCGACTGCCGTCCTCATTGCGAAGAGCGTGCCGATAGGCGCGGCGCGCGGGTCCGTTGCTCGAGAGCGACGCAGCAGCACGAAAGCGCTGTGCTTTGCCTCTCATTTTGCGCCGCCTTCGCGCGCGCGGTGGCGCGGACCTCGTCACCTGCCGGTGCGTGTGCTCGACAGGGCGCCCTGCTCGAACGCGGCGAACTGACGCATGGGGCAGGGCGTCCCCACGGTCCGGGAGCGCGCGGCGGGCTGCTCAGTTCGTCGCGCGGGACTTGTGACTCAGATGCGCCTCGCCGCCGGCACCGCTCCCGCTCAGGTCGAGATCGACGGAGACCAGCGCGAGCTCGCGCCGGCAGGCGGCCTGATTGCCGTCGGTGCACCAGTAATACGACAGCTCCACCTGCGCGGGACCGGTCGCGCCGTCCGCGACTTCGATCGGCAGCCGCAACGGCAGCCCCTGCTGGTTCAGCGGACCGCTCAGGCGGCGCGGAAAGCTGAGGCCGATTCCACCGCTGCCGCGCGCGGAAACCGGCGCGTCGAGCGTGAGCTTCGCGCCCATGGGTGCGGCCAGGTCGATCAGCAATACACCCGCACCTGGCCCGAGCTGCCCTTCCGCGCGCGCGTGGGAACGCACGGGCTCGTCAGGATCGCCGACGGCGGGATCGGCGAGCTGCGCTCGAGGTTCAGCCGGCGGCGGGTTCTCCACCGGCGGCGGCGTCGCCACCTGCCCGCGGCAGCCGAGCGCAGAGCACAGGCCGAACAGGAGGGCGAGCGAGGAAAAATGGCGTGAAATCTTCACTTCCCTCCTCAAGGTACACCGGCCGTCCCGGGGAGGCGAGCGCAATGCCACCCGCAGGTGACGGTGTCCGGCCTGGGGGCGAAAATCTCGTCTCCCAACGGCTCATGGGGCGACAAGTGCTCCTTCCGCCGCGGGAATTCGGGGTACGAGCCAGATCCGATGGCGGCCTTTGCCGAGCTCCCGTTGCCCCCGGCGTTGCACCAGGCGCTGCAACTCCTGGGCTATTCCCGCATGTTGCCGGTGCAGGCCCGGGCCTTACCGAGCATCTTGGCGGGCCGTGACGTGCTGGTCCAGGCCCCAACCGGCAGCGGCAAGACGGTGGCGTTTGGGCTCGGGATGCTGGCCCAGCTCGAGCCACGCGGGGATGTGCAGGCGCTCACCCTGTGTCCGACGAGGGAACTGGCGGAGCAGGTCAGTGTGGAGCTGCGCCGCCTGGCGAGCCGGACTCCCAACGTGAAGGTGCTCTCGCTCTGCGGCGGCGTCCCATTCGCGCCACAGCGGGCCTCGTTGAAACAGGGCGCGCACGTGATCGTGGGCACTCCCGGTCGGGTCGAGGAGCACGCGCGCAAGGGCAGTCTACGGCTCGAACGCTTAAAGGTGCTGGTGCTCGACGAGGCCGACCGCATGCTGGACATGGGCTTCGAGCCGCAGATCGCGCTCGTCGCCCAGCGAGCTCCCCGCGAGCGGCAGACCTTGCTGTTCTCTGCGACCTACCCCGAGACCATCTCCGCGCTCAGCCGGCACTATCAGCGCGACGCCGAGCGCATCGACGTGGCGAGCTCCGCGGCGGAGCTGGCTCGAGCCTCGTCCGGGGCGGCGGGGCAGGTGGTGCAACAGTTCTATCGCGTGAGCGACGCGCGGCGCATCCCGGAGCTGGCGCGCTGGCTCGCGCTCGAGCGCCCCGGAGCGGCGCTGATCTTCTGCAACACGCGCAGCGAATGCTCGGAGCTCGCGGAGCAGCTGCGCGCGTCCGGCTGGGTCGCGGCGAGTATCCATGGTGAGCTGGCACAGCGCGAGCGGCAGCACGTGATGCGGCTGTTTGCCAACGGCAGCTGCAGCCTGCTGGTCGCCACCGATGTGGCCGCGCGCGGTTGGGACATCCCGGACCTGCCGCTGGTGGTGAACCTGGGCCTGTCGCCGGACCCCACCGTTCATTTGCACCGCGTCGGGCGCACGGGGCGGCTGGGCCGAGCGGGGCTCGCGGTCAGCTTCGTCTCGGAGCAGGACGTGCACGCGCACGCAGGGCTCGAGCGGGCGCAAGCGCGAGCGATCGAGCTGCAGCCCATGCCCGCCGGAGCGCCGACGCTGCCGCCTCCGCAGCCCCAGCGAGTCACCCTGATTCTGTCCGCCGGCAAGGACAAGAAGCTCCGACCCGGCGACATCCTGGGCTCGCTCACCGCAGAAGGTGGCATCCCTGGCGAAGACGTCGGACTGATCCAGATCGACGAGAGCAGCGCCTACGTCGCGGTCGCCGCCGGCAGCGCCGAGCGCGCCCTCTCGCGCTTGCAGACCGCCGGCGTCAAAGGGCGCAGCGTGAGAGCGCGCATCGCCGGCATGGAGCTGCGTGCGCCGTGACCACTAGATGCTGTCCCGCCGCCGCAAGATCACCAGGATCGTCCCCAGCACCACCACCATCATCGCGCTCAGCACGGCGATCGGCAGCCACGTCGTCTCGAAGGCAGTGAAGCCCCAGGCCCCGTTCAGGCTGTCGCTGGCGATCTGCGCGGGCGCGCAATGGAATTTGCCCCCGCTGATGAAGTTGTCGATGCTGTTCAGGTCCGGGCGCTGCAGGTCCATGACCCAGGCCGGGTCGTTCTGCACGGCGATGCGCTCCTGCGCGACCAGGCCCTGAAAACCCCAGCGCGCGGGCATCAAGAGCATCGGCCAGCGCAGCAGCTCGTTGGTGGTCATCGGCACCATCAGGCCACCGAGCACCACTTGCGGGATGAGCGCGATCGGCGTGAGCGCCATGGCGGCTTCGCTGCTGACCACGACTGTGCTGAGCAACAGACCGATCGCGACCGAGTTCATGCCGGTGGCGATCAGCGTGATCAGCCCGATACCGAAGGCGGACATGCCGCCGCTGAAGCCCAGGCCGAAGAACAGGATGCCGAGCAGCACCGTGCATTGCACCACGGTGATCAAGCTCAAGAGCAGGAACTTGGATACCACGTAGTTGAACAGGCCCAGGTTCACCATGCGCTCGCGCACGTAAATGGCCCGCTCGCTGACGATCTCGCGCGCGGCGTTGCTGGTGCCGAACCAGACGGCCGTGACGGCCACGAAGAAGATGGCCACCGTGTTGTCCTGGGTGGCCTGCATCCCCTTCAGCAAATTGCCGCTGGCGCCTTCGTTCAGCTCGCCGGAGCGCGTGGCCAGCTCCTGGATCGCGCCCAGGCACCAGAAGGGGATGGCTTCTTTCTGCTTGCCGAACACCAGCGCCAGCAGCGCGCCGATGATCGGCGCCTGCAGCAGCATGATCGCCATGCCGCCCACGTCCCGCGCCTTGATCTTGGAGTAGCGGCTGAGCAGCTGTGAAAACTGCCCCTGCGTGTTGGGGCGCCGCATCGGCACCGCCTCGCTCGCCGTGCCCGCTCCGACCTGACGCTTGCCGCTGAACATGTTGCGGAAGGTCGCGTTCTGATCGTTGAAGAACTCGGCATGCCACTGGCGTGCCGCCGCGGCGCGCGCTTCTTGCCGCGTCGCGGCCGGGTTCTGGCTGCGCATCGACTCGAACAGCGGCTGCTCGCGGCGCAGCAGCATGTCGAACATGTCGCGCGGGTTGTCGATCGTGTTCGGCTTGCCTTGCCGCTCCAGCCAGCTGCCGAAGAAGCGGTAGGCGTCGGGGTGGGTGGGCCCGAAGAAGATGGGCACGCCGCCCAGCCCCATGATCAACGCCAGGTTGAACTTTTCGAACTCGTCCTTGGCGGGCTGGTGAATGGTGGTGATGATGGTCTTGCCCGTGGTGCGGGCCAGCTCCGCCAGCAACGTGACCAGCGCGGTGGTGTCGTCCGCGGCGAGGCCGCTGGTCGGCTCGTCCAGGAACATGATCACGGGATCCGTGACCAGCTCCATCGCGATGTTCACGCGCTTGCGCTGACCGCCGCTCAGCACCTTCTTCTCGGGCTTGCCGATCTGGAGATCCTTGACGTTCTCCAGGCCGAGCTGCTGCAGCGTGGTGAGCACGCGGCGCTCGATCTCGTCTTCCGAATAGTCCGGGGGCAGGCGGAACTTGGCGCTGTAGCGCACGGCCTCCCAGACCGTCAGCTCCGGGTGCACGATGTCGTCCTGCGGCACGTAGCCGATCGAGCCGCGCAGTGCGTCGTAGATGCTGTGCAGATCCTCGCCGTTGATGCGCACCTGGCCGGCGGTGGGCCGCAGGTAGCCATTGAGCGTCAACATCAGCGTCGTCTTGCCGGACCCGCTCGGCCCCATCAGCGCGATGAAATCGCCCGGCAGGGCCTTGAAGCTGACGTGGTCGAGCAGCACCTTCATCTGCCCGGCGCGGTCGCGGTCCGGCACTTCGAGCAGCAGATCCCAGGCCTCGATCTCGTACAGCGCTCGCCCTTCCCAGGACGCCGCGTCGTCGATCACGACCGCGACCTCGCGCGCCTCCGACTGGATGCGCAGCGGCATCGGGCCGATGTACACCTTCTCGCCGGCCTTCACCGCCACGCGCTGGTTCGCGGCGATGCGCTGCCCGCGCACGAAGGTGCCGTTGGCGCTGCCCTTGTCTTCGATGAAGATGCCGCCCTCGGACTGGTGCAGCACGGCGTGGTGGCTCGACACCTGGGGGTGCGAGATCTGGATGTCGTTGTCTGGCGTGCGGCCGATGGTCTTGCTCTGCTGCGGCGGCCCGCCGAGCGAGAACTGGCCAACGATGGTCTTGTGGCGCACCGCGGGCCCGGCCAGCTCGGGGCGTGCCTGAGTTCCGTCGGCGCGCACGCCGGCAGGCGCGGGCGCCTCGCCGGCGGGCAAGGAGCGGCTCAGCTCGTCGAGCAGCGTGACCGCGAACGGCACGGGGCCGAGCCGCACGACCGCGCCCCCGGGCAGCGGCCTCGCCACGCCCGTCTGCAACCGGTCGTGATCGATGAAGGTGCCGCTGCTCGAGCCGCGGTCGGTGATCGAGAGCGGAGCGCGCGTCAGCGTCGCGTGCTGCCCCGAGACGACCGGATGTTGCACGACGATGTCGTTGCGCGCCGGATCGCGGCCCAGCCGGAGCTCGCCCGAGCCCGCCGGCGCCTGGCCGCGGCTCAGCAGCATCAGCGTGATCGCCGGGTGAGTCAGCGGCAGCGCCGCGCCTTCTCCCAGCACGAAGCTGGTGATGAAATCGAAGGGCCGCTCCTCGTTGGGCGACAGCGCCTCGCCGCCTGCGCGCGTGCTGCCGCCGGCGTTGATCAAAACCAAGCTGCCGTTGGGCTTGCGCTCGATCCGGGCGTGCACGGGCTGCACGCCGGGCCCGCCCAGCCGGATATCCGAGCTCGGACTGGAGCCGATGCTGATGCTTTGCTTACCGAAGCCTGGAATCATGACGCCTCAGTCGACTTATACGCTCCACCGTACCGGAGCACCACCAACGTCAAGTCGTCGCGCTGGCGGGTCGTCCATGCGCTGAGCTCCGCCAGGATGTGGTCGCGGATCAGCGCCGCCGGGTGCTGGGCGACGCTCTCCAGGCTGCGGCACAGCCGCTCGACGCCGAACAGCCCGAGCTCGGTGTTGCGCGCTTCGATCACGCCGTCGGTATACAGCAAGAGCACGTCGCCCGGCTCCAGCTGGCAGCTGCCGCTCTCGACGGCTCCGGGCGCGGGCGTCGCGGAAATGCCCGCCCACAGCCCCGGCGTGGGCACTCGCTCGCACAGGCCGAGCCGGGCGCGGTACAGCACCAGGTCCTCGTGCGCGCCCGCGAACTCCAGGCGCCCATCGCAGCGGTAGCGCAGCAGGGTGAGCGTGGCGTGCTCGTCCCGCTGCAGGCGCCGGCGCACGTTCTCGTGCAGCACCGCGTTCAGGGCCGTCCAGGCCTGGGCCGGCGTCACGTCGGGGTTTGCGTGGGTCGTCGCCGCCACGATGCTCTGGATCATCAACATCACCAGTCCGGTGTGCAGCCCGTGCCCCGCCACATCGCCGATGCCCAGCCAGCAGCCGTCCGGGCAGGGCAGGATGTCGAAGTAGTCGCCGCCCACCTCGGTCGTGGGCTGCATGCTGGCGGAGATGTCCAGGCCCGGCACGTGCGGCTCGCGCGGCAGGATGCCGGTCTGGATGCGGGCCGCGATCTCCAGCTCCTGCGACATGCGCGCTTGCTCGGCGCGCTGACGCCGCGTGGCTTCCTCCACGATGCCGCGCGCGAGCTCGATCGCCTTCAGCGCCGTGCTGATCAGCTCGGGGATGGTCTGGAACAGGAAGCCGTCGCGCGAGCCGATCTCGATGGCACAGAAGCCGAACGGCTGCTCGTTGAAGAACAGCGGCTGCACCATCATGCTGTGGCGCCAGGGCGGGCGCAGGTGAGAGGGGACCACGTCGCCGGTGCGAAAGGGCAGGTCATTGCCCTCCGGCCGCAGCTCCTTCTCGTCGTCGTACGCCAGGACCAGCTCGGAGTAGTCCTCGGGCCCCGGCTGCCCGGCGTAACGCGCCACGTACAGGCTGGAGATGCGCAGGTTCGGCAGGTGATTCGCCAGCGCCCAGCGCAGCGCGCTCAGATCGAGCGCGGTGCGCACGTCCGCGCTCATCTCCTCCATGTTGCGCATCAGCACGTCTTTCTCGAGCCGCTTCTTGGCCTGGGCGTGCTCTGCCAGGCCGCTGATCAGGATGTGGGCGCGCTCGAACACCGTCTCCGCGCGCAGCCAGGCGCGCACCGAGCCCGCGAGCGTGCGCACGCTCTCGCAGCGCAGCTCGGCCACCGTGTGGTGCCAGGCCGCGATGCTGCCCAGGTGCGCTGCTTGCCGCACCACGCCGTCCACCGCCATGATGAACTGGCGCTCGCTGCCGCGCTGCAGGTCCTCGAGCAGGGCGTCCACCAGGCGCTCGGCGAAGTTCGGATCGAGGCCGTCCTCCGCCGCCGCTTGCTCCAGCGGCGGCATCGAGCGCTGCACGGCGCGGATCCAGGCCTCGCGGCGGTTGCCGAGCGTGCTGAGCAGCGCCTGGTCGGAGTCGGCCTCATCGATCTCCAGATCCGGCCGCGGCCCGACGCAGCCGCACGACTCGCGGATCATGATCGTGGTGGGCAAGAACACGGGCGACGTGTCGACGCTGCCGTGCAGCGCCGCCAGCACCCGCCGCACCGCCAGGATGCCCAGCTGGCGCGGCGGCTGCCGGACCGTGGTCAGCGGAGGCGTCACGAAGCGCGCCGCCTCGATGTCGTCGAAGCCGATCAGCGCCACGTCCTCGGGCACGCGCAGGTTGCGGCTCGCGAGCTCGTCCAGAGCGCCGAGCGCCATCCAGTCGTTGCCGGCGACGATCGCGTCGCAGCCGCCGCGGTCGCGCGAAAACAGGGCAGCCACGGCGCGCGCGCCGGACGGTGGCGTGAAGTCGCCGGCCAGCACCAGCCGCTCATCGTAGGGGATGCCCGAGTCGCGCAGCGCCTGCCGGTAACCCTCGAAGCGCTGCACGGCCTCGCTGTTCGGTCCCGAGATGAACGCGACGCGCCGGCGCCCGTGCTTCTCGATCAAGTGCAAGGTCAGCTCGCGGATGCCGCTGCGGTTGTCTACGCCGAGCGAGGCGATGTTGGGGCGCGGCGAGCCGATCGTGCACAGCGGCAGCGCCGCGAAGCGCTCGAAGAGCTGCTCGACCTCGGCGCTGTCCTCGCTGGCCATGGTGCCCGGCACCAGGATGACGGCGTCCAGATCCGTCGGCCCCACCATGTTGTACACCAGGTTGCGCGGATCCATGGTGTTGGTGAGGCCACCCGCAAAGCAGTACAGATCGACACCGTGCTCCTGGCACTCGTCGTGAGCCCCCAGCACGATCTCGTTCTGGTAGGTGTAGTCCCCACCGCGCAGGAAAATGCCGAGCCGGGGTTTTTGTCTCAGCTGCCGCACATCTACCCCGATCGAACGACCGCCAAAGCGGTCTCCTTTAGCGGGGTTGCCCACGATTGAGCGGCTGCGCGCGGGCGCCCGTCAGTCCAGCCGGATGCTGAAGTGCACGGGCCCAAAGCGCAGCTGGCTGCCCGCGTCGAGCGGCGTCCAGGTGCCCGGGGGCAGGCGTGTCTCATCGACGAAGGTGCCGTTGTTGCTGCGCTCATCCCGGATCCAGAGCTGCCCGCCCTCGACCTTGAGCGTGGCGTGGACGCCGGAGACGCCGGGGTCCGTCAGCAGCACCACGCATTTGCTGTCATCACGGCCCGCGCGCACCTCACCCCCGGCCGTCACCGTGAAAACGCCGGCAGAGCCCTGCAGGGTGGCCTGCGATGCGCTGCGGCGGGGCGCCGGCGCCGGCGCGCGCTGGGGCGCGGGGCGCGGGGCGCCCTTGCGGTTGCCGCCGCGCAACAGCACGACCACCAGCAGCGCGAGCACGGTCAGCGCGAACAAGCCGCCCAGGGCCCACACGAGCGGGAAGGGGGCCGTTGTCGCCTTCAGCTCCAGGATCGTATCGGCGGTCACGCCGCTGGTGCGCGCCGCCTTGTTGTCGACCACGATCAGGCGCGCCACGGCGCGTGGCCCCGAGCCCTGGATCAGCTTCTCGGAGCTGGGCGCCTCGAACTCCACGAAGGCGTCGGCGGCCTCCACGGCCGTGCCGCGCATGCCCTGCGCGATCAGCTGCTTCTGCGCGCGCCGCGCCGACTCCAGATCGGCCGTCTTGAGATCCGTGGGCGGCGTGCTGCCGGCGGGCAGAAAGTACACCTCGGCGCGGCTCTTGTCGCCGCCCCAGCAGAAGTCGCCGAACACCTTGAAGCGCCCGCCCGGATACAGGCCGTCGCCGATCTGCGCCTTGGTCTGCTCGACGTCCACGTCCAGCGGCCAGCTCGACGGATCGATGCCGATCGGCACGTCGTCGAAGGTGGTGTCGCCCAGGATCGGCGGGTTGACGTTGTTGAAGACCAGCTTGAAGGACTGCGTGATCTTCGGGGCGATGCAGCTCATCTTCCACTTGACCACGTGCATGGTGGCGAAGCGGCTGCGCACAGCGTTCACGATCGCGTCCGATCGCCGCGACTCGCCCTTGCGCATCACGCTGAAGAACCCGCCGATCTCGGGGTTGGCCAGGTTCTGCATGAAGTCGAGCGAGTTGCTGCGGAACTCGTCGTAGGTCGAGTACGGGAAGTAGATGCTGATCACCGGCACGGGCGTCTTGGGCAGCGCCGTGTTCTCCGGCGGGAAGCGGCCCGTGCTCATGTACTTGGACAGCTCCAGCGCGCCCGGGCCGCTGGTGGACGGATCCGTGCCGCCGAAGCCGCTCGACAGCACCACCATCGCCTGGTGCATCGGCACCTTCACCGTGCCGCCGACGTTGCCCAGCGCCTTGAAGGCGTCCGTGGCCGCGGTCTTGATGATGGTGAGCAGCGAGCGGTTGCGACCCTGACTCGGGTACGGGTCCTTCATCGAGTCGATCAGCTTCTGCGCTTGCGCTTGCTGGGATTGCGCCAGCCACTGCGAGTCGCGCACGACCTGCCGATCGTTGAAAAACATCAGGTTGACGATGTCGTTGGGCGCCATCGCCGCCACGAAGCGGCCGGCGAGCGCGCGCGCATCCTGGAACGACGAGCCCATGCGCGAGTCGGCGTCGATCAGCACCAGCCAGGCCGTGCCGACGCCGGGCTCGCGCCCGCTCTCGCCCCACTTGGCGCTGCTCAGGTACTTGGCGGGGCGATCCATGTCGTCCACGCTCACCGCGAAGATGGCGTTCTTGGCGGGGAAGGGGAACGACGTGTAGAGCGCGTTCGGCCTCTCCAGCGCCTCGCTCATGCAACCCAGCTGCGCGTCGCCGGTGAGCCGGGCGCAGCCCTCGATCGCGTCGCTGATGCGCTTGCTTTGCGAGATCTCGATCACCGTGGTGATGATCGGATTGCCGCTGTCCAGGCTCGCGCGCGGATCGACGCGCAGCAGCTTGGCCTCCGGCGCCGCCAGCGCCGGCAGCGACGCGAACAGGGCCAGCGCCACCAGCGCGAGTGGCACCAGCGCGCGCGCCATCCAATGCCCCGAACAACGGCTCACCGCCAATGAAAGCATCACACCATCCTGCCGTGAAGTTTAGCCGGCGGCCGCGGGCACGCCGGGAAGCGCATAGTTGGATTCGATCACCTTGATGATCGTGTTGAACAGACCGAAGCGCACGCGATCGCCGTCGCGCAGCTCCCAGCGCTGACCTGCGGCGAGCGCGTTCTCGTTCACGAACGTGCCGTTGGTGCTGTTGTGGTCTTCGACCACCACGCGACCGGGGCGAGCCACCGCGAGCAACACCGCGTGCAACGAGGAGGTAGTCGGATGCGCGATCTCGATCTGCACGCCGCTGGCCGCGCCCTGACGCCCCACCACATTGCGGCCTTGATGGATCGGCCAGTACTGACCCAGCTCCACGTGATCGAAGCTCACCAGGAACCCCACCAGCACGCGCGGCGCATCCGGCGGCAGCTCCAGTGAACGCCCCGTGCCCACGGGATCATGGCTGCCCGAAGGCGGGCGCGGAACGGGCCGCGCAGCGGGAGTGCCGGCGATGGGCGGTGGAGGCAAGCCGGGAGCGCCCGGCACCACCGGCGGCGGCGGCAGACCTCCGGCGGCCGCGGGGGGCAGCGGCGAGCGCGCTTCCTGCGCCGGCACGCGCTGCGGCGCGGGGGCAGCGGCCACCATCGGCGCGCCGCAAACGACGCAGAAGCGCGCGCTCGGCTGGTTGGGCTCGCCGCACTGGTGGCAGTCACGCATCATTAAGCAACCCGCCCGGGCTTCCTGCTGTACGGTGGATTGCCTGGCAGCATAACCGCGAGCCCGTGCGTGCTGCCAGGATCCAGCGCGCCGCACGGCCCTTCCGCCCGCCGCTTTCGGCGCATATCGAACAGGGCTCGATCCTCCCGCGCGGCGCCCGGCCCCAGGAGTGCCCGCCGTGCGCTGCGGAACCTCCCGACGTCAGTGCCCCGAGGCTCCGTACTTCTGACGTGAAGCAGAGGCCCGGCCCATCCTCAATCCTGCCCGGATAGCGCGCGCCGGGGCGGCGCGGGGCTCACGACTACTCCGTGCGGCGCGCTCTCGGCGTACACGAGTGCGGTGACCAGGAAGGCCACAAAACGAAGCGCGCGCGCTGGGGTGCGCGCGCGCTGGACGCCGGGCAGTCGAAGCCGCCAGGCGCTGTAGAAGTCAGTCGGAGGCAGCTCGCTCAGCGATCGCGCTGGTCGCGGACGCGCGAGGCCTTACCGCGCAGCTCGCGCAAGTAGAACAGGCGCGCGCGGCGCACGACGCCGCGGGAAACGAGCTCGATTTTGTCGAGACGGGGGGTGTGCAGCATGAACGTGCGCTCCACGCCCACGCCGAAGCTGGTCTTGCGCACGGTCACGGTGCTGCGAGCACCCGCGCGGTGCCGCTTGAGCACGATGCCCTTGAACACCTGGACGCGGAGCTTGTCGCCCTCGACGATGCGATAGTGAACCGCCACTGTGTCCCCGACGCGAAAGTCCGGAATGTCCTGGCGCAGGTTGACAGCTTCGAGCTGGGCGATTTTACTGGTCGTAATCATGACGTTTTTTCCGGATTGTTCGGGGCTGTGGACTCGCCGCAGGGCGCGGCCGATCGGCGGCCGCCCGTCCCGAGCAAGCGGGCGGTGCATTATGCAGGCACAAGGCCGGCCGTCAACGCATTCCGGCTAGAATTTGGCGGCTGGAAATAGCGAAGCGGCCCAGTGGCCGCTGAGCTGCCTCGAGGCCACTGGGAGGGCGACCGCTGAACGGCCTCCCCGGTAGAAGCCCTTGACGATCCCCAGGCGGAGCGATACAGGACGCGCCCCCTGTCAGACGTCTGACGGGTAAGCATTCTTTCAGATCAGAGCGTGGAGCGCACGAACGATGAACCAGTATCCCGGCGTATTGGGCCGCAAGCTAGGCATGACGCAGCTGATTGCGGAGGACGGGACGGTCGCCTCTTGCACGGTGATCGAAGCGCGCGCCACCGTGGTCGGCAAGCGCACCGCTGACAAGGACGGCTACGATGCCCTGATCCTGGGCATCGACGACGTGAAGGAGAAGCACCTCAGCAAGCCGGTGCTGGGCGCCTTCAAGGCCAAGAACCTGAAGCCCACGCGCGTGCAGCGCGAGTTCCGTTGCACCGCCGAGTACGCCGCCAACATCGAGGTCGGCTCGGTGCTGGCGCTGGACCAGCTGTTCGAGGCCGGGCAGTTCTTGGATGTCGCGGGGCTGTCGCGCGGCCGCGGTTTTCAGGGCGTGGTTCGCCGTCACAAGTTCGCTGGCGCCGTGCAGACGCACGGTACGCACGAGTATCGCCGCCACGGCGGTTCCATCGGTACCAACATGACGCCGGGTCGCACCAAGCTCGGCATGCGCATGGGCGGTCAGATGGGCAACGTGCGCGTGAGCGTGCTGAACCAGAAGGTCGCCAAGGTGATTCCGGATCAGCACCTGGTGCTGGTGTACGGTGGCGTGCCGGGCTCGAAGGGCACCGTCGTGGAGTTGCGCGGTGCGGTGAAGCGGCGCGGCGGCCGCGTCGCTCCAGCGAAGTGAGCGGCAGCAGCCGAGCAATGGCCGGGTGAGCCGGCGTGGCCTTCGAAGGTCTCGCCTCTACCTGGTCGAGTGAACGCACCCTCCTGCGGCAGGGTGCGTTCCTTTTGGTGGACAAGCCCGCGGGGGTCGCGTGTCGCGGCGCCCCCGGGGGCTCCGTGGAGCTCTGCGCGCGCCTGGCCGAGCACGGGCTGGGGCGCTTTCGCGCACTCGAGGAGCTGCCGGAGCGGGCATCGGGGGTGGCGGTGCTGGTCGCCGAGGGCGAGCCGCCAGGAGACGGCGCCGCGGTCCGCGACGGAGTCCTGACGGGCCTGCGCCGCTATCTGCTCGGCGTCGACGAGCTGCGCCTGTCGGCGCGGGGCCAGCTGCGCCCGAGCGAGCCCGGGCGGGCGCCGATCGAGTACGAGGTCCGGGCGCGCCAGCAGGGGCGAGGGTTGGTGGAGGCGCGCACGGCGCTCTCCGCAGAGCAGGTGCTGCGCAGCTTCGCCGCCGCGGGGCAGCCGGTCGTGGGCGCCTCGGAGGCCAGCCCGGCGACGCGCCTGCTGCTGCACGTCGCGGGCTTCGAAGCGGGCGGGCTCTGCGCCGCGGCGGCCCCGCCGTGCGAGTTCGAGAGCTGGCTGCGGGGAGCGCCGCAACGCCCGCCGCGCGAGCTGGCGCGAGCGCTCAGCGACGGCGCGCTGGTGCGCGCAGCGCTCTGGCCGCGCTATCAGGCGTACCGCCTGTGCGGCGAGGAGGGCGGCGAGATCGCCGGCGTCACCGCCGAGCGCTACGGGGAGCACGCGCTGCTCGATCTGTCGACGGAGGAGGCCTGGGCCGAGCGCGAGCGGCTTGCCGAATGCCTGATGGATCACGGCGCGCGCGGCGTGTACGTGAAGCGGCGCCTGCGCGCCGATCTGCGCAAGCAGGACGCGGCAGAGCTCGCGCCGCCCTTGCCCCTGCGCGGGCTGGCGGCCGCGGAGAGCCTGTCCGTGCGCCAGGGTGAGCTGCAGTTCTCGGTGCGGCTCGCCGATGGCCTCAGCACGGGCCTGTTCCTCGATCAGCGCGAGAGCTGGCAGCGGGTGCGCGAGGGCGCCGCCGGGCGCAGCCTGCTGAATCTCTTCTGCTACACCGGCGCCTTCAGCGTCGCCGCGGCGTCGGGCGGCGCCTCCGCCAGCGTGAGCGTCGATCTCTCCAAGCGCGCTCTCGCGCGGCTGCGCGAGAACCTGGAGCTCAATGGGCTCTCCGGGCCGCAGCACCGGCTGCTCGCCAGCGACGTGCTGGTCTGGCTCGGCCGCGCCGCGCGCGCGGGCCGTCGCTTCGACTGGATCGTGCTCGACCCGCCCAGCTTTGGCACACGCAAGGGCGGCGTGTTGCGCGCGGAGCGCGACTATGCCGGCATGGTCGCGAGCGCGCTGGGGTTGCTCGAACCACGCGGGCGGCTGCTCTGTGTATCGCATCAGCGGGGCTTCAGCTCCAGCGATCTGCGCGCCCTGGTGCTGGAGGCGCTGGAGGCCAGCGGCCGCACGGGCACCGTGCACAGCTGGGTGGGCGGCTGGGATGCGCCGACACTGCCCGGTGTCAGCGGTACCAAGAGCGTGCTAGCTGAGGTCGCATGAGCCGCAAGCCCAAGGACTACACGCAGCCGGACCGCTTCACGCGCGCAGCCAAGGCCGCGGGCTATCCAGCGCGCAGCGTGTTCAAGCTGGAGGAGATCCAGCGTCGTTACAGGATCTTTCGTCAAGGGCAGCGCGTGCTCGATCTGGGCGCGGCGCCCGGCTCCTGGACGATGTATGTGAGCAAAGAGGTGGGCCCGAGCGGGCGAGTGCTGGCCGCGGATCTCTCCGAGTTCCCGGGCGGCGTGCCCGGCAACGTCACGGTGCGCCAGCTGGACGTGATGAAGGCGGGCCGCGCGGAGCTCGGCGATCTGGCGCCGTATCAGGTGGTGCTGAGCGATATGGCACCGCGTACCAGCGGCAACAAGGCGCGCGACCAGGCGCTCAGCTTCGAGCTCTGCCAGCGCGCGCTGCTGCTCGCCGACGAGCTCGGGGGAGCCGATTCCCACATCGTGCTCAAGCTGTTCATGAGCAACGACTTCAAGGCGCTGGAGACGGCCTTGCGCGCGCGCTACGCGGAGTGTCGCACCGTGCGTCCGGAGGCGACGCGCAGCCAGAGCACCGAGGTATTCCTGGTCGGCCTGCGCCGCCGCGCGGCGCCCGCGGCCGCTGGAGCCCCGGAAGAGCCGCCGCCTGCCGGCGATTCCCGCTGATCCGGTAACGTTTCCAGGTTCGGCAGCGCCGTGCAACACGGGTGGGACACGCACGGCCGCGCGAACTGTAGGTCCAGGTGTGTTGGCGCACCTGGGCCGCGGAACGGAAAAAACGCACGAGCACGCGCGAAATCATGATCGGCCTCCGCCAGCTCGATCATGCGCCGCGCATGAGCAATCTGGCTCAAAGTTTCGGCATCCGGCGCTCGCAGTGGTGCACGGCTTTTTCTCGCAGCCGAATACTTCACGCTGACCGTGCGCCAACCCTGCTGCAACGCTGGCTACGCGCCGCGCTGTCCCGCGCGCGTCGGCAGCTGCTGACTCGCGCGCGCTGGCGCGCAGCATCGGCGCAGCGCAGCATGCAAGATCGGCTGGATGAGCGCTGGCTCCACCTGTGCGCGTGCTGTGCTGGAGCGTTGCACGCGAGCAGAGCGCGGCGCGAGCGGCTCGGGCAACCACGATGGATGAAGCGCGCGTGCTTGCTCGTCATCGAGTCCATTGTTACCGTTAGGACTAGTTCATCCTAGCTACCCGCTTGCAAGCGGAAGATGGAGGGAGGAACCATGCAAAGGAATCCCGTCGTGCGCAGTCTGATGGTGAGCGCTGGTTGGCTTTGCTTGGCGGCCTGCAGCCAGTCCAACGGCAACTTGTTCGATGGCGAGCTCGCTCCTCCAATGGATGCGCCGCCATCTCCCGACATGATGCAGATGGACGTCATTGCCGAGCCGCCGCCGTCAGTGGAGGGGACGCCCGCCTCCCCGACGGAGACCACGCGCAACGATCTGCCGCTCACGGGCGACAAGCCGCCGCCTCCCGCGGAAGAGCCGCCGCCTCCCGCGGAGATGCAGCCCGAGGGGCCGCGCGTGTTGTCCGTGTCACCTGCGAACGGCGAGCGCGGCGTCTCCAACGACGTGAAGATTGTGATCAGCTTCAGCGTGCCGATGGATCAGGAGCGCACGGAGGCGGCGTATCAGTCGGAGGGCATCCCCTCGAGCAGCGTCAGCTTCAGCTGGAACGAGGAGGGCACGGAGCTCACGATCACGCCCGACGAGCCGCTCGACTATCCCGCGGGCAGCGATCCTGACGCTGTGGTCTCGCCCCCGATCAGCTTCTTCCTCTCGACCTCCGCGCAGGATCGCGACGGCCAGCATCTGTCGGCTCCCGCGGAATCGTCCTTTGCCTTGCTGAGGCAGATCAACATCTCGCTCGCCGCTCAGCAGAACCGCGATCTGACCGGCAGCTGGCGCAGCAATGACACTTACGGCCAGGGCGATTGCGCGCGCAACCAGGATACGGTGTGCGTCGGGGACAGCGGCAGCGGGAGCTTGCAATACAAGGGTTTCATGAGCTTCGCGCTGCCGGAACTCCCGAGCAGCACGGCTCGGCTGCAGAGCGCGCGTCTCAGTTTCCAGATCACGCAGCGCTCCGGCAATCCCTTCAACGGCCTGGGCGCGCTCACGCTGGATCACGCCGCCTTCGAGGCCATCGGCCCCGAGGCGTTTCAGGCCGATCCGCTGGCGGCGCTGGGCCGGATCGCCACCGCCGGCAATACGGGCACCGTGTTGCAGGTGGATGTGCGCAACGCGCTGGCCGCGGATGTCGGCACGCGCGAGCGGGCGCAGTTTCGGCTCGCGTTCGAAGAGGTCACCAACGAGAACGGCAACGCTGACACGCTGATCTCCAGCTGGGACACGCAGCGCATTGACGTCAGCTATCTGCTGCCATAGCCCGGCCTGAAACCAACCACCCAGAGCTGGTACACCCGCGGCTGGTACACTCAGGGCTGGTATAAATAGCACGCCACGAAGTGCCCCGGCGCGGCTTCGATCCAGTCGGGATCACGCTCTCGGCAGCGTGGCATCACGTGGGGGCAACGCGCAGCGAAGCGGCAGCCGGGCTTTGGATCCACGGGGGAGGAGACCTCGCCGCGCACCGCCACCGGCAAGCGGCGCCGGGCCTGCTCCGGATCGGCCTCGGGCGTGGAAGCCACGAGCGACTGCGTGTACGGGTGCTTGGCCCGAAAGTACACGTCATTCGCGACGCCCAGCTCGACGAGCTGGCCCAGGTACATGACCGCCATGCGATCGGACACATAGCGAATCAACGACAGGTCATGGGCGATGAACAGCAGCGTCAGGCCCATCGTGTCCTTGAGCTGCGCGAGCAAGTTCACGACCTGCGCCTGTACGGACACGTCGAGCGCCGAGATGGGCTCGTCGCAGACGACGACGTCGGGTTCCAGCGCGAGCGCCCGCGCGATGCCGATGCGCTGCCTCTGCCCACCCGAGAACTCGTGAGCGTAGCGCGACAGGAACGAGCGGGATAAGCCAACGCGCTCGAGCCAGTAGCCCACCCGGTCTTGCACCTCGTTGCGTTTCCAGAGGCCGTGCAGGCGCGGCCCCTCGGCGACGATCTCGCGCACGGTCATGCGCGGGTCGAGCGACGAATAGGGATCCTGAAAGATCATGTGGACGCGGCGGCCATACTTGCGAAAGGCGTTCGCGTCGTAGCTCTGGGGCAACCGCTCGCCGCGATAGAACACCTCTCCGCCGCTGCGCTCCAGCAGCCCCACCACCGTCTTGCCCAGCGTGGATTTTCCGCAGCCTGACTCGCCCACCAGCCCGACCACTTCACGTTCAGCGAGCGCGAGCGTGACGTGGTCGACCGCGTGCAGGCGGCGCCCGCGTTCGAGCGAAAAGTACTTCTGCAAGGCACGCAGCTCGAGCACGGGTGGCCTTGCGCTGCCATCCGGCGGCGGCCTGCCTGGGTCCTCGCCCTTGCCCGGGAGCTTCTCGGAGTTCATGGTCGGTCCGGCTGCGCCGGGATCAGGGCACCGTGGGCCAGCCGCTCCGGCCGCCGGCGAGCCCCGTATTCGTGATGCAACCAGCAGCGGCTGGACTGGCTGTCGTTGATGGACCAGAGCGGCGGGTCGTTGGCCTCGCACACCTTCATTGCCCAGGGACAGCGCTCGTAGTAAGCGCAGCCGCGAGGCGGATGAAACAGGTCGGGCGGGGCGCCTTCGATCGGCTCCAGCGGCTCCCGCCGCCGCTCGTCTGCCGGCGGGCGGGCTGCTTGCAAGCCCAGCGTGTAGGGATGCGCGGGCCGCGCGAAGATCTGCCGAACATCTCCGGTCTCGACGATCTGCCCTGCGTACATGACGGCGACTTCATCGGCCATGCGCGCCACCACCCCCAGGTCGTGAGTGATCAGGATCACGCTCATCTGCCGCTCGCGCTGCAGGTCCTGGAGCAGGTTCAGGATCTGATCCTGGACGGTCACGTCGAGCGCGGTCGTGGGCTCATCCGCGATCAGCAGCGCCGGCCGACAGGCGATGGCCATCGCGATCATCACGCGCTGGCGCATGCCGCCCGAGAACAGAAAGGGATAGCTGTCGACGCGGCTCGCCGCCTCGGGGATCTGTACCTTCTCCAGCAGCTCGATGGCGGCGCGCCGTGCAGCCGCGTCGTCCAGGCCGTCGTGATAGCGCAGGGTCTCGCTGATCTGGCGCCCCACGGTCATCGTCGGGTTCAACGAGGTCATCGGGTCCTGGAAGATCATGCCGATCTCCTTGCCGCGGATGCTGTTGGCAGCTTTCGCCGGGAGCCCGAGGATCTCCTTGCCATTGAACAGCACCGAGCCGCCCGTGATGCGGCCTGGAGGCATGGGGATGAGCCCCATCAGGGCCTGTACGCTCACCGATTTGCCCGAGCCGCTCTCGCCCACGATGGCCAGCGTCTTGCCGCGCTCGAGCGAGAAGCTCACGCCGCGCGCCGCCCGCACCACCCCGCCGTACGTATCGAACTCCACCCGCAGATCGCGCACCTCGAGCAGGCTCATTCGACGGACCTCAGCTTGGGATCCAGGGCGTCGCGCAAGCCGTCGCCGAGCAGGTTGAACGCGAGCACGGCGATGCTGATGAAGAACGCCGGCAAGAGCAGCTCGTGCGGATGGGTGAGGAAGGTCTGCACGCCGTCGTTGCACATGCTCCCCCAGGACGGGGTCGGCGGCGCGACGCCCATGCCGATGAACGACAGGAACGCCTCCGTGAAGATCGCGCCGGGGATCGCGAAGGTGAACGAGACCAGGATCACGCCGAGCGTGTTCGGCAGCAGGTGCCGGAGCAACAGATACACGGGCCGCGCGCCGAGCAGCCGGGACGCCTGGACGAACTCGGATTCGCGAAGTTGCAGCACCTGGCCGCGCGTGAGCCGTGCCGCTGAGGTCCAGGACAGCACGACCAGGGCGACCAACATCGCCGATATGCCGCTCTGCCCCGGCCCGGCGCCGAACGCCACCTTGAACAGGATCATGAACAGCAAGAACGGCAACGCGATCACGAAATCGGTGATGCGCATCAACCACTGGTCGACGCTGCCGCCCATGTAGCCGGCGATGCCGCCGATCAGCACACCGATCGCGAGCGAGAGCAGCGGCGCGCAGAAGCCGATGAACAGCGACACGCGCGCGCCCGCCATCAACCGCGCCAGCAGATCTCGACCCAGCGAGTCCGTCCCGAAAGGACGGAGCGGGAAACGAACCACGTCACCCGGCTTTGCTCCGGGCTGGATCGTCTGTGCATCGGCCAGGGAAACGCCGGGCGGCAGCACGACCCGGCGCGTGATCGCCTGCTTCGATTCCGCGACATTCTGGCCGACCACGCTGTAGTAGTAAGCGCGGTCCTCCAGGTTGAAGCTGTCCTCGAAGCTCACTGTATTGCCGCCATCGATCGTGCCGACGGGCAAGCCCAGGTAGCCCCCTGCCGGCGGCTCTTCGCTGCGGTAGACGAGATAGCCGGCAGCCCCGGGCACCGGAGTCCAGCGCATGCGCACGGCCTCGATCGTGGGCTCGCCGATCCACTCCAGGCGCTCGGGGGCTGGCAAGGTCGCGCCATCCGCCTCCGGCCTCGCCGGGACGTCGGGCACCGTTTCTTGTTTGAACGGGGGGAGCTCGGGCAGTACACGCGCTTCCACGCGCAAGCTCGGACCCTTGGAGACTCGGGTCAGCTCGGGCGCATTCGGGTCGACGCGCCAGACGAGCGGGCCGAACAGCGTGAACACGAGCAGCGCCACGACGATGGCGAGCGAAACCACCGCCTGGGGGTTCTTGCGCAGCCGCCGCCAGGCATCCTGCCAATAGGAGAGGGAGGGGCGCGCAACGCCGGTCTGAATCGAGCTCCGCTGCACGGGCTCGAAGAGGCTGGGGTCCCAGGCGGGGGCCGGATCGACCATGTTCAGGTCCTCGCCTTGGTCAAGCTGATGCGCGGATCGATGAAGGCGTACGCGATATCGACGGCCAGCACCATGAACACGAGGAACCCGCCGTAGAAGACGGTCAGGCCCATGATGACGGTGTAATCGAGCTGCTGCACCGCCTGCACGAAGTATCGGCCGAGCCCCGGGATCACGAATACCGTCTCCACGACGAAGCCGCCCGTGGTGATGCCGGCGATGGCAGGCCCCAGGATCGTGACAACGGGCAGAATGGCATTGCGCAGCTGGTGCGAAAAGAAGATGCGGCTCTTCGGCAAGCCTTTGGCTCGGGCGGTGCGAATGTAGTCTTGATGCACGACCTCCAGCAGCGACGAGCGCATCAGGCGCGTCACGTACGCCATCGTACCGAGGCCGAGCACGAGCGCGGGCAAGAGCATGTGGCGCAGCGTGCCCCAGCCGGCCACGGGCAAGAGCGTACGACCGGCGACGCTGTTGGCGCGCATCGCCAGATACTGAGCCAGTGCGGCGAACACGAAGCCCGGCACCGAGATGGCCAGGATCACCAGAAACATCACGCTCCGGTCCACATGCTTGCCGCGAAACAGCGCGGTCAGGGATCCGAACAGGACGCCTCCGCAGGCAGCCACCGCCAACGCGAGCACGCCCAGCAAGGCCGAGACCGGGAAATGGTCCTTGATGATATCGTTCACGAGCCGGTTCTGCTGCGTGAAGGAGATGCCGAAATCACCTTTCAGCATGTTGCCCAGGAACACGCCGTATTGCACCAATACTGGTTTGTCGAGCCCGTATTTGTGCTCCAGATTCTTGCGGATCTCGGCGCGCATGGCCTTGTTGCCCGCGAGCGGGTCGCCCGGCACCAGATGCATCGCGAAGAAGGTCGCCGTGGCGATGAAGTAAACAGTGAGTAGCCCGGTTGCGATCCGCTTGAGCGTGTAGGTGAGCATCTCGTCTCGTTCGTTACTTGGAAGCGCTCGTGTCGAGCGTCACCCAGGTGTAGTCCGGGTCCGGACCTACCACGTGTCGTACGATCCCCGAGACACGAGGCTGGTGCGCGTAGATGATCGTGCGCTCCGCTGTCATCACCACGGCCCGATCCGCCAGCGCCACCCGTTCGGCCTCGGCCATCGCGTCCATGCGCTCCCTCTGATCACTGCTCGACTGGGCCTTGCGGATCAAGGCGTCGTAGCGAGCGCTGCTGTACTTGCCGCGGTTGTTCTCGTTCCAGCTGGCAAAGAGCTCCGCATACGTCATGGGATCGGCGAAATCGGGGCCCCAGCCGGCATCCACGATGTCGAAGTCTCCGTGCAGCATCTTCTCGAGCCGCTGCTTGAAGATCTGCTTGTCAATCTTCAGCTCGATCCCGAGCCGGGATTTGAACAGGGCCTGGAAGTATTCGGCTTGCTGCGCCGAGGCGGGCGTTTCACCCGTGAGCCAGACGAGCGGGGGCACCTCGCCGCCGAGCTCCTGCCTCGCGAGCTCCAGCTCCCGCCGCGCTTCCGCCACGTCCGGCTTCACTCCCTCGATGGGATACTCCAGGCGGAAGCGCTCCTTCACCCCCGGTACCCACTGGGGGATGATCGACAGCCCGGGGCGGGTGCCCGGGATCCGGATCACGCGCGAGACGTACTCCTTCGGGTCGAAGGCGAGCTGAATCGCGTTGCGCAGGTGGTAGTTGGCCGTGGCCCGCCCGGGCCTGAAATTGAACTCCATGAACCAGATCGAGCCGT
>DASTRX010000085.1:0-76247 GCA_035760985.1 Polyangiaceae bacterium
ATCAACATCGCCGCGCCGAGGCGTTGTTGAAGAAGCTCGAGAGTGGCGTCGTCGACCACGCCGCCGTGCTGGACGAGCTGGCCAACAGCTTGGCGGCCCACATGGCGATCGAGCAGGACATCTTTTATCCGGCGATCAAGCGCGTGAACGAGGAGCTCGTGAACGAGAGCTACGAAGAGCACGCGCTCGCCGAGGTGGCTCTGAAGCGGCTGATGGCCACCGATCCCGAGGACGACGAGTTCCTGGCGCGCGTGACGGCGCTCAAGGACCTGCTGCAACACCACGTGCAGGAGGAGGAAGATGAGCTCTTCCCCGCCGTGCAGGCAGCCCTGGACAAGGAAGCGCTGGAACAGCTCGGCGAGAGCATGCAGCAGCGCTTTGCGGCGGTGATGGAGGCTGGCTTCGAAGCAGCCGTGCCCAAAGGCTGGGCCAGAACGTCCGCGGATATTTCCAAGCGCTCGGCCTCGAAGGCCTCGAAGAAGGCGCGCTCGGCTCCGTCCAGCGAGGCGGGAACCGATGAAAGGAGCGGAGCATGGCCCTCACCCGCTCGATGATCTCTCCGCCACAGCCCAGGGCGAGCGTGTCGGAGCAAGCTCAGGCCTGCGAGGTCTGCGGCAACCTCTACGACAAGGCCTTCGAGGTCCGACTGCATGACCGCGTCTACACCTTCGACTGCTTCGAGTGCGCGATCCATCGGCTCGCGCCGCAGTGTGAGCACTGTCACTGCCGGGTGATCGGGCACGGCATCGAGAATGACGGCGTCTTTTACTGCTGCGCCCATTGCGCGCGCCGCGCCGGAGAGGCCAACGCGCGCGATCGAGTCGACGGCTGACCTGCCAGATCGACACGCTGGGCGCGATAGAACCGAGGCGAGATGGCACGGAGCGCTCGTGGAGCCCGCTGGCAAGCCCGCCACGGCTGCGGAGGCCGCTGGCACGCGCGATGCACGGCATCCCGCCCGCTACTTGGCCGCAGGTTCGCGGCAAAATGGAGGAACAAGTGATCATCAAACTCCTGACCGGCATTGGTGCGATCGGCATGGGTGCCTTTTTCGTGGCCACCGGCTGTGGGCACAGCTCTCCGCCCGCGGAGAGCGCGGATACGGCGCTCGCTCATCCCGTGGCGACGGTAGACACGGCTTCCGCCGCGGATTCGATCGCCGAGGCACGCTGTGCCCGGGAAGATCGTTGCACCAACGTCGGCTCCGACAAGAAGTACTCTTCGGTGCAAGACTGCATCACTCGCGTGCGCGACGAATGGAAGGACGATCTGAATGCGCGTCAGTGCCCGGGCGGCACCAACGAGAAGGAGCTCAACGAGTGCCTGGATGCCATCCGGCACGAGGACTGCTCCAGCCCGTTCGACACGCTGTCGCGGGTGAGCGCGTGCACCGCAGGCCAGATCTGCAAAGAGCAGTGAGCACGCCAAGTCAGCCGAGTTAACCGACGAGGGCAAAATGGTCCGGATCGAACAGAAGCAGGTACGAGCGCACTCCAGCTGGCAGGCGACCACGACGCAGCCAGACGTCCCCCTGCCCCCGGAGCCGGATGTCCCGGCTCCAGCAGAGCCGGAGCAGCCCCCTCTGCCGCATCCGAGCGATCCGGACCATCCCTTTCCAGACTACGTGGATGTGCCACCGGTCCAACCGATGGACTGAACGGAGAGATGATCAATGGGTACGTTGATGCGAGGGGAAGCAGCAGAGAACGCCATGGCCGCGCTTCGAGCACACGATCCAGGGGAATGGACCCGCCTGGGGCAGATCCTGTTCGGCGCCGGGCTGCTCGCCTTCGGCGCGCGTCGGGGCGGCATGCTCGGCCTGCTCGCGTTCGCCTACGGCATCGAGCGGCTCTCGCCCTTCGCGCTCGGCGGCGTTTCGCTGAGCCAGCTGCTGCGCAGCGCCGCGCGCGCCTCGTCGCCCCCCAACCCGCAGCGCTTCGGGGACGGCACGCGCGACTGCGTGGACGAAGCTTCCTGGGAGTCCTTTCCCGCCAGCGATCCGCCCGGCCGCGGCGTGGGCTGAGCCGATCGGAGCGGGTTCCCGCGCGCCGCTGGCTCAGAGGAACGCGCCGACGGGGAAGTCGACGCTCTTCGTCAGCTCTCGCCCCGCAACGATCTCGACCCGCTCCAGCGGCAACGCGAGCGTGACGGGACGACGGAGGCGATCGATCAGCACGACGTCTCCCTCATACGTGCCAGGCGCCAGGTCGAGCGAGAGCTGGAATGCGTCGCAAGGGCCCTCCGCCTGGTCTTCATCCCCCGGCGCCGATCGCAGCGACAGCTCGAGTCGATCCACGCCGAGCGCGCCGCAATCGATCGGATCGCGCCGCCCGCTGAGCGTCCACTGCACAGTGAGCGTGCCGACGGCACTGGGAGGCTCGGGCGCGGGTGGCTGTGCAGCTGCTCGCACCTCTTCAGCGGCCACATCCAGAGCGGCCGGGACGCACAGGGGTAGCGGCAGCGCGAGCGCCACCAGCCAACATTTGGCGTTCCAGGCTTTCATACGCATCTCCTCCAGAAGACCTCCCAGAAGGCTGAGGTGCCGCGGACCGCTGCACGCGTCCGCAATGGCGCGAAGGAGCAAAAAGCAGGAAGCGTGCCGCTTCCCTGCCGCCCGGACGCACTCTAGCGCTTCGCTGCGCGGCATGCCGCGATGCACGACCCCATTTGCGACATGCGAGGCGATAACGCACGCACAAGCTGCAAGACTCCAGGTAATTCCGCGGAAAAATCGCCACAGACTGCCTGGCATGTACTCTGCAATGCAGCGCGGCATGCGGCACATTTCTGACGTACTGGATGGCGATTGGGATCGAGTGACGGTGAGCGCCCCCTGCCCGATCTGCGGCGGCGATGCGGATTGCCGCACTCATTCAAATGAGGCCTTCGCGTGTTGCGTGCAGACGCCGTCCGAGTGGCGGCTGAACAACGGCGGCTGGTTGCACCGAATCGCGGCGCGCCCGGGTTTCCCAGCCAGCTACGGACTGAAGCGGATCGACTTCCGTGAGACGGAGGCCCGCGCGTCCGGTGTCCGTCCGTGAGCGAGGGCGCAGAGGGCGCGCCTGCCGCAGAATCCAGACCAGCTTGCCCGGGGTTGAACTCCCACCTGCGGTGGGACGAAGCGCAGTATCTGCGCGGTGAGCTCTACACTGAAGAACATCTGGCCGCCCACGCGCTGGAGCTGGCTCGAGCGCACGGCGCCCCGCGCGCCGCATTGACGCCGGGGCCGCTGCGCGCACGCTTCGCCGGCGCCCGCAAGCGCATTCACGAGGCGTATCGCATCCTGGCCGCGGAGGCTCGCCACCGCCGCGAGCCGACGCCCGCCGAAGAGTGGCTGCTCGACAACGCGAACGTCGTCGAGGACCAGCTGCGGGAGATCGCCGAGGACCTGCCACTCGGCTATCTGCTGGAGCTGCCGCGCCTCGCCCAGGGTGAGATGCGCGGCTATCCGCGCGTCTACGGCTTGTGCATCGACTATCTGCGGCACACCGACTGGCGCGTCGAGCTCCAGCCTCTGGCCGACTTCGTGATCGCCTATCAGCGCGTCGCGCCGCTCACGATCGGTGAACTGTGGGCGGTGCCCATCATGCTGCGCCTGGGCCTGAGCCTGGGTGTGGGCGCGCTGGCGGCCTCGGAGGCGGCCGCGGAAGATCGCACGCGCGGCGACATCTGGGCCGAGCGCCTGTTGAAGGCGGGCGCCACGCCGCTGGAGACGGGCGCGCAGCTGCGGGAGCTGGAGCAGAGTCGGCAGCCGCTAAACGCGGCCTTTCTGGTGCAGCTGCTGCACCGCCTGCGCGAGCACGATGGACCGCCGGAACGCGCTCGCGAGTGGATCGCCGAGCGCTGCGCCGCCATGGGCACCAGCGCGGAAGAGCTGGCCCGGCGCGAGCATCTGCGCCAGGCAGCCGATCAGGTCTCCGTCGGCAACGCGATCACCAGCATGCGCGCCGTGTCCGCGTTCGACTGGGACTCCTTCTTCGAGCGCACCAGCCAGGTGGAGGCCGTGCTGCGTTGCGATCCCGCAGGCGCCTACGTGCCCAGCGACAAGGCCACGCGCGACCGCTATCGGCACGCGATCGAGGCCCTCGCGCGGCGCAGTGAGGCGGACGAGATCGGCGTCGCGAGTCGAGCGCTGGAGCTGTGCGAAGCGGCGCGGCGCGCCGATCGCTCGGACGACGTGCGCTCTCACATCGGCTATTATCTCGTCGACGACGGGCGGCCCGAGCTCGAGCGACGGGTGCGCTATCGCGCGAGGCTGAGCAGCCGGATCGTGCGCGCGGTCCTGGCCCGGCCCACGCTGTTCTATCTGGGCGCCCTGGCGCTGTTCAGCGCCGCGCTGCTGGCGGCGGCCGCGCATGCCTGGCAGGGCGTGCTGCCGGTGGACGGGCGACTGGCGGCATTTCTGCTCTTGTTCGCTCTTCCAGCCAGCGAGATCGCGCTCGCGCTCACCAGCAGCCTGGTGGTGACGATTTGTCCGCCGCGGCTGCTCGCGGGGCTCGGCCTGGAGAGCGGGATCCCGGACGAGCATCGCACGCTGGTCGCCGTCCCGGTGCTGATCGACAGTCCGGAGACGATCGAACAGCTGCTGGTCGACCTGGAGGTGCGCTCGCTCGCCAACCCCGATCCCAATCTGTACTTCGCGCTGCTCACCGACCATACCGACGCAGCGAGCGAGGTGCTGGAGAGCGATGCCGAACTGGTAGAGCTCGCGCGGCGCGGCATCCAGATCCTGAACCAGCGGCACGGCGGCGCCAAGCCCCGCTTCTGGCTGTTGCATCGCCGGCGCCAGCACAACCCCAGGGAACGCTGCTTCATGGGCTGGGAGCGCAAGCGCGGCAAGCTGGAGGAGCTGAACCGCCTGTTGCTCGGCGATCCGGGGACGTCGTTCGCGGTGGTCACCGCGCCGCGCGAGCTGCTCTCCTCGATCCGGTACGTGCTGACGCTCGATGCCGACACGGAGCTGCCGCGCGACGTCGGCCGCAGACTGGTGGGCAAGATCGCGCATCCGCTCAATCGTCCCCAGCTGGATCCCAAGACCCGGCGTGTGCGTCGCGGTCACGCCATCATCCAGCCGCGCGTGGGTACGCTGCCGCTCAGCTCGCGCAAGTCGCGCTTCGCGGCCATCGCGGCGGGCCCGCCCGGGATCGACCCCTACACCACCGCCGTCTCGGACGTATACCAGGACCTGTTCGGGCAGGGCTCGTTCGTGGGCAAGGGCATCTACGACGTGTCGGCGTTCCAGCGCGTGCTGCATCAGCGCACGCCCGAAAATCGCCTGCTCAGCCACGATCTGTTCGAGGGCATCTACGCCCGCTCCGCGCTGGCGACCGACATCGAAGTGCTCGACGAGCAGCCTGCCGCGTATGAGGTGCAAGCCGGGCGCCAGCACCGCTGGGTGCGCGGCGACTGGCAGCTCTTGCCCTGGCTGATGCCGCGCGTACCGGCCGTGGGCGGGGGCTGCGCCAACGACCTCGCGCTGCTCGATCTGTGGAAGATCTTCGACAACCTGCGGCGCAGCCTGCTCGCTCCCGGGCTGGTGCTGCTGGTGGGGTTCAGCTGGTTTTTGCCCTTGCCCCTGACCCGAGCCGCCGCGGCTGCGGTGATCGGCTTGTTCGCGGTACCGATCTGCGCGCGGCTGCTGCTGGAGCTCGTGCGCGAGTCCAGCCAACCCTCGCGCTCCTTCCTGGGCTCGCTGGGCGGCGACCTGCGCACCAACGCGCGCCAGCTGCTCTTGACCGTGGTGTTCACGCTGGACCAGGCCTGGGTCTCGATCGACGCCATCGCGCGCACGCTCTGGCGGCTGGCCACGGGCCGCCGCTTGCTGGAGTGGACCACGATGCGGCAGACGGCGCAGGCTGGCTCGAGCCAGCGCGTGCAGCGACGGCTCTGGACCGGCAGCGCCGCCTGCCTGGCGGCGGCGGTCGCGGTAGCCTTCGTGAACCCGCCGGCGCTGCCCTTTGCGCTGCCGTTGTTGCTGCTGTGGTCCGCTGCGCCGCGGGTCGCGAGCTGGCTCGCGAGCCCGATCTCGCTGCCGGAGCCGCTGGCGGGCATCCCCGCCGCCGACCAGCGGCTGCTCCGGCGCACGGCGCGCAAGACCTGGCGCTTCTTCGCCACGTTCGTCAGCGCCGAGGATCATTTCCTGCCGCCAGACAACTACCAGGAGGATCCGCGAGGTGAGCTCGCGCGGCGCACCTCGCCCACCAACATCGGCCTGTATCTGCTCTCCGTGGTGAGCGCACGCGATCTTGGCTTCGTGGGGCTGCGACAGGTGAGCGAGCGCCTGCGCGCGACCCTGAGCACGATCGAGCGGCTGGAGAAGCGCGAAGGCCACCTGCTCAACTGGTACGATACGTCCAACCTGCAGCCGCTGGAGCCGCGCTACGTGTCGACCGTCGACAGCGGCAACCTGGCGGCCTATCTGTGGACGCTCCACGAGGCGTGCGAGGACCTCGCGGCCGCTCCCCTGCTCACCTGCGCCGCGCTGGAGGGCGCGCGGGACGCCGTGGACATCGCGCTGCAGGAGCTGGTGCAGGGCGGCAGCGCCCATCAGCGCGAGCTGCGGGCGCTGGATCAGCACCTGGAGGGCCTGTGCAGTGCCCAGCTCGAGCGCGATCCGTCCGAGCTCCGCGCAGCGCTGGGCGAGGCTCTGCACGCGCTGCAGGGCTGCCGCGTCGCGCCCTGGTCGCGTTCGCTCGCTCCAGGCCCCAGCTACTGGCTGGAGCAAGCGGAGCTCGGGCTGCAGCTCGGCGCGAGCGAGTTCGATGAGCTCAGCTTGGCCAGCCTGGCGTTGCCCTCGGGCTCGCCGCTGTGGTCGCGCCCCGAGCTCGCGGGCGCGCTCACCGAGCTGCGCCGGACGCTGTCCGAGGCGCGCAGCCCGGCGCAGATCGCGGGGCTCGGCGCGCGCGTACCGGCGCTCGCTCGAACCCTGGAGGCGGCGCTGGCGGAGTGCTCGCCTTCCAGCGAGGAGCGCGCGGCCTGCGAACGCGAGCTGGACGCCTGCCTGCGACGCATCGAAGGCAAGGCCGACCGCTGCAGCGACCTGCTGCGCGAGCTGTCCGAGCTGGGCGCGCGCGCGGCGGCGCTGGCCGACGCCATGCACTTCCGCTTCCTGTTTGACGAGCAGCGGGAGCTGTTCTCGATCGGCTACAACGTGTCCAGCGCACGGCTCGACCCGTCGCATTACGACCTGCTGGCTTCGGAGGCGCGGCTCGCCAGCATGTGGTGCATCGCCAAGGGGGAGATCCCGGAGCGGCACTGGTTCCGGCTGGCGCGCCCCCGCGCTGCCCTGCCGGCGGGGCGCGCGCTCCTGTCCTGGAGCGGCTCGATGTTCGAGTACCTGATGCCGCTCCTGCTCATGCGCAGCAACCCGCAGACCTTGCTCGCCGAGGGCTGCGCGGTGGCCGTCGAGCAGCAGCGCCGCTATGGAGCCGAGCGCGGCGTGCCCTGGGGCGTCTCCGAGAGCGCGTACAATGTGATGGATCTGCGCATGACCTACCAGTACCGGGCGTTCGGCGTCCCTGGGCTGGGATTGAAAGCGGGCCTGGGCGAGGACCTGGTGGTCGCGCCCTATGCGACCGTGCTCGCCGGTCTGGTGCGGCCGGACCTGATTTGCCGTAATCTGCGCGCGCTCGCCGAGCAGGGGCTGGATGGTCCGTACGGGTTCTACGAGTCGATCGACTACACTCCCGAACACGTGCCGCCCGGGCGGCGCGGCGTGGTGGTCAAAGCCTTCATGGCCCACCACCAGGGCATGAGCCTGGTGGCGCTCGACAACATCTTGAACGACGCCCCCATGCAGCGCCGCTTCCATCGCCATCCGCGCATCAAGGCCGCCGAGCTGCTGCTGGAGGAGCGCGTGCCCGCGCGCTCGCCGCTGGTCGGCGCACCCACGCCGGTGCTGATGCGCTCCGGGGAGGCCGAGCACCGCATCGATGTGGTCGAGAACGTGGGCCGCGCAGCGCCGGGCCCGCTGCGCGCGCACTTGCTCGGCCACGGTGAGCTGTCCTTGCTGATGACCGCAACCGGCGCCGGCGTGGTCACCTGGAAGGGCCTGGACGTCAACCGCTTCCGCGAGGATCCCGTGCTCGACGGAGGAGGCATCTACATCTACGTTCAGAATCGCTCCGCCGCCCGCACCTGGTCGGCAGCCTATCAGCCGACGCGCAGCGAGCCGGACCATTACAACGTCGTGTTCGCGATCGACCGCGTGGAGTTCCACCGGCGCGACGGCGACGTGCAGACCGTCACCGAGGTCGCGCTCTCGCCCGAGCACCCCGCTGAGGTGCGCCGCGTCACACTCACCAATCACGGCAGCGAGCCGCTGGAGCTGGAGCTCACCAGCTTCAGCGAGGTGGTGCTGGCGCCGCGCCGCGCGGACGTGGGGCACCGCGCCTTCAGCAGCATGTTCGTGGAGACCGAGCTGCTGCCCGAGCGCAACGCGCTGATCGCACAGCGCCGGCCGCGCGGCGCCGGTGAAGTGCCGGTGTGGATGGCGCAGCTCCTGGCCCCGGAGGGCGAGCACTGGGGGCAGCTCGACTTCGACAGCTCGCGCGCCAGCTTTCTCGGCCGCGGCCGCGACCCGTCCGCTCCGCTTGGTCTGGAGCGCGGGCGCGCGCTCGCCCGCCGCACCGGCAATGTGCTCGACCCGGCGCTGGTGCTGCGCCGCGGCGTGCGGCTCGCGCCCGGAGCCTCGGCGCGGGTGACGCTGGCGACGGTGCTCGCCAGCTCGCGCGAGGAGCTGCTGGGCCTGATCGAGACCTACACGGCCCACCACAGCGTGACGCGCGCCATCGATCTCGGCTGGGCCGGGACGCGGGTGGAGCTGCGCCACCTGGGCATTACCGCGACCGAGGTGCACCGCTTCCAGCGCCTGCTCTCGGCGGTGGTGTTTCCTCACCCCGCGTTGCGCGCCGGCAGCCCGCCCGCCAGCAGCACGCACGAGGGGCTCGCGGCGCTCTGGGCGCAGGGCATCTCGGGCGATCTGCCGATCGTGCTGCTCAGGCTGGACCACGCCGAGTATTCCGAGATCTGCCACGACCTGCTGCTCGCTCACGAGTTCTGGCGGCTGAATGGGTTCAGCAGCGACCTGGTGATCTTGAATGAAGAGCCGAGCACCTACCTGCAGACCACGCACGACCAGGTGCGCGAGCTGATCCAGCGCGCGCAGGTCGATCAGCGCGGCGGCGTGTTCCTGCGCCGCTCCGATCAGATGAACGAGGAGGAGCGCGAGCTCATTTCCTGCGCCGCGCGCGTGGTCTTGCGCGCCTCGCAGGGCTCGCTGGCGCGCCAGCTGCGGCGCGCGGCAGCGTCGCGCGAGCAGGCACCCGTCCGCTGGCCCGCGCCGGCGGACGAGGCGCCGCGCGCCGCCCCGGCGCAACCCGTGGAGGCGAGCCCGCGCCGGCGGCCTGCCCTGACGCTCGATAACGGCCTCGGCGGCTTCGCCGAGCAAGGTCAACAGTACGTGATCGTGCTGGAGCCGGGTCTGAACACGCCTCAGCCCTGGTGCAACGTGATGGCGAACCCGGGCTTCGGCAGCCTGGTCACGGAGGCAGGCAGCAGCTTCACCTGGGTCCACAACAGCCAGCGCTATCGGCTCACCCCCTGGAGCAACGATCCAGTCGGCGATCCGTCGGGTGAGCTCCTCTACGTGCGCGACGACGACACGGGGCAGTGCTGGTCGCCGACGCCACAGCCCGCCGGACTGCGCCAGCGCTACGTCGTACGCCATACGCCGGGCGGCACACGCTTCGAGCTGGAAGCCCAAGGCCTCTGGCACGAGCTGAGCGTCTTCGTGAGCCCCAGAGCGCCCGTGAAGTTCTCGCTACTGCGGCTGGAGAACCGCAGCAATGAGCGGCGGCGCTTGTCACTGTTCGGCGTGGTCGAGTGGGTGCTGGGCAACAGCCGCGAGAGCAGCCGGGTCTCATTGTGCTCGAGCTGGGAGCCGGAGCTCGGTTGCCTGTTCGCGGCGAATCCGCTCTCCCCCTTCCCCGCGCAGCGCGCCTTCTTCACGGCCAGCCAGCTGCCGAGCAGCTTCAGCGCCGACCGCGAGGAGTTCTTCGGCCCGGGCGGTTCGCGGCGCAGTCCGCGCGCGCTCGGCCTGGAGCGCCTTTCGGGCTCGGTCGGGGCGGGCTTCGATCCCTGCGCAGCGCTGCAGGTGACGCTCGAGCTCGCGCCCGGGCAATCCGCCGAGGTCGCCTTCGCGCTCGGCCATGGCACTTCGCTGGAGGAGGCGCGAGCGCTGGCAGCGCGCTACGGGGTCGATGCGCCCGGGGCCGCCGGCGAGGAACTGGCGGCGGCACGGCGCGAGTGGGCGGATCTGCTGGGCGCGGTGAGCGTGAAGACCCCTGACCCGGCGCTGGACGCGCTGCTCAATCACTGGCTCCTCTATCAGGCGCTGAGCAGCCGCATCTGGGCCCGCACCGGCTTTTACCAGTCGAGCGGCGCTTACGGCTTCCGGGATCAGCTGCAGGACGTGCTGGCCACGCTGCACGCGCGGCCCGAGCTCGCGCGAGAGCATCTCCTGCGCTGCGCCGCGCGCCAGTTCACGGAAGGCGACGTGCAACACTGGTGGCACGACGAGACGGGGGAGGGCCTGCGCACGCGCTGCTCGGACGACATGCTATGGCTGCCCTACGTGACCGCAGAGTACGTGCGCTTCACGGGCGACCGCGCCGTGCTCGACGAGGCCATCCCCTTCCTGACCGAGCGCGCGCTGTCCGCGGGGGAAGAGGATCTGTTCAGCGCACCCGCCGTCTCGGAGACGCGCGCTTCTCTCTACGAACACTGCGCGCGGGCGCTGGATGTGGCTGCCACCTCGGGGCCTCACGATCTGCCCACGATGCGCGGCGGCGACTGGAACGACGGCATGAACCGCGTCGGCCAGCACGGCCAGGGCGAGAGCGTCTGGTTGGCCTGGTTCCTGGCGCGCACACTGCTCGATTTCGTACCCCTGGCGCAGGCTCGCGGCGACCAGGAGCGGGCAGCCTGGTGCCGGCAGCAGATCAGCCGTCTGACGCGCGCGGTCGAGCGCAGCGCCTGGGACGGCGAGTGGTACCGGCGCGCGTACTTTGACGACGGCACTCCGCTCGGCTCGAGGCAGAACTCGGAGTGCTCGATCGACGCGATCGCGCAGTCCTGGGCGGTGATCGCCGGCGTCGGCGATCGCGATCGCGCAGCGCAGGCGGTGGCCGCCTCCGAGGCGCGGCTGGTGCGCGTCCGCGAGCGCATGATGTGCTTGCTGGACCCGCCCTTTCAGCATGCCGCGCCCGATCCCGGCTACATCCGGTCCTATCCGCCGGGGATCCGCGAGAACGGCGGGCAGTACACGCACGGCGTGCTCTGGACCATCCAGGCGTTGACCTCGCTGCGCGAGGGGGACCGCGCTGGGGCCCTGCTGGAGCTGCTCAACCCGGTGTACCACGCCTCCACGCCGGAGGGTGTACAGCGCTACCGCGTCGAGCCCTACGTGGTCGCGGCGGACGTGTACGGCGGCTCGGAGCACCCCGGGCGCGGCGGCTGGACCTGGTACACGGGCTCCGCGGGCTGGATGTATCGGATCGCGCTGGAACGCGTGCTCGGGCTGCGCCGCAGCGGCAAGACGCTCTCGCTGCAGCCCTGCATCCCGAGCCAGTGGGGCCAATTCGAGCTGAGCTACCGCTACCTGTCGAGCAGCTACCGGATCCGCGTCGAGAACCCCGAGCGCGTGAGCTACGGGGTGCTGCGCCTGGAGCTGGACGGCAAGGCCGTGCGCGAAAGCTACGTGCGCCTCGTCGATGACGGCAAGACTCACGAGGTCAGGGTCACGCTCGGCAGCTCGGAGGCCGCGCCGCAGTCCCAGCGGGACCCGCACTTCCGGGCGGGCTGAGGCGGGCGGGCTGAGGCGGGCGGGCTGAGCGGCGGGCGGCCTGAGCCGCCCGTCGAGCTCACTTGCCCTCGACCCTCGTGCTCTGGTTCGATCGCACGCCGCGCACGATCGCGTTCAAGCGCGCGAGATCGATCGGCTTGACCAGGTGCTCGTCAAAGCCCGCCTGCTTGCTGCGCTGGCGATCGGAGGGCTGACCGTAGCCCGTGATCGCGACGAACTTCGGGGCGTGAGGCGCCAGACTGCGCTTCAAGCGCCGGGCGAGATCGAAGCCGTCCATCACCGGCAAGCCAATGTCGAGCAGAGCCAGATCGGGCCGCAGCTCCCCGGCCAGGGCCAGCGCAGCGGGGCCGTCGTGCGCGACGCCCACGACGTGACCGTGAATGCGCAGCGCCTCGGCCAGCATCTCCGCCGCGTCGACGTTGTCGTCCACGACCAGCACGCGCACGGTGCCGCCCGCTGGCGGCAGCGCGCGCGGCCCCTTCGAATCGGCAGCGCCGTCCCCCACCGCGCGCGGAGCCAGCAGCGCGAGCTCGATCGTGAAGGTGCTGCCGCGGCCCAGACCCGCGCTCGCTGCCGCCAGCGCGCCGCCGTGCAACTCCACCAGCCGCCGCGCGATGGTCAGCCCCAGGCCGAGGCCGCCACGCGAGCGATCCAGGGCCTGCTGGCGCTGGACAAACGGTTCGAAAATCCGGCCCAGCAGCGCCGCGTCGATGCCGATACCGTCATCGCGCACCTCGAGCAACACATGTCCATCCGCCTCGCGCACGCTCGCGCCGATCTCGATGTTGCCGCCCGGCGGGGTGTTCTTGGCCGCGTTCATCAGCAAGTTGGCGATCGCCTGGGCGATGCGGTGCACGTCGATGTCCACCAGCAAGCCTTGCTGCGGCACCGAGACCGTGAGCCGATGTGCGCGCGCGTCGAGCATCGGGCTGGCCATTTCGATGGCCTTCTCCACGGCGCGCGCCAGCTCCACCCGACTGCGCGTGAGCCGCAGCGCGCCCCGCGTGATGCGCGCCACGTCCAGCAGATCGTCGACCAGCCGCACCATGTGGTGCAGCTGCCGTTCGATCACGCCGCGCTCCTCCAGCGCCACGTCCCCGGCGCGTGCCCGCATCAGCTCCAGCGCGGTCAGGATCGGCGCGAGCGGATTGCGCAGCTCGTGGCCGAGGATGGCCAGGAACTCGTCCTTGGCGCGGTTCGCCTCCTCGGCTCGATCGCACTCCTGGCGGGCAAGCTCGTACAATCGTGCGCGGTCCAGCGCGAGCGCCAGCGGCCGGACCAGATCCATGAACAGCGCGCGCGTCCCGTGTTCCACCTCGCACGGCTGCTCCAGCTCGAACGCCACCGCGCCCAGCGTGCGCGGACCAATGATCAGCGGCAACGCCACGAAGCAGGCGGGCGCCCGGGGCCAGACCGGTTCGCGCTCCAGATAGGCCCGCTCCAGCTCGGCCCAGGGCTGTGGCCGTCGATCGCCCAACCACCTCAGCGAGCCGTCCGCTTCACTGACCAGCGCCACCCAGGCCTGACGAGCCGCCACGGCCTTTGCCAGCTCCGCGCGGACCACCTGATACACGTCCGCGAGTGAGGCGGCCTCCGAGAGCGCAGAGGTCACGCGCTGCAGGCGGGTCAAATGCCGGAGCGCGGCCTCCGCCAAAGGCGCGTCAAGCCCTTCCGTCTTGGGAAACGATGAGCTCGGGGGCGAGTCCCCCATGCCGATCGGTTGCATCTCCGTGTCCTTCGCGCTCGCCCAATGCTACCGAGCGGCGCAGCGAGTGTAGTTGGATGTAGCAAGCGATCTGCGAAGATGGCGAGGGCTCGCGCGGCGCCTGACGACATTTGCCCCCTGCTGCGCTCCAGCGAGCCCGGGCGTAATCACACGGGCCGTGAACGCGTGACGCTGCTTCAATGCACGACACTGCGCGGGCCGCGGCGAAGCGCTGTTGCGGTTCTTGCGTGGCGCTGTTGCACGAACTGTGGCCCGGCTGCGCCCGCGATTTGTGCGCTGCCGGCCGTGGCGCGTCGCCGCAATTCGTGGCCGCGACGAAAGCCAGCGAAACCCCGATCATTCCAGTGGACGGCACGAAAGCTGCACAGTTCTCGACAACCCCCGAACGATGCAACCCGCATCGCGGACGGTGCAACGGACAACCATCGGAAGGATCGATATGCGGAATCTTTACGCCTTAGTTCTTGGCGCGAGCATGAGCTTGGCGCCCGCCGTCAGCTTCGCCAGTGTGACCTCTCACGAGACGACCACTCATCGCGACAGCACGACGCTGACGATGCCCGCTGCTGCGAACGAAAGCACCAGCGCCAAGTCCGCTTCGGACGACCTGGCACGCTACGCGGCTCGCGACGCTGCGTCGCCGGACGCGAAGAACTACCGAGGTGGTGACACCGTCGTGATCGGCGCTACCGCCGCCACCGCAATTTTGGCCGTACTGCTGCTGGTCATCTTGCTGTGAGGCGGTCCGCTTGGGGGGTACTGGTGCTCGGCGTGCTCGGCTTCGGCTGCATCTCGTACACGGGATCAGCCCAGGACGTCACGCCCAGCGCCTTGCGGAATGATCCCGGCTGGCGCCGCATCGACCATTTGCCTCCCGTCCACCAGAAGGGAGCCAAGGACTGCGGCGCGGCCGCGCTCAGCGCGGTGCTAGAGTACTGGCGAAAGCCGCCTCTACCAGCTGCGCTGGACCGCGATCACATCGACGCCGCGTTGCGCCGCAAGCCCGACGAGGGGCTCACGGCCGGCGCGCTGCGCGACTATGCGCGCCAGCAAGGCTTCCACGCCTTCGTCTTCAATGGTCAACTCGAGGACTTGAAACATGAAGTGGACGCTGGGCGGCCGGTGATCGTCGGCGTGCACAAGCAACTCTCTTCGAAGGAATACCTCTCCCACTACGAGGTCGTGCTGGGCTACAACCGGCAACAACAGAGCTTGCTCACGTTCGATCCCGCTCATGGCCTGCGCGAGAACGCGGTGCGGGGCTTCATGGAGGAATGGCAACTCGCGGGTCGCACGACCCTGGTCGTGATGCCCTGATCAGGCCTGAGTGAGCTGACTGGAGAAAGCGACCGTCGCTCCGCAGCGCCATGTGAGGTGGCGCGCGGGGCGGCGGCGCTCGCTTTCTGGAGCGCGACAGCGACAGCGACCAGACGCGGCCGGCGCGGGGAGCCAAACGGCGCGGCCGGCGCGGGGAGCCCAACGGCAAAGCGGCCGGCGCGGGGAGCCAAACGGCAAAGCGGCTCGTGTTGCTCCGAGCCAGGCAACAGCCGGGACGGGCAACAGCGAAACCGCTCTCCAACCCCTCGGCGCCCAGCGCGGCTGGGCTCTGAAGCCATCACCAGCGCGCGCCGGGCGCCGAGCTACCCATGACCATGACGTAAGAAAGCGAGGGCCGCCCTGGGCTCAGCATCTCGGGCGGCCACCAAGCAACTGGTTTCAACTCGATCCAGAACACGAGCTTAAATCAGCTCAGCAGAAGCTCGCTCCAATCAGAAGCTCGAGCGTGGATCTCGACAGCTGGGATCAGACAGCTGGGATCACAGCTGGGATCAACAGCTGGGATCAGTGGTGCGTCTCGAGCCAGTCGTCCACGTCCTGCTCGGCACGCTCGGTGGCGAGACCGTAGCGCTCGCGCAGCTTGCCCACCAACTTCTGGCGCTCGCCCTGGATCTGGTCGATGTCGTCGTTGGTGAGCTTGCCCCATTTGATGCGAGCCTTGCCCTTCAGCTGCTCCCATCGACCCTGAAGAATGTCCTGATTCATTGCTTGGCTCCTGGCCTACGGGGCAAGCTCGAAGCGCACGCTGAGGCAAAACAGCTCGAGCCTGCTCCTGTGCAAACCGCATCGGCGCGGTCGATCTGCGGAGTTGCATCCGGCGTGCCAGGCCGCTGCGCTCGCTGCAGCAGCGCGCGCTCCAGCGGGATCGGCGAGAACGCCCAACTGCGCGCGATCCGCTGCTAGCGGGCTGTGACGTTTGCCGACGCCTGGGGCGCTCTGCCCCTGCTGGGAATGTCAGCCGCGCGCGACAGCCGGTTCGCTGCTCTGAACGGACAGCGAATGGCGCCGCGCACCGGCACCCTCCAGCAGCCGCTGGAGTTCCGTGGCGCTGGCGGGCTTCGCCAGGTGGTGATCGAAGCCTGCGTCGAGCGCGCGCTCGCGGTCACAGCGTTGACCGAAGCCGCTCAGGGCGACCAGCTGTAATGGCTGCGCTCCGAGACTCGCCCGCACGCGCCGCGCCACCTCAAAACCATCAAAGTCCGGCAAGCCGATGTCGACAAAGGCGATGTCCGGGCATCTTTTGACGATCAGCTCCACGCCCTGCTCGCCGGTGGTGGCCTGGGCGACGTCGTGACCCCAGCTCGCGAGCAACTCTCCCATGAGCAGCCGCACATCGTCGTTGTCTTCCACCAACGCCACGATCAAGCGCGGCGCTCGCGTCGCCGAGGGCTCGGTCGACGGGACCGTGTCCGATGCGTCGTCAGCCAGCCCGGGCCGCGCACGAGCCGGGTGCTCGCGGACTGGCAACCACACTCCGAACTCGCTCCCCTGCCCTGCCCCGGCGCTCTTGGCGATCACCCGCCCGCCATGCAAATTCACCAGCTGCTTGACCAGCGTCAGCCCGATGCCCAGCCCTCCGCCGCCCTCGCGCGCCTGCATGAACAGATCGAACACCCGGGGCAACAGCTCGGGAGAAATGCCCAGTCCGTTGTCGCTGACCGTGAACTCCACACCGCCGTTGCGCAGCTGGCAGACCAGCTCGATCGCACCACCTGGCTCGGTGTAGCGAGCTGCGTTGTTGAGCAGGTTGGCCAGGACCTGCGTCAAGCGCACCTCGTCGCCATGCAGCACGGCGTCGACCGCGCCGCGCTGCACGCTCAGTCGGTGCCGGCGCTCCTCGAGCAGTGGCCGAGCCAGCGACAGGGCCTGCTCCAGCACATCGCCGGCGCGCACCCGGGAGCGGCGCAACTCGATCTTGCCGCGGCTGATGCGCGACAGGTCGAGCAGATCGTCGACCAGACGGATCAGGTGCTCGATCTGGCGCTTCATCACGGCGCGCGTCCTGGCGGCGACCTCCGGCTCCGCGCTGGCCAGCAGCTCCAACCCAGTGACGAGCGGCGCCAGCGGATTGCGCAGTTCATGTCCCAGCAGCGCGATGAACTCGTCCTTGCGGCGGTCGTCCTCGGCCAGACGCCGATTCAGGCTCTCCAGCTCGGCGCCATGGATGCGCTGCTCCTCGAGCCGTTGCTCGAGCGCGCGTGCTTCCAATCGAGCCCGTTGCTCGGCGAGCGCGCTCTCCTGCTCCTGCAGCACGTGCGCGCGAATCTGCTCCGCTTGACGGCGCACCTGCTCGGTGCGCCGCTCCAGCTCCACGAACACCGAAGCCTTGGCGCGCAGCACCTGCGGCTGAATGGGCTTCATCAGGAAGTCCACCGCGCCCAGCTCATAGGCCTCCAGCATCTCGGCCTCGTCGGGACCAAATGCCGTGATGAAGATGATCGGGACGTGCTTGCTGCGCTCGCGAGCGCGGATCAGCCGCGCGGTCTCGAAGCCGCTCATGGCCGGCATCTGCACATCCATCAGGATCAGGGCGAAGTCTTGTTGCAACAGGCGCCGCAGCGCCTGGCGCCCCGATTGCGCCTCCACCAACCGGTAGCCGAGCCCCTCCAGCGCCACGCGGATCGCGATCAGGTTCTCCGGCTTGTCGTCGACCACCAGCAAATCGCAAGGCCCCCCGTCCATCGCGGGCGCGGACGCCGGAGCCTGGCTCTCAGGGGGTTCGTTCACGGGAGGCCTTGGGTTCGAGGAGACGACGCGAAGAACGACCAGCCTCGACGGTGCGCGTTGACGCAGGCCGGCGTCAAGTCACACGTGCGCGACGGCGCTCGCCACACCGGGTCCCCGGCACGGCTGCGACGGGAAAGCGCGCCTGATGCAGAATGCCACAACGGCAGATCTGGCCTGATCAGCTCAGCGCGAGGCTCCGACCGCACTGGCGCGCAGCCGTCGCCCGGGACGACTCGAGTAGGGCTCGAGCGCACGCATGATCTGATCCGCGCTCTGCGACCGGCGCTCGGGATCGCGCTGCAGGCAGTGTTGCACCAGAGCAGCCAGCCCGGCCGGCACCACGGAGCAAGTGAGCGGCAGCAAGGGCACGGGGCCCTCGCTCAGGGCGCGCAGGATCTGAACGTTGTCAAAGCTCGCGAACGGAGAGCGCCCGATCAGCGCCTCGAACAACAACAGCCCGACGGACCACAGGTCGCTGCGCGCATCGACCGCGTTGGGATTGCGCAGCTGTTCGGGCGACAGATACGCGGGCGAGACACAGCCGCAGCCCGGAATCGTGAGCGCACCGGGCTCGGACAGAAACAGGGCCACGCCGAAATCGAGCAGCTTGACCACGAGCTCCGTGGCGCGCGTGCGCGCCAGGAACACGTTCTCCGGGCGGACGTTGCGGTGCACGATGCCGAGCCGATGGGCGTCGCCCAGCACCGAGCAGACCTGACACACGTAGTCCGCGGCCTTGTCAACCGGAAGCGGCCCGTGCTTGCGCAGGAAGGTCGCCAGGTCGCTGCCCTCGAGCTGCTCGGTGATGATGAAACGCGCCCCGGAGGGCAGCGTACCCGCGTCATGGACGCGCACGACGTGCTGATTGTGCAGCGCCCCGAGCGCCTTCAGCTCGCGCGCAAAGCGCCTCCAGGTGAGGCTGCTCGCCACTTCCGGGCCCAGCAACTGGAGCGCCACCGGAAAGCCGAGCCCGGTGTGCGTGGCGCGATAGACGGTGCCACGCGGCGATGCCCCGAGCAGCGCCCCGACCTGGTACCGGCCGGCGATGATTTGCCCCGGTGAAACAAACTCGCGGCAGGAAATTCCCTCGTGCGTCTTCACATTTCTCTCCAGCTGACGCACAATTTTTTGCAATCCCTAGACCAGTCGCACGCGCCTGCCGCACGCGGGGCAACAAGTCGCGAATGTGGCGTTTATGCCATCCCGGTGAGTGCCATAAATGAGCCTTTTCGGGCATTTCGCAGCTTGGTCCAAGAACTGCAGAGTGGGTGAGCCTTCACGCTACACAGGCGATGTCGGAGCCATTTCGCCACGGCGTGACTCACGAAGACCTGCGGACACACCCCGCACCCCGAGCAGATGAAACTCCCATGACAGAACGACTCCTTTGTGTAGACGACGACGAGGACGCATGCGAACTCCTGGCAGCCTCGCTGAGGCAGCTCGGATATCAGACCGAGAGCACGACCTCCCCGCCCGAGGCGCTGGACCTGGTTGTGGCCAAGGACTTCCACGCCGTGATCAGCGATCTGAGCATGGCGGAGATGGACGGGCTGCAACTCTGTGAGCGCATCCTGGAAAAGCGGCCTGGTATCCCGGTGATCGTGGTCACCGGTCAGGGCAGCATGGAGGCCGCGATCGGCGCCATGCGCGTCGGCGCCTATGACTTCATCACCAAGCCGGTCGACCCCAAGCTGCTCGGGTTGAGCGTGGCCCGCGCCGTGCGCACCCAGCAGCTGCAGGCCGAGGTACGGCGCCTGCGCGAGCAGCTCTCGGAGACGCCCGAGGCCCTGCCCCTGGTGGGCGACAGCTCGGCCGTGCGCGGAGTGAACGAGCTGATCCAGCGGGTCGCGAAGAGCGATGCTTCGGTGCTGATCGTCGGCGAGACCGGGACCGGCAAGGAGCTGGTCGCGCGCGCGTTGCACCGCCAGAGCGGCCGTGGTCCGTTCGTCGCGGTCAACTGCGCGGCCGTGCCGCCGAATCTGCTCGAGAGCGAGCTGTTCGGGCACACGCGCGGGGCCTTCACCGACGCCAAGGCGGCCCGGCGCGGCCTGTTTCAGGAAGCACAGGGTGGGACACTGTTCCTCGACGAGGTCGGTGAGATGCCCCTGGAGATGCAAGCGAAGCTGCTGCGCGCCCTGCAAGAGCGCGTGGTGCGGCCCGTGGGTTCCGACACGGAGCAATCGTTCGACGCGCGCATCATCACCGCCACCCATCGCGACCTGGAGGACGACGTGTCCAAGGCCCGCTTCCGGCAAGATTTGTTCTACCGCATCAACGTGGTCAGCATCCACGTGCCGCCGCTGCGCGAGCGCGGCAGCGACGTACTGAAGCTGGCCTCTCACTTTCTGCAGAAATCGGCGGACCGCACCGGGCAGCCCGTGCGCCACCTCTCGCCGCCGGTGGCCGAGCGCCTGCTGGCCTATGACTGGCCCGGCAACGTGCGCGAGCTGGAGAACTGCGTGGAGCGCGCCGTGGCGCTGGCGCGTTTCGACGAGCTCACGCTGGAGGATCTGCCCGAGCGCATTCGCAGCTACCGCCCCGATCGCTTCGTGATGACCGCCGACGAGGTCGAGGAGATCATCTCGCTCGATGAGCTGGAGAGGCGCTACATCGGGCGCGCCCTCAAGCTGCTGAACGGCAACAAGGCGCGCGCTGCGCAGCTGCTCGGTGTCGACCGGCGCACGCTGTACCGCCGCCTCGGCAGGTACGCCACCTCCGGCAGCAAGCCGCGCGGCAACCACGGCAGCAATGCGAACGGAGCCAGCGCCAGCTATGAATAACGCCCTGCTGATCGGCTCAGTGGACGCGCTGGTCTCGTGCCGGGATCAGGCGGAGCTGGCCAACGCCGTGGCCCTGCTGGCCCAGCGACTGCTGTCGGTCTCGGATGCGTGCGTCGTGTTGCGGGGCCCCGAGCGCGAGTCCTCGAACGGGCACCCCTCTGAGTCCCCCGAGCTCGCGCTCTGGGCTGCGGAGCAGCTCGCTCTGGGTCCGCAGAGCACCCGCTTCTCCGAAGCCGGGCGAAAGCTGGGAGCCAGCATCACGCCCGCGGGCGTCGAGCTGCGCGGCATGGTGGCGGTGGCGCTCACGGAGGAGGCGACGGAGGAGCAGCGTTCGCTGCTCGGAGCGCTCGCCGATCTCGCGGCGACCTGCAGCGCGCAGCTCGAGCGCCGGGCAGCGGCGGACCGCCAGTTGCAGGACACGCGCGCCCTGGTGGCGCGCGGCCTGCACGACCTGTGCACGCCGCTCAATAGCCTCAGGCTCGGCATGCACCTGCTGGAGCCCGCGCTCACCGCCAAGGACCCTGCCGTCGCCCAGCGCGCCCACCGCGCGGTGGACCGCATGGCTTCGCTGGTCACGAGCATGGCCGAGGCGCTGGGCAGCGGCTCGAACGGCGCACAGGCGGCGGCGCAGCCTTGACTCACGCTCCTCGAAGCTGAACTCCGACATCGCACAGTCCTTCGCGGAGCCACTCGCGCACTGGCTCGGGAGAGGAGGGGCTCGGTGCCGCACGGCACCGACGCCGCCAGGAACGCCCGCTGAACCCCACGTTCGGCGGGCGTTGTCCTGTCTGGCTCACCCCGGCAAGGACGAGCGGCGCCCGCCGCTCTGTCGTGAACGGTCCTCGCAACTAGTAGCGACGCCGCCAGATCATGTCGAAGGCCGTCGCGCCGCGGTCGCCCACGGTCGTCGAGAGCGACCAGCTGCTGCCCAGGCGCAGGTCGAGCGTGACGAAGGTGCGGTCCGGGCTCTGGCCGGGCACCGGCTCACCCAGCGCCTCCGTCACCTTGGCGGCCACACGCGGCGTGAGCTGCAGCACCAGCTCCGGCCGCGGCGCGCCCGTGCTGGTATCGACACGCGCGGACACATCGAGATCGGTCACGTCGGAGATGGCTCGGTTCAAGCCCTGCGCAGCGCTGCCACCAGCTACGCTGACCGCGGTGCTCAGCGAGTCGCCGTTGCCCGCGCCGATCGAGCCGTCCGGGCTGCCGAAGAGCAGCAGAGTGACGATCTCGTCCTGGCTCAATGGCGGCTCGGAGCGCATCGCCAGCTTCCCCTTGGCGGCGGTGCCCGTGTACTCGGCGTACACGGTGTAGCCCGCCGGCGAATCGTAGCGCGCGACGGCGTTGATCGTTGGATCGTCGGGCTTGCCGCCCGTGAAGGCCACGGTACCGCGCTCGATGTCGAAGGTCTTGCCCGAGATATCGAGCTGGCCGCGCTTGGTAGAGATCTGGCCCTGCACGTCGAGCTCATCGCCCAGGGTCGCCACGATCTTGCCCGTCAAGTCGACCTTGGCCTGCTGCCCCTTGACCAGCGACACGGTGCCGAGGTCCACCTCCACCTTGGTGGTCATCTCGGAGGGCTCGCTCGGCTCCTCCAGCAGCTGCAGCGCGATCGGCGTGAAATCCCCGTCCCTGCGCCGGTATCCGACACGGATGTATTCCGGCTGGTCGAGCTCTTGCAATCCACGAGGCGGCGCATCGGGCAAGATCACGTGCACCTTGTCGAGCTTCACGTCGATCCGGTTGATCTGGTTGGCCTGGTCGTTGGTGTACGTGGCCTTCAGATTCCCCCAGATGTCGCCCATGGCCTCGCCCTCGATCGTCAGCGGCAGCTTGTCGTCCTCTTTGATCTTCAAGCTGGCCTCGGCCGAAGCGGGCACCAGACCGACCAGCTTGGCCACGGCCTGTGCCTCGAAGCCCCCGCTCACCCCGCGCGCTTTCACATTCTCGATGCGCACCTCTCCGGGACCGGCATTGACTTCAGCCTCTATCTTGCTAAAGCGCTGGCCCAAGGCCGGCATGTGAATCACGCCATCCCGCAAGCTGGCGTGCCCGGTGAGCTGGCTCTCCCCGCCGCCGATCGAGGCCTTGAAGTTGGAGTCGAGCTTGCCGTCCAGCTCGCTCAACGAGCCCTCCAGCAACGGTAGCAAGGCGCTCAGCCGCAGCTGACTCGTCTCCAGCGTACCTTCCATCCTACCATCGGTGCTCGGCACTACGCGGTCCCCCCAGACCAGCGGGGCATTGACGCGCGCGCTGGCCTGCCCCGCTCTGCCGTTGATCTCGCTCGTCAGCTCCAGCTGCCCCTGGCGACCCCGCACTCCGGCGTGCAACTCGCCCATGACCAGGCGCTCGACCGCCAGCTCGCGCGTGCGCAGATCGACGTCCAGGCTCGCGTCCCTGCCGAAGCCTTTCAGGCGTGCCTTGCCGCTGACCCGGCCGCGCACGTGGTTTTGCTGCAGCAGCGGCACCACGCCCAGAGGAAACTCATTCAGATCCAGGTCCAGGTCGGCCTGGATCGGGCTCTTGCCGTCGGTCGCTCCCGCCAGCCGCCGCGCGTCCCCGCTCCAGCGCGACTCGAGCTCCAGCACCGTTTGCGCCTGCGCTCGGTTCGAAGTGTGGTCCGCCTTCACACCGAACCTGCCCCCCGCAGTCGCATATTCGGCATCGATGTTTAGATCCAGGTGCGCCTTGCGCTTGCGCTCGGAGGCGGGGGTGAAGCGCGCGAGCGTGGCGTGCGCGAGCACGCGCGGATCTTGCAGCGTGCCCTCCGCGTCCATGCTGAGCGCGAGATCACCCTCGATGTCATTGGGGCGGATCGTCGGCGGGAGCCGCTCCAGCTCGCGAGACGGCATGTGCAGCTGTGCCTGAAACGGAGCGCGCACGAAGACCGAAGCCGGGATGGCGAAGCCGAGCTGCTCGGGCAGACCGCGCCAGCTGGCGTTCCAGGTGACCAGATCGCCCTGCTCATCGAACAGCTTCCCGTGTACGTCGGCCACCCCGCGCTCGAGGCCGGCATCGACGTTCACGTCGATGCCGCGCAAGCTCCACGGAGCCGTCATTCGCGCCAGCTCCGCGTCCGTGGTGGTTCCCACGTCGGCGCGCTGCCCCACCAGCGCCAGAGACTGGCTCTCCAGGTGCGCGTGCAGGCTCGGACGTTGCCCGCCGCGCTGCCCGAGCAGCTTCACGTCATAGCGCAGCCGCCCCTGGGCGCGCTCCACGCCCGCCCGCGGCAACAGCGACTGGATCTGCGCCAGGTCGAGCTCGCCCTGGGCGGTGATGTCCCCCGACAGACGCTGCAGATCGCGAGCGCTGAGCGGCGGCTCGAGGTCACGCAAGGTGATCGCGGTGGTGCCGCCGGGCGCCAGCTCCAGCCGCGCGTCTCCGTTGAGCCGATTGCGCTCCAGCCCCAGATCGGTGTGCAGCGACCCCCGCAGCTCCGCGTAGGCGATCTGGCGAATATCCCCGACGATCCTGCCGCTCGGGCGCCCTGCGCGGCTCGACACGTGCGCCTCCAGATCGGCCTGCGCGCTGCGCAGCGGGAGCTGCACGCCCGCGATGCGCAAGAGCCGCGCCAGGTCCAGCCGTTGCGTCGTCAAATCCAAGCGCTCCAGCCTGTGCCCGTAGCGGAGAGAGAGCTCGGCGTTGCCCGGGCCTTCCAGCGCCAGGCGCTCGACCCGCAGCCGCCCGCCGCTGTAGCCCACGCTCTCGGCCCGCATCCACACTTGTTCGCCGCGCGTGCACACGCGCACCCGGGGGCTCCAGATCTGCCGGTCCGAGCGCGGCGCCACAGTCGCGGTCAAGTCAACGAGATCCGGGTTGCTGCCGACCGCGTGGGCGTGGACCACGGCGCGGTCCGCCGTGCCCTGCCCCGTGAGCCAGAGCCGCGTCAGGTCGCGGCCCGCGGCGCGAACCTGGCGAGCGTCGGCGCGCAGCCTCAGCTCGGGTGCCTCCAGATCGCCGCGAGCCGAGAGATAGGTCTCGAACCGCGCCGCGCGGAACGACGGATGCTCGAGACCGCGCAGCTCGACGGCGAGGTCGGCATCGACTTGGTGGGCCGCCTCGTCGAGCTCGGCGCGCAGCTCGACGCGCCCCGTCGCCTCGAGCCCCACCAGCTCGCGCAGCCGCTGCGCGCGCGCGAGGCGCGTGCTGGAGAAGAGCTTCGCTCTCAGGCCGTCGGGGCCGGAGCTGGCGCTGTAGTCCACATGGGTGGCGGCGCCGGGCTCATCTATATCGAGCGTGCCCGCGGTATGCAGGGGGCGCGCCTCGGGCAGGCTCAACTCGCCTTGGAGCGTGGTCCGGGGCACGCCCTGCCCGGCCACGCGAGAGCCCTCGCTCACCAGCCGATAGCTGCCGCGGCTCCCGCCCGTGGCGGAGTCCAGGCTTGCATCTGCCGCCAGCTCGATCTGCGTCCGTGGCACGTCCGGCAGCAGCTGCGCGAGATCGACAGCGGCCGCGTCGAGACGCAGCGTGGCGTGGGTGTTCTCGCCGTCGCGCTTCAGTCGGCCGCGCGCATTCAGCCGCGAGCGGGCTTGCTTCACCTGTGCCTCGACGCCGAGGTCCTGGAGCTGGCCCTCGACCTTGGCCTTCAGCGCCACCGGCGCCTGGGGCGCCAGCGCGGGGGCCATTTGCCGGAGGGTGTCCGGCGTCAGCTCCGCCGCGTCCAGCTTCGCGAGCAGCTGCTCACCGCTCAGACGCACTTGCGCGTGAGCGCCCGAGCCGGCGATCTGGCCTGCGAACGCGAGCTGGACGAGGCGCTCCAGCGGCGCAGGGCGCAAGGCATGGACCTCCGTCTGGATCGCATCGTCGCGCGAGCCTGCGCCCCGCGCGACGGGGCCTCCGGCAGCGGGTGCGGGCGCCGCTGCGGGCTCCGCCGGCAGCGTGACCTCGCCCGTCAGCTTCCCGCTCACCCGATCCACGGTCGGCAGCTGGCGCGCATCGAGATCCAGGTTCTCCAGGGTCAGGGCCAACCCCGCCGCGTCCGTGCGCAAGCGCGCCCTCAGGTTGGAGAGCTCCGCATCCACCTGGGGCAAGCTGGCGAGCGAACCGGCGATGCGCGCCCGCTCCAGCGTCACCTCGGCGACCTCGACGCTGGTCTGCGCGGCGTCCGGATCGGGCGGCTTCGGCTCGCGTGGCTCGAAGGCGTGTGCCAGCGTGGGCGTGCCCGTCCCGTCATCGATCAGCGTGACGTCGAGCTCGCGTACTCCTGCATGCTCGATCGAGATCCGCAGCGGGTCGCTGCCGATGGCCGCGTGGTAAGCCACGACGGGCCAGAAGAGCCGCACGTCGACCCCGCGCGCGCTCAGCACCCGGCGCCCTGCCGGATCCAGCACCTCCAGCTCGGCGCTCGATACGCCGCCCAGGTCGACGTGGCCCAGCTTGCGCAACAACAGCTGCCCCTGGAACGTGGGCTGCAAGGCCGCATTGACCTTGGCGCTCACGAAGCGACTGACGGGAGGCAAATTGATCGAGACCAGCGCGATCGTCAGCAGCAGGATGACGCCCAGCACGAGCCAGCCCAGAGCTCGCCCGAACCAATGCACGACTCGTCCAAACTTCTTGAAAGGTGGACGAGAGCTCGCCTGTAGAAGAGGGATCAAAACGGCTCTCCGATTCCGATGGAAATTGCGATCGGCAAGCCGAACAGTTCGTCGGGCTCGAACTCGTCGGCAGACTTCGGTGCTTGCAGCCCGGGGACCCGGTAGCCCACGTCCGCCCGCACCGGACCGATCGGCGTCCCATAGCGCAGGCCGAGGCCGGCGCTCAGGTGCGGGCGATTCCAGCGCAGATCAAACTGGTACGGAGAGACGTCTCCGGTATCGACGAAGACCGCGCCGCGCAGAGCGCCGAGCAGCGGAAAGCGCAGCTCCGCGCTGGCTTCCCAGAGCGAGAAGCCGCCCAGCGGTAAGTCGCAATCGCTCGGCAGCGAACCCATCGCCTGCGGGTTGGTGCAGGCCATGGTCGGGTCCTGGCTGCTCTGACCGGGGTTGTAGAATGGCACCGCACCGTGTGGACCGATTTCCCGTTGGCCGTAGCCCCGGTTCGAGCCGGGACCGCCGCCAAAGAAACCTCGCAAGTACATGAGCTGGATGTCGCGGACCCAGGTGGCCCGATCGGCGCTTCCGCTGGTGCCCGTGAAGGCGTTGGTGGCGGTCGTGTCACCGTAGTTCTGTGCAAACAGGAAGCCGACCGTCCCCCGCCCCGCGAACGTGAGCCGCCCGAGCGGCACGTACCCGCGCAGCTCCGGCTGCAGCTTCAGATCGCGCGCGTCGCCGCCCAGGCCCGCGATTTGCAGCGAGGTGTTGGCATAGACGCCCTTCGTCGGCTCCAGCCGATCGTTGCGTGCATCCAGGCGCACGGACAGCTCGGGGTAGGAAACGATGGCCGTGTTCAGGTCCGGATCCAGCGTGCCCACGTACATGAACGGGTCAGTGATCTGGATGTTCTGCGAGAGCGAGCCGTGCAGCTTCCAGAACAGGGAGCGCTCGAGCCCAGCGGAGGCACGCAGATCCCGGTAGCCCAGCACCGGATCTCCGGCTTGCTGATCACTGGACAGCAGCACGGGGTTGATGCTGGCCTCCGCTCGTAGCACCCCCGCGGTGCGCGCTTCGAGGAAGCTCGGCTGCCGGAACTCCAGCCGCAGCCGCGCCTGCGGCAGCAGGCGCTCGGGTTCCTCCAGGTCCGGCAGGCGCGTGGGATAGATCACTCCGCCCGGGACGAACTCGACCTGGAGGCTGCGCAGGCCGCCCAGGAAGTTGCGATCCTCCCAGCCCGAGACCAGGTGCACGTCCGTGCGCTGGCTGTCCACCTGCAGACCGAAGCCGAAGCGCAGACTGCGAAACCGGCTGCGCTGCAGCTTCACGTTGATGGGTACGACGTCCTTTGCCTCGTCCCCGGAGCTTTCCAGCTGCGGCTGCACGCTCACCGAGCTGAACACGCCCAGGTCGAGCAGCGCGCGCTCGGCAGACTCCAGGTCGCTGCGCGAATACGGCTCCCCTGCTTCCAGGCTCAAGGTACGGCGCACCTGATCTTCCGGGATGCCGTCTAGGCCCTGGACGCTGATTTCGCCGAGGCGCGCACGGGGCCCGGCGTCCACCCAGTAGCCCACGCTCGCGACGTGCTCGACGAGGTCGACATCCGCGGAACGGCGCACCTTTGCGTACGCGTAGCCGTTGTCGGTCAAAGCTCGCTCGAGGGCCTCGGCGGCCGCTTCGAAGTCCGCCTCCTCGAAGCGCTTGCCGCGGTGCTCTTCAGCCTCGACGTCGCTCAGCGCTTCACGCGCGATCTTCGGCGGCAGGCCATCCAGGCCGTGCACATCGACGCGCCCAACTCTCGTCTCCGGTCCCTCCTCGACCAGGATCTCCACCCTCACCTGGCGCGGCCCAGCATTGAACACGCGCCCTGCTCGCACGCGCGGCCAGAAGAAGCCGCGCGAGCGATAGTAGCGCTCGATGCGCTGCAGATCGCGCTCGAGCACATAGCGATCGAAGACCTCGTAGTCGTAGACCACGCCACGGAACAAGCCGAGGAACTTCGGGCTGTCGCGCGTGGCGATGTGCTCCTCGATGTCCTGATCGTCGAGGGCGTGGTTGCCCTTGACGCCGACGGCATCCACGGCATAGCGGCGAGCGGGAATGCTGACGCAGGCCATGGTCCAACACAAACAACACGCACACAGCGCGGCCCCGCAGACCTTCGCGAGCGCACTGGCAACCGGGAAACGAGAGATCTTCGCGAACACGGGCCAGGCGCGATGTGTGCAATTCCCGCACCACTGACTTTGGCCCGAGTTCTGCTTCTTCAGCGCTGAACTAGACCCAAACAATCTCCAGAGGTTCTATGCCCCGATGGCCGTGGGCCGCAGTGTTGGCGTTGGTACCGGCCTGTGGCGGCTCCTTGCCCATGCCGCAGACCAGCACGCACCCCGAGAGCGCATTTATCGAGGTTCCTTATCCACCGCCCGCCGCGCTCGTGGAGGTCGTCCCCGATGCGCCAGACGCTGACTCGGTCTGGGTCGATGGCAATTGGGTGTGGCGAGGTCGGCACTACGTGTGGCAGCGTGGCGGCTGGGTGCACGCGCCCGAGCAGGCCGGGTACGCCACGTGGCAGGCCCACCTGGCCAGCGATGGGCGGCTGCTGTTTGCTCCCGGCAGCTGGTACGACGAGCAGCACCACCCGCTCGATGCTCCGGAGCCGCTGCGAGTTGCCAGGACCCCGCCCAACCAGACGACCTCGGAGACCGAGGTGGCACGTTGATGGAAGCGCGCTCGCGGGGCGATCTTGCCAGGGGCTGACCAGCGCGCCCCGCAACACTGCCTCCCGGCGTGTGTTTCAACGCTGATATAGGGATATCGCGGGAAAAATCGCGCAGGCATGGCCGTTGCTATGATGCCCTCCCGGCGCTCAACCGACGCGCTGGAGAAACGTCCGAACCGACACGAGCGCTCGGGCGTAGGGCGGGGATGCGAAACTCCCCATCTCAAGGAGAAACATCGATGTTGCGCTTTCATTACTATGGACCGGTCCTTCTCGCCCTTGCCACCGCGGCGTGCCAGAAGTCGGCCCAAGAGGAGCGAAGCGAGGCCGTCAATGCGCAGCGCGAAGCCAGCCAGACAGCGCAGGAAGCAGCGGACGAGCGCATCAAGACGGTGACGCAAGCCAACCGGGAAGCCTCCAAGGACATCGCTTCTGCGCAAAAGGAGGCCGATGACACCGCTCGCAAGGCGGCCGCCGATGAGGCCGAAAAGAACACGGATGCTCAGCGCAAGGCGAACGCCGAGACGCGTGAAGCGGTGGACGCCACGCGCAAGGAACAAGTCGACGTGCAGAAGTCCATGGAGGCCAAGCTGAACAAGCTGGACGAGCGCGTGCGCGACCTGACCAAGGAAGCCAACGACCCCAAGATGAAGCCGGCGGTGGCCAGCACTGCCAAGCAGCAATTGAGCGCGGCCGAAGCCGAGATCAAGAGCCTGCGGACCGAGCTGCCCAAGCTGCAAATCCACGCCGCGACCAACACCGAACAACTCCGCGCCAGCACCGACGAGCGCGTGGCTCGGATCGAGAAGACCCTGGATCAGGTTGACGATCAGCTCTGATGCTCGCCGCTGAAGGCAGGGCGCTCTGCTTCCCTTCGTCGGCGCCCCGCCCCGGACGCCCTCTGCGCCGCTGCAACGGCGGCGCGGGGGCGTTCGCCTGCGCGCCAGGGGCGCGCCTTCGCCCTGCCAGACGGGACGGGGTTCAACCTCGAGCGCTGCAGCAGCAGTTCTCGCGGATCCAGGCCCAGAAGGCCCCCAGATCGATGGGCTTCGGCAGGAGGGGAACGCCGGCCGGGGCGCGCTGCGGGGCGGACGTCGAGATCAACACGGGCACGTGCGCGAACGCCGGCTGCTGCCGCACGATCTCGAGCAGCTCCTCACCTGTCATGACCGGCATGATCAGGTCGAGGATCATCAGGCAAGGCGTGCTCTCGCGCAGCAACTTCAGCGCGTCTGCACCGTTGGCGGCGAGCACCGCGGTGCAGCCCACCATTTCCACCGCCTCGCGCAGAGTTTCGCGGATGTCTGCCTCATCATCCACGACGAGCACGCATGCGCCGCCGTTGGGCGCTTCGCCGGACTTGCTGGAGACGTGATCCGCGAGCATCAGTCCACTTATGGCGCCGCCGCCATCTCGCTGGCGGCACGGTCGAGCAGCGAGCTCAGCACGTGGGCGGCGGACGACTCGCACGGGACCACGGTCTCGAACAAGGTGCCCTCCTGCTCGGAAGACTCGACACGGATGGTGCCGCCATGCGCGCGAACGATGCGCTCGGAGATGTACAGGCCCAATCCCAGTCCCGCTGATCGCCCCTCTGGCTTGCGCTGGCGCCGAAAGGGATCGAACAGCAGCGGCAAGAAGTCCGGGTCGATGGGCGCGCCGTAGTTGCGTACGCTCAGTGACACCTGCGCCGCCCCGTTTTCCCCGTTCACGCGCGCCACTCGCACCAGGATTGGCCGCGCCGGATCGCCGTGGGTCGCCGCATTGCCCAGCAGGTTGGAGATGACTTGCTCGAAGCGGTCGGCATCCACGGCCGCCAGGCAGCTGCCCTCGGAGGCCAGCTCGATGCGCCGCTCGGGGTGTGCCAGACGCGTCTCTTCCACGATCTTGGCCACCAGCGCCACCAGATCGCGTGGGGCGGTGCGACTGATGGCGATCCCCGACGTCAGGCGATCGCGCGCCATGTCCAGGATCTGCTCGATCATGCGCTGCATGCGCACGCCGCTGGTGATCACCCTCTCGACGCGCTTTTCACTCTCGGGCAACAGCTCGCCGCGCAAGATCATGAGCCTCGCCGTGGTCAGGATGGTGTTGAGCGGGTTGCGCAGGTCATGACCCAGGATGCCCATGAACACCTCCTTGAAGGCGTCATTGGCTTGCGCTTGGAGGCGGGCCTCTTGCTCGCGCTCCAGGCTGGCGCGCAGCTCGGCTTCGACCTGTGCGCGGCGCTCGAGCACCTCGCGCAGCGCGCTTTCGATCGCCTTGCGCTGGCGAACCTCCCCTTCCAGGGCCCGTGCGCGCTGTTGCAGCATGCTGATCTCGCGCAGCCGCTGCTGCGAATCCGCGAGCTGAGAGTAGCGCTCCGTCGGCATCACGTGCGTATGCGAGGCGCAGACGTCGGAGAAGCCGCGCGAATCCCCGAGCTCACGAAAGTGCGCGGCGGCGTAGCCGCAGAGCAGCGCGATCGGCTGCTCCTCGAGCAACTCCACCCACAGCTCCTCCAAGCGGAGCGCCGCGCGCCGGTTGCCGGCACGCCAGAGCACATCCACCATCTCGCCGAAGGCGCGCACGCGCCGCGCAGGGCATGCCAGGGATGCTTCCAGCAGTGGCGCCAGGGCGGCACGAAAGAGCCCGGTGTCCGGCAGGTCATCGACCAGCACCGAGCCGAGCAGCGCGCGCGCATCGACCACGCTGAGCTGCCCCTCGTGCAGAGCACGCCCGAGGCACTCCGGGTCGAGCTGGCCCAGCACACCTCGAGCATGCTCCGGCGTCACGATCAAGAGCACCCGATCACCCGCTTCGAGGCCAGCGCCAGCGAAGCGGGCCACGGTCTCGAGCAGGAAGCCCTCGTCATCGTAGAACTGTACGGTGTGGCTGGCGCTGGGCGGATCAGCGAGAAAGCCCGCCGCGACGTGGGCGGGCCCCACATCCCGCGCAGAAGACTGCAACTCGAGGAAATCATTCACCGGGCATCGACCCTTTGCAATCTCCCGCGGGTCCGCCGTGACGGGGGACACATCACGCAACGCGCGCCCCGTTACCGCCCCATGGGAGGAATCGCGCTCAGCCCGTCGCGCGCGCCACCAGGATGTGTACGACGAACCTGAGCGTCAGTTTGCTACCCCTCCCCCGCCGCGTCAACGAAAGGCTCCCGGCGGGTTCGTGACTGCCCTTCCGGAGCCGGCTGTGGGCTGGTAAAGCCCAGCGGCCGAACCGTCGCTACGAGGCGAGGTGGTTGGAGCGTGGCAGCTTGCCGCATCCAGAACGGCGTGCAGCCCTGGTGCCGCGAGCCGCCAAGGCATAGCGGCCCCGCTCCCCGCGGTGCCGCGACCTGGCACGTACGATGCACTTTACCGCGGCCGTCGTCTCGCGGCCCCAACGTGGGCACGCGAGCCGTGAAGGGAGCGCATGACGGAGAGCAGTAAAGGGTTGCACGAGAATAACCTGAGCGCCGGTGTGGTCGACCGCCACCGAGCCATCGTGTCGGTGATGGAGGAGCTGGAGGCGGCCGATTGGTATGCCCAGCGCGCCGAAGCGGCCACCGACGATGAGCTCCGGGCGATCCTCGAACACAACGGGAACGAGGAGAAAGAGCACGCATCGATGCTGCTCGAGTGGCTGAGGCGCAAGGACTCCGCTCTCGCCGGTCATCTCGACACGTATCTGTATCACCGGGGTTCGATCATCGAGGCGGAAGCCCAGCAAGAGGCGGAGGGCCTGGGCGCCACCAGCACGGGAAAGTCCACGAGCGACGGCTCGCTGGGCATCGGCAGCCTGAAGAGCAACAAGTCATGACTGAGGCCCGAGGCGAAGAAATGAACGATCTGAGACGCGAGCAGGCTCCACTGTCGGCTGGAGCCTGGAAGGCCATCGATGAAGAGGCGCGCCAGGAGCTGGGTGTCGTCCTCGGAGGACGGCGCATCGTCGACTTCACCGGACCGCTGGGCTGGAGCGCCCCGGCGGTGCCAACCGGCCAGCTTCAACAGCTCTCGTCGGCGCCGGTCGAGGGCGTCTCGGCTGCGCTGCGGCGCGTGCTGCGCCTGGCCGAGCTGCGAGCCGACTTCGAGCTGCCCCGGCGCGAGCTGGATGCGCTCGAGCGCGGAGCTCCCAAGCTGGAGCTCGAACCCGTGAAACGGGCGGCAAACGCGATCGGCATGGCGGAGGACCGCGCCATCTTTCACGGGTTCCCCGAGGCAGAGATCCAGGGCATTTGCGACGCCGCCGAGGGTTCGGCGCTGACCTTGACGCGCGACTACCAGAAGTATCCGCTGGTCGTGTCCGAGGCTCTGGCACGCTTGCGCACCGCCGGAGTCGGCGGCCCCTACGCGATCGCGCTGGGTCCTGATTGCTATAAGGGCCTCACCGGCACGGCCGCGTCCGGTGGTTATCCCGTGCTCGAGCACGTACGGCAACTGATCGGCGGCGAGATCATCTGGGCACCCGGCATCCGGGGAGCGCTGGTCACCAGCCTGCGCGGGGGGGACTTCGAGCTCGTGGTCGGCCGTGACTTCTCGATCGGTTACGAAGATCACTCGGCCAACAGCGTGAAGCTCTATCTCCAGGAGAGCTTCACGTTTCGGGTCTTGTCTCCCGAGGCCGCCGTGCCTCTCATCTATCGCTGACGCTTCCCGTGCGGCTCGCGGGCGAGCGGAATGGAGGATCCATGAAACATCTGGCTCAATCCGTACTGCTCGCCGGCGTGTCCGCGCTTTGCGCATGCGGCGGCAACACCCGCGCGCCCGAGCTGGCCAAGGCCGAGCCCGTGCCCTCGCAAGGCGCCTCCGCCAATGAACTGCTGGCGGAGGCGCGCTGCGTGCGCGAGGCGCGCTGCAACAACATCGGCCCCGAGAAGCGCTATGTCTCGCTCGACGACTGCCTCGCCCGGGTATGGACCGAGTGGCAGGGAGATTTCGACGCGAGCGAGTGCCCAGCCGGCATCGATGAGGCGGCGCTCGCTCGCTGTCTGACGGACATCCGAGTGCTCGAGTGCTCGAGTCCGCTGGACTCGCTGGCGCAGTTGCCCGCCTGCCAGTCGACGAGTCTGTGCGCCGGCTGAGGGAGCCCGCGCTGCCCGCACGCCGCCGTTCAGCGCGCCACGAGCGATGGCTCGACGGGAGCACCAGTGCCGAACAGGGCGGTCACGCTCTCGGGCAGCACCCGACGCAGCCAGCCCGCCTGCGCCAGCGCGCTCCCCGCATAGCGGAGCGCGCCGCCCTGCTCGGCGAGGCGCGCGTCCAGCGCATGCGCCGCCGACGTCACCCCCGCGCCCAGCAGAAACATGGCCGCCCAGAGCATTTGCTCCGAGCGTCCGCGCCGTGCCGGGGTCGCCGCCGGCGGCGCGCGCACGACCACCGGGCGCACCCCAGACTCGTGGCTCGCGGGCTTGGCGAACGGCCGCAACGCGGCAGCGAGGTGTGAGACCGATCGGAAGCGGTCCTCGGGAGCCAAGGCGACGCAGCGCTGGAAGATCCGCTCCAGCGCGGGATCGATGCTCGAGCGCGCCGCCAGCAGCGACGGCCGCGGCCCCTGCAACACCTTCCAGCAGGTCTCCGGGATGCTCTCGCTCTCGAAGGGGCAATAACCGCTGAGCAACTCGAACAGCACCAGCCCGAGAGACCAGATGTCACTGCGTTCGTCGACGCTGGCTGCGCTCTGCATCTGCTCGGGCGATTGATAGCAGGGAGAGCCGACATTCGAGTTCGGGTTGGTGATGCGGCGCCCGCGCGCTTCCACCCTGCGCCACCGCGCGACGCCGAAGTCCATGATCTTGACCAGCGGCGCCCCGCCTCGCTGCTGCGCCAGAAACAGGTTTTCTGGCTTGATGTCGCGGTGGACGATGCCCTGTGCGTGCGCCTCGGCCAGCCCGGAGCAGGCCTGCAGCACGTAGTTCACGGCCACATCGACCGGCAGCGGCCCTTCCGCTCGCAGCAACTGGAGCAAGTCTCTGCCCTCCAGGCGCTCCATGACGATGTAGCACTCCTCCGAACCGAGCAGCCCGGCATCGTAAATGCGCAGGGTGTGAGGGGAGCTCAGCGCCGCGCACGCTCGTGCCTCGATGCAGAATCGAGCCCGCGCTTCCGGCGAGCTGGTAAGCGTCGGATGCAAGATCTTGAGCGCCAGAGGCAAGCCGAGCTCCAGGTGCGTGGCTGCATAGACGACGCCCATCCCGCCGCTGCCCAGGACTGAATCGATGCGGTAGCGGCCGGCAAAGCAAGCTTCGCTCGCGCCTCGCTCGGCGCCGGAGGAGAGAGGCAGGAGAGCCAGGGTCGCGGGACTCACGTCGCCGCGTTCAGCAATCGGCATGCCACGGTTTCCCCTCGCCCGGAGCGGGAGCCGCGCGAGCGGCCAAGCTCCGGTAGGCTGTCAGCGGCTGCTCCCGCAATGCCGATGGGCGGCGGCGGCGAGACTCGATGCGCCTCGCGTGACAAACCGCCTCACCGCAGCCGCAGAGCAATGAGCTCGGGGCCGGGCCGCTTCCGAGCATGCTCGAGAAGCGTCTACCCGGCCCGTTCACCCAGCTCGGCAGCAATCGCACGCGCGTCGCTTTGAGCAGTGCTCGTTCAACGCATCAGTGCTCGTTTCAGATGGGCGCGCGACGGCCCACCACGAAGGCGACCAGGGCCAGAATGATGAACAAGACGAACAGCACCTTGGCGATACCCGCGGCGCCGGCAGCGATGCCGCCGAACCCGAACAGAGCCGCGATCAGCGCGATGACCAGAAATACAGCTGCCCAATGCAACATGGTTGATTCCTCCAGAGATGAAGTGCGCTCGCTCCGAGAAGCGGCGCTCGCGATGTCCCAGAGCAGGTGCCGTGCCAGAGCCGCCGTGAACAGGCGAAGTGCGCGGATCCTGCGGCAGCGGCCCTTCGGCGCGTGCTCTACGATGCAACTGGCGACAGTAGTGAGCGCCACTACGCCACGATTCCTCAGCAACGTCGCGCGCAAGCTCGCCACACGCCGCAAGGGGTGGCGCACACTGAGGTCAAGCTGTCTCAGCAAGCTCGTCACACCAGGGCAAGGCACCCAGCTCAGCGCGGCAGCTCGCGACGGCGCAGCTGGGCTCCGGCGTCGAGCATCCTGTCAAGCGCCCGCGCAGCTCAGCAGACAACTCTGCTGCGGCGAGAGCGCGGGTGGGCAGCACTGCAGCGCACCCGGCGTTCCGCGCTAGCCCTCGCACGGGATCATTGCAAGCAGTCCACGGGTCGCGTACGTTTCCAGGCACCACCTTCTCGCAGCAAACTTTGCCGTGACCCCCCCTGAAGAGAGCCCCGCCCCGGCGCCGCTCGACGCTTCGCTCTACGCGCGTCTGGACGCCCTCTATCAGCAGCAGCTGCGGACAGCAGCCGCCGAGGTCGCGGCTGCGATCGCGCACGCAGCGGGTACTCCCCTGAACGTGATCAGCGGCCGCTCGGAGCTGATCCGCCAAGATCCAACGAACGCAGCCGCCCAGCTGACGCGCATCGACGATCAAGTGCGGAAGCTCGCGGAGGGCTTGCGCCAGTTCGTGGAGTACCTGACGCTGCAGGGGCAGACACCGGCGCAGGGCGATGGCAAGGGCGAGGTGCCTGCAGCGCAGCTGCTGTCGGAGCTCTCGAGCTTGGTTGGCCCGCTCGCGGTGGGTCAGCGCGTGACGCTGAGCATCGATCCCTCGGAGATCGGCTCCGCGAGCGTCGAGGCGCAGGTGCTGAGCAACCTGGTGGCGCTCGTCTCCTGGGCGGTCTCGTCTGCGGCCAGGAACGCGCCGGCGAACAAGAAGGTCGAGCTCAAGGGTTCGGCGGCGCCGGGAGGTGTCCAGTTCGAGCTGATCATCCCGGGGCTTCCGCCGCCCGATGCCTGGCGCATCGAACGCTTCGAGGCCAATGCTCCGGGCGAGACCAGCGAACCCTATCGCGTCATGGCGATTTGTGCCGCCGTGGCGCGCGGGCAAGGCGGCAAGTTGTTCGCGGATGCGCTGCCCGACGGCGGGGGCGTGAAGATCCGCCTGACGTATCGCTCGGCGGTGTAGTCACGCGCTGGTTGACGGCAGCGCTGGTTGACGGCAGCGCCCAGAGTCCAGCGCTGTGTGCGTCGGCGCGTCCATGACAACTCCCCGCCGCGCAGCGCTCTTCGGCACGCCTCGCGCCCGTGCGGCTTCCGGTGCGAAACTGCGGGTCTTCCCCCCATTCCCCACCCTCTGATCGAGAGCGGGGAATGGCTTCGCGGCGCGGCAGGAATTTGGGGAAATGGGAGCGGCGAGCTCAGGTGCTGTACGAGGTGGTCGACGAGCCCATCTCGTTCTTGGCCGCATCCTTCATCTGCTGAAGCATTGCGGGCGCCTGGCGCTTGGCGTCGCGCAGAGCATCGACGGTCTTGTCCTTGACCTTGCCGAACTCATACGCCATGCGCTCTCGCGTCTCTGAACCGCTGGCGGGCGCCAACAACAAGGCTGCGCCAGCGCCGGCGATGGCGCCGAGGCCCACCAACGCGATATTCTCCAGCAGATAATTGCGCCGGCGAGCCAGGCCCACCAGGTTCAGGACGTCGTCGGCTTCCAGATGCGAAATCGTCTGCGCGAGCTTGGTCGCCGCCAGAGTGCTGCCCAGAGAGACCAGTAGCTTCGTATTCATGTTTCTTTCAGACCTTTCTTCCCGCTGCGAAGAGAACGGCGGTGTAAGCGCACTCGCAGGTGCAATTGCCGGACCAGTCGAGCTGGTCGCTGGGCTGTGTGTTTTGTTGGCGTACCCAGGGCGCAACGGTGCTCCGCAAGCCGCTTGCCTGAGCGTCCAAAAGAGTTGCGAAGTGCGGCGGCGCTGTGCGCCTCTCCGGCGCGCGGAGCAGCCTTTTGCGTCAGCATTTCCACCTCTTTCGCCCCACCCATGGCACTCTGTCACACACAGACGACTCGCAGCTCGGCGGGCTGAAATCCGGCCGCGCGCGCTGGCCGTGGCAAAGGTGCGTCCCGGCGCGACGAAGGCTTCGGGCAATCTCGCTCGCGCTCTGGCATGCGCAATGCACCCCGGAGAGAGCTGATGGTCTACCCGTCGAGCCCAGACCCGACCAATCATTCCCCGGCCGCGCCAACCCGACTTTTGGAGACCGGCGTCGAGCTCATCCGCGCGGAGATCGCCGTCGCCCTGGCGCACGCGCGCCAGGCGGTCACGCGCGGACTGGCGGCGCTCCTTCTCACCCTGGTCGCGGGTGCGCTGCTGCAGGTGGCGCTGGTGGTCGGCGTCCTGACCCCGCTGTTGCTGCGCACACTGCCGTCACAGACGGTCTGGCTCGCAGTGGCAATACCCGGCGCGCTCGCGGTGCTCAGCCTGTGTGGAGCCGCTGTCGCGTGGGTCAGGCTGCAGCGCCGCTCGAGCAAGACCACTAACTCGGTCGTCGCCGGCGCAGAAAGCGCGCAAACTGAGTCCGAGCGCGCTCGCACGAGCCGCAGCCCCGGCCCAATGTTGCTCCAGTTGAAGGAAGAGAGAAGCCAGCAGTGACCCAACGAGACTTCAGGACCGAGTCCCATAGCCCCGGCGAAGGGCCGGAAGCGCGGCTGGCGCGCGCACGGCTGGCCTTCGATCAAGGCCTGCGCGAGGCCTCGGAAACGGGAGCGCGCGCCGCGCGGCGGCTGCTGGTGCCGGCCTTGTGGGGAGCGGCCCTGGTCGGCGGGACCCTGCTCGCCATCGCCGTGCTGCGCATGGCGCGGCGCCCGGCCTACTCTCCGGCTCTGTTACGGGTCAGTATCGAGCCGCGCCCGAAGTCGAACTCGGTGTTACCCGCGATCGGCGGTGTGATCGCTCGTTTCGCGGTCAAGCGCCTGCTCGAAGCGCCGGCGATGTCCACCGGGCCGCAGAATCCGACGTTACCGGGAGCGCGCCCGGCTGGCAGCCAGCGCACTGTCCCCGAAGAGATTGGCTCCCATAACAATGGTGTCCGCCCTGGTTCGAGCCAAGGGCGGGCGAGCGCCTGAACGCGCGCAGATTCGAGATCCAACATGTGGTTCCGCTCCTTGCTTCCGGTTTGGCAGACCATGGCACCTACCTCTCGGGCCATCCCCGCAGCTCGAGCTGCGCGCTCCGCGGATCCCGAGCCGGCAACGCAGCGCTCTGCCGGGGTGGGGCCCGACTCATCGGACGGCGATGAGCTCATCCTGAGTCGAGAGGTCGACGTCTCTGCGGACGAACCCCACGACTTGCCCCAGCCGGGCGCCATCGTGGGCGGAACGTACCGCGTGCTCGCTGAGCTCGGGCGCGGCTCCATGGGTGTCGTACTGTCGGCGTTCGACCAGAAGCTGGAGCGCCCGGTAGCGATCAAGCTGATCCGTGCCGAGCTGCTCGACAGCGGCTTCCGGCAGCGTTTTCTGGATGAGGCGCGCGTGATGGCGCAGATCAACCACCCGAACGTGGTTTGCATCCACGCCCTGGGCGAGCATGGGTCCATGCCGTATTTCGTGATGGAGCTCGTCGAAGGCACCAATCTCGAGCAGTGGCTCCGGCGCAGCACGGCCCCGATCGACATCGCCAAGGGCATCGAGATCCTGAACGATGTCTGCCTGGGCGTTTCGGCAATTCACGCGGCCGGCGCCGTGCATCGCGACTTGAAGCCCAGCAACATCCTGCTGGATGCTCAGATGCGCAGCCGCGTGGCGGACTTCGGCGTCTCGACCCGGACGGAGGGCAGCGATGGCTCCGGCGCCGTCGGCACTCCCGGTTACATGGCGCCGGAGGTGGTGCTCGCGCCCGCGCCCGGGGCTCACGCCACGCCGATGCCCCAGTCGGATGTGTACTCGCTCGCATGCATTGCCTATGAGCTGCTCACCGACGTGCATCCGTTTCGTCGCCGCGGGGAGCCGCTGTGCACCATCGTGCCTCCGGCCACTGAGTCCATCCCCTTGCCGAGCAGCGTGAGGCCCGATCTGTCTCCCGCGTTCGACCGGGTGCTGCTGCAAGCGCTCGCCTGGGATGTGACGCAGCGCACGCCGACGGTGGAAGCGTTCCGCAAGGGCCTGCTCGAAGCGCAGCGCAGCGGAGCCAACCCCGAGCGCATCGTGGTCGCCGAAGACGACCAGGATTTCCGAGACCTGATCGAGCTGCGGCTGCGTCAGGAGTTCCCGGGCGCGGATATCGAGTGCGTGGCCGACGGCGTGGCCGCCCTGCACGCTCTGGAGCGCAAGCCAGCGTCTGTGGCGCTGATCGACCTGCAGATGCCCGCGATGGATGGAGTCGACCTCACTGCGCGTCTGCGCGACCGGGAAGACTGCGCCAGCATGCCGATCATCGTGCTGACGGCATCGGGCGGTGCGCGCGAGTGGCAGCGGCTATCGACGATGGGAGCAGACCGCTTCCTGGTAAAGCCGATTCAGCTGGATGACGTCGTCGCCTTCATCCGCCGCGCCGTGCAAGAGCGCGGGAAGAAGCCGGCGTCAACGCCGGACGCCTCGCTCGATCGCGCTGCGATGGAGGGTTCGACGCTGCATCGCCACGCGCTGGGGTGAGCCGTTCAGCGGCGGAGTCCCCGGCCACGTTTCCTCCGGGGGCGTTCCCCCAGGACGTTTCCCCCGGCACCTTCCCGAGCCATCGCCCGCGTGCCCGAGCGGGTTTTAACAAAGCTCACACATCACGATGGAGCTGGCGAGCGGGGTCACTTCAGTTGACCGACAGCTCGCTTCGGCGCCGCCGTCAGCTGGTGCTGCTGCTACTGCTGCCGCCTTCGTAGCGCTCCAGCTTGCGGTAGAGCGTCCGCCGGTCCACGCCGAGCAGCTTGGCTGCCTGGGTCTTGTTCCCTTGAGCTGCCTTCAACACGCGCTCGATGTAGCGCTTCTCCAGCTCATCGAGGGTCAGGATGTGCTCGGAGTCGACGTCTGCGATGGTCAGCCGTGAGCTCTCGTAGCGGCTGATCCGCTCCGGCAGGTCCTCGACGGTGATCTGCTCGAAGCGCGTCAGGGTGACAGCGCGCTCCATCGAGTTCTCCAGCTGCCGGACGTTGCCGGGCCAGTCGTATTCGAGCAGCTTCTTCGCAGCCTCGCTGGAGATGCCGGTCACCCCCTTCCCCATGCGCTCCGCAAACTTGCGCACGAAGTGCTGCGCCAGGAGCAGCACGTCGTTGCCGCGAGCGCGCAGCGGGGGCACGTGGATCTGCACCACGTTCAGCCGATAGTAGAGGTCCTCCCGGAAGCGCTCGGCCTCCACCTCGCCCTCCAGATCGCGATTCGTGGCGGCGATGATGCGGGCATCGACCGGTGCCACGGTGTTGCCGCCGACCGGGCGCACTTGCCGCTCCTGGAGTACGCGCAGCAGCTTGGGCTGCATGTCGAGCGGCATCTCGCCGATCTCGTCGAGCAGCAACGTCCCTCCGCTGGCTTGCTCGAACATGCCTTTGCGCGTGGCCTTCGCGTCAGTAAACGCGCCTTTCACGTGCCCGAACAGCTCGCTCTCCAGCAAGCTGCCCGGCACAGCAGCGCAGTTGATGGCCACAAACGGCATCTGCGAGCGGGAACTCTCCGTGTGCAGCGCGCGCGCCACCAGCTCCTTGCCCGTGCCGCTCTCTCCGGTCAGCAGCACGGTGGTGTCCGTGGATGCGACCCGCCGGATCAGATCATACACCTTGAGCATCGCGCGGCTCTCGCCCTGAAGGCCGCCCTTGCCCGGACTGATCTCGGACGCCTCGCGCAGCCGCTTCACCTCTTCGCGCAGGTGCCGGTGCTGGACCGCTCGATCGATCACGTGCGAAAGCTGGGCCATGTCGATCGGCTTGTTGATGAAGTCATACGCCCCGGCGCGGATCGCCGCGATGGCAGACGACATGTTGCCGAAAGCAGTGATGACGATCACGGGCGTATCCGGGCGGTTCTCGGTCAGGTTGCGGCACAGATCGAGGCCGTTCATCTGCTCGAGGTTGACGTCCGTGATCACGACGTCGAAATTTTGCTCCCGGACGAGCTCCAGCCCCTCGTCGCCGCGGAGCCTCCAGGTTACTTCCCAGCCATTGCGCTGCAGGGCGTCCTGGATGAGCTCGCACATGCTCTGATCGTCATCGATCACCAAGATCCGTCTGCTCATGCTCAGTGACTCTCGCGAAAATGGCTGGATCACACAGGCCCCCAGCTGAAGGAATCTTGCTGAGCCGAACGCTTGTCGTCCAGTTCTTTCTCACGCTCTGGTTAACGCAGCAGCGGGGCAAAAAAGCCCGGCGCTGCACCTTTTCCCGGCTTGTGGCCGCGCCTTCTCGGCTGGTCCGGCCGTCGGCGCAGCCCTGGAGCTGGCGGCCAATCCAGCGCCGCGCGCTTTCCGTCTTATCGGCTCGCGCCCCTGGGCGTGGCACTACGGCCACGGTGGCTCCAGCTCGGCCTCCAGCTCGGGACTTCCCGCCTCGGTGGAGGCCGAGCGGGCCTTCACAGGAAAGAATCGATCGGGAAGTCGACGCTGACGTTCAGGTCGGTGCCTTCGATGATGTCGAGGGCGTCCAGGGTCTTGGTCAGCGTGACCGACCGGTCCGCGCTGTCCACCAGGGTCACGTCAGCGAAATAGCTGTCCTCCACCAGATCGACCGAGACCTGAAACGACTCGCAAAAGGGCTCGACCTCGTCCACCTCCGCTCCCGAGAGATCGTAGATGACGAGTTCCAGGCGATCCACGCCGAAGTCGGCGCAGTCGAGAGCGCTGCGTTGCCCGTCGATCGTCCAATCCACCGTCAGCGTACCCCTGGGCAATGGCCCACGAGAACGCCCGTCGTCGTCCGTGGTGATGAAACACCCGGACAACCCCAGGGAGGCGGCCAGCGCCAGCGTTCCAACGCCCCATTTGCTGCATGAACTGCGCATCGATTTCTCCTTGCCTAAGCTATCTGTCGCCATGAGCGGTCTCAGTCGTAGTAGCGGCGCCGGCGCTCCTCGCGCGGCGCCTCGTAGCGGCGAGGCTCGCGAGAGTCGGCATGGGCCTCGCGATAGCGCCTCAGCTCGCTGGGCTCCTCGCGGAAGTAAACCCAGCCGCGGTCCGTCGGGTAGTACCAGCGGCCATTCACCAGATAGGCGTCACGGCCGCGGTAGTGCACGTGGGGGCGCTCGTACACGCGCGCCGGCGCACTCTCGACGCGCACGACGGGATAGGAGAACACCACGTCTGCGGTGGCGGGCTCGGCTGTTACGGTTGCGGCGCAACCTGTTGCACCGACGCTGGCGAGAACGGCCAGTGCACCCGCAGCCAGCGCGCCTCGAATTCCAGCGTGAATTCTCGTGTTCAACGACATAGTGCCTCGTTTTCTCAGCCCTTCGGCTCGAATTCCGAACGGACTTTCTCGCCTTCAGGCTCGCGAGCGGCGGCTCGGGCCAGGCGCACCCTCTGCTTAAAGCAGGAAGCATGCCGCCGGCTCTGGCCATTTCTCCCGCGCATGCGCTGCCCACTCGTGGAGAAACGTCGCTCGTGAGGCACGCTAGACGGGGTTCACTTGCGGTTTGAGCCGGCGCCGGCCCCACCAAAAGCATGAGGACCGAACCCCGCCGGGCGGAGTCGGTCCTCGTGTCGTGCAACACTGACAGTTCGCTAGCGCATGGTAGTGCGATCCACGTCCGTCCCCGGCGCAGCTGGGGAGCCCACAGCTCGGTCGCTGGCGCTGGAGCTGTCGCTGGTGCTCGAGCTGCGGCTCTCGCTCACGCGCTCCACGACGATTTCGACCCGCCGGTTGTTGGCTCGGCCCTCGGCGGTGTCGTTGCTTGCCACCGGGTTGGCCTCGCCCTTGCCGACGGCGCGCAGCCGCGCCGGGTCGATGCCACGTTGCTGGAGGTACTCACGCACGGCCTCCGCCCGGCGCTGGCTCAACTGCTGATTCTTTTCCTCGCTGCCCTGTGAATCGGTGTAGCCCTCGACCAGGATCGGTCGATCGGGGTAGGCAGCGAGCGCCTGGACCACCGTGTCCAGTCGCCGCTCCGCCAGCTGGGACAGGGAGTCGCCACCCGACTCGAACAGTACGCCCGAGAGACTGATGATCATCCTTCCGGCCTCTTCACGCAGAGCATCGGCATTCCGCAGCTCGGCCTGGGCCTTTTCCGCCTCGGCCCGCGCCTGCTGAAGCTCCTGCTGGCGCTGCTGGAGCGCCTGCGCGTTCTGCTGCAGCTGGACTTCGGTCTGGTTCAGCTGCTGCGCGTACCGGCTGCGCTGCTGCTCGGCTCGCTGCGACTGCTGCTCCAGCTGCGCCTGGTAAGTTTGATCAGCGCGTTGTTGCTCTTGCTTGGCCAGCGCCTCGCTGGCGCCGGCGATGGCGATCTCGCTCCTGCGCAGCGCAATGTATGCGTAGTTCTTCTCGCGCTGCGAGCCGGCGTCGTCCTTGTGTGCGGCTTCCGCGGCCTGCATGGCTTTCGCCGCCTGGTGGACGCCGGTGGGATTGAGCCGCGCCGCCTCGCCGTTGCGGGCCTCATCATAGGCCTGGCGCGCCGTCAGCAGCTCCGTCGATGGCGCGGCAGCACCCCCGCAAGCGGCTGCGCCGAGCACCAGCGCGGCGAACCCAGGAATATAAAGTGTTCTTCTCGTGTCCAACACAGCTACTCTCCTCGGCGGCGCGCCGCCCATGCTCGACTCGAAATCCCGGCCGCGCTCACCCGCCGGGCTGGCGCGGTTGCTCCTGCTTCAGCTCCCGAATTTTCTCCCACGCCTGACGGGCGTTCTGTTGCTCGCGCTCCGTGCGCGCGAGTTGCATCGCCAGTTCTGCGTCCACCTTGGCGCGCTCCAGCATCAGGTCGGAGCTCACCTGATCGCCGTCGGCCGCCAGGCGCTTGGCGGATTCCATTTGCTCCCTGGCCAGCTGCAGATGCAGAGCGGCCTTGGGCTGATCGTTGGCGCCGACCTTCTCGGCAGCGATCATCGACGCCTGCACGTTGGTCGCGCGGGTTTGGTTCAACTCCGCCCCACCACAAGCGGCCAGGACGAACAGGGCGGGAATACCGATCTCGAACGCACGCATGGCAGAGACTCCTCTCGAAAAAGTTCGTCAGATGGGGCGCAGGAACATGAACAGCAGCAGCACGAGCAGGACCACGCCCAGGCCGCCGCTCGGGTAGTAGCCCCAGCCGCGGCTATAGGGCCACGCGGGGACCGAGAAGGCGATGGCCAGAATCAGGATCAGCAAAAGTAGAGTCCACATGGATGATATTCCTCGTTGTCAAAACTTGGTGATGAGTGGATGGATTGCTTGTGGATGGGAGAGCTTCAGAACTTGCCGACAGCGAGCACGCCGTTCGCGCCGTGGCCGAAGCTCGCCGGCATCACGCTGAGGGCCAAAGCGGTGGAACCGTCGGCGTTGTGCAGAGCCACGGTGCGCGTCTCCGGCATCACGAAGGAGCCGATGATCTGCAGCGCTCCGAGGCCCTGAAATACGCCGTCGGTCACGAGCAGCACCTTGTTGACGGTCTCCCCGGAGCAGTCGCCGCTGCAGTGGTCGCGCGCAGCGAGATCCAGCCAGGGCCCGACCACCGGCGCGTAGAGGTGGTTGTCCGCCTCACGCTCACTCTCGATCGCCACGACCAGCGACGGGATGTACGCGGCGCCCAGCGTGAAGACGCCGGAGCGGAGCAAGTAGCGATTGGGCAGAGTGCCCGAGGGCTCGACCTGGGTGCTCGTGGTGGATGGGGTCGTCACGACCACCGTCTCTGCCGCCAGGACGGGTCCAGCACTGAGCAAGCTCCACAGTGCAGCACCCAGCGTCCAGGCTCCCGCAAATCTCGTGGTCATATCTGTCTCACCTTTCGGCGCTTTCGGGTTGCGCCTGGTGGGACACATCGCAAACGCAATGCCAAGCCAATTTTTCGGGCCACATCTGCGCGAAATCCGTCGAGTTCCAGGGCAGCGTCGGACAGCACTGCGCCGGGCACGCCGGCGGGCGTGCCCGGCAGCTTTGCCACAGCCGAGCATTTGTGTCTGATGGTACACGGCCTGGTGCAACAGACCGCTTGGAACAGACGGGTGGAACAGACGGGCGGAACAGGGGCCGCTCGAGACGACTGCGCGCGAGCGCCTCACGCGCCTTCGATCGCTAGCCCTTCCGTCTGAACGGCATCCACGCCGCTCTGGTCGCGCGCGATGTGCAGCGCTCGCACCCAATCCTGGCGCGAGCGCACCACCCCCGAGAGTGCGACCACCCCGCTCTGCGCGCTGACAGCGATCCCGCGACTGTCCAGATCGCTAGCTTCGATCAGCGCGGCGCATACGGCCTGCTGCAACTCTTCGTCGGCGCTCAGCACGCCGACCGCGCCATGCTTTTCGCCGGCGTCCGCGCCGGATGCGACTTCAGTGCTCATGCGACTTCAGTTTTCATGCGGCTTCGGGGCTCCGCTCAGTGCTTGGTGGGCTCGCGCTTGGAGCTTCGCTCCTGCTCTGCCGCGCGCGATTTTCCGCGCTGCTCGGCTTGCTCGAGCTCGGCGCGCTCCTCCCCTTCGAGAGCCTCTCGGGCCTCCTCTGCCTCGCTCTCCACGTCGTGCGTCTTCAGGTGCTCACGCAGGCCCTCGTTATAGCGATGCGTCGCGGTGTAGCTGCCCTCGCCTTCCACGTGCTCGCTCTGGTCAGGCTCGGGGGCGCTGGGATTGCGCGGCGGCTGCCCCGGCTGGGGCTGGGACTGAGACTGATTGGGGGTGCCGGTGTTTCGGTTCATGGAATCTCCTCCACCTCTGCTCAGGCAACCCCCGTGCCGCGCGCTCGGCCGCCGCCTCAGCTGCTCGGCCCGTCGAAGCACTCACCAATGCAGCACGGCACTGGAGGCTTCATGATCGGCAGGGTCCAGGACTGCGGCAGATTGCGACGCTTCGCTCACCAGCGGCAGCCCGCTGTGGGGAATCTCCGCCGGATCGTCGCGCTCGTCCTGGTCCATCTCCCCTGCGTCCCAGAACCAATGCGGGACGACCACGTCCGGAGCTGGGGCGCCGGCAAGATCGGCGCGCGCACTCGTGCTCGAACGTGGCGACTTGCGTCGGACGGGCAGGCGCGGCATCGGCTGCGGCACCGAATGCCGGCGCCAGGTCACGGCGGCGAGGGCCAGGGCCAGCGCAGGGAGCACCAAGACCAGGCCGGGAGCGAGAGAACGACGCAGGGAAAAACGACGCGAGGACATGCGCGAAAACGGTGCAAAGCGCAGGCCACGCGCACGGCCGCAGTGCGCGTCGTTTAGAGCGGAGGCCGCTCCAACAGGCGCGTGATGGACCGAGCCAGCTCCCAGGGGCTGATCGGTTTGACCAAATGCAGCTCGAAGCCCGCCGCGGCGCACTGCTGCGCGTCGGACGCGCTCGCGTAACCGGTCAAGGCCACGGCTCGCAAAGATCGCCCGAGCTGTCTGCCCAGCTCGGCGTCCGCGCGGATCGCCGCCAAAAGTGCGAGGCCATCTTGATCGGGCAGACCCAAATCGCTCACCAGTACGTCGTATCGGCCCGTAGCCAGCTTCTCCAGAGCGGCCGCGGCGCTCTGCACCGTCTCGACATGGGCGCCGCGCTGCTCGAGCGCGAAGCGCATCAACTCCAGGATGTCGGCGTCATCATCGATGACCAGGATGCGACGGTTGGCCAGGCGAGTCTCCTGCTCGTGCACCTCGTCCGCACTGGGCAGAGGCCCGTTCACTCGGGGCAGGCGCACCGTGAAGGTGGAGCCCAGGCCCGCGCCCGGACTCGCCACGTGGATCTGCCCGCCGTGCGCCTCGACGAGCTGCTTGGTGATGCTCAGGCCCAGCCCCAGGCCGCCCTTGCGCCGGCTCCCCGGGAGCTGCTGAAACAGCTCGAAGATCGTATCGATCTGGTCCGACGGGATGCCGGAACCGTTGTCGCTGACTGCCAGCTCGAGGTGCCGGTCCGCCTGCGAGAGGCGCACGTCGATGCGCCCCCCTGCTTCGGTGAATTTGACGGCATTTCCGATCAGGTTCGTCAGAATCTGTTCCAGCCGCGTGCGGTCGCCCAGCACGTAAGCATCGCTGACCGACGACGAGTCAGTGATCTGCACTTCCTTGTCCAGCGTGAGCCGGGCCGCGGCGACTGCCGAGGCCACCACCGCCCGTAAGTCGACGATCTCGACCTCGAGGTGCAGCTTGCCTGCCACGATGCGCGAGACGTCGAGCAACTCCGAGATCAGCTGCGCCTGCGCGCGCGCGTTGCGCTCGATGGTCTTGGCCGCCTTGCGCACGGTGGCATCCAGATCGCTGCGATTGCCGAGGATCTGGGCCCAACCGAGCACGGTGTTCAAGGGTGAGCGCATCTCGTGACCCAGGATCGCCAGAAAGCGATCCTTGGCCGCATTGGCGGCTTCCGCTGCTTCCCGCTCGGCGCGCGCGCGCTCCGCTTGCTCGCGCTCGCGCAGATCGAACACGACAGCGCAACAGGTCGGCATTTCGCCGGAGGAGAGCGGGCTGAGCGTCAGCTGGACGGGAATGCCGCCTTGCTGCGTCTCCAGCCGCAAGGTCTGCTTGACCGGCGCGCTCAGGCCCTGCGCGATCAGGCTCTCACACAGTCCGCGAGAGCCGGGCGTCAACAAGCTGGACAAGGAGCTGCCGATCAGCTCGTTCACGGGCACGCCGGTCAAGGTGCCGAAGAACGTATTCGCATACAGAATGGTGCCGTCGCCGGCCAGCGTCAGGGCGCCCTCTTGCATGCCCTCGACGAAGGTCCGAAACGGATGGTCCGGGCTCTCCAGCGTGAAGATCTGCGGACCGTGAGGCCCGTTGACCACCACTGCGTCCACGCTGCCGTTCTGGATCGCATCCAGTGTGTGCAAGGCCTCTTCCAGCCGGCGGCGCAGCTCGTCTCCGGGCGCCGCCTCCAGGTTCAGCGGCTCCGGATTCGCAGGCTCGAAATTCATCTGCTCCAGGTCCGCAGCCACCGCCGTTCTCCTGCAAGACGTCTGCGCACAGCCCGGACGGCGCTCACGCAGCCCCCCCATTGCCGTGCGGGAACAGCACCCCGCACGGGAACTCGCGGATCGGTAGCGCCATGCGAGAGCTCGCCACTTTCAGGCGAGCTCGAGCCCGATGAGGGTCCGGTCGGCGTTCGATAAGTCCCCGATCACTCGTTTGACCGGCTCGGGCACCTTGCGGATCAGGGTCGGCAAGGCGAGGATCTGATGCGCCTTGGCCAGCTCCGGGCGGGTCTTGAGGTCGATCACTTCGATCTCGTACTTCTTGCCGGCCAGGTGCGCCTCGCACAGGCGCTGCAGATTGGCCAGAGCGGTGCGCGATTTGGGCGTGTCCCCCGCGACGTAGAGCCGCAAGGTCCACGTGTCCCCCGGGGCGCTCTCATCCCTGGTCGAAATGGCCATGCCGTCTCCATTGGTGCGCGCTTTGGCCGGTGACTTTTCCACGCGGGTGCTCGCCGGGCTCCCGACACGCTCTGCCCGCGGTCTCTGATTCTTGGTGTTGCTGCCGCTCTTCACCATGGATCCTCCTCGCTGGCTAAGCCCGCTGAACCTTTTGCTTGCGCTGGCCATTGCTGCGCTGGGGCGCCGATGGCGCCGGGATTGCCCTGCTGATGCGTTCGCTCTGAGGGGCCTGTTCGCTCGCGCCCCGCGCTCGGCTGATGCGCTCGCGAACGGAGCCCCAGGCTTTCCGGGTCGAATGGGAGGCGCTCAGCAGCGCCTCGAGATCCGCCGCTTCGGCCTCGAACTCGGCGCGCAAGGCGGCGATGCGCTGCTCCAGCACCACGCGCTTGTGCTCCAGCAGGCGCTGGCGGCGCTCCTCCTCTGACCTCATGCCGTCCTGCTCGATCCGCTCGCGCAGTTCCTGGCTGACGCGCGCCGTCCCCGTCAGCACGCCCTCGGGACCAATGTACGGCTCGATCAGATCGATACCGTCAGCAGTGATCAAAAACTCGCGGATCTGGTTCGAATGGGCCATGCCACGCGACTTCAGCACATACAGGCAGCGATTCCGCTCACCGTTCGTCTCCAGATTCTTGAGCAGGAGCCAGGTGTCCGCAAGGGATGAGATTCCCACCATGGTCTGCTCGAGAGCTTCTCCTCCATGTGTCAGATTGGTGAGCAACGTGGTGATTCCCTTGGCCTTGAGCGAGTCGATGATGCGCACCAACATGAGCTGCGCCTCGTCCGCCGCCCCGGCGCTCAGGAGGGTGCCCACTGGGTCGAGGATCACGGAGGCCGGCGCGAACTCGCGCACGCATTTGTGGATCAATGCCAAGTGCGCCTCGAATCCGTGGCTAGTTGAGCGAAGCGCCAGAAAGCGCAGTAGGTCCTGCTCGCCCCAGCGCGCTAGATCCAGCCCGATGCTGCCCATGTTGCGCTGGATCTGCCGCGGCGACTCCTCGTAAGAAACATAGAGGCAACGCTGCCCGGCGCTGCACGTGGCATCGGCAAAATGAGCGCACAGGCTGCTCTTACCGGTGCCGGCAGTGCCGGAGACCAGGACCGTCGAGCCCCGATAGTAGCCGTCGCCCCCCAGCATGGCGTCCAGCTTTGGTACGCCGCTCGAGACGCGTTCTTCCGAGACGGAATGGGTCAGGGATACAGAGGTGATGGGCACGACCGTGATGCCCGTCTCGTCGATCAAGAAGGGAAACTCGTTGGTCTCGTGACTCGTGCCGCGGTATTTCACGACGCGCACGCGGCGCGTCGAGATCTGGTCCCGCACCCGGTGATCCAGCAGCACCACGCAGTCGGACACATACTCTTCCAGACCACGCCGCGTGAGCGCACCGTCGCCGCGTTCGCCCGTGATGACGGTGGTCAACTCACGCTCCTTGAGCCACGAGAACAGCCGGTTGAGCTCGGAACGCAAGATGGTCTGATTGGAGAACGCGCCGAAGATCGTCTCCAGAGTGTCGATCACCACGCGCTTCGCGCCGACCTGATTGATCGCCAGCTCCAGCCGGAGAAACAGCCCCTCGAGGTCATATTCGCCGCTCTCCTCGATCTCCATCCGGTCCACGTGGATGTGATCGAGGGCGATCAGCTTCCGCTCCACCAGATCGCCGAGATCGAAGCCGAGCGAGGCCACGTTCTTGATCAGATCTTGCTCTCGCTCCTCGAAGGCGAGGAAGACGCCCGGCTCGCCATATTCGACGGCTCCGCGCACCAGGAAGTGCAGACTGAACAGCGTCTTGCCGCAACCTGCCCCGCCGCAGAGCAGCGTCGGGCGGCCGCGCGGCAGCCCGCCGCCGGTGATCTCGTCAAAGCCGGGCATCCCCGTAGGGGCCTTTTCGATCGGCCGCAGCAAGGTCGCCGTGGCGGCTGCGCTCAGGGAGGATTCGCGGGCCGTCGACGCGAGGGTCCGAGAAGAACTCGAGGAATTAGATGCGGGTTTGCGCGCCTGATGGCGCCGGGAGGTGCTCCGTGGAGCTGTGGTCATCGCCGTCCCTCATAGCATCCGCTGCGCGCCTGCGGAGTGCTTTCCGTGGCCCGGCACATGCCTTGCACCCTCCCGTTTCATGGCCGATTCAACAAACCTATTGATCGTTGCAGCCATCCTCGTGGCTGCCATCCTGATAGCGGTCCTTGCCGTCACACTGTGGCGAAACGCACCTGCGCGCCGACAGAAACAGTTGCGGGAAAAATTCGGTCCCGAATACGATATGGCCGTCCAGCAATACGGCGCCACGCGTGCCCAGCGCGTGCTCGAGGCACGCCAGCGTCGCGTGAGTAAGTTGCCGCTGCGCGCCCTCTCCCCGAGCGAGTGTGCCAACTTCGCGCAGTCCTGGCGGCAGCGGCAGGAGCAATTTGTGGACACGCCCAGCGCCGCGGTGAGCGGGGCGCACGAGCTGGTCCAGCGCGTGATGATGGCCAGGGGCTACCCCGTCGAAGACTTCGAGCAGAGCGTCGCCGACCTATCCGTCGAATACGGCGCCATCGTCGGCCACTACCGCGCCGCGCACGAACTGGAGCAAACCAACCGCGCCGGCAAGATCAACACCGAGGAGCTGCGCCAAGCCATGGTGCACTATCGCGCCCTGTTTGACGAGCTGCTGGGTCCGGTGACGGCCGATTCGGACGCTCCGCCTCCGCCCAGCGCGCGAGCCCGCGAAGTGCGCCCGGACGAGCATCGTCCCCACCACCACTGAGCTCGCCCCAGGGCGGGCAGATCGCCCGCCCGAGGCGCCCGACGTTCACCATCCAGAAAAGAAGCCCCACGAACCTGCTGGCTCGTGGGGCTTTCGTGCGCAGCGCGGGATAGAAGCAGCGCGCACTTCCGGGGGGCGCTAGCGATTGGCCGACATGCCCCCCTTGCTGGAGTTGGCCAGCGACGAGCTCTGCAGGGGTGTGCCCTGAGGGGGCGAGCTCTGCGTGGGCGAGTTGTGGGTGCCCGAGCCGGCGTGGCCGCGGTGGTCATCCCGATCTTCGCCGCTCAGCTTGTCGCTGATCTCACGGAAGAAACCCTTGCGCGCGCGCAGGTTGTTGCTGATGTCCTGCACGCCGCTGACGGACTCCGCCAGGTCCTCGGCGCGGTGCCTCGACTGGCGATCCAGCACGGTACCCTCGAGCCGCACCTCGCCATTGCTGACCGTCACCGTGATATCGCTCGCGTCGAGCTCGTCATCGTCGCTCAGCCGATCGCAGACGTCCTCGCGAATGCGCTCATCCGAGCGCACGTAGCCCTTCGGCCCCTTCCCATAGTTGCCAGAGCTGCGGACGCCCTCCCCGCTGCTCCAACCGCGGGATCCCCAGCGGCCTTCGCGGTTGCCCAGCTCGCTGTCAGCACGCCAGCGCACCGGGCGATGGTAGGCCTCGCTGCCCGAGCCGCTCGGAGGCCAGCGCGCTTCGTAGTCGTGGCCGTACACGTCGTCCGTGCGCGGATCGCGCGACCAGCCTTGCTCTTGATACCGCTCCGGATAGCCGCCGCGCCCGCGCGGGTTTCGCTCCGCGAGCGCGCGCTCCTGGTACCGCCCGCCTTCGCGCCAGCCCGAGCCATAAGGGCCCGAGTAGCCCGACCCGTAATAGGGCGAGCCGGAGTAGCCAGAATAGTTGTCCTCGTCGCGGTCGTCGCGCGCGTAGCGGCCCGGCCTGCGATCCTCGTCGCGCTGGTCCGCGCCATAGCGCGCCGAGCGATAGTCATAGCGGTAATCGGAGGCAGAATAGTCGTCCTCGCGGCGCTGCTGACCGTAGCGGTCGTCTCGCACGCGATCGCGCCAGGTCAGCTCACGATCGCGAGCGCCACGGTCACGGGATGGATCATCTGAATCATATTTGCTCATCGCCTATTCCTCTCCATTTCGTTGATGGTGAATCTTCGGCCGGAGCGGTGGTTCTTCCTCCGGGTGCTCCGCTCCTGGCGCGAAGGCAGACTCGATGTTGCCGCAGCAAGTCGCATGCCGCTTCTGCCGGCGCTTTCGGCAACGCTGGGCAGCGCAGGCTAGACGCGCGCAATGGGAGCGGCAGGTCCATGGCAGGAGGAGTGCGTGCTATCCATCAATCCCGCCACCGGCGAATCTCTCGCCACCTACAACCTGACTCCCTGGAGCGACGCCTCCGGCCTCGCCGATCGCGCGGCCCGTGCCGCACGAGACTGGGCGCGGCTGCGCTTCTCGGAGCGCGCGCAGGTACTACGAAAAGCTGGCCTGTTGCTGCGCGAGCGTTCGCGCGAGAACGCCGAGCTGATGGCGCGCGAGATGGGCAAGCCCGTGAGCGAGGGCAAGGCCGAGCTGCAGAAGTGCGCCTGGGTCTGCGACTACTACGCGGACAACGCCAAGAGCTTCCTGCAGCCGCAATTGATCGAGAGCGACGCGAGCAGCAGCTACGTGGCTTTTGAGCCGCTCGGCGTGGTGCTGGCGATCATGCCCTGGAACTTCCCCTTCTGGCAGTTCTTCCGCTTCGCCGCGCCGGCACTGATGGCCGGCAATGCGGTCTTGCTGAAGCACTCTTCCCTGGTGCCGGGCTGCGCTGAGGCGATCGCGAGCTTGTTGCGCGATGCGGGCGCTCCGGAAGGGGTAGCGACCAACCTGCGGCTCACGAGCGAGCACACTCAGACCTTGATCGAGCATCCGAGCGTCGCCGCCGTCACCTTCACGGGCAGCACCGAGGCGGGTCGCGCCGTCGCCGGGCGCGCGGGAGGCGCGCTCAAGAAGATGGTGCTGGAGCTGGGCGGCTCCGACGCCTACCTGATCCTGGCCGACGCTGACCTGAAGGCAGCCGCGGAGGCCTGCGTGGCGAGCCGACTGGGCAACGCGGGCCAGAGCTGCATCGCCGCCAAGCGGCTGATCGCCGTGCACTCCGTGCGCGAGGCCTTCGAAGCCGAGCTGATCGCTCGCATGCAACAGCGCGTGCCCGGCGATCCGCTCGATCCCCGGACACAGCTCGGGCCGATGGCGAGCGAGGAGCTGCGCGATCAGCTGCACACGCAGGTCCAGAAGAGCCTGGCCGCCGGTGCGCTGTTGATGCTGGGCGGCAGCGTGCCAGCTCGCCCCGGTGCCTGGTACCCGCCGACGGTGCTCTCCAGCGTCGGACCGGGTATGCCGGCGTATGACGAGGAGTTGTTCGGTCCGGTCGCGGCCGTGATCGAAGCGCGCGACGAGCAGGACGCCATCCGCATCGCCAACGATACGCGCTTCGGGCTCGGCGCGGCCGTCTTCTCGCGCGATCGGGCGCGCGCGGAGCAGATCGCCAAGAGCGAGTTGCACGCGGGCTCCTGCTTCGTCAATGAGTTCGTCCGCTCCGATCCGCGCTTGCCGTTCGGCGGCGTGAAACAGTCGGGCTTCGGCCGTGAGCTCTCGGTGTTCGGGATTCAGGAATTCGTCAACATCAAGACAGTCTATGTGAAGTGACGCGCGGGCCCAAGCCCGCCCGGTCCGCTCGACCCCGCGACGACTCGCCTCAGCGAGGCGAAACGCCACTCGGCGCCTGGGTGCCGCGCGCCCTACCGAGCTCGCGTTTCGCCCCGGAAAGGCCGCGCGAAATCCGCTCGGCCGCGCTCACGTCGAGCGCGAGCCAGCGGCGCGAGGCCCCTTGGCATCCTGCCTGCATAGCGCGCCTTCGCTGCTGCGCGAGCGAGCGGACGGCGGAAGAAAGGTTTCGAGCAATGTTGAGAAGTGCCTCCAGGATCCTCGGGTATCGACTGAGCGCGCAGGATGGCGAGGTCGGGCGGTGCATGGACTTCCTGCTCGAGCCGCGCACCTGGATCGTTCGCTACCTGCTCGTCGACGCCGCACCACCCGCTGGCGAGCGCCGCGCGCTGGTCTCTCCGTTCCGACTGCGCAAGGCGGAGTGGGCCTCCCGCCGCTGGGTGGTCGACGGTACGCGGGATCAGGTCGAGCTGGAGCTCGCCAGAGCGCCCTCGTTGCAGTCGCTGAAACAGTTAATCGGATTCGGGCTCGACGACGCACAGGGCAACGTCGGCCACATCGAGGACCTGATCGTCGACGATGACAGCTGGCATTGCCGCTACCTGGTCCTCAACGGTGAGATCCGTCTCGGGGGGCGCAAGGCCCTGGTGCCGACGGAGTGGCTCGGCTCGGTGCAACTCGCGGAGCATCGCGTCGCAGCGCCCGTGCCGCGCGCGCGCATCGAGAACCAACCCGAGTTCAACCCCGACGCACCCGTATACCAGGTGCGCGGTGTGTCGGCGGAAGCCGCCGGAACGAGCCCCCACGATCGCTCTCCGGCAGAGCCCCGGGTGCCGTCGTCCTCCCGGCGCTTCCATCCTCCCCTGGCCTGGGCGGCGGCGTTGCAATGGGGAAGCCGCGCGCTCGGCACCGCTCTGCGCCACACGCAGGAGGCCGGCGGTCGTTCCCGCGGTATTTGACCCATTCACCGGTCGGAGCTAGAGAAATGGCTCCCCGATGCGCTGCGCCTCCACCGGCTCGCCTCTGTTTCGTGCACTCGTGCTCGGCAGCGCCCTGGCGGCACCCGCGTGGGGTGCAGAGACCAAGGTCTCCGGTACCAACGCTGCCAATCCCAAGCTGCACGTGCGCATCGGTCCCGGCCGCGGCGGCGGCGAGCGCAAGCTCGAAGCGCAGGAGCCCGCGCGAGCCGGCGAGGCTCCGCGCGAGGAGCGGCCGCGCGAAGAGCCCCCCGACAACCCGGAGGAGGAGCTGCGCGCAGCCGAGCGCGCGCTCTTTCCCGAGCCGCGCCGGCGCCCGGACCTGGATGGGGAGCTGCCGCTCGCCATCGAGCGGCCCGGGCCCTCGCTGAATCTGAGCGGGCTGCTGCCCCCCTCGACTGCGGCTCCTTCCCAGGCTGCGCCGAACGCGGCGTGGCCGCGCGACTTGAACCCACCCGACCTACCCTGCAGCTACGAACAGCGCACGCTCGACTACATCAAGTTCTACCGTGACTCGGTGCGCGGTCGCGCCATGACCGAGATCTGGGCGCGGCGTGCCGGGCGCTATGCCGCGATGATCCAGGCCGAGCTAGTGCGCGCCGGTCTGCCCAGCGACTTGCTCTGGCTATCGATGGTGGAGAGCGGGCACAACGTGAGCAGCCGCTCGCGCGCGGGCGCGGTGGGGCTCTGGCAGTTCATCCCGGAGACCGCGCGCCTGTTCGGGCTGACCGTGGATCGCTGGGTGGACGAGCGGCTCGATCCGTGGCGCTCCACCCAAGCGGCCACGGCATACCTGGGTGAGCTGTGGCGGCGCTTCGGCAGCTGGGAGCTCGCCATGGCCGCATACAACATGGGCTATGCCGGCCTGACGCGCTCGATCCGGAAGTACAACACCAACGACTTCTGGCGGCTCTCCCGCCTGGAGGCGGGGCTGCCCTGGGAGACGGCGCTGTACGTGCCCAAGGTGCTGGCCACCGCGATCGTGATGAAGAACCGGCGCGCCTTCGGCTTCTCCGATGTGCAGCCGGATGCGCCGCTCACGTTTGATACGGTCTATGTCGGCCCGGGTGTGCCGCTGTCGCGCATCGCGCAGCACGCGGGTGTCGAGAACAGCGTCATCACCGGGCTCAATCCGCAGTACCTGAAGGGCCGCACGCCACCCGCGGTGGCGGGCGAGCCGCCGCGCCTGTGGCCCGTGTACGTTCCGGAAGGTCAGGGCGCGAGCGTGACGCGCCGGCTGGCGGCGGCGGACGCCGGCGCCGAGGAGTACGCCAGTTATCGCGTACGCGTGGGCGACAGCCTGGCCAACATCGCCTGGCGCTTGCGGGGGTCGGAGTCCGAGCTGCGCGCCCTGAACCGGCTCGAGCCCAACGAGCGGCCGCGCGCGGGCACCGCCTTGCTGGTGCCGCGCAGCTGGCTGTTCACCGAGCAAGGTAAGCCGCTGCCGCCGCTGGATGACCTGGAGAATCTGGTGGTGCTCCCGCCCTTCCCGTTCCACTACGCCGATCGCGAGCGCGTCTTCTATCGCACGCTGCCGGGCGATGACCTGGACCTGCTGGCGAGTGCGCTCGCGGTGCGCCGCGATGATCTCGTGGTCTGGAACGGGCTCGATCCGAGCGCCAACCTGCAGGCGGACATGGTGCTCCAGGTGTTCATTCCTCGAGAGGCCAACCTGGAGGGCGTGCGGCTGGTCCGCGAGAACAACGTCGGTGAACAGCTGGAGGTGGGTAGCCCCAGCTTTCTGGCGCATTTCGAGGCGGAGCAGGGCCGCCAGCGCCTGCAGATCCAGGCGCGCGAGGGCGACACGCTGCAGAGCATCGGCAAGCGCTACGATCTCAGCCCCGGCATGATGGAGCGCATCAACCATTTCGGCCGCGGCCGGCGCCTGAGCGAAGGCGCCGCCGTGGTCGTCTACGCCAAGGAAGGCACCACCGCGACCGAGCTCTTGTGGTCGCGCGCCCCCGATCCGCTGCCCCCCGTAGCCGCCCCGTTCCCGGCGGCACTCCCCGGCGGCATGCAACGCTAGGCAGTGCGAATTTCCCAGCCTGATGGCTCCAGCCCTTAGTACCCTACGGGCATGAGCAACCTCGCCGCGTTGGTGCTGGCCGCCGGTCAGAGCCGGCGCATGAAGAGCCCCCTGAGCAAGGTCCTGCATCCCGTGGCAGGCCGTCCCCTCTTGTACTATCCGGTCGCCGCCGCGCGCGCGGCTGGCGCATCGCAGGTGGTCGTGGTCACCAGCGCCAAGGATCGCGAGCAAATCGAGCAGTATCTGCTGGCCGCCTTCGGCGCGAGCCTGATCCGCATCCGGGTCCAAGATCCACCGCGTGGCACCGGTGACGCGGCCCGCATCGGCCTGGAGGGCCTGGATGCGAGCGCCGAGCGCGCGCTGATCCTGTACGGCGACGTGCCCTTGCTGGAGCAGGCGGATCTGGAGCGGCTGGCGGCGACCGCGCAGAGCCCGACGGAGCTGGGGCTGGGTACGTGCCGGCTGCGCGATCCGCAGGGCTACGGCCGCATCGTCCGCGCGGCGAACGGGGACGTGCTCGGCATCGTCGAGCACAAGGACCTGAAGGACGCTGCGCAGGCCGCGATCGACGAGATCAACACCGGCCTGTACGCGGTCCACGTGCGTAGCTTGCGCGAGGCCCTGGCGGGCATTTCCAACGACAATGCGCAGGGCGAATATTACCTGACGGACATCCTGCCCTGGTTCGCGAGCCGCGGTCGCGTGCAGGCGGTCTCGCTCTCCGAAGACGCCACGCTCGGCGTCAACGATCGGTCGCAGCTGTGCGAGGTGGAGGACCGGATGTTCGCGCGCATCGCGCGCCGTCATCGCCTGGCCGGCTCCAGCATCGCCTCGAGCGCGCGCATCGATGACGCCGTGGCGCTGGGCAGCGACGTCACCGTGCACGCCAACGTGCACCTGCGCGGAAATACGGAGATCGGCGACGGCGCGCGCATCGACGTCGGCTGCGTGCTGGAGAACGCGCGGGTCGGCGACGGGGCGACCGTGCTGCCCTACAGCGTCGTGGCCGACAGCGAGCTCGGGCCTGGCTGCCAGATCGGGCCCTTTACCCATGTGCGCCCGCACAGCGTGCTGGAGGCGGAGGTCAAGCTCGGCAACTTCGTGGAGACCAAGGCCACGCGCCTGCGCCGCGGTGCCAAGGCCAACCACCTCTCGTACCTGGGCGACGGTGATGTGGGCGAGAACACCAACATTGGCGCCGGTACCATCTTCTGCAACTACGACGGCTATGCCAAGCACAAGACCACGATCGGCCGCGACGTGTTCATTGGCAGCGACTCTCAGCTGATCGCGCCAGTGAACATCGGCGACGGCGCCTACGTCGCGACGGCCACCAGCGTGAACGAAGACGTCCCGGCGGACGCGCTCGCCATCGGCCGCACGCGCCAGAGCAACAAGCCCGGCTACGCCTCGCGCCTGAAGGCGCGGCTGAAAGCTGCCGCCGCCGGCAAGGGCCACGAGTAAGCGCCCTGCCGACGATGTTCCAGCATCCCTTCGACGCCCTCGGACTGGATCAGCTGCGCGAGCGCGAGAGCGCCAAATGGCGCGTGTATCCTCCGGACGTGCTGCCCGCCTGGCTCGCGGAGACCGACTTCCCGCTGGCGGAGCCGATCCAGCGCGCGCTGCAGGCGGCGATCGCGCGCCACGACGCCGGCTACGCTACCCGCGGCCAGCTCGGGCAAGCCTTCGCCGAATGGTCCGGCGCGCACTGGGGCTGGGCGCCGGACCCCGACGACACGCGCTTGGTCGTGGACGTGGTGACCGCCCTCGCGGAGTTGCTGCGCATCTGCTCGGCGCCCGGCGATCGCGTGGTGATCGATCCGCCCGTGTACCCGCCCTTCGCCGGCGTCATCGAGCAACACGGGCGCGTGGTGGCACCCGTGCCGCTCGCCCGCGGTGACGCCGGCTTCGCCATCGACCTCGCGGGCGTGGAGCGCGCATACCGGGCCGGCGCGCGCGCCCACATCCTGTGCTCGCCACACAATCCCACTGGCATCGTGCACTCGCGGGACACGCTGGGCACCATCGCCGAGCTGGCGCAGCGGCACGGCGTTTGGGTGATCTCCGACGAAGTGCACGCGCCGATGACCTTGCCGGGCGCCGAGCACGTACCCTTCCCGTCGGTCTCGCCGGCGGCGGCCGCGCGCGGCATCGTGCTCACCTCGGCCTCCAAGACCTGGAACCTGGCTGGATTGAAGGCCGCGCTGGTGATCGCGTGCGGGGCCGAAGCGCGCGCGCTGCTGGGGCAACTGCCGCTCGACTTGCCCTATCACGCCGGGCTGTTCGGCGTGATCGCGGGTGCGGCGGCCTTTCGCGAGGGCGAGGCCTACCGCTCCGAGTTATTGCGCGTGCTCGATCGCAATCGCCAACGGCTGGGCGAGTTGCTGAGCGAACGCTTGCCTGGCGTGAGCTACGTCCCGCCCCAGGCGGGCTATCTCGCCTGGCTCGACTTCCGCGCGCTGGGCTGGCAGGAGGAACCCGCGCGCCGGCTGCTCGAGCGCGGCAAGATCGCGCTCTCGCCCGGGCTCAGCTTCGGCGCCCAGGGCCAGGGCTGGGCGCGCTTGAACATGGGCACGAGCGCCGAGCTCCTGCGCGAGGCGGTGGAACGCATGCACAGCGCGCTGACCTAGAACCTGACTCAACGCCAGAACACCGCCAACCAGACCGTCTGTCGCTCCGGATCGGTCCAGGCCACTCGATGCCGCTGGTGCGACGGGATCTCGACGCAATCCCCGGCGTTCAAGGCCAACGTTTCGCCCCCGTCGTACTCCAGGCGCGCTGCGCCGCGAACGACCAGCACCCACTCGTTCTCGGCTTGATCGTACCAGAAGCCCGGAGCCGAACAGTGGCCGTGCGAGACGATGCGTTCGATGCGCACCGGCCCGCGCCGCACCAGCTCGGTCAGCTGCTCCTCGGCAGCCGGAGGTAAAATCCCATCTTCCAGATTCCGCGCCCGCATGCGCGCGAGTCTGCAGCAAACCGCCGGGGGCAGCGCGCCAGAAACGCTCGATCGGGGCTCGCCACCAGGGCACAACGCGGCGGCACCAGCATGCGCCCGCCGCGCGGCTCGACACCCCTTCGGACACTAGGTGTCTCCCAGCTCACCATTTGCCACACCGCCGCGCAAACTACGCTGGAAGATTTGATTCAGTAAGAAGCCTCGGAGTCCGTAATGACTCGTTAGCCCCCGCGCTTGCCGATGGTGTACCGAAACGTGGACTCGCGAGCGAAGCCGCACGCCGAGCGCAAGGACCGAGACGCCCGGAATGTCGCGGGCTTCGAGCTGATCCGGCGACTCGGCGCGGGCGGCATGGCGGAGGTCTTCCTGGCACGCCGGCGCTGTGCCGAAGCAACCTACAAGGTGCTCGTGGTCAAGCGCATCCTGCCCGAGCACCTCTCGGCACCGAACTTTCGCGCCATGTTCGCGGGTGAGGCACGGCTCGCGACCCGCCTGAACCACCCCAACATCGTGCAGGTGTACGACTTCCAGGACGCGCAGGAAGAAGGCCAGCTGCTCAGCATGGAGTACGTCGAGGGCCCCGACCTCGGCAAGGTGGTCCGGCGCATGCGCGAGGAGAAGCAGACCTTTCCGCCGTTCGTGGCGGCGCACATCGCGGCCGAGGTGGGGCGCGGGCTGCACTACGCGCACGAGCGCAAGGATGATCGCGGGGCGCCGCTCGAGATCGTGCACCGCGACATCTCGCCGCAGAACATCCTGGTCAGCTTCGATGGCGCCGTGAAGGTCGCCGACTTCGGCATCGCGACCGCCAGCCTGTTCCGCGAAGAGCGCGGCGTGCTCAAGGGCAAGCTCGGCTACATGTCGCCCGAGCAAGCGCGCGCGGAGCAAGTCGACCGGCGCTCGGACATCTTCTCGCTGGGCGTGGTGCTGTACGAGCTGCTCACCGGGCGCCCGCTGTACCGCGCCACCGAGGGCCGCGAGCTGCTCGACCTGGTGCGCCAGGCCAACATTGAAGCGCCCAGCATGATCGCTCCCGGCGTGCCGCCCGAGCTGGAGATGATCGTGATGCGCGCGCTCTCGCGCAACCGCGAAGACCGCTTCCAGACCGCGCGCGAGTTCGCGGCGGCGATCACACGGGTGCTGCTCGAGAAGCAGGTGCTGGTCGACTCGGACGCGGTGGGTGCAGTGATCGCGCGCTTCATCCCGCGCGAGCAGCCGGAGCCCGAGAGCATCCCCGCCCCGGAGTCGACCGGCTCACAGGGCAGCGGAGCCGTGGCCTCGCACGATCCGCGGCTGCCCGCACGCGAAGGCACGAGCCCGTCTCGCGCGCGCGGGCGCCTGAAGAGCCGCGAAGGCCGCGAGGTGCGGCATGTGGCGATCGTCACGCTGCGCTTGCACGAGCTGGACGCCCTGCGCGGCGCGCTCGGCGAGCAGCGCAGCGCACGGCTGGTGGCGCAGCTGCGCTCCACGCTGGGCGAGATGGCCTTCAAGCGCGGGACGAGCTGGACCTGGCAAAAGGCGCCCGGCGCCGCCGGCGTGCATTCGGCGGAGGCAGTGATCGGCCTGCTCGCCAATCCGTACGGCGCCGCCGCCGACGCCGGGCGGCTCGCCGTGGACGTCCACGAGGCGATCCAGGGCGCCTGCGACGCGCTGCCGGTACAGCTCGCCGCCAGCGTGGGCATCGTGCGCGGACTCGCCGCGGGCCGCCGCGACGACGCCGGCCACCTGGTGCAGCCGAGCGTGCAGGAGTCCGGCGCGCAGCTCGCCGCGCTGCTCGCGGAGCGCGCTCCCCCCGGGCAGACCTGGGTGGCGGGCGGCCTGTATCGCGTCGTGCGCCGCGACTTCGTCTGGTCGGAGGTTCCCCAGCTGAGCATCGGCACGGAGCCGGGGCACCAGCGCTTGCCGCGCAACTTGCACGCCTACGCGCTGCGCCGCCCGCTCAGCCGCGAGGAGAAGCAGCAACAGGCGCTGGCGGTCCGCGATCTGATCGGGCGCGACGCGGAGCTCGCGGATCTGCACGCCGCCTATCACGAGGCCGTGAACCGCGAGCACGGGCTGGGCAACATCGTGGCGCGCGTGGTCAAGGGCGAGATCGGCATCGGCAAGACCGCGTTGACCAGCGCATTCCTGGCCGAGCTGCCGCCGGGCGCGCGCCTGTTGCGCGTGGACTGCTCGCCGGCGCAGCGCGAGCTGCCTTTCTATCACGTCGGGCAGTGGCTGCGCGAGCTGACGGGAGCGATGCTGGATCAGCCGCTGGAGGAGGCCGTGGCCCTGGTCGGGCACGCGCTGGGCGAGGCATTCTCCGGTGATCAGCGCCCGGACATCGTCCAGCACATGGCGGCGCTCGCCACGGGGCGCCTGGCGCAAGCGCACGACGAGGCGGACGTCGCCAAGCACCGGCGCTTCATGAGCGTGGGCTTTCGGCGCGCCTTCACCTGGATGGCGCAGCAGGCGCCGCTGGTGGTCGTGCTGGACGGTGTGCAGTGGGCGGACGCGCAGAGCCTGGAGGTGCTCTCGGGCCTGATGCGGCACGCGGACGCGCTGCCGATCCTGTTTCTGCTGATCACGCGCCCCGATGACCACATCGCATCTCTGATCGCGGATGTCGTCACGATCGAGCTCCTGGGCTTGAGCCAGGAAAACCAGCTGCGCCTGGTGCAGGAGCACCTGGGCGTGGCGCAGGGCGTGGCGGAGGTCTGCGCCGATCTGTTGCCGCGCGCCGCCGGCAACCCGTTCTTTCTGCTGGAGATGGTGGACGCGCTGCTGGAGCGCGGCGGCGTCGACTACACGCAGGGCCCCGATGGGCAGCAGCGTCTGGTGCGCGTCGAAGGCAGCGATGCCGCCGCCAAGGCCCTGCCCTCCACGCTCGAGCAGCTGATCGCCGATCGCCTGAACGAGCTGCCGGCGGAGGAGCACCGCGTGATCGCCTGGCTGGCGGTGGCAGGCGGTCCGCTCTCCGCGCAGGAGCTGGACGCGCTGATGGAGTGCGAGAGCGAGGAGACGGTCGCGCGCCTGTGCGCGCGCGGCTTCTGCGACGCGCAGGCGGACTCGGTGGATCTGCGTCACCCGCTGGTGCGCGACGTGGCCTACCTGGGCGTGGAGGAGCTGGAGCGCTGCCAGATGCACTGCCGCCTGGGCGAGCGCATGGCGGAAGCGCCCGTGGCGCGCGGCCTGGGCGCAGCGATCGTGGGGCGCCACTTCGCGCGCGGCGGCGACGGCGAGCGCGCCGGGCATTTCTTTCTGCAGGCGGCCACGACCGCCTTCACCAGCTATCAGCTGCCGCTCGCCACGCGCTATTTCAGCCGCGCGCTGGCGGTGCTGCCCGACCCGCACCCGGAGCGGCCGCGCGCGCTGGAAGCTCTGGAGACGATCTGTCGCATCCAGGGCCGCTGGAGAGACCGCCGGGCGCACCTGAGCGAGCTACGGCGCGTCGCCCGCGAGGGCCGCACCGCGCTCTGGGGCGCGACCGCGCTGGTGCGCAGCGCGCGCTTCGCCATGGACTCCGGTCAGCTCGCGCAGGGGCTCACCCTGGCCCAGAAGGGAGAGCACGCTGCCCACCAGGCTGGGCTGTTCCACCTGGAGGTCGAGTGCCTGTCGTTGCTGGCGGAAATCTTGCGTGATCTGGGCGACATCCAGGGCGCCCTGGGCGCTTGCGACCGGGCGCTCGCGGCGAGCCAGCGCGCGGGGGTGGCCCTGCGCCTGCGCGCGGAGGTGCTGCGCTCCCGGGGCACCTTGCTCCTGCGCGTCGGGCGCGTGCAGGAGGCGGTGAACGCCCACGCCGAGGCGATCGCGGTGTTCAAGCAGACCGGCGCGCAGCGCTCGGAGGCGCGCGCCAAGAACTCGCTGGCCTTCGCCATGTTCGTGCTGGGGCGCTTCGAGGACGCGATCGCGCTCTCACTGGAGGCGATCCGCATTGATCTGAGCATCGGCGGGCGCTTCCAGATCGCCAGGACATTGAGCCAGATCGGCCAGTGCTACTGGCGCTTGGGCGACGTGTCCCGGGCCCAGGCCTACCTGAAGCGCGCGCGCCAGGCGCACGAGCGCTACGCCGACCAGGATGGTCGCTGCGACACGCTGCTGTCGAGCGCGCAGATCTTGATCGAGATCGGTGATCTGGACGGCGCCGAGGCGGCCATCGGCGACGCCGCGGCCCTGATCGCCGCCACCGGCAACGACTACGACTCGGTGCACGAGAAGCTGGTGCGTGCCCTGCTCGCGCGCAAGCGCGGCGACCACAAGAGCGCGGTAATGCTCGCCTTCTACGGGCGCCAGGTCGCCGAGGCCCAGGCCTACGTTGCCTTCCATTTCTATGCCATGGCAATCGAGGCCGCGTCGCGCGTGGACAAGGGCGAGCCGCACATGGGCATCCTGCTCGCCACCACCGCGATGGGCGCGATCGAGACGCTGCAGGGCTCGGAGTACGGCCTGGAGACGCGGCTCCTGTGCTGCCATGCTCTGACGGTGGCGGCCTCGCCGCAAGCCGGCGAGTTTCAGCGCCGCGCCAGCAACTACGCCCAGAGTCTGCACGGGCTGATCCGCACGCCCGATCTGCGGCGGAGCTTCGCCGCGCGCCCGCTGCTCGCGCCCTTCCTCAACGACCCTGTCTGGGTCGAGGATTGACCTCGATCGCTACCGGCAGCGCCCGCAGCCAGTGCAGCGCCACCGCCTCCGGCTCGCGCAGCCCTCGCAAGGGCTTCTTCTGCGCCGAGCGGCGCGCGCGCGCGATGGACCGGGCCAGCTCGCCGCGCGTGTACTGATCGATGACGGAGGGATGCACGTAGGACTTGCGGCACACGGCGATGGTATTGCCGAGCTCCGCGGACACGCGCTCCAGAGCCTGCTTCACCGCGCGCCGGGCGTCGCGCTGCGACATCGGTGCCGTGCTCGCCGCCAGCCAATGCACGGCCAGCAAGGTGCCGGTCCAGGTGCGAAAGTCCTTGGCGCTGAACGGCTCCCCCGTCACCTGGCGCAGGTAGTCATTGACGTCGCCCGAGGTCACCGGATGTGGCTTGCCCTGCTCATCCACGAACTGAAACAAGCGCTGGCCGGGCACCTCGCGGCAGCGGCGCACGATGCGCGCCAGGCGCGCGTCCTCCAGCGTGACCTCATGCAACTTGCCACCCTTGCCCTTGAACTTGAAGCGCAGCTGGGGGCCCTGGATCTTGGCGTGTCGATCGCGCAGGGTGGTCAAGCCGTAGGAGCCGTTGGCAGCGGCGTAGCAGTCATTGCCGACGCGCACGCAGGTTCGTTGCATCAGCTCCACGATCGCCGAAAGCACCTTCTCGCGGTCGAGGCCGCCGCTCCGCAGATCGCGCTGCAGGCGCCGCCGCAGCTTCGGCAGCTGCTCTGCGAAGCGCAGAATGTGCGCGTACTTGGCCGCATCCCTCACTTCGCGGAAACGCGGGTGGTAGCGGTACTGCTTGCGCCCCTTGGCGTCCTTGCCGGTCGCCTGGATGTGGCTGCGCGCTGAGGGGCTGATCCAGACGTCCTTCCAGGCGGGCGGGATCGCCAGCGCGCGCAGCCGCTCCAGCTCCGCCGGATCGACGATGCGCCGACCGTGCGCGTCGTAATAGACGAAGCCTCGCCCGGCGCGGCGGCGCACGTAGCCGGGGCCCAGGTCGACCGCGTACTTCAACCGGGCAGCGCGGGCCGCTGCCGGCGCATCGTGTAGCAGGGGGCGAAGGCTGGCGGCGCGCGTCAAGCAGGGGGGTGCGGGGTGCCCCCGCAGAAAGAGAGCAGGTGCAGGCTGAAGCGCGCCTGCTCGTCCATCCAGACACGCTCGACCTCGAAGCCCGCTTGGGCCACGAGGCTGCCGAACGCCCGTGGTGTGTACTTGTAACAATGCTCGGTGACGATCGGCTCGCCCGCCGCGAAGCTCACGCTCTGCTGCCCCACCGAGACGGTCTGCGCGCGGCGGCTGACCAGCTGCATCTCCATGCGCCCTTCTCGCTCCTGCCAGACCGCACGGTGAGCGAAGCGGTCAGGCTGAAAGTTGGCGCCGTACTCGCGATTCAGCACGCGCAGGATGTTGCGATTGAAGGCCGCCGTGACGCCCTCGGAGTCATCGTATGCCGGCTCGAGTACGCGCCGCTCCTTGGGTGTATCGACCCCGATCAACCAGCGTTGCCGGCCCGGGCACATCCCGCCGATGCGCGCCAGGAACTCGACGGCGTCCTGCGGCTCGAAGTTGCCCACGGTCGAGCCGGGGAAGAAGAACGCCAACCTGCCGTCGGGGTCGGAGGGCTGCAGGGGCAGGTGGAACTCGCGCGTGTAATCCGCCAGCAGCGGGCGTACGTCGAGGCGCGGGTAGCTGGCGCGCAGCGAGTGAGCGCTCGCTTCCAGCGCGCTGGGCGAGATGTCGATCGGCACGTAGGCGATGGGCCGCAGCAGCCGATCGAGCAAGAGCCGCGTCTTGCGAGATGAGCCGCTGCCGAGCTCGACCAGGATCCGTTCGGCGCCCAGACAGCGCGCCATCTCGTCGGCATACTGGCGCAGGATCGCGAGCTCCACACGGGTACAGTAGTATTCCGGCAGCTGCGTGATGCGCTCGAAGAGCGCCGAGCCGCGCGCATCGTAGAGCAGCTTGCAGGGCAAGCGCTTGGGCTGGCCTGCCAGGCCCGCCAACACTTCCTCCAGCTCCCCCGCCCCTTGCTCTCGCTCTTCCGCCGAGCACCGCGCCAGATTGTTCATGCGTCCCTCGCCAGACGGATCCCTGAAAACTGCCAGCGTGTTTCGGGACCGAAGAAGTTGCGATAGCTGGCACGGATGTGCTCCGTCGGTGTCGCGCAGGAGCCTCCGCGCAAGACCAGCTGGTTGCACATGAACTTGGCGTTGTACTCACCGAGGGCGCCGGCCGGCGGCGCGTAGCCTGGATAGGGAGCGTAGGCGCTCTGCGTCCATTCCCACGTGTCGCCAAAGAATTGCTGCTCCGCCGCGGCCGCGGCGCGCGGATGCAGCTCTCCGGACTCGAGCAGGTTGCCGCGCAGCGCGCGATCGCGCGCTGCGTTCTCCCATTCGGCCTCGGTCGGCAAGCGTGCCCCGGCCCAGCGTGCGTAAGCGTCGGCCTCGTAGTAGCTGACGTGGCAGACCGGCTCGCTCGGACTGGCGGGCATCAAACCCGCGAGCGTGAACGCGACCCAGCTGTTCTCGCCACCGTCTTGCCAGTACAGAGGCTGCTCGATCCCGCGCTCCTGAACCCAATGGAAGCCGTCCGACAGCCACAGCTCGGGCCGCCGGTAGCCGCCATCCCGGATGAACTCCAGGTACTCGCCGTTGGTGACGAGGCGGTCCGCGAGCTCATAGGGAGCGAGAAACTGCAAGTGCTCCGGCCGTTCATTGTCGAAGACGAAGCCATCCCCCTGCTTGCCGATCGGCAACAGGCCACCAGCGAATGCCTTGTAACTGAGAGGTAACGGGGCGCTCGCCGCGCGCGACGCCGCCGGCGACGGTCGATACACCGGATGCAGCGGATTCTGCGCAAACAGGTGCTTGATGTCGGTCAAGATCAGCTCCTGATGCTGCTCCTCGTGGTGCAGTCCGAGCTCGATCCGAGGCCCGAGCACATCCCAGTCTCCCCGCCCCGACTGGATCAACTCCACCAGCTGCGCGGTCACCACGGAGCGGTAGGTTCGCACCTCTGCGAGTGGAGGGCGCGAGAGCAATCCGCGCGAGTCCCGGCGGATCCGCGGGCCCAGCGCCTCGTAGTAGGAGTTGAACAGGTACGCGTAGTCCGGGCAAAAAGCGCGAAACCTCGGCAGCGCACGCAGCACGAAGGTCTCGAAAAACCAGGTGGTGTGCGCGAGGTGCCACTTGGCGGGACTGGCCTCCGTCATCGATTGCAAGGCCGCATCTTCGGGCGACAAGTCTGCGCACAGAGCCTCCGTGGCGGCGCGCACGCGCAGCAAGCGCTGCTCCAGCTCGGCGCGCACCGGCTGCGGCGCGCGCTCGCGCCCGAGCGACTTTTCGCGATCCTTCAGCGCAGACGGCGGCTGCGTTTCCGATGCCGGCCGCGCCAGGCGTTCGCTCCAGAAAAAACCCACGAGGTGGCCGCGCGTGCAAAGTCCATTCCGTGCTCTGTCCAGTTCGTGCATTTCGAGGGCGCGGGAGCGCCTGCGATGGGCAGCCGCTCCCTGACCCAGGTACGTGGGCTGGAGGCTGCGCGGCGGCACGACGTCCCGAGCCGACCGGCACGCCACCCTGTGGCGCTTTGCCTCCACCCGAAATGTCGCACCCGCGGCGATCAGCGCTTGCTCGAGCGCTTGCTCGAGCTGCGCCCGCTAGAGCGCTTGCTCGAGCTGCGCCCGCTGGAGCGCTTGCTCGAGCTGCGCCCGCTGCGACTGCTCGAGCTCCGGCTGCTGCGGCCGCCACTGCTGCTGTCGCGTGAAGGCACCTTCGCGCCGCGGCGGCGCGCCTCGGAGAGCCCGATCGCGATCGCTTGCTCGCGGCTCTTCACCTTCTTTTTCGAGCGCCCGGAGCGCAGCGTACCGTGCTTCGCTTCGTGCAGCGCTCGCCCCACCTTCTTCGAGGCAGCTTCGCCATAGCGGCGCGTGCTGTCGCGCTTCTTGCCACTCCTGCCGCTCGTGCTGCTACGACTCTGGCTGGATCGTTTGCTTCTGCTGGTCGCCATCAGTACTCCTCATCTGTTTCCCGAGTTGGTTGGCGAGGAAGCCGCCCCCGGCGCGGAGTCGCAGCATTCTTTCGAACGCTCGCTCCCGCGCTGCTCGGAGCCCGCATCGGGGCCTGTCGTGGCCGCGGCAGAGGGCGAGGGCTCTTCCGCAGGCGGCGGCATGGGTAAGCCGCTGCCCGAGTTCGAGCGACTGGCGCAGTGCGCGCTGGCGAGCGCGCAAAGCAGCAGGCAGACCCACTGAGACGCTGACGACATCGAAGCTCCGGTATGCTCGAGCTGCGGGAGTTCCCCGCAGAACCTTCCTCGAGATCTTCGCTCGCGGCGAAGCTCTCGAGCGCACCGGCTGCAACCGATATGCCAGCAATGCGCGAGCGGGAGCCAGAGGCTCCCGTTCGTCGCAGCTTGCCCCGCGCTAGCTCACTCTCGCGCGCCGCGCAGCTTGCCCTGCAGCGTCTCGCCGTGATCGAAGAGTGCCGAGAGCAGCTCGCAGCGATAGGGCTCCATCGCCTCGTTACAGATGGTGTTTTCGTTCTTCAAAACGTCGAGCGCCACCTCGTACACCTCGTAGGGCTCGAACACATCGGACTCGAACACGCCCGAGGGGAATCCGGGAAAGTCGATGTGCTGCTCGTCCACGTGGCAGGCCCCGCAGATCGTGGTGCGATCGCTCTGCCGAACTCGATCAAAGATCGTCGCCTCGGTCACGTCCTTCGTCACCGGGAACGCGATCTCGGTCTTGATGGAGCGCGAGATCTCGGGCCGGAAGCCGAACTCCAGCGTGTCGCTCGCGGCGCCCTCGAAGACGATCGACATCTCCAGATCCCCCCGCAACACGAACGTGCGCGGACTGCGCGGGCCAGGAGAGGGCTGCAGGCTCTGATCGCTCTCCGTCATGTAGAGGGTGAGCGGGCGATCGAGCGACTGCAGAAAGCAAGCCAGCGACGTCGGCTTGGGCAACGAGTTGAGCAAGACCAGCGCCTCGGGGATCGTGGTGGGCGACCCCGACACACCAGGGGGAGGCTTACAGCCGGTGCTCGCGCCGGTTTGCTCCATGGTACCGGGATCCGCCATCTGCTCCGCAGAGGGGTCGGTGTCGGTATTCGCGGGGACCTCGACCGGCGTGGGAGGGGGAATTTCCACCGGCGTCGGCGGAGGCACGTCCTTGACCTCGCCCGGTGTCTCCAGGGGCTGGAAGAGGGTGTTCTTCTTTTCTGACGAGGTGCCGCAAGCCAAGACGCAGGCGGCGGCGCCTGCCAACAACACGCTTCGATGAGTCGTGTTCCAGCTGATCATGATCTCGAGGTGTACCAGCATCTGGGCGCCAAGTAAGCCGCGCGGCGATAAAATCCGAAAAAGGCAGCGCATCGGCACACTGGCCGCAACGCTTTTTACACATGATTACCGAGGCCCTGGAAGAGCTCACAAACGCCACCCCAGCGGCTCGGCTCAGGGCAGAGGGATCGAGGCTGCTCGCGCAAACCTGCCGCCGCCTTCCCGGCGGCGCCCGGTGGGCATCACATCGAGTGCGATCTTCGCCACCGAACCGCTGTTCAAACGCGCCTTTCCGGCTTCGTCGAGCCGTGCGCGGGGAGCTCGAGCGCTGCCGCCGCGCGGCAGCCCATCGCCGTCAACCCTTACCGGCCGAGGTCTTGCGCCGCAACTTGGCGAGCCGCAACGCCACCGCGACCTGTTGCACGAGCGACTCGTCGTCGCCTTTGTTGGTCAGCGTCCCGTCGAAACCCAGCTCACGGTAGCCCTTGGATAGCGATTTGTCTGACGTGTACAGGAAGTACAGCGGGGTTGCGCCCGAGCTGGCTCCCAGCATCTTGAGCGAACGCAGCACCTCGCTGCCGTTCATACCGGGCATGTGAAAGTCGAGGATGACCAGATCACAGAGCAGCAGATGCCGGGCGGCGCCGACGGGCTGTGATGTGGTGGCCACCTCGTACGACTCGCGCTGCAGGCGCGCCTTGACGCGCTCCAGCACCATTTCGCTATCGTCGATCACGAGTACTTTTCCAACAACGCTCATGCTTTCCTCGCAGCGAGTCCTGGGTCTTCAGACGGCGGGGTGCCCCCGCGCGATCTGGACGCCATGTCCGTGCCAGAGATCGGAGTGAGTCGCAGCTCAGTGCCTTGGCGAGAGGTCGAGGCTATCCTGATACAATAGCCTGCCGAGGCGAGCTCGGCACGCGCGGCAGCCAGGCCCACTCCCGCTCCGGCAAGCTCACCCCGGTTCACGATGGTCGAGATGCCGGATTCGAACGCCGCGCTCAGCGCCAGAATGGCTTCCGGGCTCGCGCCGCGTGCACGCGCCTGAATGGCCTCGATGTTGAAGCCTCCCCCGTCGTCGGAGACACTGATCGCGACCCCCTCCGCCGACTCCAGCCCCGAGATTCTCACCAAACCTGCGCCGGGCTTGCCCGCGGCGAGGCGCTCGGCCTCTGTTTCGATCCCGTGCGCGATCGCGTTGCGGAGCAGATGGCTCAGCACGCCGCCCAGCACTCCGCTGAGCGCGTACGGGATCTCGATCCCGCGGTGATCCACTTCGAGACGCACGTTCTTCCCGGCGCGCTGCGCCCAGCGCGCCACCGCTTCCGGCAGCAGCGCGGTGCTCTCCACGAGCGGGCGCCGAGCCAGCTCTTCGACGCGCGCGCGCAGCTCCGGCGGCAGCTCCTTGGCCGCGCCCAGGACGGCCAGGAAGCGCGTGCGCCGCACCGTGATCTGGTCCAGCGCTGCCGCGCCCAGCGGGTGTTGCGCCACGAAGGTCTGCTCGGCTTCCTCCAGCAGCTGCGCCAGCTCGTCCACGCCCCGCTGCAGCTCCAGGCGACCGCCGGGCTCGGGATCGCCGGCGACCTGCTCCTGCAAGTCCGTGCGCAGCTCCTGGAGCAGCGCCTCGAGCTGGGTCACGCGCGCCTCGATCCGGGCGAGATCGAAACAGCGAGCTTCCGCGCGCAGCGTATGGAACTGCTGGAACAGCGCTTCCACCGTGGCACGATCCAGCGTCTGGTGCGCGTTCAAGAGCTCGCGGCACACACCGAGCCGGCGCTCCGTCTGATCGACAAAGCCCGCAAACAGCTGGCCGCCGCCCGAGACCAAGCGGCGCACCGCCGACAGCTGGCGCTCGTGCTCCAGCTCCTTCTCGGCCACTTCGCGCTCCAGGCGGCGCTTCTCGGTGACGTCCGTCGCGAGCAGCATGATCTGCTGCGCCGCCTCGCCGGCGTAGACCAGCCGGTATTCGAGCTCCAGCTCCAGCTCTCCGCCGTCCTTCTGGAACTTCAGCGAGCGGGGCGCCAGCTCGACGATATTCTTGAACTCCTCCGGCTCGATGTTCACCGCGGCGTCGACCCAGGCCTGGAACGCCTCGCGCTCCATCTCGGAATGGTCCAGATCCGGATAGACTTGATCCACGATGCTCGTGCCCGCCCTGGCCCCGAAGATGCGCTCGGCGAGGCGCGAGTGTTCCTCGGTGAGCTTACCCTGCGCGTCGAAGACCAGGATCGCCTGGCCCATGTGGTCGAGCAGGTTCTGCAGTCGGCGGTTCGAGGCGGCGATGCGCTGCTCTCGGTCGTCGATGATCTGAGCCATGCTGTTGAAGGTGCGGCTGAGGCGACCGATCTCGTCGTCGCGCTGCACCGGAACCAGCACGGGCAACCCGCGCGCGAGGCCCATGGCCGCCGTCTCCAGCCGGGCCAGCGGCGTGACCAAGAAGCGGCGCGCGATCAAGATCAGCGCCGAGGCGAGGCACAGGGAGAAGATCGCGCCGAGCCCGATCATCTTGCGTCGCGTCTGCGCGAAGGCCTGACGCTCCTGATTCAGCGACACGCGCAGCTGCACCGCGCCCAGCGCGTCGCCGGTCGGGTTGACCACGGGGTGCAGCACTTCGATGCAGTCGGCGTCCGAGCACTCCGGCTCGTTGGGCCGGCGGTATTGCGCGACCGGGTCACTTCTGCCACTCGCCACCACCTGCGCCTGCAGGATCTCCGGGCTGACGCGCAACCCGTCGACCCGATCGCGGACCGCGTCATCGTCCTTGAAGTCGAGCGCCGGCGCGAGCGAGCCGGCGAACACGACCGCCACCATCTGCGCGGCCGCGCGCTTCGAGGTGAGCAGCCGCTGCCACTCCAGGCGGTTCAGCTCCGCCACCACCAGGCTGGTGACCAGCGCCACCAGCACCACGATACCCAGCGCCAGGCGGGTGGCGATGGAGCCTCCCACGCTGGTGACCAGGCTCGGGCGCGCCGAGATGGGGTGAAGGCTGACGGCCGGATTCGCCACCGAACTCTGGGAACGGTCCACTCCGGTTCGACTGGAGCAAAGATGCGTTAGCGACTGTTGAGCAGGCCGAAGTGGCGGAAAACGCGCAAAGGCGTTCCAGAGCCACACAGCCGAACCGCTCTCTTGATTTGCGAGACTTTTCACGAGCACGTGACGCGCCCAGGCGCTCACCTCCCCGCTGATCATCTCCCTCCGGGCCCGAACCGGATCGGACGAGCCATGATGCACTACATTGCGACCGGCGAACGCGAGCAGGCGGAGCCTCAGCTCGTCGAGCACACCTTCTCCGTGGTCGCGTTCGTCGAGAACTTCGCCATCCGGGAGCTGGCGACGGCCTACCCCGAGGCCAAGCGCACCTCCCATCGCCTGCGCTCCGTGCGCCCCTTCGGCGGCCAGATCTTTGCTTACCGCTTCGGCACGGTGGTGTTCCACAATGTACCGCTCGAGGGCCGTGAGGCGGAGCTCGAGCGGCTGCGCCAGGCCCAGCCGAACCTCGCCACCAGCAAGGTCTTCAGCCTGGAGTTCGTGGTGCGCGAGGAGCCCGGCTGTGAGATCAGCGTGGAGGACGGCGTGCTCAGCGTCGACCGCCTGGATAGTGGCCGCACGCGCCTGGTGGCGCTCACGCTCGCCCAGACCGCGGCGCTCGAGTACTACGAGCGCATCGTCGACGAGCTCTTCACCAAGACCCACGCCCTCGCGGGCGGCATGGAGCGCACCGGCACCGTCGGCTTCAGCCTCCGCCCTCTGCACCGCTTCATCGGCCGCGCCATCGGCACACGCAACGAAGTGCTCTCGGTGCTGCACCTGCTCGACCGCCCCGACGCCATCAGCGACGACCCGAGCCTGCTGCCGATCTACAACCAGCTCCAGGACGAGTTCGAGCTACGCAACCGCTTTCAGTCGGTCCAGCAGAAGCTCGTCAGCGTACAAAACGCGCTGGAGCTGATCGTGGAGGTCGGCCGCGATCGCCGCCTGGTGCTGCTGGAGCTGACCATCGCCTCGTTGATCCTGTTCGAGATCGGCGTGGCGCTGCTGCGCTAGACGAAGCAAGACTTCCAGCCGCGAGTGGGGGGTGGGCTCGCCCCCGCCCGACCCCATCCGACTCCAGGATGAGCCCAAAAAGCGCAGGTCAGGCGGAGCAGATGAGCTTCGTCAAGACGCGGCGTTCAGCGCTGACGCGCGTCCCCTCCAACGAGCTCCTTCGGCAGCGTCTGGTTGAAGCGACCAGGCTCAGCAATCTGCCCAACCGGTACGCTCGCCGCGATTGCGCATCAGGAGCGCCCGTCTCGCTTGAACTCCTCGGTGTACTTCTTTCGCAGCTTTGCCACCTTCCGGACTCCAGGAGCTTACTGGCTCCATCTGGTGTCCGGGAAACCGGATCAGCTCCACCTCTCGATCGCAATACCGGTCGATACAGCAGCATGAATGGCGTACGCAGGACACTCTCAAGCGATCAGCACCACGACAGCGGTCCCCCTAGCCGGACTGGGTGGGGCTGCGGCAACTGCCCAGCACTTCGCCCTCGCAGACCAAGTGCCGCACAATGACAGGTCGACGATCCGGTGTTTTTCCGCTATACTGGGCAAGATCATGAGGAATTTCACGGCCGTTGTTGAGCGCGACCCCACGACGGGTCTGTTCATTGGCCACGTCCCGGGCTGGTCGGGGGCCCATTCCCAGGGAGCCACGCTCGACGAGCTTCAGGCCAACCTGCGCGAGGTGGTCGAGATGCTGCTCGAAGACGGCGAGCCGCAGTTCGAATCGGAATTCATAGGGACGGCAAACGTTCGAGTGGCCTGAGATGCCTCAGGTACCACCGCTGAAGCCCCACCAGGTGGTTGGGGTGCTGACAAGACTCGGCTTCAGTGAAGTTCGCCAGCGAGGCTCGCACAAGCAGTTCCGTCATCCCGACGGGCGTGGCACCACTGTCCCATTTCACCAGGGTCGAGACATCGCGCCTACGCTAGTGCGCAAGATCGCTCGAGACATCAAGGTGGAGCTCGACCACTTCCTTGCGCAGCTCTGAGTCGGCATAACGGCTGGCGTTCTGCTGCGTGGTCCCGAAGGAGCGGAGCGACTGAGGGCCACGTCAGTAGAAACGACCGAGTTGGGCGGCCTCCTCCACGACCTCGATTCGAAGCCAAGACCGCGAAGACAGTGCCTGAGCCCGTTGGAACCACTCCCACCTTTCTCCGGCGACAGTAACCCCAACCTCGCGCTCCGCCACCCCGACCCGCAATCACTCGAGCGCACGGAACAACCGCGTACCTCTACCTCACGTCCGCTCTGCTGCGCCGGGCGCCGGAACCACTTCCTCCAGCACCAAGGCCCGAGCTGCCTGGTCAGCCTCGAGACGACGCGGGCAAGCAGCACGACGGGCGCAGACTCAACCTCTGATGCTCGCTCGACCCTGACCTCCCACAACGGCAAGGCGCAGTCTGCTCAATCGGAACGGCCTGCTCCAGCAGAAGGACCACCGCGGAACCACCTGCTCAGGTCGCGATCCTCGCCTCGGAACTACGCGGGTGGCTCGGCACGACCCCGCGAGGAATCACTTCTTTGGCTCGCCCTGGATCCACTCGAGCCGCCGCGGTATACTCGTTCTTCTCCGCGGCGGCCTCACGCGGAACCACTTGTGCAGTCGCGATCACCTGTGCACGCGGCACGACGCATTCCACCTCGGCAACCGCCACGACCTCGTTGCGCAGCACGACCGCGGGCGGAACACCCTGTTCCAGCAGCAAGACCCCGGACCTCTTCAAACGGCAAAGCCGGTGACGCCACCACGCCTTTGGCTCGCCATAACCCCACGCCACGACCTCAGCAGGACCATGGCAAACTCCCTGGCCCTTTGATCTTGGAACAACCTCTTCCGGTCACCACGCGCCCGACCACAACCTCTGCAAGCACCGCGAGCGCGAAAACTTGATCGCTCGCACTCCGGAGCCTTCTCTGAACGCCCTCCGCAGCCCGCCCAAC
>DASTRX010000086.1:0-21000 GCA_035760985.1 Polyangiaceae bacterium
CCAGCTCGACGACGCCGTCGCGCTGCGTGTGCCAGGGCAGCTCCGGCGCGCCGAGGCCGAGCTCGACGGCGAGCTGCCGCACCAGCTCGGGACCGCGCGGACCGAGCGCCGCCAGCGTGCCGGCGGCGCCGCCCAGCTGCAGCACGGCGAAGCGCGGCAGCAGCTGGCGCAGCCGCTCCTGCTGGCGCAGCAAGGGCGCGGCCCAGAGCGCCACTTTCAGCCCGAAGGTGGTGGGCAGGGCTTGCTGCCCGTGGGTGCGCGCCGCCATCACGCTGCCGCGGTGCGCGCTGGCCAGCGCCGCCAGCTCCTGGAAGAGCCGGCCCAGCCCCCACTGCATGTGCTGCAGCACGCGCCGCGCGCACAGCACGGTGGCGCTGTCCATGATGTCCTGGCTGGTGGCGCCCCAGTGCACGTACTGCGCCGCTTCGCCGCCCACCGCGGCGCGCAGCTGCTTCACCAGCGCGATCATCGGAATGCCGTCGCGCAGCACGCCGGCCGCGAGCGCCGAGGCATCGAGCTCGAGCGTGGCCGCGGCCGCGGTGATCGCGGTGGAGGCCTCGGATGGGATCATGCCCAGGCGCGCCTGCACGCGCGCGAGCGCCTCCTCTACCTCCAGCAGGGCACGAAAATAGGCCGCGTCGTCGAGCAGCGCGAGGGCCGCGGGATCGCTGAAGGCGGGGCCGAAGATGGCCGAAGACAGCACCAGGGTCATGGCTCGATGCGGCGGCGCTCAGAACTCGAAGAACACCGTCTCGCGCTCGCCCTGCAGGTGGATGTCGAACTGGTAGCGCGCGGAAGCGCCGGGCGCGGCCTCGGGCAGCGAGCGAGCGAGCAGCGTGGCGCGCCGGGCTTCGGGCACGCAAGCGAGCACCGGATCGCGCTCGAGCGCCGGATCGCCGGCGAAATAGATGCGCGTGAAGGCCAGCCGCGGCAGGCCGCGCGCGCCGAGGATCACGTTCAGGTGCGGAGCTTGCGGCGCTCCGCCCGGGCCCGGCACCGCGCCGGGGCGGAGCGTCTCGAAGCCGAAGCGCCCGGAGTCGTCGCTCGCGCAGCGACCGAAGCCGCTGAAGCTCGGCCGCTGTTCGTGCGCGCCCGGCTGCAGCGGGTGCGCGTAGCGGCCCTGCGCGTCCGCTTGCCAGATCTCCACCAGCGCGTCCGGAACGGGCCGGCCCAGCCCGTCGTAGACGGTGCCCTCGATGCGCAGGCGTTCGCCGGGACTGGCCGCATCGGCCAGCACAGGGTGGATCACGTCGCGTTCGGCGCGGCACAGCTGGCGCGACTGGAAGGTGGACGCGACGCGCACCAGGCCCTGGCAAAAGAAGGGCCCCACCGTCTGCCCCGGCGTCTGCCCGGCATACAGGTCGTAGCGCCCCGGATAGCGGGCCCTCACAGGCCCTCCAGCGGCGTCTCTTCACGGCCGCGCAGCACGATGTCGAAGCGATAGCCGAGCGCGTAGTGCGGGCGGCCGAGCTCGGGATCGAAGCGCGACACCAGGCGCTCGCGCGCGGCGGCGTCGGGGATGGACATGAAGATGCCGTCGAGCGGCAGCAGCGGATCGCCGGGGAAATACATCTGCGTCACCAGGCGCGTGAGAAACGCGGCGCCGAACACGGAGAAATGGATGTGCGCGGGCCGCCAGGCGTTGTAGTTGTTGCGCCAGGGGTAAGCGCCGGGCTTGATGGTCGTAAAACGATAGCGGCCCTCGCCGTCGGTCAGCAGGCGCCCGCAACCGAGGAAGTTCGGATCGATCGGCGCATCGTGCGTGTCGCGCACATGCGGGTAGCGCCCCGCGGCATTGCACTGCCAGATCTCCAGCAAGGCGCCGGGCACGGGCCTGCCGTCTTCCTCGATCACGCGGCCCGAGACGATGATGCGCTCCCCGAGCGCGGGCGCGCCGGTGCCGGCGTTGGTGGTCAGATCGGCATCCGCCGCGGACACGATCGAGTGACCGAAGACGGGGCCGGTCAGCTCGGAGAGGGTCTGCGGGATCAGCACCAGCGGCTGGCGCGGTGATCGGTAGACGGACGAGGCGTAGCGCGGGCTCGGATACGGCGGCTGGGACGCGGCATCGAGCGGCTGATAGCGGCTGATCTTGGCCTCCGCTGCGGCCGGCTTCGGCTCAGCCATGCTCCGCTCCTGCTGCGGGGTCGGGGAACAGCACGCGCTTGGCGATTCTCATCGCGGTATTGGCGGCGGGCACGCCCGCATAGACCGCGACCTGCATCAGCGCCTCCCGCACCTGCTCCGGGCTCAGCCCGGTGTTGCGCGTGGCCTGCAAATGCATCTCCAGCTCGTCCTGACGGTTCAGCGCCGCCAGCATCACGATCGTCAGCAGGTGGCGCGTCTGCACGGGCAGACCGGGGCGCGCCCAGATCTCGCCCCAGGCGGCGCGCGTGATGTAGCCCTGAAAGTCGCGGTCAAAATCCGTGGCGGCCGCCAGCGAGCGCTCCACATGCGCGCTGCCCAGCACGCTGCGCCGCAGCTCCAGCCCTCGCTCCCAGGGCGATTCGTTCTTCTCGTCAGACAAGTCCGGCACCTCGCAGAAATTCGTTGATCGCGCGCGCCAGCGCTTCGGGCTGCTCGACCCCGAGCAGATGCCCGGCGCCGGCCAGCAGCCGAAACTCCGCGCCCGCGATGCGCTCCGCGAGCCCGCGCACCAGCTCCGGGGGCGTCGCGAGATCCGCGCCGCCCGCCACCGCCAACACCGGCAGCGACAGCCGCGGCATGAGCGCGCTCAGATCCGCCTGCGCCAGCAGCCCGAGCGCCGCCAGGTAACCCGCCGGGTCGGCGCGCTCCAGCAGCGTGCGATAGCCCCGCACCAGCTGCGGCGAGCGCGCGCGGAACGGCTCCGAGAACCAGCGCTCGATCACCGCGTCCACCACCGCTGCGAGGCCTCCGCGGCGCACGGCCTCGGCGCGCTGGCCCCAGCTCTCGGCGCTGCCGATGCGCGCCGCGGTCGCGCACAGCACGAGGCCGCTCACGCGCTCCGGATGCGCCAGCGCGAACTGCTGCGCGACCAGCCCGCCCATGGAAAAGCCGACCGGCACGACGCAGCGCGCGCCCAGGTGTTGCAGCAGCAGCTCCAGATCGTCGCTCAGCGCCGCGACGTCATGGCGGCCCGCGCCGAGCTCGCTCAGCCCCTGACCGCGCAGATCATACACCAGCGTGGCGAGCTGCGCGGGCAGCACGTCGAGCAACGGATCCCAGATGCGCTGGTCCGTGCCGAGCCCGTTGATGAACACGAGCAGCGGCTGCTTCGAAAGGTCACCGCGGACACGGTAGTGGTGCACGGCGCTGCCACACTGCACGAAGCTCATGTTCTCCTCGAACCCCGGCGCAGGCTAACACAGGCCTTGCGGGGAGACCGAGTGCGGCTTATCGGCCGGCAAACGCGGCGATCCGCCGCAGGTGGCCCCCGCGGGCTGTCTGCACAGCAATTTCCGTTGTCGTGCCTGCCCCGGCGAGTGATCCGCGTCGCGCCCTGGGATAGGCTCGCGCAGCTCCCTCCCGGGACACCCCGAGCCCATGTCCGTCCTTTCGAGCCTGTACCTGGAGCTGGTCGCCGCGCGCGCGAGCGAGCCAGCCCGCTCCTGGTTGCTCTCGCGCCACGGGGCGCTGGACGCGGCCGGCTTTCCCGCCGTGCACGCGGGCGCGGGCCGCCGCCTCGGTAGCGAGAGCTGCGAGCTGACGAGCGCCGAGCAGGCGCGCCTGAGCGCGGCAGGCGCCGCCGCTCCCGCGGGCTGGCCGCTGGCGGCCGTGGCGCGCGCGGCGCTGTGCTGCCGCATCTGCGAGCTGCTGCCCGCCGAGGAGCACTTCGCGCTGCTGCTGAAGCAGTTTCGCACGGGGGATAACGCCGAGCGCGCTGCGCTGCTGCACACACTGCCGCTGCTGCCGGAGCCGGAGCGCTTCGTCGAGCTGGCGATCGACGCCTGCCGGTCGCATGTGCAGACCGTGTTCGAGGCGATCGCCTGCGAGAACCCCTACCCGGCGCGCTTCTTTCCCGAGGCGAACTTCAATCAGCTGGTGCTCAAGGCCTTCTTCACGGGCGTCGCCGTGCGGCGCATCGAGGGCTTGCCCGGGCGCCGCACGGCGGAGCTGGCGCGCATGGCGCTCGCCTACGCGAGCGAGCGGCGCGCCGCGGGCCGCAGCATCCCGCCGGACCTCGACCTCGTCACCTCTGGAGCTAGCTCATGAAACCGCTGAAGATGTTCGACCCGCACATTCACATGACGTCGCGCACGACCGACGACTACCAGGCCATGGCGGACGCCGGCATCGTCGCGATCGTGGAGCCAGCCTTCTGGGTGGGGCAGCCGCGCACGCACGTGGGCAGCTTCGAGGACTATTTTCTGTCGCTGATCGGCTGGGAGCGCTTCCGCGCGAGCCAGTTCGGCATCAAGCACTTCTGCACCATGGGCATGAACCCGAAGGAGGCGAACCAGCCCGCGCTCTCCGAGGGAGTGCTGGAGCTGTTGCCCCGCTACCTGGAGAAGGACGGCGTCGTGGCGGTGGGCGAGATCGGCTACGATGACATGACCCCGGCCGAGGATCGGGTGTTCCGGCGCCAGATCGAGCTCGCGATCGCGGCGGATCTGCCGATCCTGATCCACACGCCTCACCGCGACAAGAAGCGCGGCACCGAGCGCACGCTGAGCGTGGTGAAGGAGATGGGCATCGCGCCGGAGCGCGTGCTGGTCGATCACAACACCGAGGAGACGCTGCCGCTCACGCTGGCCAGCGGCTGCTGGGCAGGGCACTCCATCTATCCCGCGACCAAGATGGACGAGGCGCGCATGGTACAGCTGGTCCAGCGCTACGGCAGCGAGCGCATCATCATCAACAGCGCCGCGGACTGGGGCGTGAGCGATCCGCTGAAGGTGCCCAAGACGGTGGCGCTGATGCGCGAATCCGGTATCCCGGAGCAGCAGATCGAGACCATCGTCTGGAGCAATCCGGCGGCGTTCTTCGCTCAGAGCGGGCGGCTCGAGGGCATCGACGCGCCCAGCCTGATCGATCAGCGCAAGCTCTGGGAAGGCAACTCGGTGCTGCGCGGCCAGACGCCGGTGGTCCAGGGCTGAGTCAGAGCAACCCGTTTCAGGACAGAGCGTGCATCCGACCCTGGTGATCGACGTCGTCGGGCTCAGCCCGGAGCTGCTGGGCGACGACACGCCGCATCTGAACGAGCTGGTGCGCTCGGGAGTGATGCGGCCCCTGGCCACGGTGACGCCCGCCGTGACCTGCACGGTGCAGTCCACCTTGCTCACGGGTCGCATGCCGGCCGAGCACGGCATCGTCGCAAACGGCTGGTACTTCCGCGAGCTGTGCGAGGTCTGGTTCTGGCGCCAGTCGAACCACCTGGTCCAGTCCAAGAAGGTGTGGGAGCTGGGGCGCGAGCGCGATCCGTCCTTCACCTGCGCCAATTTGTTCTGGTGGTACAACATGTACTCGAGCGCGGACTGGTCGATCACGCCGCGCCCGATGTACCCGTCCGACGGTCGCAAGCTGCCGGACGTGTACAGCCAGCCCGGCAACCTGCGCGAGGAGTTGCAGCGCGAGCTGGGTCAATTCCCGCTGTTCCACTTCTGGGGTCCGGCCGCGGACATCCGCTCCAGCCGCTGGATCACCAGCGCCGCTCTGCGCGTGCTGGCCAAGCATTCGCCGACGCTGACGCTCGTGTATCTGCCGCACCTCGACTACGGGCTGCAGCGGCTCGGGCCGGACCTGAGCCACCCGCGCATCCGCCAGGATCTGCGCGAGGTCGACGCGCTGGTGGGCGAGCTGTGCGCGGCCGCGCGGCAGAGCGCGCGGCGCGTGATCGTGCTCTCCGAATACGGCATCACCAAGGTCGACGGCGCGCTGGCCTTGAACCGCGCGCTGCGCCAGCGCGGCTGGATCGCCGTGCGGGAAGAGCTCGGGCGCGAGCTCCTGGACGCCGGCGCCAGCGACGCCTTCGCCGTGGTCGATCATCAGCTGGCGCACGTGTACGTGCGGCGCCCGGAGCTGATCGGCGAGGTGCGCTCGTGCCTGGAGAAGCTCGAGGGCGTGGAGCGCGTGCTCGATCGCCAGGAGCAAGCCTCGCTGGGCCTGAACCACCCGCGCTCCGGCGAGCTGGTGGTGATCTCGCGCGCCGATCGCTGGTTCAGCTATCACTACTGGCTCAGCCCGGAGCGCGCTCCCGACTTCGCCACCACGGTCGATATCCACCGCAAGCCGGGCTATGACCCCGTGGAGCTGTTCCTGGACCCGAAGCTCGCCTGGCCGCCGTTCTCGATCGGCTGGCGCCTGGCGCGCAAGGCGCTGGGCTTCCGCGGCCTGATGGATGTGATCTCGCCGGACGATAACCAGCTGGTGAGGGGCTCGCACGGGCGCGTGACCGAGGATCCGCGCCAGGGCCCGCTCTTCATCAGCAGCGAGCCCAGCCTGGCGGGCAGCGGCACGCTGGCGGCGACCGATGTGGCGGGGCTGATGCTGTCGCACGTGTTTGGATGAGCGTGTCGGACGAAGCAGCCCTCCGCCCCAACGCGAGCTTGCAGGAGTTCGTGAGCCACTGGCTGGCGACGCGCGATCGCCGCACACGGCAGAGCGACGCGCAGCGCCTGCGCGACCACGTGCTGCCGCTGCTCGGCAAGCGCCGGCTGCGCGAGCTGCGCTCGGAGGACGTGGCCGCGGTCGTGCGCAGCATGCTGGGCAAGAAGGGCATGACGCTGAAGAGCGCCCGGAACGCCCACGCGGTGTTCGAGGAGCTGCTCGGCGCCGCGCTCGAGCAGGGCTTGATCGCGGAGGATCCGCGCGCATTGCCGCCCGGCATCTGGCCGGAGGAGCCTGCCGCCGAGAAGCCTCGCTTCAGCGCCGCCGAGGTCAGCGCCCTCACCACTGACCCGCGGCTCGACGCCGAGCTGCGCATCTTTCACGCGCTCGGGCTGTACACGGGGCTGCCGGTGCGCGCGCTGTGCGGGCTGCGCTTTCGCGACCTGCCCGAGCTGCCGCGCGCTCCGTTCGCGGCGGAGCTCGGCGGCTTGCTGGAGAGCTGGCAGCAGAGCGGATTCGAGGCCGTGTTCGCGCGCGCCCCGGGCCCGGAGGACTGGCTCGTGCCGCGCCGCTCGGACCTGGCCCAGCCCCACACGGAGGGCTCGTTCTTCAAGTCGTTCCGGCGCGCCTGCGTGAAGCTGCGCATCGCGCCGCGCTCGCTGCAAGCGCTGCGCAACACCTTCGAGGCCGAGCGCGCGTCAGGCGGGCGGTAGCCAGGTCTCGCCCGTCTCGCAGCTGATGTGGCGCAGCGAGACCCCGCCCGAGCCGACCTTCAACAGCCCCAGCGTGATCGGCAGGTTGAAGCGGCGCGGGCCGATCGAGCCCGGGTTGAACAGCACGATGCCCCGATCCTTGCCCAGGAACGGCACGTGCGAGTGGCCGCACAGCACCAGCCGCGCCGCGTGAGCGCTGGCCAGCTTCAGCACCTCGGCGCGCAGCTTGGGGCCGAACACGGCGATGTGGATCAGCAGAAACTCGAGCTTGCGCTGCCCGTCGGCACGCAGCTCGATGTCCATGGAGTCGGCGAGGCCGGGCGTCGTGGCGTCGATGTTGCCGCGCACCGCCAGCACGGGCGCGAGCTCGCGCAGCTGATCGAGCACCGCCAGATCTCCGATGTCGCCGGCGTGCAGGATCACGTCGGGAGCCAGGCTCCGGATCAGGTCGCGCGCGTTCGGGTGCGGGTGGCTGTGCGTGTCCGCGACCACCACGGCGTGGAAGTCGCGCTGCTCCGGCAGCTCCAGCACCTCGGAGACGTGCAAGCGGCGGGCAGCTCGGGATCGCGCGGCCATGCTCATGTCCCCGGGATGTAGCGCTGGAACAGCCGCGTCAAGGGCGCCAGCCCGGCGGCGGCCAGGGCCCAGGTCCAGGCGCCCGTGGCGGCGATGAACACGGCGTCGAGCAGCGCGATGGCCGCGATCAAGCGCACGATCGCCTGCGGCACGGAGCGCCGGGGGCCGGGCCGCAGGAAGCGCAGAGCTGCTAGCACCCAGAGCACGAACGCCGCCAGGAAGGGCCAGACCAGCGGCTGGGCCAGCGCCAGCGCGGCACCGTACAGGGCCGGCGCGGCGAGAAAGCCGAGCGGCCACACGCGCGTCAGGCGGTTGTAGGCCTCCTGCTTGGCGGCATAGCTGAGCCCGATCAGGTGGCAGAGCAGCGCGCCCGCGCCGAGCAGCAGCCCGCGCGAGAGCTGGGGCTGCATGGCCAGCGCCGCGCTCACGTAGACCAGCACGCGGCACAGGCCCATCAGCAGCGGGCTCAGGGGATTTTGCTTGTGATAGAGGTCGTAGCCGACGATGCACGCCAGCAGCGCGACCCCGCTCAGCGCGGCGAAGGAGAGCGGAGTGCTCTGCCGCTCCGCCTCCCGCAGCAACGCCACGAAGCCCAGCAACAGCCAGCTGAAGCCGAGAAAGAACACCAGCCCGGCGGAGACCTGCCCGGACGGGATCGGCCGCTGCGGCCGCTCGACGGCGTCGATGTGCCGATCGAAGGCGTCGTTCAGGTACATGCCGCCGAGGTAGTAGAGGGACATCGAGAGCGCGAGCCACAGCGCCGGCCAGCCCCCGAGCGAGCTGGAGAGCGCCAGCGCCGCGACCACGTTGGTCCAGACGGTGGGCAGGTTCGAGACCCGCCCGAGGCGAAGAGCGACGCTGGCTTTCATGCTCTCACCCCAGGCGCGAGCGAACCCAGTCCAGCTCGCGCGCGATCGAGGCCACCACTCCCCCCACCCGTTGCTCCGGCGGCAGCACGTCCCAGGTGTACGTCTCCACCTCCAGCTGCGCCGACAGCGCGCCCTGGCGCTGGCGCTCCAGCACCTGCGCCAGAAAGGCCTGCGTGTTGCCGAACGCGCCCAGCTCCGCGCGATACAGCGGCACGTGAAAGTGCACGCGCCACTCGGCGGCGCTGCGCGCCTGCGCGTCGCCCAGCGCCTCCGGCAGATCCGTGAAGCGCAACAGCTGCCCGCCGCGGGTCTGCGCCACCACCTGGTGCAGATAGACCGGCTCGTCGTAGGCGGAGAGCGCACGCAGGCTGTCCGGCGACGGCTCGGCCAAGCGCAGCCCCGTGCTGAGCTGGATCTTGTGGATGCCGATGCCCGCGCGGCCCAGGCGCTCGAGCGTGTCTGCAGCGGACTCGAACTCGATCGCGGCGTGGCAGGTGTCGAGGCACACGCCCAGGTGGCGGCGCAAGATCTGCTCGGCCGCCGCCAGCGATGTACCCAGCTCCGCGCTCAGCCACTCGCGCGAGGCACGCGACCACAGCTCTCGCTCGAAGAAGTCGACGGTCTCGGCCGTGGTCTCCAGCAAGCAGCAGGGCTCGGGCTCCAGCGCCAGCGTGACCGTACGGCCGCTGCGCTCGCGCAAGCGATGCAGCTCCAGTGCCTGCTCGACCAGCTGCCGGGCGATCAGCGGGGCGGCCTGCTCCGGCGCCAGGTCCGCCTTGAACCCGCCCGGCACGGTGCTGATGCTGCCGCTCTGCCCTTCCGGCAACAGCTCGGCGAGCAGCCAGGCCAGATCGCTCGTGTAGCGGCCGCGCTCGCGCTCGCGCCAGTCGGGCCGATAGACCGCCGCCTTGACCGGCTCGGCGTGGAAGGGCCCGTACGGAAAGCCGTTGATCGTGAACACGTAGAGCTGGTGCTGCGCGAGGAAGCGCCGGAACTCCGCCAGCTGCTCGGGCTCGCGCAGGCGCTGCGCGGCGCGCGCCGACAGCCGCAAGCCGACCCCGAATGGGCGCTCGGGCGCGACCTTTGCCTTCACCGCCAGCACGTGCGTGCGGATGTTCTCGAACACCTGTTCCCAGCTCTCACCGGGATGGATGTTGGTGCAATACGTCAGGTGGGCGCCGGCGATCTGCATTGGTCCCTCGAGCTGCAGCTCAGGCGGCGTCGCGGTAGCGCTCGGTGAGCCAGCGGATGCAGCGCGCGACGCGCGCGGCGTCCATCTCGTGCACGTCGCGGGCGCGCCCGGCGCGCTCCAGCAAGCTGACGGTCAGCTCGCCGCCGAGATGCTCCTGGAACTCGCGCAGCCCCTCCAGCACCCGCAGCTGGCCCTGGCCGTCGCGCAGCTCCAGCGCCGGATCGTACAGGCGGAAGCCGAGCGTGCCGAGCAGCTGCACGATGCGCTCGTTGGTCTCGGCATCGAGCAGCCCCGCTTCGACCGAGTAGCGGCTGTCGAGCGCCAGACCGATGGCGACCGCCTCGCCGTGGCGCAGCGCGTGCTCGGTCAAGCTCTCCAGCTTGTGCGCCGCCCAGTGGCCGTAGTCGAGCGGACGCGCGCTGCCCAGCTCGAACGGGTCGCCGCCGCCGGCGATGTGCTCCACGTGCAGGCGCGCGCAGCGCCGGATCATGTGCGCGGTCGCCTCGGGCTCGAGCCGCGCCAGCTGCTGCGCGTGGCTGCACAACCAGTCGAAGAAGGCGCCGTCGTGCACCAGCGCCACCTTGACGGCTTCGGCCATGCCCGCCACGCGATCGCGGCGGCCCAGCGTGGCCAGGAACTCGAAGTCGTTGATCACCGCGAACGGCACCGCGAAGCTGCCCACGAAGTTCTTGAGCCCGAAGGCGTTGACCCCGTTCTTCACGCCGATGCCGGAGTCGTTCTGCCCGAGCACGGTGGTCGGCAGGCGCACCAGGCGCACGCCGCGGTGGCAGGTCGCCGCCGCAAAGCCCACCAGGTCGAGCACGGCGCCGCCGCCGATCGCGAGGCAGTACGAGTGGCGATCGAGCCCGACCGCGGCCATCCGCTCGTGCAGGCGCGCGACCAGGCCGGGGTCGTTCTTCGAGCGCTCGCCGCCCGGGACCACCAGCGGCTCGCCGAGCAGCTGGAAATGGTCGGCGTGCGCGCAGGCGTAGCGGCGCAGTGACGCGACCAGCTGGGGATGCGCGCGCTCCACGCCCTCATCGATCACGGCCAGCACGCGATGCCGGCGCTCCGGCTCCAGCCGGCGCAGCGCATCGACCAGCACCCGGTTCGCGGGCTCGAGAACGCGCTCCGTGAAGTGCACGGAGTAGCGAAATGGAACGGAAAAACTCACTGCGAGGTCGTGCTCGGCGGCCATGCGTCGACCTACATATACACCAGACGCCGCCCTCCCACCTGCGACGCTCCCGCTGGCGAACCAGCGGCCGGCTGCCCGCTACCCTGCACGCCGCTGCCTCGCGCCGCGGGCTTCGGGGTTCCAATGGAAACCCGAGCTTGCGCGCGAAACCCCCTCCCCCCGGGCAGGGCCCCGAGGTTCCGTCCGCGCCGCTCAGCGGCAGCCCGGACAAAACTCAGCTGCTCAATCCCTCGATCATGCCCCCGTCGGCGGCGACCCCGAGCACTCGCCGCCCGTCCGCATAGAGGCTGATGAGCGGCACATTCCAGCGCGGATCCTTCCAGACGCTCTCCCAGTTCGCGCCCGGGCTGGGCTGCATCCAGAGCTTGCCCAGACTCGCCGCCCAGAGCGCGCCGCCCTCTTCGAGCGCGGTCGCCGACAGATCTGCCGCGTCCGGCAAGCTGCTGCGCAGCACGTTGCCGCCCTCGGCGCGCACGACGCGGCCCCCCGCGCCCACGACCACGCCCGTGTTGGCCTGCGCCGCGGAAGAACCCGCCAGGTAGGCGCGAATCTCGTCGGCGGTGAGCCGCTCGATGCGCCACTCCAGCGGCCAGTAAAAGGCCAGCAGGGCGCGCCCCGAGCGCTCGCGGCCCGCGACCAGCCAGCGCTCGGAGTCCACGCGCGCCAGCGCCGGCAGCGAAGCCACGTCCGGCAGCTCCAGCGGCTTGAGCCAGTGCTGGCCGACGCAGGCGAAGAGCGCATAGCAGCCGCCGGCGTTCACGCCGCTGACCACCGCGATGTCCTCGAAATCGCCGCTCACCGCCGTGAAGTGGGCCTTCTGCGTCGGGCTGCGCAGCGGCGTCAGCGCCGCGTCCTTGTAGAACGCGAGCAGCCCATCCTGCCCCCCGATCAACCACTGGCCCGCGCCCTCGTGATGCACCAGGCGGATCTCGTGCGCGCCGTGCTCACCGCTGGGCGCCGGCACCCAGCGCGTGCCGTCCCAGAACTCGAGCCCGCGGGTGGTCGCGGCCAGGCAGCAGCCCGCGCCGTCCCAGGCGGCGCTCCAGATCGCGCGTTCGTCGCCCGTGGCGTGGCGCACGTGGAACTTCCAGCGCGAGTTGCCGGGCTGGCTCTTGCCCAGCAACGTAGGCGAGCGGCGCGAGCCGACGCTGAGCGGAGTGCGCACGGAGCTGGCGCGCAGCGCGGAGCAGATGGCCGTGGCGAACGCCTGAGCCAGCTGCGGGCGCGCGGCCGCGTCCGGCGTGGTGGCGTGCGCGATGGCGCTGTCGATGGCGGCGCACACGCTCGGGCGATCGCGCAGGTCGAGCGTGAGCCGCCCGCACTCGCGGATGCTGCGCCGCTTGGAGCCCTGCACGATGGTCAGGATGTCGGCGATGGAGCGCGCCACGAACAGCTCCTCGCCCGTGAGCAGCGAGAAGGTGGTGGCCGCCAGCGCGAACACGTCGGTGGCGCTGCCGAGCTTGTCCTCCTCCATCAGGATCTGCTCGGGCGCGGCATACCCCGGCGTGCCGAGCGCGCTGTGCACGAAGGTCTGCTTCAGCCCGCGCGCGCGTGACACACCGAAATCCGCGATCTTGAACAGCTCACCGCGGCCGCTGCCGCAGCACAGGATGTTGCTGGGCTTGATGTCGCGGTGGATCACGCCCACCTCGTGCACGGCGGAGATGCCGTTGGCGAGCGCCTCCACGCAGATCGCCGCGCGCTCCGGGTCGAAGGCGTAGCCCGTGCGCGACACGCTCTCCTGGATGCGCTCCTCCAGCGTGCCGCCGTGGACGTACTCCATGGCCAGCCAGGGCAGCTCCAGCGCGCTGCCGCGGTAACGCACGGGCAGCTCGCTCGTCTCCAGCAAGCGCACCACGAACGGCGTGGGCGGCACCTGCTCATTCAGGCGACCGAGCGCCACCGACTCCTTGCGGATGGTGAGCAGCGCGATATCCGACGAGTCCATCAGCATGTCGGGGTGCACGATCTTCACCACCGCGAAGCTCTGCCCGTCCGGCGCGCGCCGGATGGCGCGGAAGGCGACCGCCATGCTGCCCGCTCCGAGCGCTTGCTCCAGCTGATAGCTCACCTTCGGCGAGAGGCTGGATGTGAGCTCGGCGCCGCGCAGCGTGGTCAGACTCTGATCGCCGTAACCGAGCTCAATCAACGGGACTACTCGACTGGGGGTGTGTGCACCGGGGCTGCGGGGTGTCCCCGCAAGAACAGGCAGCGGCAAGAGGCGAGGGATGATGAAGGCCCACCCTCCCGGCCCCACAGCGCAAGGATCGCATTTTCTACGGCTTACGCACACACCAGCGCACAGGCCTCCGAGCCTGAGACGAGCGACGCGGCGGGAAGCCCCCCGAAGCGATCAGGGGATCTTGAAGCTCTTCGCGACGGTCTGGGGAGCGCCCGAGAAGGGCGGGACACGAGCCGCCTTGAAGTGCTTGAGCGCGCACTTGCCCGCCGGAGTGCCGGCGAAGGGGCCTTCGGTGAGCAGCGCCGAGGACACCCTGCCGCTGGGCGTGAAGGTGAGCTGCACCTTGCCCTTGCCCGAGGTGCCACTGCACGAGCCAGCCTTGCTGGCCGCCGTGCTCAACGCGGCCTTCGCCGCCTCGACATTGAAGGGCCCGGCCGCGGCCTTGGTGGCGCGGGATGCGACCGGCTTCTTCGTGCTCCTGCTCGAGCGCGGCGGCACGGAGGCCTTGCTGGCGGCATGCCGGGGCTCCTCCTGCTCCTGCGGCTCCTTGGCTTCTTCGCTCGGTTTCTCGGCTGCTGGCTCGTCAGCTGCCGGTTTGACCGCTGCGGGTGGCTCGACCGGCGCCGGAGCGGGCACGGGCGCGGCGGCCGGCGCCGGGGCGGGCTCGGCCACTGCCACGGCCGTGCGCTCCACGGGAGCCTCGAGCGTCGCCTCGTGCTGAGCCGGGGCCGGCTTCAGCACGATCCAGGCAGCCACCCCCAGGATCAAACCACAGCCGCCCACCACGGCCAGCAACAGCGGCCAGAGCCGCACGCCCGTGGGGCGGCGGCTCGACATCGTCATCGAGTCCATGGCCGCGCTGCGCGGCGGCGGATCGAGCGGCGTCGTGAGCAGGGCGTGATCTTGCGCCGTGCCGAACAGCGGCGCTTCGGCGCGCATGTTCCAGAGGTGCTCGTCGGGCTGCTCCGCCTTTTCCTCCGGTGGAGCGGCCTTCATCAGCGACTCCAGCGAGAACAGGATCGAAGCCTCTTTCTTGCGCTCGGAGACGGGGTGCGGATCCGGCTGCGGTGCGGGCTGGGCGGCGACGGTCCTGGCCGCCGCGGGGGAGGCCTTGGGTCGATGTTCCGCGCTCGGGACGCGGGCTTCGACGGGGATCGATTGACCGCCAGAGAGACGGAACAGATCGCGCGTGGCGTTCTCCAGCTGCGCGGGACTGCCCGCCATGCTCGCCATGCGGCGACGGGGCTCGTCGATCTTCACCACCTGCTCGGCGACGACGGGACCCTCAGTGACCATGTAGCCACACTGCGTACACCGCTCCGTCGCCTTATCGCTCTCGACCTCACGAGAGAACGAACACCGAGGACAACGCACCAACATCTCTTCTCTGAGTCCGGCTCGCCGCAACCAAACCTGAGCGTTCCGGAGCGGTTTTACGCTGAATGGGACGCTAGCGCCCGTACGTATGAAAGTGAAACACGCTTTCCGTTCGCGGGTCGGCCAGACTATCAGGTCTTTCGACGGGGTCAGGCGTTGATCGGCAACAGCTTCGCTCCGTCTTTCGGGCAGTTCTCGAGATCGCGACCGGGATACATCGCCCCGCAGATGGGGCAGACGGTGCCTGCTCGACTCACCGGCGCGGACGGCACCGGGTCAAATCGAGTGGCCGCCCCGTCCGGCGCCTGCGCCGCAGCTGCGCGCGGCGGCTCGCCCGCGAACACCACCGTGCCCGGATCCACCCGGGTCTGGACCCTGCGCTGGCGCTGCGCGCGCCGCAGCAGGACCACGCCGAGCGCGCCGAAGCACAGGGCGATGCCACCGACCAGCGCGACGAACGTCCACTTGCGGCCGGGAGCGCCGGGCTCGGGCGCAGCATCCCCCGCGCCGAACGAGCCCGAGGTGATGGTGGCCGTGGCGGCCTCGATCGACGCCCCGTCGGCCGTGAAGTTGCCGCTCGCGAGCAGCGACGTGTAGCGCTCGTTCGAGACCACGCCCACCGTGACCTTCACCGACTGGCGGGCGGCGGTGGCCACCACGTTCAGCTCCGCGTCGGGCGCGCCGGAGGCGATCTGGAGCGTGCCGCCATCGAGCTTCGCCGAGGAGTCGGGCGGCTCCAGCTCCCAGCTCACGGGCGTGCGCAGCGAGCAACCGTGCGCGTCGAACACGCTGGCGCGAAACGAGAACGACTCTCCCGCGCGCATCAGCTTGCGCGCCGGGCGCACCTCGATGCGCGCCGGGGCGCCGGGGTTGGCGCAGGGGCTCGCGGCGGGGCGGCGCGGTGCGTCGGCGGGCGGCTCACTCGGCGCGACGCTCGGAACAGGGACCGGCATCGGCACCTGCGCGGGCTCCGGCTCGGGAACGGGAGCGGGGGTGGGGCTTTCAGCACCGGCGGGCAGGCGCCGGTAGGTGCGCCAGCGGCCCGAGCTGGCCGAGCAGGTCTGCCCCTGCAGGCTGAACTGATACTGCCCGCTCTCGCGAAAGGTGATCACGTCCTCCGTCGCGCTGATCGTGGTCTGCAGGATTTCCTGCCGCGGATCGTTGGGCTTGGTGCGGCAGGTGGTGGCCCAGCTGCGCGACCCCTTGGCATGCGACTGGCGCTCCAGCCCCGGGTGCATCTCCCAGCACCGGGCGGTCGAGTACGAGCGCTCGCCGCCGGAGATGACGAGCTCATCGTTCTTCAGTTCGATATTCACGACGCCGCCCGCGTCGCCGCCCCCGCTCGGCCGAGGCCCGCATGCGTCGCCCCACTCGCCGATGACCCAGCGCACCGTCATCGGCTCGGCTTGCCAGCGCCCGACCAGCGACACCGGCTGCGCGAGGGCGAGCGGCGCCTGTACCCAGACCCAGCAGCCGAGCAGCACGGCGCAGACCAGAGCAGGGCGTGGGCGACAGATATTCATGTGAACGAGATTCTCGCGAGCTCTCGCGCGGCGCCAGCTTGTTTGACACTGGACTATTCGCGGTTTAGCGTCGCACGGCCACTGGAGCATCTCTTTTCCGAGCCCGACGTCGCCGTGGGGCTCGGTTACTGCGGGGACACCCCGCACCCCGATACCTCATACCGCGGGAACACCCCGCAACCCACGCCCCTTTCCACCGGGGCCGGGACCAGACGGAGCGGTGTTTGCTTAAGACTTTGATGCCACGCGCACCTCAATCCGATACTGAAGCAGTGCCCTCCCGAGGAGCGCGAGCGCGCGGCACGCTGAGCCGCTTGCGCCGCGCGAGCGCGCTGGGCTTGTCCGCGCTGGCGGCGTGCTGGCAGCTGCTGCCCGCGGTGGCCCGCGCGCAGAGCGGGCCGCGCGCGCCCGCGAGCTTGAACGGCGACGGCGCGGACACGCACCTGTTCCGCCCCGCGGTGGACTCGAAGGGCTTCTTCTCGGTCAACGGCACGCGCATCCTGCCCGCCAACGGCATCAGCTTCGGGCTGGTGCTCGACTACGGGCGCAGCATTCTGCGCGTCCCGGACGATCGCAAGCACCCGCCCGAGGGCGTCGACTGCACCGCGGACCCGAACTGCATCGGCGACAAGGCGCTGGTGCCCAACTCGTTCCAGGGCACGTTCGGCTTCAACTACGGCATCGCCAACCGGGCCGTGGTGGGCCTCTCGCTGCCGGTGGTGCTCGCGAGCGGCGGCGCCGTCTACAACATCGGGCCGGCGCCCGGCGCGCTCTACGACTCGGCCGCGCTGAACAGCCAGGGCCTGAGCTGGGTGGCGCTGCACGCCAAGCTGCGCCTGACGCGCATCGAGGAGACGCTGGGGCTCGGCGTGCTGCTGCAAGGCGGCATCCCGATCGGCGCGCGCGCGCACAACCTGGTGAGCGAGCCCGGTGTGTGGCTGTGGCCGCAGATCCTCACGGACTACCAGTTCGGCTCGACCGGGCGCTTCAAGGTCGGCCTGAACGCGGGCTTCCGCTGGCACGGGGGCGACAACTCCTCCTTTCTCGGCGACCAGCTGAAGGAAGGCGCGTTCCGCTACGGCAACCTCGTCACCGGGCAGTTCGGCTTCTCCTGGCGCGCGCTCGATGCGCTGGATCTGGTGGGGGAGACCTACGGGACCTACCTGCTCGACGACGTCTCCGACTCCAAGCAGAAGTTTTCCCAGGAGTACGTGGGCGGCATCAAGCTGTTCATCGAGCGCAACAGCTACCTGATGATGGGCGCGGGCCACCGCATCTACTCGACCGGCTTCGAGGCGGCGAACACGCGCTTGCTGCTGGGCTTCGTGTTCGAGCCCTCGATCGGTGACCGCGACGGCGACGGCTACAGCGACGACGTCGATCAGTGCCCGGACGATCCGGAGGACTTCGACGGCTTCGAGGACGAGGACGGCTGCCCCGACCCCGACAATGACAAGGACGGCATCCTCGACGTCGACGACGCCTGCCCGGACATCCCGGAGGACTTCGACGGCGACCAGGACGAGGACGGCTGCCCCGAGGGCTCCGACGGCGACCGCGACGGCGACGGTATCCTCGACTCGCGCGACAAGTGCCCCGACGTGCCGGAGGACAAGGACGGTTTCGAGGACGAAGACGGCTGCCCCGACCCCGACAACGACAAGGACGGCATCCCGGACATCAGGGACAAGTGCCCGAACGACCCCGAGGACAAGGACGGCTTCGAGGACGAGGACGGCTGCCCCGAGCCCGACAATGACCTCGACGGTATCCTGGACGTGAAGGACCAGTGCCCCAACGAGCCGGAGACCTACAACGGCTTCGAGGACGAAGACGGCTGCCCCGACAAGGGCAAGGTGGTGATCGAGGGCGACGACATCTTGATCCTGGAGAAGATCAACTTCGCCACCGGCAGCGCCGAGATCCTGCCCAGCTCGTTCTCGATCCTGGACGCGGTGGCCACCACGCTCAAGCATCACCCCGACTTCCTGGTGATCGAGATCGCGGGCCACGCCGACGAGCGCTCCTCGGACGAGTACAACCTGAAGCTGACCAAGGACCGTGCCGCCTCGGTGCTGCAGGCGCTGGTGGACCGCCACGTCGAGTCCTCGCGCTTCGTCTCGCAAGGGTACGGCGAGTACTGCCCGATCTCGGAAGGCCACGACGAGGCGGCCTGGGAGCAGAACCGGCGCGTCGAGTTCAAGGTGGTCAAGACCGAGGATGGCTTGACCGGCGTCAAGCGCGGCTGCGCCCGCGCGACCGAGAAGGGCGTGTCTCCGCCCGTCGTGAAGTAGTGCTAGCCTTGTAGGGTCATGAATGGCCCTACATCGCTGAAACAGAGGGGGGGCTCGGCCCCCCACGGCGCTGCGGCGCTCCAGGAAGGCCCACTGGACGCGCCCGGCGAGGTGCCGCTCTCCGACGGCGACAGTCTGGAGGCGCTGCGCCAGGCGATCGCCGAGTGGCGGCAGCAAGACGTGGCCCGGGCGCAGCAGAAGCAACCGCTGCGCAAGGAGCGCTTCGTGACCTGGAGCGGCGTCGAGGTGCCGGACCTGGTGACGCCGGCGGACGTCGCGCTCGACTACGAGCGCGACCTGGGGCTGCCCGGTCGCTACCCGTTCACGCGCGGGGTGCAGCCGACCATGTACCGCGGGCGGCTCTGGACGATGCGCATGTTCGCCGGCTTCGGTACGCCGGAGCAGACCAACCGGCGCTTCCGCTACCTGGTGGAGCAGGGCCAGACGGGGCTCTCCACCGCCTTCGATTTCCCCACCCTGATGGGCTACGACTCCGACTCGCCGCGCGCGCTGGGCGAGGTCGGGCTGTGCGGCGTGGCCGTGGACACGCTGGTCGACATGGACCGGCTGTTCGAGGGTATCCCTCTCGATCGCATCACCACCTCGATGACGATCAACGGGCCCGCGATCGTGCTGCTGGCGTTTTACATCGCGCTCGCCGATCAGCGCGGCATCCCGCGCAGCAAGATCGGCGGCACCGTGCAGAACGACTGCCTGAAGGAGTTCATCGCGCAGCACGCCTGGCTGGTGCCGCCGCGGCCCGCGATGCGCATGGTCACGGACATGGTGGAGTTCTGCGCGCGCGAGGTCCCACGTTATAACAGCATCTCGATCAGCGGCTATCACATCCGCGAGGCGGGCGCGACGGCGGCGCAGGAGCTGGGCTTCACGCTGGCGAACGGCATCGCCTACGTGCAGGCCGGCATCGAGCGCGGCCTGCACGTCGACAGCTTCGCGCCGCGGCTCAGCTTCTTCTTCGACGTGCACAACGACTTCTTCGAGGAGATCGCCAAGTTCCGCGCGGCGCGGCGCATGTGGGCACGGATCATGAAGGAGCGCTTCGGCGCGAAGCAGCCCGAGAGCTGGAAGCTGCGCACCCACGCGCAGACGGCCGGCGTGAGCCTGACCGCGCAGCAGCCGTACAACAACGTGGCGCGTGTGGCGATGCAGGCGCTCGCGGCCGTGCTCGGCGGCACCCAGTCGCTGCACACCAACTCGCTGGACGAGACCTACGCGCTGCCGACCGAGGACGCGGTCACGATCGCGCTCCGTACCCAGCAGATCGTGGCGGAGGAGAGCGGCGTCGCGCAGCTGATCGATCCGCTCGGCGGCAGCTACCACGTCGAGTGGCTCACCAACGAGCTGGAGCGGCAAGCGTTCGAGTACATCGAGCGCATCGACGCGCTGGGCGGCATGCTGGCGGCGATCGACAAGGGCTATCCGCAGCGCGAGATCGCCCGCGCGAGCTACGAGTTCGAGCGCGCCGTGAACCGCGGCGAGCGCGTGATCGTCGGCGTGAACGGCTATGCGCAGCAAGGCGAGGCGCCCAAGATCCCGACCTTGCGCATCGACCCGGAGCTGGAGCGGCAGCAGGTCGCGAACCTGCAGCGGGTCAAGGCCGCGCGGGACGCCAGCGCCGTGGCGGCCGCGCTGGCCGCGGTGGAGGCCGCGGCGCGCGGCAGCGACAACCTGATGCCGCCGATCATCGCGGCCGCTCGCGCCCACGCCACCCAGCAGGAGATCTGCGATCAGCTGCGAGCGGTGTTCGGAACCTATACGGATCCCGCGGAGTTCTGAGCAGCGCACAGCCTGCGACTCCCGGATCCGAACGGCGCGCGGGTGGCACAGAGGTGGCACATCTGAGTGCGGCGTGGCGAAGAACCAGCGCCGGCAGCGCCTGGAACGGAAAGTGCTACGTTGGCACTCATGCGTACGCGGTTGGCACATTGGGCGTTTCAATCCGGGCTGCTCCTGGCGCTGGGCGGCGGCATGCTGCTGACGAGCAGCGAGGCGGCGGCCTGCGGTGGCTTTTTCTGCGGCAGGCAGCCCGTGGATCAGACCGCGGAGCGCATCTTGTTCGAGGTCGGCTCGAACAGCGTCACGATGACCACTCAGATCTCCTACAACGGCAAGGCCGAGGACTTCGCGTGGATCTTGCCGCTGAGCGAGGTGCCGGATCCCGATAGCCTGGCGGTGTTTCCGCAGAAGGCGCTCAATGCGCTCGATGCCAACAGCGGGCCCACCTTCAGCCTACCGAGCGAGTGTTACCGCTTCCTGCCTCTCGCGGAAGCTGCGACCGCGGGCAGTGCCCCCGGGGACGACGCCAGTGCACCGCCAGTAACGGTCTACATCCGTGCCGAGGTCGGTCCTTTCGACGTGGCCGTGGTCGGCTCCAGCTCTCCCACGGAGCTCGTGGACTGGCTGCACCGCGCCGGCTACCGCATCACGCCCGCGATGGAGCCCTACGTCGCGCGCTACACCGAGGAGGGCATGAAGTTCCTGGCGCTCAAGCTCCAGGACACCGCCGACGTGAAGGACCTGAAGCCCT
>DASTRX010000087.1:0-7431 GCA_035760985.1 Polyangiaceae bacterium
GGCTAGTGTTGCGTCTCGAAAGTAACAATCGTCGAAAGATGCCGCCCGGTGCCGGCGCTCAATCTGTGCAGAGGGGAGACGCAACACGTCGGCGCCGAAGGCGCCGCATAAAAAAACTAGTGTCGCGTCTAGAGTGCCGCGCGGCTTGGCCCGACCCGGGCCGCCGCAGGCGAACCGGCCCGGGTCGGGCCACGATTGCTACTAGTGAGACGCGACACTAGTTCTCACCAGTCGGCGTCGGCGCCGGCGGTGTAGCTGGCCTCGACGAGCGGCTGCGTGAGCGCGCTCGAATAGATCCGGAAGTCGAAGATCCGGCCCTTGAAGGCCGGATCCGTGTACTGCGATCGGCCCAGCCAGTTGTTCTTGTACACCACGGTCGACAGATCGAGCGTAACGGGCGGATCGAGCGAAGCGCCTGAGAGCGAGCCCACCAGCACGCCATCCTTGTACAAGGACAGCAGGTTGCTCTCGTGGTTCACCACGGCCGCAACCTGGACCAGCACCCCGGTGGGTAGCGCGGAAGGCGCATCCACGTTGACGTTGCCGCCATTGCGATACTCGAAATGCAGCTTGCCCTGAGGGCCGCCGCTCTTCGGGCTCAGGTAAATACCATTCGCGTTGGCCGCCTGGACGTCCTCGTCGGGGCTCGAGTTGCTGCCGAGATCGAAGATGCGCTGCCAGTCTGACCCGGGTCCCGACGGCTCGGCATCCCAGATCACCCAGGCCTCTACGGTGACGCTGCTCATGCCGGTCATCACGTCGTTGGGCAGGTCGACGTACTGACCAGTGCCAGCGAACACGGCCGCGCCGCCGCTCACGGTCGCGCCGTTCTTGGCGATCGCCGTGGAGCCGCCGACCGAGTCGACTCCCAGCGTCGCGAGCGTGTCGAAGCGCCAGCGATGCACCAGCGCGTCGTGCAGCGCCTGGGCCGTCGGGTCCCGCACCGGCCCGCCTTCGCCAGATGCATCGCTGGACGCCGCGTCGGCGGGCTCCGCTCCGGAGCCCGCGTCTCCATGGGGATCGACGCCCGCGTCTGGCTCTGCGCGCGGGAGGGTGCCGGCATCCCTCAGCGCGGGTCCTTCCGGATCGCTGCTGGCATCGGGCAAGACCTCGCCGTCCGGCAGCGTCGTGTGCAGGCGATCGCTGAACTGGAAGTCATCGTCCATCAACTGCGGGCAGCCGGCGAGGACGACGAGCAAGGCCGCTGGAGCGAGCTGACTCGATCCTCGACCTCTGCCCGATTGCATCTCCTAGACTGACATCCCGAGCGCCACGGCACCAACGCACGTTAACGGTGGTGAACTGCGCGCGGCGCCCACCCTGACGGCATCCTGCACACGTTCGTTCAACGCGACGGTACAAAGCCGGATAGAACGCGCACCAAAGCGGCACCGTGGTCGCGTGTGGGCCGCCCGGGGCAGGTAACTCGCCTGGCGCCGTTCAGCGCCCCGAGGCGCGCACAGCGGCGCGCAGTCGGAGGCCCGGCCCTAATCCCAAAAGGCGCGTGCTCAGGACAGGCTGTCGAGGGCGCTCTCCAGCTCACCGAGGGCGTGGTGGTTGCCCTGGCTGCGCGCCAGCTGGACGCCGGCCTGGAGCCACTCGCGCGCGTCGTCCGGGCGCGCGGCGTCGATCAGGATCTGGCCCGCCATGAGGTACATGGGCAGGTAGTCGGGGTGCTGGGCGCGCAGTTGCTCGAAGGTGCGGACCGCGTCGTCGCGGCGGCCTTCACGGCGGTATTCCATGCCCAGGCCGTACCAGGCGAAGGCGTCGGCTTTGCCGCTCGCCGTCAAGCTCTCCAACATTGCCAGGCGCTTGTTCATTCGTCGGGTCTGCTTTCTTCATTCCTCGATGGTGAGGAACTCCTGCATCACTTTCTTGGAGCCGAAGCCCTTGAAGCGAGCCACGACCTTGTCGGGCCCCTCGCACTCCTCGACCACGCCGCTGCCGAAGCGGCGGTGGTACACGCGCATGCCGCGGCGCAGGCCACCTTCGGTCACCGCTTCGCGGGCAGAGCGCTGCGGCAGATCCCCGAACGCGCTGGTGTCGATCACGCGCTCGCCGGGCCGCAGCGCGGGCCTCCCCGCTGAGGGGCGGGCCGGCGACGAGGGGCGGGCTCCGGGCGCGGGGCGACCCGCCGCGGGGCGCGAGCCGCGATCGAACGGGGAGGGGCGGCCGCTCGCCGCAGGGCGGAAGCCGCCCGCTGCCGGCCGCGCAGAGCTGCCGCGGTTCCAGCTCAGCCCATTGCCGCGCGCGGGAGGCCGCGCGGGCGCATCCTCGCCGGGATCGCGCTGATCCCAGCTCTCTCCGGGATCGGGGTCGGCGTATTCGGCATGGCGCGCGCGCGCCGCCGCGGCGTGCATGCGCATGCTGAAGCTGGACGCGCCGCGGTGCTCGACGATCTCGCTCGGCAATTGTTCGAGGAAGCGGCTCGGCGCCAGGTACTTGGTGTTGCCGAAGATCATGCGCGTGGCCGCGTAGCTGATGTACAGGCGCCGCCGCGCGCGCGTGATCGCCACGTAGGCCAGGCGCCGCTCTTCCTCCAGCTCCTCGTTGCTCTCGGACTCGAGCCCCCGGTACGGGAAGGTCTCCTCCTCCATGCCGGTGAGCAGCACCGTGTCAAACTCCAGCCCTTTGGCGCTGTGCACGGTCATGAGCAGTACCGCGTTGCCCTCCTGGATCGCGTCCTGGTCGCTGACGAGAGCCACGCGCTCCAGGTACTCGTCCAGGTTGGCCTGGCGCTGGTTGCGCTCGCACTCGTTCTCGTACTCCTTGATCGAGCCGATCAGCTCCGCGAGGTTTTCCAGCCGTGCGTCGGCTTCGGCGTTGTTTTCGGCGCGCAGCGCCGCTTCGTAGCCGGTCTTCTGCAGCACCTCGCGCGCCAGCTCGCTCGGGGGCAGCTCCAGCCGTCGGCGCGCGAGCTCCGTCATCAGCTCGTGGAAGGCCGCCAGCTTCTTCTTGGCGCCGGCGTTGAGCTCCGGATCTTGCAGGCTGGTCTCGATCGCATCGAATACGCTCGAGCCGGTGGCGCTGGCGTTGGCCAGCAGACGATCGAGCGTCTTGTTGCCCAGGCCTCGCGCCGGCAGGTTGAAGATGCGCACCAGATCGGCGTCGCTCTTCGGGTTGTCGAGGAAGCGCAGGTAAGAGAGCAGGTTCTTGACCTCGGCACGCTCGAAGAAGCGCATGCCGCCCACGATCTGATACGGCAGGTTCTCCCGGCGCAGCGACTCTTCCAGCACGCGCGACTGCGCGTTGATGCGGTAGAACACCGCCAGCTCGCGCGCCGGTACGCCCGCGCGCAGCCGCTCGCGTAGCGTGCGCACGACCTGATCCGCTTCGTCGCGCTCGTCGCGCATCGCGGTCAGGATCACCTTGTCGCCTGCCGGCTCGGCCGTCCACAGCTTCTTGTCGGCGCGCTCGGCAGCGACCTCGATCACGCTCTGCGCGCAGCGCACGATGTTGGCGCTGGAGCGGTAGTTCTGCTCCAGCTTGACCACCGTCGCATCCGGGAAGTCGCGCGAGAAGTCGCGGATGTTGCGGATGTCCGCGCCGCGCCAGGCGTAGATGCTCTGGTCGTCGTCTCCGACCACGCACAGGTTGCGGGTGCGCGCCGCCAGCGCTCGCACCCAGCGGTACTGGATGTTGTTGGTGTCCTGAAACTCGTCCACCAGCACGTAGTCGTAGCGCTTGCGCAGCTCTTCGCCGGCCAGGCCGCCCACGGACCCGGGGCTCGGCTGCGTCTCGAGCAGCTTGACCATCAGCAGGATCAGATCATCGAAATCGACGGCATCCGCCGCGCGCAGCGCCTTCTCGTATTCGGTGTAGATCTTGAGCAGGGCGTCATCGAACTCGAAGGTGGGCGCCAGCTGCTCGGGCAGGATGCCCTCGCGCTTCTTGGCGTGGATGCGCCCCAGGCAGGCCTTCGGCACCAGGCTGCGCTCGTCAAAGCCGTTGTCCTTGATCACGCGCGTGATCAGCGCCTTCTGGTCCGAGTCGTCGTAGATCGAGAAGCGCTGGCTCAACCCCAGCTCCGCGCCGTAGCGCCGCAGCAGGCGCGCGCTGAGGGAGTGGAAGGTGCCCATCCACAGATCGCGCGCGGCGTCCCCCGCGAGCTTCTCGAGCCGGTGGCGCAGCTCGGCGGCTGCCTTGTTGGTGAAGGTGACCGCGAGGATGCGGTAGGGGGGCACGCCCTCGCTCAGCAAGCGCGCGATGCGGTAGGTGATGACCCGAGTCTTGCCGCTGCCGGCGCCTGCGAAGACGAGCAGCGGGCCGTCCCCGTGCAGGACTGCGCTGCGCTGGGCATCGTTGAGATCGGACAGATCGGGCATCGCCCGTTCGGTACCCCTGCGCCCCGCGACTCTCAACCGGTTTTGCAGGACCGGCCATTTCTGCGGGGGCAGGCTCGCCCTCGGCCATCGGGCCATAGTTGGGACTTCCACGTTGCGTCGCGCGAGGAGTGGTTATAGTGACCGTCAGCCGTGAGCACCGAGACCGATCCCCAGAAAGCGTCCGTGGAAAACGGATCCAGTCCGAGTGAGGCCTCTCAGACGGAAGCCAAGCCGACCGAGGTCGCCACGCCGGTGGCCCCGGCCCCGGATGGGCCCGAGGTCGAAATCGCGAAGCTGAAGGACCGCCTGCTGCGCACCGCGGCCGACTTCGACAATTACCGGAAGCGCTCGAGGCGCGACCTGGAGGAGGCGGAGAAGCGCGTGCAGGAGAACCTGGTGCGCTCGCTGCTGCCCACCTTCGACAATCTGGAGCGCGCGGTGGCGCACGCCGAATCCGCGACCGACGTGAAGGCGCTGGCCGATGGCATCAAGCTGGTGATGCGCCAGTTCCAGGACACTCTGAGCGGGCTCGGCATCGAGCGCGTGCAGACGGTGGGCAAGGCGTTCGATCCGGCGGAGCACGAGGCGGTTCAGCACGTGGTCAGTACGGAGGTGCCGCCCGGCGCCATCGTGACCGAGCTCCAGCCGGGTTACCGCTGGCAGGGGCGCCTGATGCGCCCCGCGCTGGTCGTGGTTTCCAAGGCAGCCTCGCCCTCGTCCCCGCCCCCCAAAGAAGCCTGATTTCGGCCTCCATGTAGGAAAGCGGCGCCTCAGGTGGGCGCCGCCGCAAACAGCGCGGTGTTGCACTACGCGATTTGGGGAGTCCTGCCGTACTGACGCCCGGCACGCCCCGCACAGTGGGGCGGCCGAGAGCGCGAATGGGCAAGATAATAGGCATCGACCTCGGCACGACCAACTCGTGCGTCTGCGTCCTCGAGGGCACAGGCGCCGATGGGCGGCCGGAGATCAAGGTGATCCCGAACGCGGATGGCGCCCGGACGACTCCCTCCGTGGTGGGCTTCACGGCCACGGGCGAACGCCTGGTGGGGCAGGTTGCCAAACGCCAGGCGACCAGCAACGCAGCCAACACCATCTTCGCGGTCAAGCGCCTGATGGGGCGCAAGTTCGACGACGCCGACGTGCAGAAGCACGCCACGTCCGTGCCCTACAAGGTGACGCGCCACGAGAACGGCGACGCCTGGCTCGACGTCAATGGCCACGAGCTGTCCCCGCCCGAGGTCTCGGGCATCATCCTGGGGCTGCTGCGTGACGTGGCCGAGGCCTTCCTGGGCGAGCCCGTCACCGAGGCCATCGTCACGGTGCCCGCGTACTTTGACGACGCCCAGCGCCAGGCGACCAAGGACGCCGGCGCCATCGCGGGCCTCAACATCAAGCGCATCCTGAACGAGCCCACGGCCGCGGCTCTCGCCTACGGCCTGGAGCAGAACGCCTCCGAGCGGGTGGCGGTTTACGACCTCGGCGGCGGCACCTTCGATATCTCGCTGCTCGATATCGACAAGGGCGTGTTCAGCGTCAAGGCCACGGGCGGCGATACGCACCTGGGCGGCGAGGACTTCGATGTCCGCATCATCGACCACCTCGCGGAGGAGTTCAAAGCCAAGTACGACGTCGACCTGCGCCAGGACCGCATGGCCCTGCAACGCCTGCGCGAGGCGGCAGAACGCGCCAAGCACGAGCTCTCGTCGTCGCTGGACACGGAGGTGAACATTCCGTTCATCGCCACCGGCAAGACCGGTCCGCTGCACCTGGAGCGTACGCTCAAGCGCAGCGAGCTCGAGATCTGGACGGCGGATCTGGTGGAACGCACCATCGATTGCTGCCGCAAGGTGCTCGAGGACTCGGGCATCGACACCGCGCAGATCCACCAGGTGGTGCTGGTGGGCGGCATGACCCGCATGCCCGCCGTGCAGCGCGCCGTGCAGTCCTTCTTCGGCAAGCAGCCGCACAAGGGCGTGAACCCGGACGAGGTCGTCGCCTGCGGGGCTGCGATTCAGGCCGCGGCGCTGTCCGGCGAGATCCAGGAGGTGCTGCTGCTCGACGTGACCCCGCTCTCGATCGGCGTGGAGACGGGCGGCGGCATTTTCACCGTGCTGCTGCCGCGCAACACCACCATCCCCACCGAGCAGAGCGAGATCTTCACGACCAGCATCGACAACCAGCCGCAGGTACCGATCCACGTGCTGCAGGGCGAGCGCGAGATGGCCGCCGACAACCGCAGCCTGGCCAACTTCGACCTGACCGGCATCCCACCCGCGCCGCGCGGCGTGCCCAAGATCAAGGTCACTTTCCGCGTGGACGAGAACGGCATCCTCTCCGTGGAAGCGACCGATCTCGGTACGCAGCGCAGCCAGTCGATCGAGGTGCGACCCACCAGCGGCCTCAGCACGGATGAGATCGCCTCGCTGGTGGAGGAGGGCGATCGCTTCAAGGAGACGGACAAGCTGCGGCGCGAGCTGGCCGAGCTCAGCAACCAGGCCAAGACGTTGATCTACACGTCCGAGCAGGCGCTCGAGGGTTATGCCGACCTGATCAGCGAGGAGGCCTCGGACGGCGTGCGCCAGCACGTCGAAGCGCTCAAGCACGCCTTGGAGAGCGGCGCCGACATGGCCACGATGCGACAAGCCTATGCCCAGCTGGAGGCAGCGACCTTCGCCATCGCCGAGAGCATGTATGGCGGCGACGCGCAGGAGGCCGCCGGCTGACATCGCAGCCGGCGCGAGCGCTCGAGGGCGCGCCACGGCTTGACGCGGTCGCGCAGACAGAGGACCCTTCGCTCCGTCATGCACCGCGGAGGTGGGATAGCGAACAGGGGGCCAGTCCGGCGAGCATCGTCCGGCACTGGTTTCCAAGCCTGGGCCGGGCGTGCCCTGGTACTTCGTGGGCGGCTTGCCCAGCGTCAGCGTGAAAGCCACCGGGGCCGAAGGCATGGGCGGGTTCCTCAACGCGCCGGTCGGCTTGGCGCAGGTGGACGCGCTGGCGCCCAACGGCGCATCCGTCATGGGTCCGCTGAGCTTGCTCGTTCGCCGCGGCTGGAACACCAGCACGTTCATGCGGCCCCCGCGCGCGCAGAGACGGCCGCCCTGAC
>DASTRX010000088.1:0-43280 GCA_035760985.1 Polyangiaceae bacterium
CTTCCTGCGGTCCTTCAGATGGCTGCCCAGGCGGTCGATGTAGTGCTTCAGCCGCGTGCTGGCGGCGTCATCCAATTCGAGGGCCATGCCCCTCGCTCGCATGAACCCCGCCCCATGGAAAAGTTTTCGTCAGTAGAACTAAGCTCGACGTCAGGTGCCAGGGGCGCCTCCACGTCCGCGGGAAGGGCCAAGCCCACCAAACGTCTGACCGACAGATCACCTCACTTCCAGCCTGGGCCGCGCCAGAATGGCGCGACAGAGCGGACAAACAGGCCACCAAGGAAGGAAAGGTGTGTCCATGGTCGTCCGTTCTGCATCCAGCAGCCCCATAGCTGACAGCCCTATCGCAGGCAGCCCCATCTCTGGCAGTCGTGAACTGCCGCCGCGCACTTCGCTCGAGAATCTGCGCAATCAGGCAAGGACGCTGCAAAAGCAGCATCGCGAAGGCGATGCCGAAGCGATTGCGCGAGTAGCGGTTTGGCTCGGAGCCGGCGCACCATCATCGGCTCCAGAAGCGCCCGCCGCTCGCCCCTCGTCGGGAGTCGTCACTCCACTGCGCCTGCACGATGCGCAGTTCGTGCTGGCGCGCGAGTACGGCTTTGCCAGCTGGCCGCGCCTGGTGGAGCACTTCGAAGCGCAGCAGTCGCGCGAGCGCGTGCGGCGGGAGAATGGCCGCGTCTGGATCGATGGGGTGCCGCGCCTGCGCTGGGGCGCGAGCCCCGAGCCGACCTTCATCGGTGCGTTCGAAGCGGCCTTCCGCTCCAGCGAGCGCCCGCTCGACATCATGACTCTGATGGGCGACTCGGGGCTCGCCTATCGCCTGCGCTGGGCGACGCGCGATCAGGGCAACGCCTGGTGCGGCTCGGGCCCGTGCGGCGAATGGCCGGAGGAGGTCGCGGCGCTGGGCGCCGCCACCGGTTACGTGTTCGAGTTTCAGCCGCCCGAAACTCGGCGTCCGCTGCCGCCCGAGTATTGGGCGAGCATCACCGCTCACATCGATCGTGGCTGGCCCCTGCTCGGGTTCGGCAAACGCATGGATATGGCTGTCATCTTCGGTTACGAGGAGGGCGGCCGCCGGCTGTTGCTTGGGCGTCGGAGGAGCCGTCGCTGATGGCGGCGGATGAGGTCCTGGAGATCTCCGGCTTTCTGCAGCGCATCGTCGAGCCGGCGCCTCGCCCGGTGGCCGTGCGCGCGGGGCTGGAGCTGGCGCTGAAGCGCTGGCGGCAAGGCGTGGTCGATCCGGATCCGCTCACCGGGGCCACCTACCACTACGGTTCGGCCGGCTATGAGCGTTGGCTCGCGGACTTGGATCGGGCGCCCGATCTCACGCCTGCGCAACTCGGAAACTTGTGGTTCCTCAACGGCTGGACTTACAGCTCACTGCACATGAACCGCAGCGACTACGCGGCGAGCTACCTGCGCGCGAACACGAAGCATTTGCCCGCAGCGGCCCACGCGCCGCTGGAAGCGGCAGCGCAATGTTACGACCAGCTGCGCGCGCGGCTCGGCAGCTGGAATCCGTCCGACCCCAGCTTCGGGATGGTGAAACAAAAACAGCTCGAGTCCTGGACTCCGGAGGTGCGGGCGCGCGAGACCGCCTTGTTGCGGGACGTCTACGCGCTCGAGTCACGGGCCATGGCGGAAATTGAACAGGCACTCGGAGCGTCATAAGCGGAATCTTCCCGTCCGCCACGAGCGGCCCGAGCGACGCATTTCCCAGGGCAGTCACCCGCGCGCGGGTGCGGTCAGCTCGGGCCGGTGCCGTACCAACGGAAGAGCCGGCACGCCTCGAGAACGCGAGCAGGGGACGAGCACCCGCAACAAAAGCACCGGGAACTCGTCCGAGGGCCGAAACAGTGCTGCGCGAGACGCCGGCGATGTTGCAGGCTAGATTGTAGGTTTCTCCAGGTCGTCGAGCATGCCTCCCCGTTCTCTGCTCCCCCCCGTTTCCGCGCTTCCGCGCTGTCTCGAGTTTCCCGATCCGCTGCGGATGCTGGACGGGAGTCGCATCGAGACGGCTCAAGATTGGCTCACGCGCCGTCGTCCCGAGCTGCAGCGGCTGTTTCGTCACTACATGTACGGCCAATCGCCGCCGCCGCCGCCGCTCGAATTTCGCGTGGAGAGCGCCTCGAGCGCGCTCGGCGGCAAGGCGACGCTGAAGTTGGTCACGATCGAGTTCGTGGCGCCCTACGGCGTGCCGCCGATCGAGGTGCTGCTGCTGGTGCCCGCGCGGCGGAGCGCTCCGGTGCCGGCATTTCTGGGCATCAATTTCGCTGGCAACCACACCTTGCTCACTGACCCGGCAGTGCCGGAGGCGCGCTGCCATCAGCTGCACGTGCATCCGCGCGCCGCGCGCGGCGCCGCCGCGAGCTCCTGGAACGTGGAGCGGATCATCGATCGCGGTTACGCGCTCGCGAGCTTTCACACCTGTGACGTGAAGCCCGACCGCCCGCATCCCGGCGAGGGCGTACAACGCTACTTCGCGCCGGTCACGGATGCGCCGTACGATTGGGCGGCACTGCGCATCTGGGCCTGGGCTTGCTCGCGGGTGCTCGATTACCTGCAGTCGGATCCGGACGTCGACGCGCGCCGCGTGTCGGTGGTGGGGCACTCTCGCCTGGGCAAGGCGGCGCTGCTGGCGGGGGCTTTCGACGAGCGCTTCGCGCTCACCATCGCGCTGCAGTCCGGCTGCGGAGGCGCCGCGCCCAGCCGCAGCAGCGCGGGCGAGAGCGTGCGTCAGATCAATCAGGCCTTCCCGCACTGGTTCAATGCCGAGTTCAAGAACTTCAATGACGAGCCCGAGCGGCTGCCCTTCGATCAACACTGTCTGGTGGCCTTGATCGCGCCCCGTCCGGTCTTGTTGGCAAACGCAGTCGAGGACAGCTGGGCCAATCCAGTGGGGCAGTTCGAGGTCCTGCGCGCCGCCGAGCCAGTGTATCGGCTGGTCCGGGCGGGCGGGTTGGAGAGCGAGCGCATGCCTGCGCCCGGTGAGCTGAGCGCCGGCTCGCTCGGCTACTTTCTGCGTGCCGGCACGCATTCGATGACAGCGGAAGATTGGGCGGCGTTCCTCGACTACGCCGACCGCAACTGCGTGCCGCGCAGCTGGCACTAGCTGTTCATCCCCCGCCTTCGGCGGCGAGGTTGTGCGGCGAGGTCGTGCGGCGAGGTCGTGCGGCGAGGTCGTCGAAGCAGCAGTTGACATGCGCGGCGTGGGCCGGGAGATTCCGGCGATGCTGCGCGAAAGCTATCCGTATTATCTGGCCAATCGAGCGGAGTCTCCGAACCGCGATCTGGCCGTGATCGACAAGTACACCGGGCGCGAAGCGACGCGCGTGGCGCTCGCGGACGAGGCCGCCATCGATCGCGCGATCGCCGCGGCGGTCGCTGCGGCCCGCCCCCTGCGCGAGCTCAAGGCCTACCAGCGCCAGGCGGTGTTGCAGCATTGCGTGCGCCGCTTCAGCGAGCGCGCGGACGAGCTGGCGGAGAGTTTGTGCATCGAAGCGGGCAAGCCGATCCGCGACAGCCGCGGCGAGGTGAGCCGCCTGATCGACACCTTCCGCATCGCGGCGGAGGAGTCGGTGCGGCTCACGGGCGAGGTGCTGCCGCTCGATATCTCGGAGCGCGCCCGCGACTACACGGGCATGTGGAAGCGGGTGCCGCTGGGGCCGTGCTCGTTCATCTCGCCCTTCAACTTCCCGCTCAACCTGGCGGCGCACAAGATTGCTCCGGCGCTGGCCGTGGGCTGCCCGTTCGTGCTCAAGCCCGCGAGCCTCACGCCGATCGGCGCGCTGACCATCGGTGAAGTGCTGGCCGAGTGCGATCTGCCGCCCGGCAGCTTCTCGATCCTGCCCTGCCGCCGCGATGGAGCGCGACTGTTCACGACCGATCCGCGACTGCGCCTGCTCAGCTTCACGGGCTCACCGGCGGTGGGCTGGGAGCTCAAGGCGCAGGCGGGGCAAAAGAAGGTCGTGCTGGAGCTCGGCGGCAACGCGGCCTGCATCGTCGACGCCAGCGCGGATGTGGACGATGCGGTGGCGCGTATCATCATCGGCGCGTTCTACCAGTCGGGGCAGAGCTGCATCAGCGTGCAGCGCATCCTGGTGCACGAGTCTCTGTACGAGGCGTTCGAGGCCCAGCTGGTGGCTGCCACGCGCGCCTTGCGCTCGGGCGACCCGAAAAATCCGGCGACCTTCATCGGCCCCATGATCTCGGAAGCCGAAGCCGAGCGCCTGGCAGGCTGGATCGACGAGGCAAAGCGAGCCGGCGCCCGCCTGCTCTGCGGTGGTGGGCGCAAGGGAGCGATGCTGGAGCCCACACTGCTCGCCGATGTGCCGCGCGGGCTGGCTCTGCGCGAGGAAGAAGCCTTTGGCCCGGTCGCGCTGCTCAGCCGCTTCAGCGACTTCTCCGCGGCGCTCGAGGAGGTGAACGACAGCCAGTTTGGCCTGCAAGCGGGCGTGTTCACGCGCGACCTGTACCACGCCCAGCGCGCCTGGGACGCGCTGGAGGTGGGCGGTGTCGTGATCGGTGACGTGCCCTCCTGGCGCGTCGATCACATGCCGTACGGCGGCGTCAAGAACTCGGGCTTGGGCCGCGAAGGCGTGCGCTGGGCCATGGAGGACATGACCGAGATCCGGTTGATGGTGCTGCGCACGCCGCCAGGGGCGTGAGCTCAATCGTTCGGGGTGCTGCGCGCACGGAGCGTGGCGGTGCCGAGCACGTCGCTCGAGCCCGCGATAGCATTCTCCACCTGATCGGGATTGGTGCTGCCGGGATCGAAGGTCTCCGTGCCGAGCGCGAACAGGACGAACTCGTAGACGTTGCCCGCTGCGCCGGAGCCCGCGAACGCCTGGTTGCCGCGGAAGCTCACCTGGCGGGTGTTCGCATCGGGCACGCCTGGATTGGTGCCTTCGGGGAGCTCGGCAGGGAGGCCTGTGGCGGAACCCGGGATGTTCCACATTACCCAGTGGGTGAACGGATCGGAGCCGTTGAGATTGCTCAGATCGTGGAGCGCGATCGCGAAGCTCTGTGTGCCCGCGGGCACGCCTGTCCAATCGAACTGCGGTGAAACGTTGGCAGCCCCGTTGAGGCCGGTGTTTTCTGCGGGAAACAAATCGCACAGGTCCCGGTCGCCCTCGTCAGGCCCACACCCCGCCACGTCCTCGACCGCCGGGGACGTGAGCGTGAACACCGCTGCGCTGGCGTCCGCGTTTCCGCCGGCATCCGCCTCCACACCCGCATCCCCGCCGCTGCCGGCCGTGCTCGCGCCGGCCGATCCGGCCGAGCCGCCCGCGCCTGCTGATCCGCTCGCCCCGCCCGAGCCAGCGCTGGCACTGGCGGAACCCGCGGAGCCGGCCGAGTTGGCAGCGCCCGCGCTGCCGGCGCTGCCGCCCTGACCGGAGCCCGCGCTGTTGCCGCCGTCGGGAGATGCGTCGTCTCCGCAGGCCAGGGTGCTCAGCCACGGGAGCGCAGCTGCGAGAAGGGCGCAGCGTGCTGCTGCGACAAAGGAAGAGGTGGGAGGGCGAAGCATGGCCTCTCCTTTAGTCAGTTGGGCGCGGAATTCAATCCACCGTTCCAGATCAAAGCAACGAGGCACACCCGGCCACACCCGCGTGGCCAAACGCAGCTGAAGGCCGCCGCGCCGAACTCACCCCGGGGGCGTCCTGCCGCGCGTTTGTTCCCACGGCGAAACACTCTTACTTCCGCGCGCGGCCAGCCGATCTTCGATTCAAGGCTCGCGTCACGCGCGAGAGAGCGCGCAGCGCGGAGCCGAGCCAGCAGCCGGGATGCGGCTGATGAGGGAGCGGCGCATGCAGTGGTACGTGAACCAGAATGGAAAGACGACGGGGCCGTTCAGTGAGCAGCGCGTCGCCATGCTGGTGAACTGGGGCAAGATCTCGAACGACGCGTACCTGTGTGACGATCAATGGTCGTGCTGGGTCGCTCTCCGGCGCTCGCCCTTTGCTCCGCTGCTGCCGAACCACGACGCAACGCGGGCGCGCGAGAGCCAGGCGCCCCGCGCGCTCAGCGAGCCTCCCGCGCAGGGTAAGCTGGGGCAGCGGCTGGCGCTGGCGCTGTTGCTGATGCTGACTGCGGCGGCGTTCCTGCTCGCGCTCTGGCTCTCGCCGGGCAGCGTCGCGAGCGCGCCGCTGGGCAGGGCAGAGCCCGCACGTCCGCCTACTGCTGACTCGCACGTACATGCGGGCGCCGAGCGCCTCCAGCCGACCACACGCGGCCACGAAGCGGCGTAGCCTGCGCCCGCGCCCGCGCCCGCGCAGACGCTCGCTCTGGTGTGCAACAGCGGTGGAACATCGAGCGCTCGGCGCGCGATGCCGTCGCGGCGATCGGTCAAATCGTGAAACACTGGCGCTCCAGATGCGTCGCGATTCACCGATGATATATATGAGACAATGCCTCGGTTGGGTTTGCATGTGCGCCTGTGGCAGCGTCGGGCAGACTCCCGCGCGCTGGCTGCTACCTGTGCGATCGCAGCCCTGCTGAGCGGGGCCGCCTGTGGGCGCTTCGGCTTCGAGACGCTGCCCTCGGGAACCCAGCCGCCGAACGTGCTGGACGGCAACGGACCCGACGCGGACGTCAATCAGGCGCTGTCGTGTAGCCTGGGCACGGCGGCGAACTGCTCGGCCTGCGGCGACGACTGCAGCACGCAGAGCTTGCCGCCCGGGGTCTCGGAGCTCGCCTGCGTCAACCGTCTGTGCACGATGGGCAGCTGCGCGCCGGGCTTCGAGGACTGCAACCAGGATCCGGCCGACGGCTGCGAGACCTCGTTGACCACGCTGCAGAGCTGCGGCGCCTGCAACCAGCCGTGCGCCTTCCCCAACAGCGAGGTCAGCTGCGCGAGCGGGGCCTGCCGGTTCGTGCAGTGCGCGCCCGGCTTCGGGGACTGCGATGCGGATATCGCCACGAATGGCTGCGAGCGTGAGCTGAACACGCTGACCAATTGCGGCGGCTGCGGCACCCCCTGCAACCCGCCCAACGCCACGCCCGCTTGCGACAGCGGCGTGTGCCAGCTGAGCAGCTGCGCCAACGGCTTCGATGACTGCGACGGCGATCCCAGCAACGGCTGCGAGACGCCGCTCAACACGCTGACCGACTGCGGCAGCTGTGGCACGCCCTGCTTCATCTCCGGCGCCCAGGACCTGAACTGCGCAGGTGGAGTGTGCAGCGCGGCGAGCTGCTCGCCCGGGTTCGCTGACTGCGACGGAGATAGCCTGAGCTGCGAGACGGATCTGCGCACGCTGAGCGATTGTGTGAGCTGCAACGTGCCGTGCGGAGACGGCAGCGGGCGGCTCCCGCACGCCAGCGCCAGCTGTGCCAGCGGCAGCTGCGACGTGGGCGGCTGCGACCCCGGCTTCGGCAACTGCGACGCGAGCCCGGGCAACGGTTGTGAGGCGCCGCTCAACACGCTGGTCGACTGCGGCGGCTGCAATGTACCGTGCAGCCGCGCCAACGCCAGCGAGAGCTGCGCGTCCGGCAGCTGTCAGACGGTCAGCTGTGATCCGGGCTTTGCCGACTGCGACGGCGATGACAGCACGGGCTGCGAAGCTCAGCTGGGCACCGACGCGCACTGCAGCAGCTGCACGGATGCCTGCGGCACGAACCAGGTGTGCTTCAGCGGCAGCTGCGTCGGGCGCTTCCTGACCTTTCAGCCGTCGAACGTGAACGCGAGCGCGCTCAACCCTGGCACGGCCCCCGACGTGCAGCTCGACTGCGGGACGATCAATCTGGACACGGGCTCGCTGAACGGCAACGGCTGGTGCGGCCGGCCCGGGCCGGCGCTGGTCGTGCAGAAACAGACCAACGGCCCCGACCTGGTGGTGCTGCCGATGAAGTCGCTCACGATCGCGGCAGGCAGCACGCTGCGCGTGCTCGGCAGCCGCCCGGTGGCGCTGGTGGTCTTCGGCGACGTGAATGTCGCCGGCACAATCGACGTGAGCGCCAACGGCTCCGCGGGTGGAGCTGGCAATCACTGGAACTGCGGTAGCAGCCTGGGCTCCAACGGCGGAGGCACGCGCAGCGACGGCGGCAATAACGGCGGCGGCGGCGGCGGCGCTTACGGCGCCAGCGGTGGTCGCGGCGGCAACGGCGGAGGGCTGCAGGGCGGCAACGGCGGCCAGGCGCGCGGGTCAGCGCTGCTCACCCCGCTGATTCCCGGCTGCAACGGCGGCTGGGGCGGCGGTTGCGGTCGCGCGCCGGGCGGCGGCGGCGGCGCCGTCGAGATCGCGGCCAGCGGTCGCATCGACATCACCGGCAACGTGCTCGCGCGCGGCGCCGACGGCTTCACCGGCTGCGACGCCTCGGGCGGCGCCACGGGCGGCGGCAGCGGCGGCGGCATCCTGATCCAGGGCAACCAGGTCTTCCTGAGCGGCGGCTCGCTGATCGCGGAAGGCGGCCGTGGCGGTCAGGGCGCGAGCGGCGGCGCGGGCGGCCCCGGAGGCACCAGCGGCGCAGGCGAGGCCGGCACCTCCGTGGGCTCCAAGGGGGGCGGTGGCGGCGGCGGCTCGACCGGGCGCATCCGCGTCTCGGGCGCTCAGGGCTGCAGTCTGACCGGTGCGGTCTCGCCGCCGGTCAGCTGCAGCTGAGCCAGCAGCAAAGCTCAGAGAGACGAGCGCCGCGGGTGCGGGAACGTCCAGGTGGCGTTCTTTGAAGCCGATCGGCGCTGCCGATGCGCTCGTTTCTTTGCGTGCTTGCGCGCGGGCTTCGACGCCGGTGGCTGCACGATCGAATCGGCTGCAGCGGCTTCCGGCGCAGCGCTGTCCGTCGCTGCCGCAACCGGGGCGACCGCCGGCGCGGAGGGCTGCGCGATCGGCGCGGGCGCGAGCAGGGCCCCGCTGGCAACGGGCGCAGCGACGGCCCGTGCAGCGGGCGCAGCGCTGCGTTGCCAGCCGAAGAGCGCAGCGCCCACCAGGACCAGGCTGAGCCCGATGCCCGCGCCGATCGTCAGGCTCAGCGCGCCGCGCTGCCAAGGGGCGCGTTCCGAGAACCAGTACAGCGCGTCGATCAGGCGGCGCTCGAACGTGGGAAACCACGTCGAAAGGCGCTGCTCCAGCCGCATGCTCAGCGACGGTGGCGCGGCCACCGGCAGGCTCGCGCGCAACACGTCATTGGAGACCGCCAGCTCACTCATCTTGGGCTCGAATGCCACACAGCGCGCGCTGAACTGCGCCGGATCGCACTCCCGCGGCGGGGAGACGGGCTGGGGGCGGGGCCGCAGCGACTCGCCGCGACGCTTGCGTGGCGGCGGCTGACTGCGGCGCGTCGTCGAGAACATCGCCTCGCGCGGACGGCGCTCGGGCGGCAGCGGCGGTGGTGGCACGCAGGGCGTGCGCCTCACGCCCAGCTGGATCCCGGAGCTCCCTTGCGTCCGCGGCGGGAACGCCCGGGGCGGCCCGGAGCGAGCAGTGGAAGGGGGCCCGCTGTCGTCATCCCTGCTGCGTGGAAAACCGACCATATCGATAGGTGTAGCGAGCGAGCTCGGTTTATTGCTTGCTGCGTCTGCGCGCGTCGATTCTCGCTCACGCCGGGGGACGTGCGCCGCTCTGAGTCAATAGCTCGCGCCGACCGCCCCAGGCTGGGCCGCTCGCAGCCTGGCGGAAGCGGCTCGGAGCGCCCGCGCGCAGCTCGCCGGGAGGTCCGGCCAGGCAAATCTGGCGCCCCGACGCGCCGCGCGCGCAGCGTGCGCATGGACGGGCCCGGGAAAGGCCGTTAGTCTGCCGCCACTTTGATGACGCAGAAGCATTTTTTCCGCTGGCTGAGGCTGTGCGCAGCCGCCGTCGCCCTGTCTGCTTGCGGCGGCGTGGGCCCGCTGCCAGCAGCTGCGAACGGGGCCGCCACGGCGAGCGCCACGGCCGAGAGCGCGTCACCCGCATTGCCGCTCGACCCGCGGATCACGAGCGGCACGCTGGACAACGGCCTCACGTACTATCTGCAGCAGCATCGAGCGGCCGACAAGCGCGCGGTGCTGGCGCTCGTGGTCAAGGCTGGGTCCGTCTACGAAGAGGACGATCAGCGCGGGCTGGCGCACTTCATCGAGCACATGGCGTTCAATGGCACCGAGCGCTTCAAGAAACAGACGCTGGTCGATTTCTTCGAGAAGAGCGGGATGCGCTTCGGATCGCACGCCAACGCGGTGACCTCGTATGACCGCACGCAATATCAGCTCAACGTTCCGACGGATGATCCTCAGCTGCTCGCCACCGCGCTGAACGTGCTGGAAGACTGGGCGAGCGCGCTCAGCTTTGACCCGGAGGAGGTGCAGAGTGAGCGCTCGGTGCTGCTGTCGGAGTGGACGAGCTCCAAGGGCGCCGCGCGCCGGCTCGGCGAGCAGCAGCGCCAGCTGTTGCTCGCGGGTTCGAAGTTCGCCGAGCGCGAGGTGATCGGCGAGCAGGCCGTGCTGGAGCACGCGCCGCGCGAGCGGCTGATCGATTTCTACCGGCGCTGGTACCGGCCGGATCGCATGGCCGTGATCATCGTGGGGGACATCGATCCCAGCGCCCTGCAGGCTGAGATCCAGGGTCACTTCGCGCACCTGCCGCGCGATCCCTCGGGCGGCGCGGCGGCGCCCACGCCCGAGCCGAGCTTCGAGATCCCGGTGCGCCCGGGCGCGAGCGCCGCGGTCTTGACCGACCCCGAGTTGCGCGCGTCCATGGTGGACGTGGTGTTCAAGACCGACTCGCGACCCGTGCGCACCGAAGCCGACTTTCGCGCGCACTTGCTGACCGCGATGGGGACGCTGATGCTGAGCCGCCGGCTCGACGAGCTGACGCAGAACCCGCTGGCTCCGTTCACCAACGCGGCCTGTGATTTCTCCCCCAGCGTGATCGGTCGCCTCGACCTGCTGCAGGTCTCGGCGCAAGCCAAGGAGCAACAGGTTCAGAAGAGCCTGGAGCTGCTGCTCGACGAGATCGAGCGCGTGCGCCGGCACGGCTTCCTGAGGAGCGAGTTGACGCGGACCAAGGAGACGTACGCGCGCTTCCTCGAACACGCGGTGGCGGCGCAAGAGACGGTCAACCGCGAGGCGATCGCCAACAGCCTGGCCAACAGCTTCGTCACGGGGAACGTGGTCACCGCGGCGGACTTTCAGAAGAAGCTGGGCGTGCGCCTGATGCGCGCCATGCCGCTGGGCGAGGTCAACTCCGAGTTCAGCTCCTGGTTCACGAACCGACAAGAGCTGATCCTCGCCAGCGGTGCCACACGCGATCAGATGCCGGACCAGGCCAGCATGCTGGCCGCGCGTGAAGCCGCGAGCAAGCACGAGCTTCAGCCGTACCAGGATCGGGCGGCGCCGAGCGCATTGCTCGCGTCTACCCCGACTCCCGGCAGCATCGTCAAGGAGGAGCACATCCCCGAGTTGGACGTCACGGTCTGGACGCTGTCCAACGGCGCGCGCGTCGTGCTCAAGCCCACCGACTTCAAGCAGGATCAGATCATCGAGCAGTCGATCAGCTTCGGTGGTAACGGTCGGGTCAGCGCGGCGGACTTTCCCTCCGACCGCGTCGCGCACGAGATCGTGGCCGCGAGCGGGCTCGCCGAGCTGGATCGGCAAGCCCTGGCCAAGGTGCTCTCGGGCAAGGTCGTGAGCGCCTACTCCTGGATCGGCGAGCAGGATGAGGGCATCCAGGCCAGCGCGGCCCCCAAGGACGCGGAGACCATGTTTCAGCTGATCTACCTGTTCGCGACCGCGCCGCGCCGCGACGAGGGCGCGTTCGAAGCATACCGCGCCTCGTTGCGCGAGCGTCTGCGCAACCGCGACCTGAGCCCGGGGGATGTGTTCTCGGACGCCATCCTGAAGAAGTTGTACGGCGATCAGCCGCGGCGCTTGCCGCCCACCCTGGCCTCCGTCGAGCAGATGAAGCTGGATACCGCGCTCGACTTCTACAAGCAGCGCTTCGCGGATGTCAGCGACTTCACCTTCGTGTTCGTCGGTAAGATCGCCCCGGTCAGCTTCCGGGCGCTGGTCGAGCGCTATCTGGCGAGCTTGCCGGGCGGCGGCCGCAAGGAGACGTTCCGCGATCTCGGGCTGCATCGCCGCAAGGGCGTCAGCACGGTGCGCGTGCAGAAGGGCAAGGAGGACAAGGCCAGCGTGACGCTGCTCTATCACGGCGAGTCCAGGTGGTCGGAGAACGCCCACACCGATCTGGTCTCGCTGGAGAACTACTTGACCATCCGCCTGCGCGAGGTGCTGCGCGAGCAGATGGGCAGCGTGTACACGCCGTACGTCAACAGCGCGTTCGAGCGCGTGCCGTTCGATGCCTACACGTTCGCCATCTCCTTCGACTGCAAGCCCGCTGAAGTGCAGAAGCTGCTGCAGGTGGTGCGCGGCACGATCGCCGAGACCAAGAAGTCGGGCATCGCCCAGAGCTACGTGGAGAAGCTGAAGAGCGAGCGCACGCGCAACCTGGAGGAGCTGTACCGGGACAACGAGTTCTGGCTCGGCCGGCTCGTGAGCGCCTACAAGATGGGCGACGATCCGCGCGACATCTTGATCCTTCCGCAGCTCACCCAGCGTGTGACCGGCGAGAACATCCGGGCGGCGGCGCGGCAGTTCCTGCGCGACGACCAGTACCTGGAGGCGGTGCTCATGCCGGAGGCCGCGGCGCCAGGCGAGGCGCCGCAGGCGAGCTCTCCCGCGCCCGCCGCGGCGCACTGAGCGCGGCGTTGCCGGGGCCTGGGTCTCAGCTCGAGCCGACCGCGGAGCGCTTCATGTAGGCGGCCGCGGCGGCGGCCAACGCGATCTGCGTGCGCGAGGCGGGCGGCGCCTTGGGCGTGACTTCGTTCCCCAGGCGGGCCGTGCGCGCGCCGGGCGTGCGCTTCAGCGTCGGACGGGGCGGGCGCAGGCGCGGGGTGGCCAGGCTGGCGGGCAGCGTCACCGGGGCACGAGCAGCCGCAGGGGCAGGGGGGCGCAGAGCGGGCGCCGGTGGCTGCGGCGCCTCGGCGGCGAGCCGCTCGCGCAGCTCCCGCTCGGCCTCGAACCAGTCCTGCTCGGCTGTTCCCTCGGGGCAGCCGCGCTCCTGCCAGCGCGCATAGGCTCGATCACGAATTCGGCTGGGGTCGACGACGGGCTTCATGTTCACCTCACCTGTGTTCGCGCCTAACTCGAGCCGGGCCAGAAGTGAAAAAAACGGCGAGCTGGCGGCGGCGGCGCAAAATGCGCCGGGGTGATGCCGGGCGCGCTTTTGCACGCGTGCGGTCCGGTCAACAGTCCGTAGAATTGCGCAGGGTCGGGGCTCCAAGCGGGGAAGGCAACATGACGCAGCAGGGATCGGGGGCATTGCCGGAGGCGACGGACGTCTTGATCGTGGGGGCGGGTCCGACGGGTCTGGCGGCGGCGTGCCGCCTGGCGCAGGCCGGGATCGAGCACGTGATCATCGATCGGGCGCCCGCCGGCAGCAACAGCTCGCGCGCTCCCGTGCTGCACGCCCGTACGCTGGAGGTGCTGGACGCGATCGGCGCGGCGGAGCTGCTTCAGCGCGAAGGCCTGGAGGTGTCCGACTTCGTGCTCCGGGATCGCGATCAGACCCTGTTGCGGCTCGACTTCTCGGAGCTGCCGTCGGCGTATCCGTACGCGTTGCTGCTGCCCCAGAGTCGCACCGAGCTGATCCTTTCGGAGTTGCACGCGCGCTCCGGCAGCCGTCCCGTGCAGCGGCTGTGGCGCGCCGTCTCGCTGGAGCAAGATCGCGAAGGCGTCAACGTGCGGCTGAGCCGAGAGCCCGAGGGGCCACAGGGCGCCGAGCCCGCGAGCCAGGCGCTGATCCGGGCTCGCTACGTGCTCGGCTGTGATGGGATGTACAGCGGTGTACGCGAAGCCGCCGAGATCGCGTTCGAGGGTAAGGCGTATCCGGAATCGTTCTTGCTCGCGGATGTGCGCATGACCTGGCCGCTGCCGCCCAAGCAGGTGCAGGTGTTCGTGTCCCAGGGCGGAGTGATGGTCGTGGCTCCGATGCCGGAGGGCCTGTATCGGGTGGTTGCCACGCTGGATCCAGCACCCGAGCAGCCCTCCGCGCCCGACATCGAGGCGGTGTTGCGCCGGCGCGGACCGAGCGTGCAGGCGCTGGTCCACGAGGTCAGCTGGAGCGGGCGCTTTCGCGTGCACCGGCGCATCGCCGAGCGTTATCGGCTGGGGCGCGTACTGCTCGCCGGTGACGCCGCGCACGTCCATAGTCCAGCGGGCGGTCAGGGCATGAACATCGGCATCCAGGACGGGCTCTCCCTCGCGGACCATCTGGTGCACGTCTCGCGCAACGGCGGGCATCCGGCGGACCTGGATGCGTACGAGCGCGAGCGCCGCCCCGTCGCCGAGGCCGTGCTGCGCCTCACGGACGGGCTGACCCGGCTCGCCTTGTTGCAGTCTCCGCTCTTCCGCCTGCTGCGCAACCAGACCGTGCGCGCGCTGGGGCGCAGCGCGCGCTTTCGCCGGCAGGTCTCGCTGCAACTATCGGAATTGGCGGATTGACGGCACTCCGGCTGCCCTCCGCGCCGGCCGGACTTTGTTCTCAATTTCGAGCGCCAGCCTCATCGGACCTACCCCGCCGCCGTATACCCGACTGGCATCCGGGTGAAGTGCGCGCACAGGCGCGAAAGGGGGCAGAGGTGGTTTGCCTCAGGTGGACAATCGGTGCAGCGCTGGCGACCGGGCTCGCCTGCGCTGCCTTCCCGACCAAGACGACCGCGTATTTTTGAGCCATGTTTTCGACCTTCCGCGCCAAGCTGATCGCGATCGTGGGGGTCGCCAGCCTGGCATTTGCGGTCACCATCGGGGTGAGCACCATCATCAACGAGCGCGTGGGCGCCCAGCTCGGCGCGATCCAGCAGCGCTTCGTGCCGAAGATGGAGACCGGCCCGCAGCTGGAGGCGCAGTTCGAGCAGCTGCGCCGCGCCCTGCAAGACGCGGTGACCGCAGGCGACGGCGACGCGCTCGAAGGCACGCGCGATCAGTACGACGCGTTGCTGCAGCGGCTGGCCGCCGCGCACGCCGCGATCGACGCTGCCGACGCCGCGCAGCTGCGCTCGGCGATCCAGGAATATTATCGCAGCGCCTACGACATCTCACGGCGCATGATCGAGGGCGAGACAGGCGAGGAGCTGGTCGACGCGATGAGCGCGATGCAGGCCCGGCAAGGCCGCAGCGTGCTGCTGTTGAAGAAGGTGGCAGCCTTCGATCGCGGCGAGCTGGAGCGGGTGTTTCAGGAGGCGGAGCTGGCGCTGGCGACGGGCGGGCGGCTGCGGCTCGGGGTCGGCGCATCCTGCCTGGCCTTCGTGATCCTGCTGTCGCTCTGGCTGAGCCGCGGAGTCCTGCAGTCCTTGGCGCAGCTGCGGCTCGGACTGGAGCGCTTCGGCAGAGGCCAGCTGGATCAGCCGATCGCGGTCTCCAGCACGGACGAGCTGGCCGGGGTGGCTCGCACCGCCAACTTGATGGCGCAGAACCTGCTGCGTCTCGAGGGCGAGCGCAATCACGAGGATTGGCTGAAGACGGCGCTGGTGGGCTTCTCCCAGGAGCTGCGCGGCGAGCTCTCGCCGGAGGAGGTGGGGGCCCGCGCCGTGCGCTTCATCGCGCGCTACATCGAGGCGCCGGCGGCCGCGCTCTACTATGCGGATGGCCGGCGCGTGCTGCGCTTGCTCGGCGAGTACGGCCTCGCGCCCATGGACCCGGAGCTGGCCGCGGCGCTCAGCTTCCGCATCGGCGAGGGCCTGGTGGGGCAAGCGTGCCTGCAGGACGAGATCACGTTGATCCAGGACCCGCCGCCCAACTACCTGCGCATCCGCAGCGGCGTGGGCGAAGGCACCGCCAGCGTGCTCGTGTTCCTGCCCATTCAGCACCTGGGCTCGGTCGCGGGGGTGCTGGAGCTGGGGCTGTTCAAGCCCTGGTCGGAGCGCACCGGCGAGCTGCTGATGGCCATGCGCGAGACGCTCGCGATCGCGATCGAGGTGGCGCGCACCCGCGTCAGCCTGAACGCGATGCTGGAGGAGTCGCAGCGCCAGGCCGAGGCGCTCGAAGCCCAGGAAGAAGAGCTGAAGTCCACCAATGAGGAGCTGCACACGCAGCAGGAAGAGCTGCGCCAGACCAATGAAGAGCTGACGCAGCAAGCCGAGCAGCTCGAGGCGCAGCGGCGCGCGCTGCAGGAGAAGAACCGGGAGCTCGACCAGGCCGGCCAGCACCTGACGCGGCAGGCGGAGGAGCTGAAGAAGGTCAGCGCCTACAAGAGCCAGTTCCTGGCCAACATGTCGCACGAGCTGCGCACGCCCCTGAACAGCATGTTGCTGCTCTCCAGTTTGCTCGCCGACAACGAGGGCAAGAACCTGAGCGCCAAGCAGGTCGAGTTTGCCCGGACCATCCACTCGGCTGGCAAGGACCTGTTGGCGCTGATCAACCAGGTGCTCGACCTGGCCAAAGTGGAGGCCGGCAAACAGGAGCTGCGCATCGAGACGCTCTCGCTCTGGCACCTGGTGGAACACGCGCAGCGCGTCTTCGGGCCGCTCGCCAGCGACAAGAAGCTGGAGTTCCGCGTGCGCCTCGACGAGGCGCTGCCCGCCAGCATCGAGTCGGACGCGCAGCGCCTGCAGCAGATCCTGAATAATCTGCTCGCCAACGCCATCAAATTTACGCAGCGCGGGCAGGTGAGCCTGGAGCTCCGCCCCGTGGCGGCCGGCGAGCGCCTGCGCCGCGCGGATCTGGATCCGGAGCGCAGCCTGGTGATCTGCGTTTCGGATACCGGGGTGGGGATCGCGCCCGAGCACCAGGAGCGCATCTTTGCCCCCTTCGAACAGGTGGAGGCCGCCTCTGACCGTCGCTTTGGTGGCACCGGGCTGGGCTTGACCATCGCGCGCGAGCTGGCGCAGGTGCTCGGCGGCAGCCTGGAGCTGGCGAGCAGCCCGGGCCGCGGCAGCACCTTTAGCTGCTATCTCCCGTACCAGGCGCCAGCGGCGAGCGTGACGCGACGCACTCCGTCCGCACCGCTGGGAGCCCCGGCGGAGCCGTACCCCGTGCCGCCGCCCGCGCTCGAGCCCTACCTGCTGGTGGTGGAGGACGACGCCGTGTTCGCGGAGACGGTGGGCGAGGTGATTTCGGGCCAGGGCCTGTCGTGGCAGCGCGTGGCAGATGGCAAGGCGGCGCTCGAGCTGTGTCAGCGCAAGCCGCCCAGCGGCATCATTCTCGACCTGAAGCTACCCGACCTCGACGGCTGGCAGGTGATGGAGCGGCTGCGCGAGAACGCGCTCACCGCCAACATCCCCGTCCACTGCGTCTCGGCGGCGGACGCGGCCGAGCGCGCGCTGGCGATGGGCGCCGTGGGCTACCTGACCAAGCCAGCCACGCGCAACGAGTTGACCGAGGTCGTGAACGCGCTCGCTCCGCGCGCCCCGCGCCAGGTCCAGCGCGTGCTGGTGGTCGAGCCCGATACGGAGCAGGGGCACTCGCTGGTCCGCGAGCTCTCCGCGGAGAAGCTGCAGGTGCGTCACGTCGCGGATGGCCAGGGCGCGCTCGCGGCGCTGCAAAAGGAGCGCTTTGCTTGCATGATCCTGGATCTGTCCCTGCGCGACATGGACGGGCTCGAGTTCCTGCAGTCGATCCGCGAGCGCTGCGCCGGCGACGCGCCGTCGATCATCATCTACACCGCGCGGCCGCTCAGCAAGGAGGAGGCCCGGCACCTGGACGCGTACGCCGAGGCGGTGGTCCTGAAAGAGGGCTCGTCGAGCGAGCGCCTGCTGGATGAGGTGCGCCTGTTCGTGCGTCGGCTGAAGGGCGGGCTGGCGCCGAAGCGCTCCGGGGACGCGCGCGGACTGCCCGGCAACGTGCAGCTCACCGGCAAGCGCGTGCTGGTCGTCGACGATGACATGCGCACCGTCTACGCGCTGTCCGCGACCCTGCGGGCCAAGGGCGCGGACGTGGTCGTGGCCGACACGGGCAAGGCCGCGCTGGGCGTGCTCGGTCGCGAGCGCCAGGTCCATGCGGTGTTGATGGATATCATGATGCCGGAGATGGACGGCTACGAGACGGTGCGCCGCATCCGGCAGGACTTGCAGCTCACGGAGCTGCCGGTGATCGCGCTCACCGCCAAGGCCATGAAGGGAGACCGCGACCGCTGCCTGGAGGCCGGCGCCAGCGACTACCTGCCCAAGCCGATCGACCCCGAGCGCCTGATCGCGCTGCTGCACACGCGCCTGAACGGCGGGTCGCCGCGGGCTCGCGAGAGCAGCCCGGCGCCGGCGGGCGAGAACGAGAGGCGCGATGGCGCATGAGCAGGACATCGAAGACATCGAGGTGCGCCTGCTGCTGGAGGCGATCCACGCTCGCTATGGCTTCGATCTGCGGGAGTACGCGCTGAGCTCGATGCGGCGCCGGGCCCGCGCCGCCCTGGCGCGCTCCGGCCTGCGGCACCTGGGTGAGCTGCAGCACCGCATCCTGCGCGATCCGAGCAGCTTCCCCGCGGTGCTGGAGGACCTCACCGTGCGCGTCACGGAGATGTTTCGCGATCCCAGCTTCTACCGCGTTTTGTGCCGGCGCGTGCTGCCGGTCCTGCGCACCTATCCGCTGCTCAAGATCTGGCACGGGGGCTGCTCTTCGGGCGAGGAGGCGTACGCGAGCGCCATCCTGTTGGAGGAGGCGGGCCTGTATGACCGTTCCCAGCTCTACGCCACGGATCTCAACCCTGCGGTGCTGGAGCAGGCGCGCCAGGGTGTCTACAGCGCGGAGCGCTTCGAGAAGTTCGTGGACAACTACGCGCGCTGCGGCGGCAGTTCGGAGCTCTCGGCGTACTGCACGATGGCCTACGACCAGGTGGCGCTGCGCGACGCGCTGAAGCGCAATATCCTGTTCTTTCAGCATGATCTGGTCTCCGATCATGTGTTCGGCGAGATGAACGTGATCTTCTGCCGCAACGTGTTCATCTACTTCACGCCGCAGCTGCGCGAGCGGGTGCTGCGCAAGTTCGCGCAGAGCTTGTGCCCGGGCGGTTTCCTGTGCCTGGGCGGAGGCGAACGCCTGCCGGCCGTCAGCGATTTGCCGTTCTCCGAGTTCGCACGCGAGGAGCGCATTTACCGCTATGAAGGGTAGAGCCGAGCCATGACGCGACCGAACGTACTGTTGGTGGATGATGTCGAGGCGAACCTGATCGCGCTCGAGGCGCAGCTGAGCAGCCTGAGCTGCAACCTGGTGCGCGCGAGCAGCGGCAACGACGGGCTGCGCGAGCTCTTGAAGCGCGAGTTCGCGGTGATGCTGCTGGACGTGCAGATGCCCGACATGGATGGCTACGAGATGGCAGCCTTCGCGCGCGAGAACCCGGCGACGCGCGAGCTGCCGATCATCTTCGTCACCGCCATGCTGGAGACGGAAGAGACCGCGCTGCGCGGCTACGGCACGGGCGCGGTAGACTTCCTGTTCAAGCCCGTGAACCCGCACATCCTGCGCAGCAAGGTCCAGGTGTTCCTGGATCTGTACGAGAGCCGGCGCAAGCTCGCCGAGACCGTCGCGGCGCGCGAGCAGACGCTGAAGGACCTCGAGGCCTTCAACTATTCCGTCTCTCACGACCTGCGCGCGCCATTGCGCCCGCTGGACGGCTTCAGCCAGACCCTGCTCGAGGACTACGGCTCGCTGCTGGACGACACGGCGCGCGGCTACTTGCTCAAGATCCGGCAGGCCTCGCAGCGCATGTCCCAGCTGATCGACGACCTGCTGCGGCTCTCGCGCATCAGCAGCGTCGAGGTGCGCCCGGGCTGGTTCAGCATCTCGGAGCTGGTCAGCGCCATCGCGGCCGAGCTGCGCGCGGGCGAACCGGCGCGGGAGGTCGAGTTCTCGGTGCAGCCGGATCTGCGAGTGTATGGCGACCACGGGCTGTTGCGCATCGCGCTCGAGAACCTGCTGCGCAACGCCTGGAAGTTCACCAGCAAGAGAGCGAGAGCACGCATCGAGTTCGGCCGGCTCGAGCCCTCGGCCGCGGAGGACGGCGCGCAGCAAGCCTACTTCGTGCGTGACGACGGCGTGGGCTTTGACATGACGCACGCGGCCCGCCTCGGGCAGCCGTTCCAGCGCTTTCACTCCACCAAGCAGTTTGAAGGTACCGGCATCGGGCTGGCGATCGTGGAGCTGGTGCTGCGGCACCATCGCGGGCGGCTGTGGGCCGAGTCGACGCCCGACCACGGGGCGTCGTTCTTCTTCGCGCTGGGCGAACCCGCGGACGCCTGAGCCCGTCGAGCCAAGGGCGCTCCCTCCCGCGCGTAGAGCGTGCTATGGCAGCGCGCGTGACCGCGTCAGCACCGAAGAAGACCAACGCCTGCCGGGCTTTGGATGCGCTCGGCATCCGCTACGAGCTGCGCGCCTACGAGTTCGACGAGGAAGACCTGTCGGCCGAGACCGTGGCCAGGAAGGTCGGCTTACCCGCGGAGAGCGTCTTCAAGACGCTGTGCGTGCGCGCAGACGATCACGCGATCGTGCTCGGTGTGTTGCCCGGCGATCAGGTGCTGGACCTGAAGGCGCTGGCCCGGGCTGCCGGCAAGAAGGCGGTCGAGCCCGTCGCCATGAAGGAGCTGATGGCCCTGACGGGCTACATCCGGGGCGGCGTGACCGCGCTCGCGTGCAAGAAGCCGTACCCGGTGTTCCTGGACGAGAGCGCGCAGCTGTTCGAGGTGATCAGTGTCTCCGCCGGCCAGCGCGGTCTACAGATCCTGTTGGATCCCGCCGACTATCGCCGCGCCACCTCGGCGACGTACGCGGACATCAGCCGCCCCAAGGCGTGAGCATCCGACGCTGACCCGCGTACCTGCAGCGTTGCTGCGAGCAGGTCCCCCAGTATTGACGGCTGGGCGAGAACGAGGGAGCGTGGGGCATGTCTACTCCCGCTTCGCCTCCCGTGATCGCACCGCCGTTCAGCGCCGAGACTGCCGCGCGCAAGGTCAGAATGGCAGAGAACGCCTGGAATTCGCGCGATCCCGAGCGCGTCTCGCTCGCGTACAGCATCGACAGCAGCTGGCGCAATCGCTCCGAGTTCTTTTCAGGGCGCCCCGCCATCGTCGAGTTCTTGCGCCGAAAGTGGCAGAAGGAGCAGGACTACCGCCTGATCAAGGAACTCTGGGCGTTCACCAGCGATCGCATCGCCGTCCGCTTCCAATATGAATGGTACGATGACAAAGCTGCCGGTGGCACGGGCGAATGGTTTCGGTCCTATGGCAATGAGCTGTGGCAGTTCGATGCCGCTGGGTTGATGCGGACCCGGCACGCCAGCATCAATGACGTGCCGATCAGCGCGGCGGATCGCAAGTTTCACTGGCCAGCGCCGGGCGCACGCCCCGAGGATCATCCCGGTCTGACGGAGCTGGGCCTGTGAGCTGAAGGCGCCAGCGGGCGTCGACGATGGAAATCTGGTAGCATGGAAAGTCTGCGCGCTCGATCGCGCAGCTACATCGGCACGCAGCTACACCGCGCGTGCGCAGGAGGAGGCAACGGATGCACCAGAGTTCATCGCGACGTCAGTTTCTGCACACGGCTCTCGGCGGGATCGCCGCGGCCAGCATCGTCGTCGGTTTCGACTTCCGGCGGCGCTCCTGGCTGACGGCTGCCGCCCGGGATGCGGATCGCCACGGAGATGCGCTGCCAGCTCTGGATGGGACGCTGTTCGTCGACGACGCCCACCTGGACGCTGCGCAGGATGACTTTGGGCACATCGTGCACGAGCGCCCCGTCGCGGTGCTGTCGCCCGGATCGATCGAGGACATCGTGAAGATGGTGCGCTACGCGCGCCGCCACGGTCTGCAGATCGCGATGCGCGGCAACGGTCATTCGCCGTTCGGCCAGTCACAGGTCGAGGAGGGCATCGTCATCGACTCCAGCTCGCTCGCGGACGTGCAGGTCGGCTCTTCCGGATCCAGCGCCTGGGTCGACGCGGGCCCGGGCGCGCACTGGCGCGCGGTGCTTCAGGCCAGCCTGCCGCTGGGGCTCACCCCGCCCGTGCTCACGGACTACCAGGATCTGACGGTCGGGGGCACGCTCTCCGTCGGCGGTATCGGCGGCACATCGCAGACCTTCGGCGTGCAGGCGGACAACGTGATCGAGCTGGAGGTGGTGACGGGGGAGGGGGAGCGCGTGGTGTGCAGCGAGTCTGAGCACCGCCAGCTGTTCAACTCCGTGCTCGCGGGGCTCGGGCAGTGCGCGCTGATCGTGCGGGCGCGCGTGCCGCTGATCGCGGCGCCGGCGCAGGTCACGATCTTCAACCTGTTCTACGACGATATCGAGCTCTACGTGCGCGACCAGCTGCGGCTGCTGCGCCAGGGCCGCTTCGAGCACTTACAGGGGCAGGTGGTCGCGGACGCGGCAGGCACGGGCTGGCGCTTCATGATCGAGGCCGGCAGCTTCTTCACGCCGCCACAGTCGCCCAACACGGCCGCGCTGCTCGCCGGCCTGCACGACGTGCGCGCGGACCTGACGAGCGTCAGCGAATCGTACAGCGACTACGTGTTCCGGCTCGATCCCACGATCGCCTTCTTGATCGCGATCGGCGTCTGGGGCTTTCCGCACCCCTGGATGGATCTGTTCGTGCCGGCGTCCGCCGCCGCCAGCTTCGTGGGCGGGGTGGTCGCCAATTTGACCGTGGCCGACACGGGCGGGGGCCCCATTCTGTTCTACCCGGTCGACTCACGGCGCATGCGGCGCCCGCTCTTCCGCCTGCCGGAGGAGCGCCACTGCTTTGAATTCAGCATTTTGCGCACGGCGGATCCGTCCGTGCCGAGCAGCGTGGGAGACATGCTCGCCGACAATCGCGCCATCTACGATCAGCTCGTGCAGATCGGCGGCACTCGCTATGGCAACGGCGCCATCCCCTTCGAGCGGCGCGACTGGCGCCGCCACTTCGGCCCCGAGTGGCCGGCGCTGGCCGCAGCCAAGGCCCGCTTCGACCCCGCACGAGTGCTGACGCCGGGTCAGGGCATTTTCCCGTTCAGGCGATGAACGGCCTCGCGCACGCCGGAGGCCGGCGGCAGTGAGACGCGGAAGGTCGCCCCTTCGCCGGGGCGGCTCTCCACGTCGATCTCGCCGCCGAAGGACGAGATGATGCGCTGGCAGATCGCGAGCCCGAGCCCGAGCCCCGTCTCCTTGGTGGTGAAGAAGGGATCGAAGACGCGCTGCAGGTATTCGCGCGGGATGCCGCTGCCGGTGTCGCGGATCTCGACCACGGCTTCGCCGCGCGAGCCCGTGCTCGTCGAGACGTACAAGGTGTGCGCTCGCGTGCCGCGCGGCATGGCCTCGGCGGCGTTGGTGATCAGATTGGAAAAGACCTGCACCAGGCGCGTCTCGTTGGCGGTGACCTCGGGGACGGTGCCGTAGTCGCGCTGGACCAGCGCGCGGCCCTCGAAATGGCGCGCCGTGACCTCCAGACAGCGGTCCAGCACCACGCGCAGGTCCACTGTCTGGTGGGTGTCGGTCGCGCGCGTCAGATTCAAGAGCGCCGATACGATGGTGTGCACGCGCTCCGCGCCCTCGCGCACCATCTCCAGCGGGCGGATCAGCGGCGTCACCCGCGACGAGAGCTCCGGATCGGAGCTCAGCGCGCTGAGCTCGCGCAGGACGTGCTCCAGGTTCAGCCGCATGTAGCCGAGCGGATTGTTGACCTCGTGTGCCACGCCCGCCGCGAGCGTGCCCACCGCCGCGAGCCGATCCGCGCGCTGCAGCTTGGAGCGCAGCTGCACCTCCTCGGTCACGTCCCGGATCCAGAACACCGCGCCGCGGCCCACCCCGTCGGGGGACGGCAGGGCGACGCTGGTGCAGGCGAAATTGCTGCCCCCGCTGGGGACGTCCACGGTGTACTCGTAGTCCTGATCTTCCCCGGTGCGCAGCGTGTGACACACCCGCTCGTGGTGCCAGCGCCCCGCGTCCGGGCCCAGCGCCTCGAGCAGCGTGCGGCCCAGGAGCTCGGACTCCGGCCTCAACAGCAGCTTGGGATCGCTGGCCCAGACCCGCACGAAGCGCGCCTGATCATCGAACTCGAACAAGATCCCCTTGGTGTGTGCCGAGAGCAGGCGCAGCTTGCCCTGCGCCTCTTCCAGCGCTTGCCGCGTCAACACGTCGGCGCTGATGTCGTCGAAGGTCCAGAGCTGCACCTGGCCCTCCGCCGGCCACGGCAGGAGCAGCATGCGCCAGCGCACGCGCGCGCCGCGGGCCAGCCGCAGCTCGCCGTCGGCCGGCAGCGCGACGTTCTCGAACAGGCGACTCAGGCCGCGCCCCTGCTCAAGCTGTGCCTCGAGCAAGCAGAACCCCGGATCCCGCCACAGGCGGCGCCCGTCCGCGCTGCGGATCAGCGCAGCGCTGAGCCCGTGCGGACCGAGCACAGTGGCGGAGGGTGGGCGGTGTTGCACGACTTCCATCGGACTCATCAACAAGGACCCCCATGTACGGACGGCAGCGTCGACCCCCTCGCCGCCATCGCGCTGCCGAGACTAATCGATCGCCGTCCTTCCCGCACGGCCCCTGGCGTTTGGCCGTCAGGCCCGTAAGGGGCCGTGCAGCGCCTCCTGTTTCACCTGAAATCGGTGAAATGTCGGGAAAAATGTCTGCCTGCGACACGCGGGCCCGCCAGCAGTGCGGAATGCAGCGGGCGCCAGACCCGCCCCGCCAAACAGCACCGTGCCCAGCACCAGGCGCGGGAGATCGGCGGGCGCGGGCTGGCCCACCGCGATCGCCGCCGCGGCCTCCGCCAGCTCCGACACGCGCGGCAGCGGCGACGACAGCTCGAGGAACAGCTGGCGCCCGAGCCCGCTCTCGAACAGCACGGCCAGCTGCTCGCGCTGCCCTGCGCTGATGCCCCGGACAAACACCATTCGCCCGCGGCGGCGCTGAGCGCCGCGCTGCGCACGAACACGGACAACATCAGCATCACCGCGTACACGGCGAAGACCGCGGCGCTGGCCAGATACACGGCGCAGAACGGACGCAGCGTCCGTGTCTGCTGTCGTTCCCAACACTGGTTCCCGGATGCCTGGATACGGCGCAACGCCGAGCCGGCGAGCTCGCGCGGGCCTCGTGAGATGGTGTCGCACCCCATGATACAAGCGCGTTCATGCGCGCTGCTTCTGGCGTGTTGCAGCAATAGATGGTCGCTTGACAAGCGCAGTGCCGGCTGTCCTTATGAAGCCGATTATTCAGGATGCCGTTCTGAAACACTGCCGATGAAGAGAAGCTGCTCGGTCGCGATCCTTCTATTGTGGAGCGGTGGGCTGGCGTGCGGCAGCGTCAAGCCGCTCGGCCTCGCCGCGCCGCGCGAGGAAACGGCGGAGCCCGCCCTGGAGCCCACCACCGACTCGATGGCGGTGCTGCCCGTCGACTCGAGCGCCGATGCCGCCGGAGACGCCGCCTGGCGGGCGAGCAGCGAGCCCCTGTACGTGCTCACCACGCGCGTCAGCACCACGAGCGGAGCGACCCATTCCTTCCTGCTCACCGCGCCCTCGCTCGAGCCCGAGGCGAGCTTCGATCTGCGGCGCGCCGTGCAGCTGGACACGGAGAGTCCGGCGTTCGGCGTTCGCGGCCAGCCCTTCGTGTACACCGCCGCCGAGTCACAGCCCACGCTGCTGCGCTGGCACGTGCTCGAGGACGGCTCGCTCCAGCAATCCTCCGCGATCAGCTTCTCCAGCGCTGGCTTGCGGCGGCTCGACGCGGCGGCATCGCTCTCCTTTTTCGCCAGCGACAAGGCCTACTTTTGCAATCGCTTCGACCCCAGCTCGATCGTGATCTGGAATCCGGAGACGCTGGAGGTCCGCGGAACGATCGAGCTCGACTTGCCCGTGATCGGTCAGATGCTGCCGCAGGTCGTGCTGAGCCAGCGCGCGGATCGCCTGTTCGCCATTGTCTCCTGGCAGCAGTCGTTCAGCACGGACTGGACGCGCTTCGGCGATCACGTGCAGCTGATCGCGATCGACACCGCCAGCGATCAGATCGTGAGCCGCGTGGATGAGCCGCGCTGCAATCTGCTCAGCGCCAGCAGCAGCGGCAGCGACGGCGCTGTCTATTTCTCCCCCTCTTCGTACTACGCGCCGCTGCGGTCCATGCTGGGCGCTGCGCGCGGCGTCGACGACTGCGCCCTGCGCATCCAGCCGGGCTCCGAGCGCTTCGAGCCGGGCTACACGCTGGATCTCGCGGCTCTCACCGGCGGGCGCCCCGCGGGGGACGTGGCCCTGGTCTCCAGCGACACGGCGTTCCTGCGCGTCTGGCACGCCGATCTGGTGACGCCCTTGAGCCCGGACGGCTCGAACTGGGAGAGCGTGCTTCAGGAGCCGGGCTTCTCGTGGTGGATCTGGCGCCTGGGCGCCGAGCAAGCCGAGCCGATTGCAGAGCAGAAGCCATCGAAGGACGCTCAGCTCTTTGTCGTGGACGGCACAACCTACACGGCCGTCCGCTCCGAGGACGGCAGCGCCAGCGTGCTCGAGCAGCTCGATCCCGGCGGCGTCCTGCGCCCCGCGCTGAGCGGTCCGGGCGAGATCTACGGCGTGCTGCGCCTGCGCTGAGCCTGCGCTGAGCGCTGCCAGCCGGCTTGACGGGCCCGCGCGCGCGGGGCAGCGTCGCGCACATGATGCTGTCCTTGAGCCTGTGCTGGCTCGCGATCGGGCTCTGGGTGCTGGCAGACGCGCGGCGCGCGCAACGTGCAGGGCTCGCGCAGCTTGCGCTGGCGGTCGGCGAGCGCCGCGCGTGGCTCTCGCGTGGTGTCGCGTGCCTGCTGCTCGCGGGCGCGGCGCTGCCGCTCTGGCAGCAGGAAGGCATCGCGCTCGGCAGCGTCAGCTTGCTGCTGGTGCTGTCAGCGGGGCTCTCGCTGGCGGTGCTCGCGTTGCCGCTGCGGCCTCGCTGGTATCTCGCGAGCCTGGCGCTCTCCAGCCTGAGCGCCGCCAGCGCCTGGGCGCTCGGCTGAGCGTCACTCGGCGCCGCCCAGCGCGGGCAGCGCGCCGACCGGCTTTTTGCGCTGCGCTCGCCCGGCGCCCGCGCGCGACAGGCGTGCGCCGCTCGCCACGCACGCCACCCAGAGCACGAGCAGCGCGGCGTCCACACCGAGCCGGACCGGATCCTGCCCGCCGCCGCCGAGCAGATCCAGCAAGCCGGCGCTCGCGAACGCCGCGCCCGCCACGAGCAGCTGATGGCCGGCGCTCTGCCAGGCGCGCTCGCGCCAGGCCCAGGCGATCCCGAGCGCCCACACCACCCAGAACACGATCTGCTCGACGCGGGTGGAGATTGGCAGCGCCTGTCGCAGAGCTCGATTCGCCACGAACAGCGCGCTCGTCGCCAGCACCAGCCCCGCGCACCAGCCTGCGGTCAGCCGCTCCAGCAGCCGCTGCCCTGGCTGCGCGCGCGCGCGGTCGCGCCGCTCCAGCCAGACCAGATTGCCGCTCACGATCACCGCGCAGCCCGCCAGCGCGAGCAGCGCATACAGCAGCTTCACTCCGTAGCCAGCGAAGCTCGCGTAGTGCAGCCCGAAAAACCAAGCTTCGAAGCGCGCGAACGGGCCGCCCGTGGCGGGGGTCAGCCCGATCAGCGCATTGTCCGCCGCGCTCAGCACCACGTTGGCGGTACCAAACGGCACTCCGGGCACGCTGCCCCAGATGTTGACGGAGGAGTGCTCGTCGCCGACGTGCTCGATGCTGATCCAGCTGGGCTCCAGCCCGGGCAGCTCCTGCCGGGCGCGCGCGAGCGCGGCATCCAGATCCGGCAGCTGCCCCGTCTGCTTGCCGGTCGGGTCGGGCAGGTCGCTGAAATCACCGCGCGCCGCGCGCGCCGTCTGTGCGTCACCGTGGAACAGAGCCTCGGTGAGCGCGGGCTGCACCGTCGCGAAGGAGAGCGAGAGCACGGCCCCCGTCCAGGCGTACATCAGCTGATACGGCAGCCCGAACACGCCCAGCACCTTGTGCAAGTCGCTCGCCCAGGTGCGCGTCACGCGCTGCGAGCGGAACTGAAACCACTGCCGCGCCAGGTCCTTCCAGTGCAGGAACAGCCCGGTCAGCAGCGCGAACAAGAGCCCCAGCGCGGCCACTCCCGCCACGTACACGCCCTTCGGCAGCGGCCCGAGGTAGTGCATGTCGTAGAGGAAGGAGCCCAGCTCGCTGCGGGCTCGCTCGAGCCGGCCACTCACCGGCGAGTAGCGGTAGAGCTGCCGCTGCCCGCGTGCATCCCAGTAGGCGATCAGGCCGCTTCGCTCGGGCTCGAACGCCACCCGGCGCTTGCCCGCGAGCGGCTCTTCCCGATCCCAGCGCTCCAGCAGCGGCTGCAAGGCGAGGGGAGTGGCTCGGAGCTGCCCGGCGCCAGCGTCACCAGCATGTGCCCAGTGGTTCAGCTCGCGCTGGAACAGCGCGAACGCGCCCATGAAGAACACGACGTGCAGTAGCAGCGCCGTGATCACGCCCACCCAGGCGTGTGCGTCCCAGTAGATCTGAAAGGTGCGCGGGCGGAGCTTCATGGCAGGCTCCGTTCAGCGCGCGCGCAGCGCGAGCCAGCTCAGCCCGGCGGCGAGCGCGCCGGCCAATAGCAGCCAGAGCCAGGCTCGCCAGGCGCTTCGGGCCAGAAACAAGCAGCAAGCGAGCGCCGCCCAGAGCGGCACCACCGAGTAGGCGCCGATCAAGTAGCGCAGCTCGAGGCGCAACGGCAGCGCGGCGGCCAGCGCGATGCCGAGCAGCAACGACACCGGCAAGCTGCCCACCAGCGCGGCGAGCGTGCGCGACGTCGAATGATTCAGCTGCCGGCGACGAGCGACGTGGGACACATGAGCCTGCTTCTCACGAATGAGGCGCCAGCGTCTTTACTGCAAATGAGTCGCAACATCAATAGAAACAAACCAGCCAAAATTCCTGTTTCCGACGCTCGCGCGAAGTTTTCCGGCTGGGCGCGATCGCGGCGGGTCGCGTTCGGATCGGCTTTGTGAATGCGGGGCGAACGCGTTATCAGGGCAGGCTTCGGGGAGCTTTGGTCTCGGACCGAGTCCCGACAAATCCTGGGCCCGCGTGCCCAGTTGGGAGTTCACCATGTTTCGAACGCGCTTTGCTTTTTCCATCCTGCTTCGTTCCTCCGCCGTATTTGCCGGGTTGTTGCTCGCGGGTTGCGGCAGCGACGATGACGATGCCTCCACCACGAGCGGCGTCGGCGCGCTGCAGCCCGGCGGGGGCGACGCGGTGAACGCGGTCCTGGCCGCGCTCGGCGGCAAGCAAGCCCTCGCGGAGCTGAAGGGCTTTCAGTACGACAGCACCGGCTCGCGCTACGTGCTCAATGAAGGCCTCACTCCCGAGGACGTGACCCAGGTCAACACCTACGAGAGCGCGCGCTACATCGCGATCAGCGGCGATCAGCTGCGCATCGACACCGAGCGCAAGCTGACCTTCATCGGCGTCACGGCGGACAATCAGTACTCCGAGATCGTCGACGGCAACGCCGGCTTCCTGCAGGGCGACGAGGGGCTGGCCGCCGGCTTTGCCGCTGCCGACAGCGCGCTCACGCCCGCGCGCGTGGCGGCCGTGAAGAAGCAGCAGATGCTGCTCAACCCCCAGATCCTGCTGGCCAAGGTGGCGCGAGGGGAGCTCGCGGCCACGGCGCCCGGCGTCGAGCTCGTGGGCGGCCAGCTGCAGCGCACGTTCGAGATCGCAGGCGTGCGCTTCTTCAGCGACGCGGCCACGGGCGCGGTCACCAAGGTCAGCGTGCTGGAAGACGTGAGCCCCTTCAAGGACGCCCAGGTCGAGGCCGTGTTCGACGGCTGGCAGCAGGGCAGCGGCACGGACGTGATGTTCCCCACGCTGGCGGCGATGTCCGCGGCGGGTGAGCGCGTGCTGGTCGAGAGCCGCGGCATCACCAGCGCGATCAGCGAGCTGGACGCGACCAAGTTCGCCTTGCCCGGACCGGGCGCTGCGTTCTCGCAGGCGGAAGCCGCGCGCGGCGCGGAGTCGCAGGCCGCCCTCAGCCTGCCCCAGTCGCTGGGCATCCCGTTCCGCGATGCGCTGCAGACCACCGTCGCTGCGGCCGAGCTGGCGCCCGGCGTCTGGCACCTGACGGGCGGCTCGCACAACTCGCTGATCGTGGAGCAGGAAGCGGGCTACGTCCTGGTCGAGGCGCCGCTCGATCCGTTCCGCACGCTGGCGGTCACCAACTGGGCCGCAGACCAGCTCGGCGGCAAGCCCCTGGCGTATGTGATCAACACTCACCACCACGAAGATCACTCGGCCGGCGTGCGCCAGGCCGTGGGCCTCGGGGCGCGTCTGGTCGCGCATCAGGCCGGCGCCGGCTTCTGGCAGCGCGTGCTCAACGCGCCGGCGACGGTGATCGCGGACTCACTCTCCGGCAGCGCGCCCCGCACCACGGTGGAGTACGTGAAGGCCGGTGAGTCGCTGGTGCTCCCCGACGCCACCAACCCCGTGACGGCGTACTCGGTCGCCAACTGCCACGCCAACGACATGCTGGTGATCGGCGTGGGCACGTTCATGTTCACCTCCGATCTGGTGAGCCCGGGCAACGGCCAGCCGCTGTGCCCGCTCTCTCAGACGCTGGGCGCGCTCGCCGCCTACAACTTCAATCCCGAAACGATCGTCGGCGGGCACGGCACCACGGCGCTGGCCGCGGACCTGCTGGCTCAGTATCCCGACTGAGCCCGCCCTCGCGGGGGCGGCGCGGCACTACTCGCCCGCGGGCTCGTAGTCGAGCCAGTCGAAGTCCGCGGGCGGCATGCGAGCGGAGCTCGCGTTGCTGGCGAAGAGCCCGATGTACACGCCCGTGAAGCCGCCTGCGCTCTCGGAAGAGAGCGGGGCGGTGGGGGCGTGGCCCAGCGGGTAGTGCCCGCCCGAGTCGCGGAAGGACAGCTCGTAGCGATCCGGGAAGGCCTCGAGCTCCAGCACCAGCTCGCTGCTGGGGGTGGCCCGCTCGGCGATCAGCGTCGAGTTGCCGGCGATGCGCGTCCAGAGCTGCACTCTCCGTTCGCGGCCGGCGTGGGTCAGCACCAGGTCGTGGTGGTTGGCTTCGTTGGCGCGCAGCGTGAGGCCGGCGCGCTGTCCCTCGTGCTCCGGCGCGAACTGTAGCCGTGCCCTGGCGCGGCAGCGCAGGTGCTGCTGCCGGCGGCCCACGAAGGCGGGCGAGCTCACGTCGTCGAGTGAAGCCTCGGAGCCGTGCAAGCGCAGCCAACCAGGGCGCTCGCTCGAGGACCAGCTGCCGGGCGCGGGGTTGCGCAGGAAGTTCCAGCACAGGGCGAGCTCGGGCTGCTCGAAGTCATCGCGCGTTGCCGCCTGGGGCCAGGGATGCGGCGCGGGCAGCCCGTGCGAGCTCATCTCCAGTCCGATCGGTCGCCCCTCGTTGATCACTGGCCAGCCGTCGGCGTTCCAGCGCACGGGCGCGAGAAACGTCTCGCGCCCGAGGTGGTGATGCGCTCCATCCCAGCGGCGAATGCCCAGGAACACGATCCACCACTCGCCGCTCGGCAGCTGCACCAGATCGCCGTGCCCGGTCGCCTGGATCGGCTGCTCCGGGCGCGTGCTGTGCGTGAGGATCGGATTGTCGGGGCAGGGTTCGAACGGGCCAAACGGCGAGCTCGAGCGCGCGGTCGTGAGCCGGTGGCCCGTGCTCGTACCGCCCTCGGAGATCAGGAGATAGTACCTGCCCGCGATCCGATACAAATGCGGTCCCTCCGGCCAGATGCCCCCGGTGCCGGGCCAGATCGCTCGGGCGGGCTGGCGCAGCTGGCCGTCCGCCAGCGATAGCTCTGCCTGATAGATGGCTCCGCGCTCTCCGTCGCCGTGGCGCGTGTAGTAGACCCGGCCGTCTTCGTCGAACAGCAGCGAAGGGTCGATGCCGAACGTGTCCTGGTGGAGCCACACCGGGTCCGACCAGGGCCCGGCGGGATCGCGCGCGGTCACGTAGAAGTTGGCGCCGCGGGAGACGTTGCTCGTGATCAGGTAGAACACGCCACGGTGCTCGCGCAGCGTGGGCGCGAAGATGCCGCCCGAGCTCTTCGCTCCGTCGAGCGGCACCTGGCTCGGGCGCGTCAGCGCATGACCGAGCTGACGCCAGTGCACGAGATCTCGGCTGTGAAAGATCGGAACGCCGGGGAAGTACTCGAACGAGCTGGTCGCGAGGTAATAGTCAGCACCGACGCGGCACAGGCTCGGGTCGGGGTAGAAGCCGGGCAGGATCGGGTTGCGATACATGGGCGCCGCCACAGGTTAGCACCGCTGCCGCGGCGAGTAGACCGGCCAAGATCCGTCGCCGATTGCAAATAGGCAACCAATGGGTTGCGTTTCGACGGCGCCGGTCCATAATGCAACCATATGGTTGCTCAAAACACAGACCGCATCGAAAAGCAGATCTTTCTCCGCGCCCCGCGCTCGCGCGTGTGGCGCGCTCTGACCCAGGCCGAGGAGTTCGGTAGCTGGTTCGGCGTCCAGCTGGAGGGCAAGTTCGCCGCGCAGCGCAGCGTGAAGGGCCGCGTCACCACCAAGGGCTACGAGCACATCAGCTTCGAGCTCCAGGTCCAGCAGATCGAGCCGGAGAGCTACTTCTCGTACCGCTGGCATCCCTACTCCGTGGATCCCGCCGTGGACTACTCCAAGGAGCCCACCACACTGGTCGAGTTCCGGCTCGAGGAGGTGAGCGGCGGAACGCAGCTGCACCTGAGCGAGTCGGGCTTCGAGCAGATCCCGCTGGCGCGCCGGGCCGAGGCCTTCCGCATGAATGACGGCGGCTGGACGGAGCAGATGAAGAACATCGAGCGCCATGTCGCGGCGTAACGCGGCCGCGCTGCGCGTCGAGCAGGCGGCGCCGATCTTTGCGGCGCTGGGCGATCAGACGCGGCTGGCTCTGGTCAGCCGCCTCGGCAGCAGCGGGCCGCTCTCGATCACGCGCTTGACCGAGGGCTCCAACGTCACGCGCCAGGCGGTGACCAAGCACCTGCAGGTGCTCGCGGGCGCCGGCTTGGTGCGTGACGAGTGGCACGGACGCGAGCGGCTCTGGGTCTTCGAGGCCGCGCGGCTCGCGGAAGCCCGGCGCTGCCTGGACGTGATCTCCAGCCAGTGGGACGACGCTCTGTCGCGCTTGAAGGATTTCGTGGAGAAGTAATCCTGCCGAAACCGGGCAGCGCGCGGCGCGTTTGTGGCTGGCGGCCTGCCGCCGGCTGCGCGATAGTCCGCCGCATGAGCCTCGCAGCGGTGCTGGCGCTGGGATTCTTTCTGGGGATGCGCCACGCTACGGACGCCGATCACGTGGTGGCGGTGTCGGCCATCGTCAGCCGCCGCCGCACGCTGCGTGCCGCTGCCCCGATCGGCATGTTGTGGGGCATCGGCCATACGCTGACCATCCTGCTGGTCGGCGGCGCCATCATTCTGTTCGGCATCGTGATCCCTCCGCGCCTCGGGCTGAGCATGGAGTTCTCGGTCGCCATCATGCTGGTGTTGCTCGGTGCGCTGAACGTGCGCAGCGTGCTGCGCGACGCGCGAGCGATCGCGGGTGCGCACACGCACACGCACACGCACGATCTGCAGCATGTCCACGGCGGCATCGCGCACGCGCACGGCGACGTCTGGGGCGGGGCCGTGCCCGGTCCGCGCGCGCTCGGCGGGCTGCGCCCGCTGTTGGTCGGCGTCGTGCACGGGCTCGCGGGCTCCGCTGCCGTCGCGTTGCTGGTGCTGGGCGCGATCGAGGACGCAGCGCTGGCGCTGGTCTATCTGCTGCTGTTCGGTCTGGGCACGATCGCCGGCATGGTGCTGATCACCACGGCCCTGGCCGTGCCGGTCGCCGCGGCCGCACAGCGCTTCGCCAGCTTCCACCGCGTGCTCGGCGTGGCCACGGGCCTCGCCAGCGTCGCGTTCGGAGGTCTGCTCGCGTACGAGATCGGCTTCGTGCAGGGTCTGTTCAGCGCGGACGTGCACTGGTCACCGCGCTAGATCGTCACGGCTGCGCGGCGGTGGGCGCCCACTGGTGCAGCGGAGCACGGCGCCCGTCACCCTGCGGCGCGAGACACGTTTTGGGGTGATAGCGGCCCGCACGAGCGGGTGCCAAGGGTAGCTCATGACAACCGATCAACTGGCGGTCATGATCAGCCTCTGCCTCCTGCTGCTCTCCAGCGGAAGCGCGGGGTTCAAGCAGCGCGCTCGCAGGTCGAGCGAGCTCAGCTACCCGTCCCGAGCGGATCTCTCCGCCCTCCGCTCCTGACGGCGGCGCCGACACGGCGCCCTGGACGCGGCTTCCCGCAGCGGGTGGCGCAAGCCGCGGAGTGGGCTTGGGGACGGGCGGTTTGCTGTAGCGCCCGCTTGCCCCAAACCTCTTCCCGCGCTCAGGCGCCCGGCGTGCGGGTCCCCTCCCACTGGGCTCGATCGAGCTGGCGCTGGCGTGGAGCGCGCGGGGGGCGGGGCTTCGAAGCCGCGTGCGCGTGGGCGCCGTGGGGCGCGGGGTTGGCGCGTAGCCAGCTCACCGTGTCGCACAACGTCTGCCGGCCCGGGCGCGGCGCGTAGCCGAGCTCGTGTGCGAACAGGGAGGCGAGGCCCCAGAAGCAGGTGGCCATCTCCAGCACCACCGGGTCCGGCAAGGAGGGATGAATCCTGCCACCGAGCTGCGAGAAGCGGGCGAGACCGAGCGCGGCCCAGCGGGGCAGGGGGCGCTCCACGGCAGGAGCGCCGGAGACCTCCGTGACCATGCCGAAGAACTCGCGCAGGGTCGTGGCCGTGCCGGGGAGATGGTAGATGTCGCGCGCGGTGGGCAGCTGCGCGAGGCGCGTCAGCGCGCTCGCCACGTCGCGCACGTCCGTGAAGTGCATGCCGCCGGGAGGCACCACCGGGACTTTGCCATCGAGCACCTTCTGGACGTAGCCGGTGGAGCGGCGGCGATGATCTTCCGGGCCGAGCAGCACCGGGGGGCGCACGATCGTGAGCTCGACGCCGAGCTTCTGGGCGAGCGCGCGCGCCTCGCGCTCGGCGCGGATCTTGGAAGCGTAATACGGCCAGCGCCCGGCGAGCGCCTCGGCGTAGGGCGCGTCTTCCTCGGCGTGGATGTCGGCGGAGCGGAAGCAGCCGACGGTGCCCGAGCTGGAGACGAACACCAGGCGGGCGCCCAGGCGCGCGGCCACGTGCACCATCTCCAGCGTGCCGCGCACGTTGAAGTCGATCATCTCCTCGGGGGCCGAGCGCGTGTGGCGCACCATGCCCGCCGCGTGAAACACCGTGCGCACCTGGGCGAGGCGCGTGTCGGCGCGCCAGCCCTCGGAGGAGAGCGCCTGGCCCGCGATCACGCTGACCGGGCCGACCTCGGCGTGCCAGGGCTCCGCGCCCCAGGCGTCGCGATCACGCACGAGCACGGCTGCCGGCAGCTGCGCCGCCGAGAGCGAGCGCAGCAAGTGGCGGCCGAGAAAGCCGGTCGCACCCGTGACCAGAACCCGAGGGGTCATCATGCGTCGTACCTCACTCCGCGCACTGCGACGCGGGCGTTGGGCTCGCGCCAGGCCAGAAAGCTGGGATCGATGCCGCCGGCGGGCACGTACTTGCCGGGCTCGAGCTCGCGCAGCAAGCCGTGCTCGGAGAGCGCGCGGAAGGCGTCCTCCAGGAGCGGCAGGTACGCCGCGGGGTGGCTCTTGGCCATCAGCACCGGGCTGGTGGTCCCGGACTCGGGCGGCGCTTCCGACACGTGCTGCGTGACCAGCTCGTAGGCGTGCAGCACCGGCTGGAACAGCGCGCGCACCACGGCGCGCACGCGCGGATCCGCGACGTCGGCGGCCTTGGCGGGCGTGGCCCAGGAGTGGCGCGCCACGTGATCGCGCACCGCGCGGCTCTCGGGGAAGAGCTGCAAGGCGTCGGCATAGAACCAGTGCATCCACTGGCTCTGCAGGCTCTGCAGCAGCGCCGGCGTCGGCGCCTCGGGCAGCGGCGTGTCACTGGCGAGGACGCGGCCGCCCCGGCGCTCGATGGCTTGCTCGAGCCAGGCTTCGTCCAGCCCTTCGACGCGCGTGCCCGCGGAGTCCTGTTGCTGGAAGGCATGCGCGAGGAACGCGCGCAGGTGGAAGCTGGTCACCACGGTCTCGCGCTGCATCTCCGCGGCCACCTGCCGCGCCAGCGTCTGGACATCGCTCTGGGCATCGAGCAGCAGCGGGTTGCCGCACGCGATGTGCACGCGCCCGAGCTTGACCTCGCCGCGGCCCAGCGACACCAGCCAGCGCAGGATCGCCTCCACCGACATCGAGGAGCGAGCACCGCCGCGCAGCTCGCGCTCGAACGCGCTCTCTTCCGGGACGCGCTCGTAGGCGATCGCGAGCGGCAGCACGGCGAAGGAGCGATCGGTCGCCTGCAATGCGCGCAGCAGACCGCGCTTGGGCGCCAGCACGCGGCGGCCGCGGCTGCGCTGGCCCTCGATGAAGAACATCAAGGAGCCGGCCTCGTTCACGATCCGGCCCAGCTCCTGCCCGAGCTCCGGCACGGCCTTGCCCACGCCGCGGCGCACGTAGAACGCGCCGGCGCGGCTCAGGATGCGGCTCACCACCGGCAAACGCGAGAACTCTTCCGCGGCCGCGATGCGCGGCATCGGGATGCCGAGCTCCGGGTGCTGGAAGCAGATGTAGCAGGAGAGCAGGAAGTCGAAGTAGCTGCGGTGCGAGGGCGCGAGCACCAGCTGGTGACCGGGGGGCACCGCCGCCACGGCCCGCTCGAACGAGTTGCGATCGAAGGTGACGGAGGTCGTGCAGCGGCGCAGGCCCTTGCGCAGCGCCAGACCGAGCGCGCGCAGCACCGGGCTCGGAGCGGGCCGCTGGAAGGCCCAGCGCAGGTCGTTCTGGCCGTCGTCGTGGCCTGCGCCCGCCAGCGGCAGCTCGCTCTCGTCGCGGCCCAGCAGGTGCCTGTACATGCCGCGGTTGACGATATCCATGTAGCGCGGAGCGCTGAAGCCCGGTAGCGAGACGGGCTGCGAGGGGCGGAAGTCGAAGCTGTGGTGGATGAAGTAGCGGAAGGCCGCGTTCAGCTCCTGCACTCGCGAGTTGAGCTTTTCCACCTGGCGCGCCTGCGCCGGCTTGCCGCGCAGCGAGAAATAGGTGCGCGCGAGCTTGACGGGCAGCGCCCGGCGCAGCAGGTCCTGCAGCAGGAAGCCGTGCTGCACGCCGCCGATGAACACTCCAGGGGGAGCCTTGGCGCCCGGCCGCTCCTGGAAGAAGCGGGCGGTGGAGCCGGTGGAGTAGTCCGCGCGCATCGCCATCTGCAGGCCCATCGCCGCCAGGCGGATCGGCGTGGGCTGGCCGGGCGCGGGCAGCTCGCTGCCAAAGCCCGCGCCGATCACGCGCTCGGCCACCACGTCCACGGGCACCACGTCCAGCCGCACGTTGGGGTTGGCCTCCCAGGCCTTGATCAGGCCCAGGCCCGTGAAGATCAAGCAGCCGGCAAACGCAGCGGTGCTGTCGATCCAGCCGGGGTGGGGCGTTGCGTACGCGGCCGAGATGATGCTCGGGCGCACGATGATCAGCGGTACCTCGCCGCGGCGCGCGCTGAGCAGGTGCTCGGCCACGCACTTGGTGTAAGTGTACGTGTTGGGGTGGCCGGACTCGGCGAGCAGATCCGCCTCGCTGCGCGAGCCGTCGAGGATGGCCTGGCGCAGCTCGTCCGCGGGCCGCGGCAGGTGCCCCAGCGTCTCGGTGATGGGGCCGTTGCGCCACGCGCTCACGTAGGCGGTGGACACGCTGACCATGCCGACCAGCTTGCTGCAGCCGCGCGCCAGCTCCAGCACGTGCAGCGCGGCCTCGACGTTGGCGGCCAGCGCGGCGGCGATCGGCAGGTCGAACTCCACGCTCGCCGCGCAGTGCAGGATGTGCGTCACGCCGGCCTGGAGCGACTGGCGATCGCCCGGGGACATGCTCAGATCCGGCTGCTCCAGGTCCGCGCTGACGACCTGCACCAGGTCGCGCCAGCCCTCGGGCAAGCTGCGGAAGATCTCGGAGTTGGCGACCTTGTTCGCGAAGCGCTCGGCAGGGCTCGGGGCGCGGGGTGTCCCCGAAGAACCGTGCCCGGCGGGCTTCTGCGCCGCGGCCTCGGGCTTCTTCGACTTCTTGCCGGCGCGCCCCGAGCCGCTCTTGGCGCGGATCAGCACGCTGACCTTCTCGATGCCCAGCTCTTCGCGCCGGGTCAGCAGCTGCCACAGCACGACCTTGCCGACGAAACCCGTGACGCCCGTCAAAAGGACGTGGTGCTTCATCCCGCTTTGTTTCATCTCGCTCACGCTCCGAGATCGACCGTGCCGCGCACGCCGTGGTTGCTCGCGCCGAACAGGTTGCTGGGGTCCACCGCGCGCTTGACTTGGCGCATGAACTCCAGCGAGCCGGGCGAGTAGATGCTGCCCAAGAAGTCTTGCCGGATCTTGCCGACACCGTGATGGTGCGACAGCGAACCGCCCGCCGCGAGGATCTCCTCGCGCGCCGCATGCTCCAGCTCCAAATACTGCCGAACGGGGTCTTCGACGCCCTTACAGTAGAAGCCCAGGTAGAAGTAGATGCACACGCCGGTCGTGTAGACCTGGGTGAAGCGACCGGTGAAGAAGGGGTTGCCGGGCAGGCGGCGCGCCTCGTGCTCGCGGCGCACGCGGTCGCGCACTCGCTCGTACAGGGAGAGCGCCTGGCTCCAGGGCACGCTGGTCTCGAAGCTCTCCGCGATCGCCCAGTGGCTGAAGGTCAGATCCCGGATGTAGGCGATGCCGAAGGTGAGCTGATAGCCGCGCTCGCCGTTCTTGGAGCCCGCCTTCATGCCGCCGTGCGCCTTGGCGATGCGATACACGGCGTGCTCCTGGAAGGCGACCTCCTCCGCGCTGCCCTCGAACACCAGCGTGGCCACCGACAGCTGCTTCGGGTCGAAGCCCTTCAGCTGCGTGACGAGGGCCTTCTCCAGCTTGCTCTTCCACTGCGCGGCGCGCCCGTCCGTCTTCGGCTTCAACGCCTGGCCGAACTGGAACTGCGTGTTGTCGACCACGCGCACGCTGGCGGGCACCGCCCCCGAGCGCTGCAGGTCGTACAGGAAGTCGAGCCCGTGGGCGAGCGTGGGGAAGAGCACGCTGCCGTAGCGCTGCACCTCGGGGGCGCGGAACAGCTTCACGATCGCGCTCGTGACGATGCCGTAGTTGCCCTCGCTGCCGAACATGAAGTTCTTGGGGTTGGCGCCGATGCTCTCGCGCGGACCGACCTGCGGCCGCGCCACCACGCCGCGCGCCGTGACCACCTGCATGTCGAGCACCAGGTCCTCGATGTTGCCATAGCGGTTCTTCTTCATGCCGCTGGCGTTGGTGGCGATCCAGCCGCCCAGCGTCGAGAACTCCAGGCTGTCGGGCTCGTGCCCGAGCATCAGCTTGTAGCGGCCCAGCTCGCGCGCGATCTGGCGGCCGACGGCGCCCGCCTCGATGCAGGCGGTCAAGTTGACCGGATCGATCCACAGGATGCGGTTCATGCGCCGCATGTCGACCGCGACCACGAAGCGCTCTTCATCCGCCGGCAGGCGCAGCGCATCGGTGACGTTGGTGCCGCCGCCGAACGGGATCAGGCAGGCCCCGTGCCGCTCCGCCACCTGCACCAGCTGCACGACTTCCTCGTGCGTGTTGGGGAACACCACCAGATCCGGCACGCGCTCCAGCTTGCCGTAACGGATGGCCCAGATCTCCGCGCCCGTGTGGCCGTGACCGCGGCGCAGGCGCACCAGCGGATCGTCCGAGAGCTGCCCGGGCTGCAGGAAACCGAGCAGGTCGCTCAGCAACTCGGGCGCCTTGCGCGCCTCCGGCACCGGCGGCGGATAGTGCGGGTCGTGGCGGTTCTCGTAGCTGAGCGGGGCCGCCAGCGTCTTGGCCATCCAGGGCACGAGCGAGGGCAGCTCGACGTCACTGATATTGTAGCGCTTACCGGTGAGCACCACGCTGCCGTTGGGGCGCACCACGAACTTCGTGTCGGCGAAGCCCCAACCGTCTGTCGCCTCGGTTTCATCGCCGGAACTCTGGGGCGGTGGAGGCACGAAGCGCGTATCGCCGCGCGGTACGCCGCGGGTGGGCTTGGGCGAGAGCGCGCTGCGCGCGCCGTGGGCCAGAACCTTGCCTGCCAAGCCCAAGAAATCGTCGGAGCGGGAAGCGGTCACTGGCTGGGTCTCACTGATTGCACGCGAGATGCGCGCTACGCCGGAAAAAAAACACTGCCTGCACGCTTGTTCTGGGCCTCGGGAAACTCGAGTCGTAACATCGCCCGGCGCACGCCGGCAAGTCACAGCGGCGTCATTGGCTGGTAGTTCGACCGCAGCTTTTAACTCGACCTGTCAATCTGACCGCCTGTGCAACGCGGTGTGTCGATGGGCGCAGCGCGGCGCTGTCGCAGGGGCCCTGTCGCGGGGCGCTAGCGCAGTCGCCGTTCGGTAACGATGCGAAACAACCGCTCGCGGCGGTCTTCGCTCCACGTGTAGAGCGCGATGCGATCGAGGCGCGCACTCACGGATCGCAGATCGAGCCCTTCCGCCCAGCGCAGACCGAGCTCGCGATCGGCGTCGCTGGCACGGCTTCGCGGGCGGGCGACGGTGATGTGGGGCTTCGCGGGACGCCGTTCACGGCGGCCGCTGGCGACCTCGGTCAGCGCGTCGCGCAGGGCCGTGATACAGGCGGCGGCCTCGTCGCGTCCGCGCTCGAGCAACGCCGAGAGGGCCGAGTATCGGCGCTTGCTGCCCATGGGGACCACCTCGCCGAGGCCGACCTCGATCGCGCGCGGCGTTTCCTGCGCCAGGCGCTGGTCGAGCGCGCTGAGCGCCCGCTCGGCGCCCGCTTCTCCGACGCCGCCCAGGAAGGCGAGCGTCAGGTGCACGTCGTCCGGATGATAGCGGCGCAGCGCGCGCGGCGGTTCGGGCAGCTCGAGCACGAAGGCACCCGGGAGGGGAAAGGCGAAGAACCAGTTCGGTCGGGGCACGAGCCGAGGGGTAGAGGGATCTTGCTCGCGCCGCCAGATCGCGGTGCAAGCGTCGGATCGCAGAGCACTGCGTGCCTCATGCAGAACCGCAAATTGCTGGGTCAAGGGGCCGGTGCCGGGACACCCCGCGCCGCGATCCACGTCCCGACGACAGAGAAGAGCTGCTCCACACGCTCGAGCTCTTCGGCGAGGCTGGTGGCGTCGAGCAGAAAATGGCGATTGTAATCGGCTTGGCTGCGCAATCCCATCAACGCTGCGAGGTCACGCCCCACGCTCGCTGGCAATAGCCCTGGCTTGATCAGATGCTGGCCCAGTAGCGCAGCCACGCCACGATGCGTCTGCGCCTGGACACCGAGGCAAAGCAGAGCTGCGCTGATCAGGTGAAACGCAGCGTAGTAGAGCCTGCTCGCGGCGTCGTCATACAGCCCGAGGTCCGCGAGCGCGCGGGCGGCACGCCGCGCAGCATCCGCCTTGCTCAACTCCGCTTGCGCGTTCAGTCGCGAATTCTCGTCCGTCAAGCGGCCTCCGTGGCCAAAGCGACAGCGACGCCTTCCCGATCCAAGCTCTGTGCGAGCATGTCTTCGCGCGCGCGCAGGTGCTCCAGCTCGCCTCGAGATAGGACGATCGGCATCAGCAACGGACCATCAAATGAGCCCGCGAGCTCCATCGGCCAGACTCGCTCAGAATGGCTCTGGATACAATCTAGCACCACGGCCACATCCACATCCGAATCAGGCCCAGCGTCACCCCGGGCCTGAGATCCGAACAGAATGACAGACTGCAATCGAGCCCCAAAATGCTGCTTCAGCTGGTCTCGAAACTTCTCCAGCAAGCAAGCGACGGTAGGATGGATACCGGCCGCAGAAGGAGAACTGGATGGCACCCGTTGATTGTAGCACGCGGAGTGTGCCGGTCGCTTGGCCTGTGTCGCCATGTCGGAGAGCCCCGCCTGCGGTTGGCGGATCAGGGCAGGTTTTCAGGGCTCGGTCCTGTAAGCATTGCCGCGCTCCAGGATGTGCGCACCTTGCGGCCGCAGCGAGCGGCGCTCGTAAAGCGGCGAGACAGCTCGCTCGCCACAGTCAAAATTGGCAAACGCCTTTCGTCGATCGAGCAGCGAGCGCCAGCTGTTCTTCGAAGAGAGCCGCGCAGCGGGCACATGCTGGAGTCGCGGGGCGCCTCGCAGCGCCGAGCCGAGCGCTAGGCCCAGCGCCCCGAAGCGGGCGATTTGACCGCCACTCGAGACTGGTCCAAAACGCCAGTCCGTGGCTCACCGTGTGCTGTTCTTATTGACGTTGTTCGCGGTGGGTTCGACGGCTTCTGCCGCGCACGCGTATCCATGGATGATCCGCCATGGCTTCGCGCAGTGTGGCAGCTGTCATGTCGATCCCATGGGCGGCGAGACGCTCACCGGCATGGGCCGAGTGATGGGGGAGGCTTTGCTCGCGATGCCCTGGGCGGAAGACCCACCGAGCGACGCGAGCAAGTTCCTGTTCGGAGTGACGGAGCCGGAGAACCTGCACCTCGGGGGTAGCTTGCGGGTGATGAGCTTGACGAGCTTCGACAGCGCGAAGTTCCGCACGTTCCCGATGCAGGCGGATCTGACGGGAGCCGGCACCGCCGGCGCGTTTACACTGGCGGGCAGCATCGGCGTGTCCAAGGCCTCGAATCGTTACGAGCACTCCAGCAAAGCGCGCGTCTTCGGAGATGTGGAAGGCGAGGACTACATCATGGTCGCGCGCAACTACTGGCTCGGCTACCGCTTCGGGCGCGGTTGGATGGTGCGCGCCGGCCGCTTGAACCTGCCCTTCGGCATCCGCACTTCGGAGCACACGATGTGGGTGCGCTCCGAGACGCTCACCGATCGCGAATCCGATCAAGACCACGGCATCAGTGCCTTGTACGCGGCGGGGCGCTGGCGCGGCGAGCTGATGCTGTCGCTGGGGAATTTTCAGCGACCGAACGACGCGCTGAGGGAGCGCGGCTATAGCGGCTATCTGGAGTATCTGTTCGCGGAGGACTTCGCGCTGGGCGTCAGCTCACTGGTGCTGCGCTCCGAGCACGAGCTGAACGTGGACGACGGCCCCGTGCTGCGGCAGGCCCACGGCCTCACGGCGAGGTATGTCTTCAGCGAGCCGCTGGTGTTGCTCGCCGAAGCGGACGTGCTCGCGAAGACCCGCACGAGCCTGGGCTACGTCGCCATGGCCACGCTGGATGTCGAGCTCTTGCAGGGGCTGCACCTCGCGGGGACCGGAGAGCTCCTCGACCGCGGCACGTCCGAGGGGAGCGAGGCGGGCCTGGGCCGGGGCAAGCCGGATCCGGGCGCGTGGCTCACGGTCGACTGGTTTTTTGCCCCTCATTTCGAGCTTCGGACGGATCTGGTGCTGCGGCAACAGCGGGGCCAAACCT
>DASTRX010000089.1:0-222874 GCA_035760985.1 Polyangiaceae bacterium
CGTGATGATGCTGGACACGAAGCGCACCTTCGACGAGCTGATCGAGCGGCACGCTTCGAGCTCGGAGGCGCGCGACCGCATCCTGAACAACCGCCTGTATGAGTACGTGTCCTCGCATCTGGCCGGCGCGCACGAGTACATGGCGATGGAGAAGCTGCTCAGCGTGAGCCGGGACAGCTCGTTCGATCTGATCGTGCTCGACACGCCCCCGACGCGCGACGCGCTCGATTTCCTGTCGGCGCCCGAACGCCTCGTGGGCGCGCTGGACAGCTCCGTCCTGGGCTGGCTGGGGCAAGCGCTGCACCCCAGCAAGGGGCTGAACCTGGGCCTGTTGGCGCGCGGGGTCTCGCGCGTGCTGGGCACGATGGGGCGCATCACCGGGCAGGAGCTGCTGGAACAGCTGGCGCGTTTCATCGTGGATCTGAATGAGCTGTTCGGCGGCTTCCGGCAGCGCGCCGAAGCGGTCGCCCGGGCGTTTCGGGGCCCCGATTTCGGCTTCGTGCTGGTGTCCAGCCCGCGCCCGGCGGCGCTCGAGGAGAGCCTGCGCCTCGGCCGCCAGCTGCAGCTGGAGCGCATGGCCCTGGACGGGTTCGTGGTGAACCGCATGCCACAGCCCGGCGGAGACGCGAGCCGCGCTCAGATCGAACAGGCGCTGCGCGAACGCCGCCCCGAGTGGCCGGCGGAGGCGGCGGAGGCGAGCCTGGATGCGATCCTGAAGGTCGCCGCCCAGCAGAACGCGCGGCAGCGCGAGAGCGCGCTGCGCGTGGACGCGCTGCGCGCCGAGCTGCGCACGCTGGGCCGAGGCCCGGCGGCGGAGCTGGTGCTGCTGCCGGAGCTGCCCGCGGACGTGCAAGGCGTCAGCGCGCTGCACGAGCTCGCGCGCGCGCTCGCGGGCTGAGGCTCGCCGAGGCGGTGCCGCGCGGCGAGCCCGAGCGCGCCTCAATCTCGCCGCCGGCGATTGCGATAGCGCACCACCAGCGGCACCGACTCGAAGCCGAACGTCTTGCGCAGCTGATTGGTCAGAAAGCGGCGGTAGCTGTCCTTCAGCTCCTCCGCGGCGCTGCACATCACCACGAACACGGGCGGCGAGGCCTGCGCCTGGGTCATGAAGAACAGGCGCGGCACGCTGCGGCTGCCGCGCGGCGGCGGCGTGTGCTCCACCAGTGTCTCCAGAAACTGGTTCAGCTGCGCCGTGGGGATGCGCGTGGAGTACTCCTGGAAGGAGCGGCGCACCGTGTTCATCAGCTGGGTGATGCCTTCCCCCGAGCGGTTGCTGGCAGGCACGATCGGCACCCAGGGCGCGAAGTGCAGCTGGCTGCGCGCGGACTCGAGCGCCCGCTGGCGCGCCGGCGCGTCCAGCAGATCGATCTTGTTCAGCCCGACCACGATCGCGCGCGCGCGATCGACGCACAGCCCGAGCAGGCGCGCGTCCTGCTCGGCCAGCCCGATCGAGGCGTCGCAGAGCAGCACCACCACGTCGGCGCGCGCCACGGCCCGCAGCGCCTGCATCACGCTCTGCGCTTCCACACCGTCCTCGACGCGCGCGCGCCGGCGAATGCCCGCCGTGTCCACCACCAGATACGGCTGGCCCTTGAACTCGAGCCGCACGTCCACGGGGTCGCGGGTGGTGCCCGGGCGGTCGTCGACCAGGCTGCGCTCCTGCCCGCTCAGGCGATTCAGCAGCGATGACTTGCCGGCGTTGGGGCGCCCCACCAGCGCGACCCGCGGCACGGCTTGCTCTTCGCCCTCGGCGTTGCCTTCGAGGTCGGGCGGCGGCAGCTGTGCGGTCAAGGCTTGGCCCAGATCCGCCATGCCTCGGCCGTGCAAGGCCGAGATCGCGATCGGCTGAATGCCGAGCGCGTACAGCTCGGTCGCCTCCTGCTCCAGGCGCGCGTGGTCGAGCCGGTTGGCGAGATAGATCACCGGCTTGCTCGACTGACGCAGCATACGCACGGCGGCCGCGTCGGCCTCGCTCGGGGGCGCCTGTCCATCCAGCACACACAGCACCAGATCCGCCTCTTCCACCGCGGCGCGCACGTGACGAGCGATGCCCTGACCTATCGCGTCGCTGTCCTCGGGGTCGAAGCCGCCGGTGTCGATCAAGGTGAAGGTGCGACCGAACACGTTCACGTCGGCGTAGTGCCGATCGCGGGTCACGCCCGGCTGGTCGTGCACGATGGCCGTGCGCTGCCCGAGCAAACGGTTGAACAGCGTGCTCTTGCCCACGTTGGGGCGACCTACGATGGCCACGATCGGGATCATTGCGCCTGCGCTCCCCGCAGCTTGCCCACCGTCAGAGCGGCGAGCGGCGCTCGCTCCCCGCGGTGGGTCAGGGGTGGGTGTAGCGAGCCGGGACGGATCGGGGCGAAAGCTCTGAGCACGGTGGCCGCATACTCCTCGTGGTGGCCGGCACGCAAACCCCTCGTGGGCGCCGCCCGTCCCCCAGCCCCCCGCACAGGCCCACATCCGCTCCGTCGCAAAGCTTGCAGAGCATGGAAATCGTTACTCATCGACCAGATTCGTCCAGCCCGAAATCATTGAAGAATTTGCCCTGTCGCCGGTGCGGAGTGCGGGCATGAGCCTTGCTGTGACGAGGGCCGGCATGATCGCTCAGCAGCGTCCGCAATTTCTCCGCGCGTGCCGCCCGCTCGCTCCCGGCAGGCGACCGCTCGCGCGCCTCCGGACGCGGGCGTTCACGCTGATCGAGCTGATGGTGGTGGTGCTGATCATCACCGTGATGGCGGGGCTGGCCATTCCGACGGCCATCGTCCAGCTGCGCGACCGCCGCGTACAAGAGGCCGCGCGCACCATCGGCTCGCTGTTTCGGGAAGCCCGCATGCAGGCCGTGGGCCGCGGCGCCGCCGTCCTGGTCCGCTACAACAGCGGTGTCTTCACCGTGCTGGAGGCGCGGGAGGGCACCACCTCCACGTGCCCCGATACGCCCGTCCCGGACTGCCTCGGCACGCCCTGGGCGTCAGAGCCCACCCGCAGCCGCGAGACCCAGCGCTACCAGCCCGTGGCCGCGAGCGGCGACATGGCGGAGCTGGCGGTGACGCTCACCGACAGCAAGGCGTCCACGCTGTCTGCGCTGGAGGTGTGCTTCAGCCCGAACGGCCGCGCCTTCGCGCGGCACGCCATCAACGACGGCACGGCGTTGCTGCCGATGAGCCAGGTCTACACGGTGACGCTGACGCGAAAGGGTCAGGGGCGCTCGCGCGTCCTGGCGTTGCTGCCCAACGGAACGGCGAGGTTGCAATGAAGGCACGACCCTCGATCTCTCGCGCCGCCGCCCGCGGCTACACGGCGGTCGAAATCCTGATGTCGATGTCGGTGCTGGCCGTGGGGGTGATCGGCGTCTTCTCGATGGAGAAGGTCACGATCGCCTCCAACGTCCACGCGAAGAACCTGGCCATCGCCACCCACATCGCCCAGAGCTGGCTGGGCGTGCTGGAGGCGGAATCGACGATCTGGGACGAAAACGGCCTGGGCAAGACCACCTGGCTCAAGTCCGCGCCGGCTGCGCCGGCCTGGTTCCGGCCCGCATTCGTCGAAGACTCGAGCTTCGGTCCGGACTTCGATGAGCTCGGCAACCCCGTCGCGAAGGACGGCAGCTACTGCGTCGACCTGCGCATCTCTCCCTTCAACGGAGACAGCGCCGAGAAGGCCGGAACCGCGATGCGGCGGGTGGAGGTGCGCGTGTTCTGGCTGCGCGACGGCGTCGTGCCGACCCCGTCGCTGACGGTGCCGGCCTTCCCCTGCCGAATGGTGTCCGCCCAGGTCAGCTTGCAGGACCAGAGTCGCTTGTTTCACTTCGTCTATCTTTCCGGCGCCGTGCGCCAGGCGGGCACATGATGCGCAGAAAACTCCCCTCCGTCGCTGGCGGCGCGCGCGGCTTCACGTTGGTGGAGTTGATGGTCGCCATGGTGGGCGGCCTGTTCGTGTCGATGACGGTGTTCGCGATCGCCAAGCACTCCTCGAGCTTCTCGATGCAGCAGTCGCGCATCGCGGACGCGACGCTGCAGACGACGGTCGGCTTCGAGCGCTTGCGCAACGACATCTCGCGCGCGGGCTTCCTGAGCACGCCGAACATCGTCGATGACCCGGCGGTCTGCCGCGGCGCCGTCTATCCGACCTGGCTGCGGCGCCTGGCCAGCATCTACATCGAGCCGGTGCCGCTCGACCGACTCTCGACGGAGAGCACCGTCAACGGCTTTACTCCGCAGCGCATCGTGCTCGCCGGCAGCTACAACTCGGGCAACGAGTTCGCGGTGCGGAAGATCGAGCCAGGGCCGCCGGTTCAGGTGTTGTTGCAGCCGAACCGCCTGGGCATGGTGGATATCGGCTATCCCGGCGCACCGACGGCAGCCACGCTCAGCAAGGTGTTCACGACCGGGCGCATCCTGCGGCTGGTGGACACGTCCGGCCGCGTGCAGTTCGGTGAGATCGCGGGCGTGGTGGACGGCCCCGAGCCCGCCATCACGTTGAGCGTGTCTCCCGCTGTTCAGTTTCGCTCCGGCAGCGGTGTGGGCTGCGGTATCAACGGCTTCGCCGTGGGCGGCGTCGCCAACGTCGTCAACATCATCCGCTACGACCTGCGCAACCTGAACGACGGAACCCAGCCGAGCTACGCGCCGATGTTCCGGGGCGGGCCCAGCTACGAGTCGACGCGGCAGGAGCTGATCCGGGAAGAGATCGACCTCAACGGCAACCCGCTCGAGGGCACGCTGGAGCTGATCAGCGAATACGCCGTCGACCTCGGCTTCTCGTTGTTCGTGTCGGAGGGGAACGCCGCCGTGAAGGCGGTCTCGCCGGCGGACGTCCCGCTGTATGCCGGTGTTCCAGGAACGCTGGCGGATGGCCAGGGCCCGCAGCGCATCCGGGCGGTGCGCGCCTGGCTGAGCACCCGCTCCCAGGAAGCGGACCGCAACGCCCAAGTCAAGTACACGCCCGCCGTCCCCGGCCCGCCGTTGCTGCGCATGAGCCTGGATCCGAAAGATCCCAATCTCCCGCCGTTCGCGCGCGTGCGCACGCTGCAGTCCACGGTCGCCCTCAACAACCAGGCCTCGATCCCATGGTGAAGCTGTTCTGCACCCCAAGCTCCGAGCGCAGCCCCGCGCTGGCTCGCTCGCGCCAGCGCCGCGCCCAGCGCGGCATGGCGGTGTTCCTGGTGGTCCTGGTGCTGACCATGGTCAGCGCGATCGGCGTGTTCTCGATGCATTCGGCGAGCCTGGTCGACCGAGCGAGCGGCTTCAATCGGCAGAACGTGCAGGCCATCGCCATGGTGGAGTTCGGCGCGCGCGCCGCCGCCACCTGGATCGACTCGAACCGCTACATCGTCAATACCGATATCAAGGCTGCGGGCTGCGAGCCCGATCTGCAGAGCGCGAATCCCGACGCCGTGTGCGTGCCGCTCAAGGACACGATGCTCACGGACCTGTTCACCGCGAGCGCCCCGACGCCCTTTGCTGATGGCGTGATGGGCCTGCTCAACTCGCCCTGGGATCCGGCGACCATCCGCAGCGAGATGGTGACGGAACTGACCGAGCCCTTCAACGCCAACGCGGCAGCGCTCCCGGGCTCGGGCGGCAGCATCAAGGAGCTGACCGTCACCACCAAGACGCGCATCTTTCCGACCGACCTGGGGTCGACCAGCGTCTGCGCGAACGGGGCCAAGGGTGCGATGAGCCAGCAACGCATCCGGGCCCACGTGCTCGTCCTTCAGCTCTGAGAGAACATCCGACATGCATTCACTGAACCGCCCGACCGCTCCGCATCCTCGCCGCCGCAGCCTGCTGCTCGGGCTCGCGGGGGCCAGCCTGGTGCTCGGCTACGCCTGGCGTGCTTCGGCTCAGTCGACGGAGGCGGACAGCCCCGCGCCGAACGTGCTGCTGCTCGTCGATAGCTCCGGCTCGATGGAGTTCAAGACCGATGGCACCTTTCCCACGTGCAAGCCCGGCGACGAGACCGTGCAGGAGAAGAGCCGCTGGATCGACCTGGTCGAGGTGCTCACCGGCCGCTTCCAAAATTACTCGTGCTGGGCTCAGGATCGCAGCAGCGCGGCCTTCAAGAGCGAGTTCACCCTGGGCTCGACCCCACCCTACGACTTCGGCTACGTCAATCCCTATCACCGCGCGCTGAGCGGCAGGTGTCTGGTCGGCCCCGGCGTGCTGCCGAGCCCGAACGCGTTCTCCTGGCCGACGAACACCATCAACACCTATGAACTGCTGCCGGGCAATGTGGTGTCGCGCCCGGCGACGGACGCGGCGCTGGCCGTGCAAGCGCCCTGCTCGGGCTTCGCGCAGTTCGACGATGGGCTGCTCGACATCTACAAGAGCCGCGTGCGCTTCGGCCTGATGACGTTCGATGCGCGCGTCAACAAGGGCACTGGATACTCCGGCATCACCCCGGACTACAGCACCGGCACCGAGGGCAACTGGAGCTACTATCTCGGGACGCCCGCCGACGGGCACCCCGCCAACTGCAGCTTCGAGGTGGACCAGGAGGTCGGCGCTCGCAACGCCGCCGCCCCCCCATGGGAGGGGCGCATGATCGCCTTCGGCCCGCCCAATCAGGCCGACGTCAGCGAGCGCAACAGCTGGATTCAGCAGACGCTGATGGCGACGCGCCCGTACGGCGCGACGCCCCTGAACGGCCAACTCTACGACGCGCGCGACTTCCTGTGGAACGACGAGTCCGCCGATCCGTTCGATGCCGCACAGAAGTTCGGGCCCAAGGATGACCCGAACTGGCGCGCGGCGGACTGCCGCAAAACGATCATGATCGTGCTCAGCGACGGCGAGCCGAACCTCGATCTGCGCCCGTACTGCGAGGCCACGCCGCCGCCGCCGGAGACGGCCGGGCGCTGCCCCTATCCAGACCCTCCCGAGAAGGTCGTACGCGACCTGCGCCTCTCGCCGCCCGCGTCCAGCCTGTCCGTGGAGACGTACGTGATCGGCTTCGCGCTGGGCAAGGTGAAGCCCTCCGGAGCGTCCGCCGAGATCGCTTGCGGCGATGTCACGGACGCGCAGTGTGCCGATCCGAAGAACAATGACTTCGACACCTATCCGGCGGGCAAGGCAGTGCAGGCCTGCTGCACGCTGAACAAGATCGCGGCAGCCGGTGGCGAGGATGACGGCGTGCCGCGCAAGGCCTTCTTCGCCGACGACAGCGATCAGCTGCGAGCGATCTTCACCACGATCTTGAACGGCGTGATCAAGGCGGCGACGCGCACCCCCGCCGTGTTCAGCCCCAGCGGTGACAGCTCCAGCAAGGGCTTCCGTTTCCGCGCCTCGTTCGAGACCCAACCGTTGACGCCCTCCGAGAACGACACGGACATCGACAAGCCGAGCGAGCTGTGGCGGGGCGAGCTGAAGCGCAGCCGCCTGGTCTGCGACAACGACCTGAAGTCAAAGGAAGCCGACACCGACGCGACCAAGGGCGACGACTTCGCCGCCAACGTCAATACGCACGGCGAGAGCCGCAAGTTCTACACGGTCGTCGCCGATAGCAGTAGCCGCAACTCGATTCGCCCTGGGGTCATCGCGACCACCGACGGCGTCGGGGTGCAGGGCGGCACGACCGTCCTTGGCACGCGGGACGAGCTACCCGATCTCGTCCAACCAGGCCAGCAGGGCATGGACATGACGGATACCAGCTGCGCCGGTCATAGCGCCACGGAGTGCCGTGATCTGGTGCTCAAGCATCTGGTGGGCGCGAGCGACCCCGGCACGCCCTCGCGCTGCTACCACGGCAGCTGCGAGCTGTTCGGCGCGATCGTGCACTCGACGCCGACGCTTGTCCCGGGCCGCCCCTCGGACCTGCTGCGCGACGAGTCGTACGACGCCTTCATCCGGGAAATGGCGACCGAAAAGCGGCCCAGCACGCTCTACACCTCGACCGTCGACGGCATGTTGCATGCCTTCAACGTGGCGCCCTTCCCGGGCAGCGAGGACGCGGGGAGCCGCGAGATCAAGAGCAGCGTCAACAACGAGTTCTGGGCGTTCATCCCGCCTGCCGTGCTGCCGGTGCTGCGCACGCAGTACCCCAATTCGCCCGCGACCCTGCTCGATGGCGTACCCATCATCAAGGATGTGGTGGCGCACGAGGACGGCACCAACATTCGCTTCGAGCGCGTGGGCGCCGACGCACGCACGGGCGAGGGCAAGTGGCGCACGGTGCTGGTCCAGTCCTTCGGCGAAGGACAGGTGAAGGGCGGCTACTTTGCACTCGACATCACCCAGCCGGATAACGAGCCCAAGCACGGGCCCAAGTTCCTGTGGCAGCTCACGCGCGACGCCAGCGGCCAGCCGCTGTTCGGCAACGGCGGCACGCCACTGATCACCACGGTCTATCTGCAGGCCGGCGTGGCCGCCGCCAACGAGGTCGCGGTGGCGGTGTTGCCGGGAGGCGATCTGGCACCGACCACGGGCTCGGCCGCGGCGACGCCCAGCGCGCTGGGCGTGACCCCCGCCAGCTTCGAGACTCTGCGCACCACCGGCCCCAACTACACAGGCGCCGAGCGCGCGCGCTCCCTGACCATCGTGCGGCTCGATACCGGGGAAGTGTTGCGTACCTTCCGCCCCACCGTCACCGGCTTCTCCGCCGCGGTGCACACCAACGTGGACATTCCCGCGCCCATCACGGGGCAGCCGAAGGCGTTCCCGGAGGCCACGGGCGCGGTCGCTGATCGCATCTTCGTCGGGGATCGCGACGGCCGGCTGTGGCGCGTCGATGTCTCGTCCAAGGATCCTGCGCAGTGGTCGATGCAGGTGTTCTTCGACGCCTTCTATGACGACCCCAGCTCCGGCCCGCAGCCGGTGGTGCTGGCGCCCGTGCTCAGCACCGATGACGAGGGCCAGGTCACGGTCGCGTTCGCCACCGGCGACCAGCAGGTCACGGCGGCCCCCGACACGATGGTCAACCGTGTCATCTCGCTCACGGAGAAGCTGAACACGAGCAATGCCTTCATCGCCAACGTGAACTGGGTGCATTCGCTCGGCCAGGGCTATCGCGTGACCGGGCCCATGGAGATCTTCAACAAGGGCCTGTACTACGCGGCCAGCAAGCCTCCGAGCGCCGACGGCAGCACGTGCAATCGCGGCTCGGCCAAGGTCTACGGAGCGCACTACATCGAGAGCGAGGAGGACGACGATCCGCTCAGCGGGCCCAAGAAGTCGCCCGCCAACTTCAAGGCCCTGGAGATCGCGTCGGCCGATCCCGGCATGATCTTCGGGTTCAACCTGCAGCAAGACCCCACCTGCAAGTCCACCGCCACCAACATCACCGGCGACGAGAGCTTCGGTTACGGAGCGGTCGAGATGTCGCGGCAGGTGAACCCGGGCAAGTTCTTCCTGAACTACACGATCAGCGGCGTCCCCGCGACGAAGGGCAGCGACGATAGCACCCAGTCGGTCTCCAACGGCCTGACCGACGTCAAGACCGAGCTCCCGTCACCGCACGTGCCGGTCTCGTTCCAGTCGTGGGCGCTGATCTACGAATGAGGAGGGTCTGCGGATGAAGCTCGCTGGCAAGCTCGCGTTCGCGCCCGGCGCGCGTCGCTCCACGATCTGGCTGCTCGCCGTGCTGGCGGGCGCCTGTCACTCCAAGCAGCCGCCCGCCGCGGAAGAGGCAGCGGAGTCCGCGGATGCGCCGGATCGCTTGCAGGGGCAGGAACGCCTGCCCGATTCGGAGACGGCGTTCGGGCTGGTGCTGCCGCCCGGCATGAGCCTCGCGCGGCATTTCAGCGACTCGGCGTACTTCGTCGGCAAATCCGACGTATCGAGCGTGGTGCTGGCGCTACAGCCCCAGCTGACCGCGCGCAGCGTGGAGATGGCCCGGGACCGCGCCACCTTCGCCCGGACGCAGATCAAGCAGGACAGCTCCCAGCGCTGGGTGCGCATCGAGGTCTCGGCCGAGCGAGGCGGGACCCAGGTGTACGTGCGGGACGTCACGCCGCCGCCGGCGCCGCGCGGGCTGTCCGAGAAGGAGATCTGGAGCAAGGTGGGCCGAGGCCCCGACGGCAAGCCGCTGAACGAAAACCAGCTGTACTAGCGCGGCGGATCGAAGGACTCGGGGCGCTCCAGCCCGACGATGCGCAGGCCGCCCGGGCCGAGATCGTACAGGTGAACACGTGCCGGAAACTCGGCGCTGCGCTGCTCGGTCTGCCCCACCCAGTCCACGATCAGGTAGGCCGGTGCCTGCGCCGAGGCGCCGGGTTGAGGCGGCAGCGTCGCGCACACGCGCTGCCCGAAGGCCTGGCGCACGTCGTCGAGCCGCGCCGGCGGGGCCAGGTCGCTGTACGCCGTCACCGCGTAGCGCCGCTCGCGCTCCCGCTGCAGCCCGCTCGCCCACACCAGATCGCGCAAGCAGAGCTCGCGCTGCGTGCCACGCCGGATCTCCGGGCGCGTCAGGGCCGAGAGCCGCGTCAGGTAGCGCTGCAGGATGCGGGCGCGCCGCCCGAGCAGCACCCGCGCGAGCTCGTTCTCCAGCAGCGGCTCGCCGAACTGGCCCTCGCGCACCAGCACGCGCAGCGCGTCTTCGCTGAAACCCGCCAGGATGCGCGCCATCCAGGCCCCGTCGCGCTCCGACATGCGACCGAACGCGGGATTCGGATAGCCCGCCTTCCAGCGCTCCGGATCGAAGTCGTCGGTTCCGTAGTAGCCGAACACCTTGCCGGTGGGGCCGAAGCGCGCGCGATCCCAGGGGCGCTCGAGCAGCCCGAAGCTGAACCAGTCCTCGAGCGTGTCCTGCAGATCGAAGTAGTGCGAGTGGCCGAGCCGGCGCCCCAGCGCCGGTGGCTCCCATACGCTGCCGAAGCAGTCGCCGAAGTCGATCACGTCGTGGCGCACGTAACCTGCCCCCTGCCCCGACTCGATCCACATCGCGAGCGTGTTCATCTCGCGCGCGTCGAAGTGCTGGGTCCAGGCCGCGAGCAGCTTCATCCCGCGCAGCTCGCGGCGATCCTGATGCTCGACGACGTCGTTCGGATCGTCTCCGCGCCGGCCTTGGTAGCGGAAGGGCCCGAGCGGCTTGCCCTCCAGGAACTGGCTCGCGCTGGCGCGCAGCCGCCCATCGGGCAGGCGCAGCGCCTTGGCGAACACCTGCTCCAGGTGCGCCTGCGTCAGCGGCTCCTTGTCGCCCGTGCTGGTCTCGCTCGTCGCCCCGGCGCCGATCTTCACCTGGCTGCGATCGAAGAACACGATGCGATTGCAGGGAACGGTGTAGCCGGCTGCATGGTACAGCTTGGATACGATCACGTCCGCCGCCGTCGCGCGCGGCCCCTGCACCACGCCGTCGAACTTCACCAGGTGGCGTTGCCCCCCGGCATCTTCGATGATGAAGCCGGGGTTGGCGCCGTTCGGCTTGGCTCCGACGACGGTCCAGGGCGTGGGCACGTGCCCGGCACCGGGCTCACAGGGGCCGAGAGCGATCTCGGCGGGCGTCATGGCGTGCAGGCCGATGCGGTTGGTGAACCAGCTGGAGTCGGGGACCTCGTCCAGGGCGTTGACGTTGAGCGCCTCGCCTGCCGGGTCCACCGCGAAGATGCGCGTGAGCGGGTAAAAGATGGTCTGATCCCCGACATCCCAGACCATCGGCGAGACGTACTCGTCGGGGCTGGGCGCGAACGGCGCCTGATCGGGGTCTCGCCAGAGCGGCTCGCGCAAAGGAAATCTGGGCGCAGCGCCGCCGCAGCCGAGCACCCCGGCGAGCAAGCCCGCGAGAGCGCTGCCCAGCACACGTCGCGCGCGACCCATGCCGCTCAAAACCCCGCCGTCGTGCCGAGCACGAAGCGCAACGAGTCCACCTGCGCGCCGGCCTCGTAGGGCGAAATGCCCAGCGCCAGCAGCAGCTGAAACCGGTGATCCTGCTGCCCCACCGCCGACAGCCCGAAGCCGAACGAGCTGCGCAGCTGACCGAGCTCGAATCCAGAGAGACCGGCACCGAAGACGTTGCCCATCTCGTACAAGAGCTCGCCGTCAAGCCACACCGCTACCGGCCAGCGATACTCGAGCCGCAGCGCCGCCGAGCTGCGCCCGAACAGGCGATTCGCCAGGTATCCCTGCAACGGGCGCTCCCCACCCAGCGTGACCAAGTCGGTGAGCGGCACGGCGCCCGAGCCCAGCGGATCGACGAAGTCAACGATCGCCGTCAGGCCCAGCGTACGCTGCTGGCCCGTGACGTCCCAGTAGCCGCCGAGCGAAGTGCCGTAGTGCAACCAGGCCCCGGCGAGCCCCTCGCGAATGGCCAGCGATTGCCCCGTGAGCTCGGCCAGGTCCGCGCGCAACGCCCAGCGCACGCCCGTGCGCGGCGGCGACACGTAGTCGCTGGCCAGCTCCAGGTTCTCCGGCAAGAGCGGCCAGCGGCTGTCCAGCACCAGCTCCACAGCTTGATCGAAGACGCCGAACACCTGATCCATGCCCGGCGGCAGCGGGTAAGCGCCCGCCTGCACTTGCTCGTCGAGGGATGGGTCGCCGCAACAGCGCACGCTGCCGTCCAGCTCCACCTCGCGCACGCCCAGGCCGAAGCGCAGCCCGCTGCTGCGCACCCAGGGCAGCTGGAGCACGGCGAAGGCGCGCGTCTGACGTCGATAGTAGCGCGAGCCCGCGTCCTCCTGGTTGGGCCCGAGCCCGTAATAGACGTTATCGGGCCGCGCGTCGTACAGCCCGGTGAGCGAGAGCGTGCCGCTGCCCACGGGAAAACGATCGGTCAGGCGCGCCTGCCAGAGGTCGGTGCCGCCATACGCGACACGCAAGCGCAGGTCGTTGTCGGCGACCAGGAAGTCGTTCCAGAAGGCGTACACTCCGAAGCTCGGGCGCAACCCGTAGTCGATCAGCCAGGTCGGCACGATGCCGCCCTGACGCTCGCCAAAGGTGAAGAAGTTGATGATCAGCGTGGGCCAGTGCTCGCGCTCCGCCGTCGACACGAGCCAGCCGAGAGGGCGACGCAGCACGTATTCGCTGACCAGATAGAGCGGGTACAGGAGCACCCGCGGGCCCCAGAGCAGCGCTTCGCCGACCGACGTGGGCGCTTCGCGCCCATCGTAATCGGGCACCGGGCGCTGATCCTCAGGCCCGCGAGCGGGCGGCTCTGCCGCGGGCGCTTCCGGCGCCCGATCAGGCCCTTGTGCCCACGCCCGGTTCGCGAGCCCCGAGAGCAGCGATACCCCCGCCGCGATCCTGCTCGCGCGCCTTCCCCATCGCGCCTGCTGCGCGCGTGTGACGCGACGATCCCCGGGGCCCTGCACGGCGCCTGTCCAACCACGAGACCGCGCACCGAGTCAAACAAAACGGCCGGCTGCGCGCGCCTCCGGACGGGGCCGTGGAGGAATATGGTAGGCTCGCCACGCCGGAGTGAAGACCATGTCCACCTCGCCCCTCGACGCTGCCTCCAACGCCGCCGACGATCTCAGCGCCGACACGGCGATGCTGGAGGGGATGGCTTCCGGCTACGACTTCGGCGGCGCCACCTTCGACCTGAACAATGCGGCCGACCGCGAGGTCCTGCGCTTCATCCTGTCGCAGGCCCTGTTCGGCGAAGCGACCGGCGTGTATTGCGGCCGCTCGCTGTACGCGGCCCGATCGCTGGAGGCAGCCCGCTTCTACACCCGGCAAGCGCGCCAGGAGCTGGGTCACCTGCAGCTCTTCGCCGACATCTTTCGCACGCTGGAGCTCACCCCAGCGCCGCCGCACTGGGTGATCCGGCTGCTGTCGGCGCACAACGACTACTACCCGCTGAAGGTTCTGATGGAGCACGCCATCGGCGAGGGCATGGTGCTCGACGTGTTCAAGGATCTGCTCTTGCAGACCTTGCCCGACTCCGATCCGCGCGTCCCCGCCATCAAGAAGAAGCTGCGGGTGGTGGTGCGCGAGGAAGCGGAGCACGTCGCCTGGGGCGAGAAGGAGACCCGCGCCATGCTGCAGGACAAGCCCTGGCTGCGGGCCCCGTACCTGGGCCTGGTGGAGCTGCAGCTGCTGACGCTGCCGGCGCTGGTCTCGCGCATCGCGGGCGGCAGGCCCGACCATCCCGTGCTGAGCCAGATGCGCCCCTTCATCGAACACGTCACGGCGCGCGTGCGCGAGCAGAGCCGGCGCCTGGGCTTCTATCCGGAGACACGGCCCGGTCTGGCGCGCCGCTGCGCCTCGATGGCAGCGGGCACCTTGCTCTTTGCGCGCAGCCAGCTGTCGCGATCGCGATCGCAGCTGGACAAGATCTACCTGCGCGAGCTCGGCTTCTAGCCTCGCCCGCGGGCACCCCGCTTCGCTGCAGCCGCCGACTGCGAGCGCTCGCCGTGACTGCGCGCGCTCGGCGTGACTGCGCGCGCTCGCCACGCGCACGTTTGGACCGCGACGGGACGCGTGTGTCGATGTTGCATCGAAAAATGAGCGCGAGCAGCAGCGCCACGGCTCGCCGCAACACGCCGCGAAACTTCTCTCGCCAGCGGTCGAGCGCTCGTGTGGCGCGATCGTTGCGTTACGAAATCGGCTCGTGCTGGGCGCGAAGCGCGAGTTCGCTGTGCCGAAAGCGCACGGCAAACGCGGACAGCGCAGCGGAACGCAGGCGTTTTCTCGCGGCATCGACGCTTCTTTCGAGGTAAAAACAAGGTGCGCAGAGGTAGGCCTCACACCGCCGAGCGCGCACAAGTTCGCAGGCACGCCCCGCCCCCGAAACCGCTGCACGGTCTCCCAGCTCGAGCCGAGCACGCCCAGCAACCGAGGTAGACATGGCCATCATGCTAAGCACCATTCCGAGAACCCGTTGGACGCTGGCGTCCCCCGAGGCACAGAAGCCCGCGGCGGGCGAGTCGGCGCCCAAGGGGGTCTCTTCCAAGCTGAGCAAGACGGGGCGGTTGCTCTTGACCGAGCACTTCGTGCGCCAGCTGCGCAAGAAGCTGGGCGACCAGAGCGACGTGCTCTCGCTGGTCGATCACTCGCAGAGCTGGGCGCTCGAGATCATGTATCGCGAGTTCCACTCCGTGCGCGCAGCGGCCACGCTGCTCGAGCAGCACAACATGGCGTCCGTGGCCGCGCGCGGTGAGGTGCTGGTGCAGCTGCTGAAGCACCGGGTGGTCTGCTACGAGAGCCGTCACCGCGAGCTGCTCGAGGACACGTTGCACATCCTCAACGGCATCCTGGATCGCATCGAGCGCGACGGCTCGGATATCCGCTGCTTCTCCACGGCGCGCACGGCGCTCTGCCTGTACGCCGCCGCCGAGCCGACCACACAGTACTACGAGCCGAGTCACCTGCCGCCCCTGCAGTGACGTCCGGGCGCGCTGAACTCTCGGCGCGCTGAACTCTCGGCGCCCCTGGGATCTAGCCTCGCGCCTGGGTTCTGCCGTGCGCGCGGGGTTGCCCCTCGAGCCAGCGCCGCATGCCGCGCGGCGCGCGCTCGAGCTGCGCGGCGGACACCTCGGGCAGCGGAGCGCTCGACTTGGTCGACCAGAAGACGCGCTCGCACGCCGGGCGTTGCTGCACGCGCTGCAACAGCCCGGCCGCGGATTTGGCCGAATAGGTGGTGTCCAGCGCCGCGGCGAACTCCCCCGCCCGCTGGATGACCGATAGGCCCGCGGGCGTCGGGCGACCGTAGCCGCGCCCGAGCTCGCGGGCGTCGATCTCCAACCCGCGTGCCAGCTCCGCGCGCTCGATCTCGAACACGCGATCCCCGCTCAGCTCGCGCAGCCACGCGGCCACGCGCTGCGCGAGGCCCAGGATGCGCAGCGGGCTCGTCACGGGCCAGGGTGTGACGCGCACGGCGACCAGCTGGGGACGGGCGCCGAAGCCGATCCCGAGCCGCGTCGCCAGCAACAGCCCGACCAACAGGCCCGCGGTGCTGCAGGTCGATCCGACCGCGAGCACCACCTCGCGCGGCGCGGGCAGCGCGCCGCTCTGCACTTGCAAGCCGAGCTCCAGCCCCGCCGACAGAAAACCCAGACACCCGCGCGGGATCGCGCCACCGGGCGGCATGATCAGCGCGCTCTGACCGCTCTTGCGGCACTGCCGCGCGAACCACCAGGCGCCCGCGGGCAAGCAGGACCAGTGCGGCAAGGAGATGAGCCGATCCGAGCGCGCGATGGAGACCTCCAGGTTGGCTCGCGCCGTCTCCGATGCAGGTTGCGGAAACAGCAGGGTGGCGCAGCGAAAGCCGAGACGCGCCCCGTGCAACACGGTAGCGACGGCATGGTTGGAACCGTACGCCCCCGTCGCCGCGACCCACTGCTTGCCCTCGCGCTGCGCTTGACCGAACAGAGCCTCCAGCGTGCGCACCTTGTTGCCGCCGTAGATCGCCGAGCTCAGGTCATCGCGCTTGACGTAACAGTCCGCCGCGGCGCTTCCAAGCCCGGGCGCGAGCGCCTGCAGCGGTTCGACAGGCGTTGGAAAATCCCCGAGGATCGAGAAACCGGCGTGCACCTCCAGCCGCGGAAACAGCTCAAACAATGGTCTCTGCATCGCCGATCCAGAGGCCGCCGGCGCGCCCCTCCTGCGCAATTGCCACGCGCCCAGCTCTCCACTACGCTCGAGCGCCTACGAGCGCAACCGCACCCCGGTTGGATAACGTCATCGAACACCGAGTGTATCAAGCAATCGCAAGGGCTGGCAGGTTCTGCGCGCAGCTCGGGGTCTCGAGCCTCCTGACGGCGCTCGCGTCGACCTTTGCCTGCGCGGAGACGACGCCGGCGCTCGGCCACGCGGAGCCGGGTCACACGGCGCCCGAGCTCACGCGCTTGACCTACACGCCGCGCCATGGTCACACGCTGCGCCTGACGGACCGCCTGGCCTTGTTTGACAAGGTAGGCTTCTCGTGGCCTTCCGCGATCGTTCACGATCCGGTGCGCGATCTGTACTGGGTCAGCAATCTGAACCTGGACGGGCCGGCGGGCGCCGGCTTCATCTCGCGCCTGGAGCCGGAAGGAGCCCTCAGCACACTCAACTTCATCGATGGGCGCCGCGAGGGAGTGAAGCTCACCTCGCCGCATGGGCTCGCGGTGTCCGGCGACACCCTGTTCGTGGCGGACGTCACCGCCATCCGTAAGTTCGACGCGAACAGCGGTGAGCCGAGGGACAGCATCGTGATCCCCGGCACCCGCTACCTGAGCGACGTGGCGCTGGGCGCCGACGGCACGTTGTACGTCACGGACGTTGGCGGCGATCCCAACCTCGCGGCGGTCCCCAACGAGGGCTCGGACGCCGTGTATCGGATTTCCGCGAGCGGTGAGGTCAGCGTGGTCGCCCGCCGTCCAGACCTCGGCGGGCCGGTCGCGCTGCTGTCGGATAGCACCGGTCTCTGGATCGCGTGCACGGGCAGCGCGGACTTGCTGTTGCTGGTCCCGAACGCCGGCGGGGAGAGCCCGGACGCGGGCCGGTTGCATTTACCGGGCGAATCGCCGCGCGGCATCACGGCCATGCCCGATGGAACGCTGCTGATTTCCAGCTGGACGGCTCGCGCGGTGTTTCGCGGATTCCGGGATGGCCCCTTTCAACCCATCATCAGCGGGCTCGAGTCGCCGGCCGATCTGGATTACGACGCGCGCAGAAAACGCCTGTTGGTTCCATTGCTCACGGGGCATGCGCTCGCGCTCTTTCAGCTCGAACCGCTCGCGGGGACCCCTCCGCGCCACTGAACCGAGCCGGTCTTTGCGTCACCCTGGGCGTGAGCACCGACCCGGCGGCCTTGCTCGCGGGGCACGGACGAGGTTAATTCCCGGAGCATGATTTCCGTGGCGCGTTCCCCGTTCGCGAGCTCCCCCGAGCCGCAATTGCAGCTGTCCAGCTACGTCACGGCCGGTGGGATCCAGGTGGAGCGCCGCAAGGAAGCGATCGAAGCGCGCGGCGCGATCGAAGGCTTGATCGACACGCTGGATACCCGCCGGGGCGTGCTGCTCTCGTCCAACTACGACTACCCGGGGCGCTACACGCGCTGGGACCTGGGCCTGTGCGATCCGCTGCTGGAGCTCAGCTCGCGCGATCGCAACCTGGAGCTGAAGGCGCTGAACGAGCGGGGTGAGCTGCTCCTGGGCCCGATCCGGCGTTGCCTGTCCGCGCTGGCCGAGACCGAACAGCTGCAGGCCACCGCCCACGGCCTGCGCGCCACGATCCGCGCGCCGGAGCGGCGCTTCAGCGAGGAGGAGCGCAGCCGCCAGCCCTCCGTGTTCAGCGCCATTCGCGCGCTGGTGCAGCTGTTCCACTCCACGGAAGACGATCAGCTCGGTCTGTACGGCGCCTTCGGCTACGATCTGACCTTCCAGTTCGAAGCCATCCAGCTCAAGCACGCCCGCCCGGCAGATCAGCGCGATCTGGTGCTGTACCTGCCCGAAGAGCTGGTGGTGGTGGACCACCGCAAGGAGGCGGCCTTCCGCTACGTGTACGATTTTCAGATCGACGGCGCCAACACGCGCTCTCGCTCGGCGACGCCCTACGCCGATGCCGGCGTCTCCGACGCCGGCGCGGCCCCGATCGGCTCCGATCACAAGCCCGGCGAATACGCGGACGCCGTGCGGCGAGCGAAGGAGATGTTCCGGCGCGGAGATCTGTTCGAGCTGGTGCTGGGGCAGACCTTTCGCGAGCCCTGCCAGCGCCGGCCCTCGCAGATCTTCCGCTGGCTGCGCGAGCACAACCCCGCCCCTTACGCGCTGCTCCTGAACCTCGGTCACGCCGAGCACCTGGTCGGCGCCTCCCCGGAGATGTATGTGCGCGTGGACGGGCGGCGCGTGGAGACCTGCCCCATCTCGGGCACGATCGCGCGCGGGCAAGATCCGATTCAGGACGCGGAGCGCATCCGCGAGCTGCTCAACTCGCAGAAGGACGAGTCGGAGCTGTCGATGTGCACCGACGTCGATCGCAACGATAAGTCGCGCATCTGCGAGCCCGGCTCGGTGAAGGTGCTCGGGCGCCGCCAGATCGAGCTGTACTCGCGCCTGATCCACACGGTCGACCACGTCGAAGGTATACTGCGCCCCGGCTTCGACGCGCTCGATGCGTTTCTGACCCACACCTGGGCCGTGACCGTCACGGGCGCGCCCAAGCTCAACGCGATCCAGCAGGTCGAAAACGAAGAGAAGACCCCGCGCGCCTGGTACGGCGGAGCGATCGGTCGCATCGGCTTCGACGGCAACCTGAACACCGGCCTCACTCTGCGTACCGTGCGCCTGCGCGGGGGCGTCGCCGAGGTGCGCGCCGGCGCGACCTTGCTGTACGACTCCGATCCGGAGCTCGAGGAGCGTGAGACCCGCGTCAAGGCCTCCGCGTTCCTGGATGCGGTGCGGGGCCAGATGAGCGGCGGCGCCAGCGCCAGCGCCGCGGAGCAGACCGGCGCCGGCAAGCGCGTGCTGCTGGTGGATCACGAGGACTCGTTCGTACACACGCTGGCCAACTATTTCCGCCAGACCGGGGCAGACGTGGTCACGCTGCGCCGGGACCTGGCGCTGGAGCGGCTGGCGCAGGAGCGGCCAGACCTGGTCGTGCTCTCGCCCGGGCCGGGCACGCCCAGCGACTTCCGGCTGGAGGACACCATCCGGCGCGCGCTGGAGCTGCAGCTGCCGCTGTTCGGGGTGTGCCTCGGCTTGCAGGGCATCGGGCAATTCTTCGGTGGAACATTGAGCGTCCTGTCCTATCCCATGCACGGCAAGCCCTCGCGCATCCACTCGCAGGGCGGTCGGCTCTTCGAGGGCATGCCGCGCGAGTTCATCGCCGGGCGCTATCACTCGCTGTTCATCGAGCGCGCCGGCTTGCCGGATTGCCTGCAGGTGACTGCGACCACGGAGGACGGCCTGATCATGGGCCTCGAGCACCGCGAGCTGCCCGTATCGGCCGTTCAGTTCCATCCGGAGTCCATCCTCTCGCTGGAGGGTGGCGTCGGAATGCGGCTGGTCAGCCGCGTGATGAGCACGCTCGCGAGCCGCTGAGCGACACCTACACGCCTGGCGGGATGCCCGCGGCTCCGTAGCTCCCCGCACCTTATCTCACCGCGCGTCTGCGCCGTCTCGAGTCAAATGGGCCGCCTCGAGAGCCGCTTCGTCCGCGCGCTGGTGGAGACGCTGCAACAGGAGACCTCCGGAAGCGCCCTGACGCGCCTGCGGCAGGGCCTGCCCCCGCACTGGTTCCGGGTGCTCAGCCGCGACGTGTTCGGGCGCGTGGAGCAGGACGCAGCCCTCGAGCTTCAGACCGGGATCGACCTGCTGCTGGCGATCGAGCGGGTGCTCTCGGGCGGCAGTGGCCAGCTGATGGTGCAAGCGGCCGCCGCGCTCGCCTCGCGCATCTTGTATCGCAGCCCGGTGCTGGTCGTGCCCGGCGATTTCGTGCGCACGCTGCAACACCTGCGAGGAGCCTTCGAGCATCCCTTCCTGGACGCCGACGTGCGCTTTTCGGTGCAGGGCTCCGCGCTCGGCTTCGTGCTGGAGGTGGAGCTGCGCGGCGTGCCCGGCGCCGCACGCTGGCTCGCGTGGCTCGGGCTCGGTTACGCCCAGTCCGCCGCCAGCTTCAGCGGCCACGACCCCGCCCAGTTCCGCTTCGACGCCCAGACCTCCGCGGACCTGGCGCGGGTCACGGGCCGTCGCACGAACACCGGCCTGATCGAGCTGCCCAGGGCTGCTGCGGGCGCCGCGCTCCCGCCGGGACGGGCTGCGCCGGCGCGGCGCCGCACTCCGCCGACCAACGCCGCGGCGCGCGTGGACCAGATCCTCAGCCGCGCCCAGACCAGCCGCGAGCTCGCCGGCAGCGCTCCGCCCAGCCTGCGCAGCTCGCCTGCTGCCAGCCCCGCCAGCGCCCCGCCGCCCGCGCGCAGCGGGACGCGCTCTGCCGTACAGAGCCCCCTGCCGCTGCCGCGCAAGGGCGTGCGCTGAGGGTTCGTCTAGCTCGGCAAGCAGCCGGTCAGGCGTGGTACAAGAGCTCGAACCCGCCGCGCGGGCCCCCCAGAGCATGACTGAACGCCAGGATCCACTCAGCTATCACGCGGGCCTGCGTCCCGGTAAGCTCGAGGTCGTAGCCACCAAGCCGCTCGCGACGCAGCGCGATCTGTCGCTGGCCTACACGCCCGGAGTAGCGGAGGTCTGTCGCGCCATCCACCGCGACCCCAACCTCGCGTACCAGTACACGGCCAAGGGCAACCTGGTCGCCGTCGTCACCAACGGCACCGCCGTGCTCGGCCTCGGCGACATCGGCCCGCTCGCGGGCAAGCCGGTGATGGAAGGCAAGGCGAACCTGTTCAAGAAGTTCGCCGACATCGACGTGTTCGACATCGAGCTCGACGCCAGGACCGTGGACGAGATCGTGCACGCCGTGAAGGCGCTGGCCCCGAGCTTCGGCGGCATCAACCTGGAGGACATCAAGGCGCCCGAGTGTTTCGAGGTCGAGCGGCGCTTGCAAGAGCTGCTCTCGATCCCTGTCTTCCACGACGACCAGCACGGCACGGCGATCATCTCCGCGGCGGCGCTGATCAACGCGGCGGAGCTCACCCAGCGCCGCCTGGAAGACATGCGCGTGGTGTTCTCCGGCGCGGGCGCCGCTGCGCTCTCGTGCGCCGAGCTGTACGTGGAGCTGGGCGTGTCGCGCAGCAACATCGTGATGTTCGACGCCAAGGGGCTGGTGCACGAGAAGCGCAGCGACCTGTTCCCGGCGCAGCGCGCGCTGGCCACCACGCGCCACTACGCGAACATCAGCGACGCGCTCGACGGCGCTGACACGTTCATCGGGCTGAGCGTCGGCGGCGTCGTGGACGCCTCGATGGTCGCGCGCATGGCGCCGCGGCCGATCATCTTCGCGATGGCCAATCCGGATCCGGAGATCCCCTACGAGGTGGCGAGGCGCGCTCGGCCGGACGCCATCCTGGCCACGGGTCGCTCCGATTATCCCAACCAGGTCAACAACGTGCTCGGTTTCCCCTTCGTCTTCCGCGGCGCGCTCGACTGCCGCGCCACGCGCATCACGCAGGAGATGCTGGTCGCGGCCACGCACGCCCTGGCGGAGCTGGCGCGCTACGACGTGCCGGACAAGGTGCTCTCTGCTTACGGCCTGTCGAACCTGACCTTCGGCGACGACTACATCATCCCCAAGCCGTTTGATCCGCGCGTGCTCACCCACGTGGCTCCCGCGGTGGCCAACGCTGCCGCGAAATCAGGGGTGGCGCGGGCGCCGATCCGCGACCTGGAGGCGTACCGCGAGCGGCTGCACCTGCTCGTGGAGCGCGCGCGCGGCATCATGCAGCCCTTGATCGAGCGCGCGCGCACGACCCAGCCGCGGCGCCGCCTGGTGTTCGCCGACGGCTCCAGCCCGCACATCCAGCGCGCGGCGCAGATCCTGCTCGACGAGGGCATCTGCACGCCGGTGCTGCTGGGCGACCCGGATCGCATCCAGGCGGCGGCGGAGCGCGCCCACATCACGCTCGACGGCATGGAGCTCGAGCCGGTGATCCACGGTCGCTACGCGCAGGAGCTGGCGCAGTCGCTCTGGCAGCTGCGCGCGCGCAAGGGAATGACCCTGCAGGCGGCGCGCAGCGCGCTGCGCCAGCACGCCTGGTACGGCGCGATGATGGTGCGCGAGGGGCTGGCGCACGGCATGGTGGGCGGCTTGAACCGCCCCTACAAGCTCACCATCGGCCCTGCGCTGCAGGCGCTCGGGCTGCGCGCCGGCAGCCGCCTGGTGTCCGGCGCGTACGCGATGCTGTTCAAGAACCGCAAGATCTTCCTGGGCGATTGCACCGTGAACCTGGAGCCGAACGCGGAGGAGCTGGCCGAGATCGCCATCAACACCGCGCGCGCCGCGGAGACCTTTGGCGAGACGCCGCACGTCGCCCTGCTCAGCTACTCCGATTTTGGCGAGCACTACCGGGACGCGCGCGTGCGGCTGGTGCGCGACGCGATCGAGATCGTGCGCCGGCGCTGGCCGGAGCTGGACGTGGACGGCGAGATGCAAGCGGACACCGCCCTCGATCGCAGCAAGGTCGAGGCCAACTTCCCGTTCTGCACCCTGTCCCAGAACGCCAACGTGCTGGTGTTCCCGGACCTGACCTCGGGCAACATCGCCTACAAGCTGCTGGTCAAGCTGACCGACGCCGAAGCGCTCGGGCCGCTGGTGCTGGGCATCGGCGGCGCCGTCGGCATCATCCCGGTAGGCGCTACCGTGAACGAGATCGTCAACATCGCGACCTACGCGGCGGCGCAGACGCCGGTGCCCGTGCAACGCGACCCGACGGCCTCGCTGCGCCCCTGAGCCCCGGGGTGCCGGCAGCAGGCCCCTTCCCCGCCTCGCTCCGGAACGGCACAACCTCCGAGAGGCTGGCCAGCTCCGCCAAAGGCTGCTAGGCCCCAACGCCATGCGGATTTGCATTCTGGGTGCCACCGGTCTCGTCGGCCGGGAAACGATCGAGCTCGCCGCCCGAGCCTGGCCGGGAGCGGAGCTGGTCCTCTTTGCCAGCCGGGATCAGGAGCTGGAGCTGGGCGGTAAGCGCTACCCCGTGCTGGCGGCGGCGAAGCTGGAGGCCGCCGACGCGCCGCGCGGTGACGTGGCGTTCGTGGCCCTGGATGACGAGCACAGCAAGCGCTTCGTGCCGCGCCTGCTCGACCTCGGCTATCGCGTCGTCGACAAGAGCAACACCTACCGCGCCGATCCCAAGGTACCGCTGGTCGTCGCGGGCGTGAACTCGCGGCGCGTGGACGACTCCGTGCGCCTGGTGGCGAACCCGAACTGCACCACCATGCCGCTGGCGCTGGCGCTGCAGCCTCTGCACGGCGTCTACGGCCTGGCCAGCGTGACCGCCAGCACCTATCAGGCAGTGAGCGGCGCCGGCATCGTGGCACTCGACGGCTTCCTGGAGGCGAGCCAGAAGGGCTATGCGCAGCCCGATCGCCTGGGCGCGCCCTTCGACGTCAAGGCCTACGCGGGCAACGTGGTGCCGCACAACGGCGGCACCGACGACAGCGGCTACTCCTCGGAGGAGCGCAAGCTGATGTTCGAGTCGCGCAAGATCCTGGAGCTGCCCGAGCTGCCCGTGAGCGCGCAGTGCTGCCGCGTCGCGGTGGCGGTCGGTCACTACGAGAACATCTGGGTCAGCTTCCAGCAAGCGGTCGACCTGGATCGCGTGAGCGCGCTGCTCGGCGATGCGCAGAAGGCCCCCTTCGTGCGCTACTTCGCCGGCGCTGCCGGCGAGGGCCTGAGCGCGCTCAGCTGCGTCCACGATCGCGACCGCGCGCTGGTCGGGCGCCTGCGCCCGGACCCGCGCGACCCGAGCCGCCGCAGCATCTGCCTCACCGTCGTCGGCGACAACCTGCGCCTGGGCGCGGCCACCAACGCCGTGCGCGTCGCGAGCCGCTGGTTCGCCTCCGCCGATCGCGATCTGCAGAGCTGAAGCAGGTCGCCGGCGGGTCCACACGGCACCTGGGCCGTGTGGGCTCGCCCCCAGGGCACGCCGCGCGTTGCCAGAATGGGCCCGCCGCACGACTGCTCCTCCGTGGCAGGCATGCAGCGACCCCTCACGAGCTCTTCGGCGCAGCGCTGGTCCTGCGGGAAGCCTGACCTCTCGCCACCAGCAGCAGCGGCACCGGACGCGGGAGCAAGGGATCCGGAGCCTCGGTCATGGTCGCGAGCACGGGCGTGACGTAGCTTTCCAGCCGGCACTCGCCGAGGGGGAGGCACGTCATGCACGACACGAATTCCGAGCAGACGCACGCGCGATCGCCTGCGGCCATCTATGATGAGCTGTTCGTGCCCGCGCTGTTCACGCAATGGGCGCCCACGATGGCCGAACTGGCCGGGCTCCGCGGCGGCCAGCGCGTGCTGGATGTGGCTTGCGGGACCGGTGCGCTCACTTGCCAACTACCGGAGCGGGTCGCTCCGAACGGGAGCGTGGTCGGGCTGGATGCCAATCCCGAGATGCTCGAGGTCGCGCGCGGCAAGTCAGCGCGCGTCGAGTGGATTCTGGGTCACGCGGAGTCGCTGCCGTTCGCTGATGCCAGCTTCGACGCGGTCGTCAGTCAGTTCGGCTTGATGTTCTTCACGGATCGCCGGGCTGCGCTGCGCGAGCTGGAGCGCGTGCTGCGACCGGGCGCGCGCTTTGCCGTCGCCGTTTGGGACCGAATCGAGCACGCCCCCGGCTACGCTGCGCTGGGCCGCTGCCTGGAGGAGTTGTTCGCGCCCGAGGTGGTCACCTCCTTCCGCTCGCCCTTCGCGCTGGGAGAGCCGCGAGCGTTGCTGGACCTGTGCGGTCAGGCTGACATTCGAGACGCCAAGGTCAGCCGGCACACGGGCGCTGTGCGCTTTGCTTCGCTGGACGCCCTGCTGCGAGCGGAGCGCGTCTGCGTCTGGACGCTGGGCGGCTTGCTCGACGACTGCCAGTTCGAGCGCCTGCTGGCGCACGCGCGGCCGGCTCTCGAGCCCTTCATCGCCGCGGATGGCGGGCTTCGCTTCGAGTGCCCGGCGCTGATCCTGAGCGGCGCGCGGCGCTGAACAGCATCCGCCTGTCGCGCCGCGCGCCGAGCACCTATGCTGCTCGCATGCAGGGAGGCGCTCCCGTCGACGTGCTCTCGGACGTGCTGCGCGGCGTGCGGCTCACCTCTTCCCTGTTCTTCTGCGCGGAAGCGTCGTCACCCTGGGTGGCAGAAGCGCCCACTGCCAGCGCAATGGCGCCGATCCTGGCGCCAGCCCAGCATGTGATCTCCTACCACGTGCTGCTCGAGGGTGAGTGCTACTGCGAACTGGCGGGGGCCGATCCGGTGCGGCTCGAGCCGGGCGACATCGCCGTCATCCCGCACGGTGACCGATACGCGATGTCGAGCCGGCCGGGGATGCTCGGCTCGTATACCGAGGCCGAGCTCTGTGAGTGGTTCCGGCAGACCGTGGCCCGAGCCGTGGCCGATCCAGTTCGGTTCGTCGAAGGTGGCGGTGAAGCCGAGTCGCGCCGCGTGTTGTGTGGGTTCCTGGGTTGTGACGCGGTGCCCTTCAACCCGGTGCTCGGACCACTGCCGCGTCTGCTCCACCTGCGCAGCCACGAGCACGGGGCAGATGAGCGCCTGAAGCACCTCACGGCGCTGGCCCTGGCCGAGGTGCGCGAGGCGCGCGCGGGGCGTGACTGCATGCTGTTGCGAATCAGCGACCTGCTGTTCGTGGAGGTGGTCCGTCGCTACCTGGACGGTATGTCCGGCGAGAGCGCTGGCTGGCTCGCGGGGTTGCGGGATCCGCTGATCGGCCACGCGCTGGCGCTCTTGCACCGGCGGCCGTCGCACGCCTGGACGGTGGAGGAACTTGGGCGCAGCATCGGCGCCTCGCGCTCGGTGCTGGCGGAGCGCTTCAGCGCGCTGGTGGGCCAGCCGCCGATGCAATACCTGACGCACTGGCGCATCCAGCTCGCCTCTGGCCTGCTGCGTGCGCCTGGTGCCAAGGTCGCCGCCGTGGCGCTGCAGGTCGGCTACGATTCCGAGGCGGCCTTTAGCCGAGCCTTCAAGGGCCTGGTGGGCGTCTCCCCTGCCGAGTGGCGGCGGCAGCGCACAGTGCCGGTGCCAGCAGCAGCACGATGCGCGAGCCGACCACGCCGCCGCTCGGGGCGATGCTAATATCGACCGATGCAGCGCAAACCGCTTCTCAAACGCCTGCCCGCCGCGCTGCTGATCCTGCTCCTGGCCGGCGCATGGTATCTCGCGCTCGCGCTGCTGACCGCGTTCATCTTCGCCGAGCGCTTTCCCCCGAGCGGGCATCCGCCGCTGCCGGCGGCTCCCGCGGGCTGGTATCAAGTGGGCTTTCTGGTGTTCTGTCCCGGGCTGGCGCTCGCGCTCGGGCTGGGTTCCGCATACGTACTGCGCCGAGCCTGGCAGCGCCGGCGCCGAGGGGCGAGAGCCAGCGGGTCGCGGATCCACACGTGATCGCGGGTACTTTCCGAGCCTTGTAGTGCCAGCGAGGCCGTGGCCTGAAGGAGCGCGCCCGGGTGGCTTGGTTTCATGTTGACTTCGGCAAGTACGACAGCCAGAAGACCTCCACGCGGTGAGCCGCCCAGTTTGCGATCGACGCCTCGAGGCTGAACCAACCTCCATGTTGTCCCAAGCGCCACCTGCGACTGCGGCTACCGATCTCGAGCTCACGGTGCTCATGCCGTGCTTGAACGAGATCGAGACCGTGGCCAGATGCGTCGCCAAAGCGCGCCAGTGCCTGGATCGTCTGGGCATCGCGGGCGAAGTCGTGGTCGCCGACAACGGTTCTACCGACGGCTCGCAGGCTGCGGCGGAGCAAGCGGGCGCCCGGGTCGTGCCGGTACCGGTGCGCGGTTACGGCGCAGCTCTGTTCGCGGGTTCGTGTGCCGCGCGCGGCCGCTTCATCATCATGGGTGACTCGGACGACAGCTACGACTTCAGTCGCCTGGACGCGTTTGTGGAGGGGCTGCGCGCGGGCGCCGACCTGGTGATGGGCAACCGCTTCCTCGGCGGCATCCGCTCGGGAGCGATGCCGTGGAAGAACCGCTACATCGGCAATCCGATCCTCTCCAGCATCGGGCGGCTGCTGTTCAAGTGCCCGGCGCGCGACTTTCACTGTGGCTTGCGCGGCTTCAGCAAAGAGGCGTTTCTGCGCATGAACTTGCAGACGCCGGGCATGGAATACGCCTCGGAGATGGTGATCAAGGCCACGCTGCTGCAGCTACGGATCCAGGAGGTGCCCACCACCCTGGACAAGGACGGTCGGAGCCGGCCTCCTCACCTGCGGCCCTGGCGCGACGGCTGGCGCCACCTGCGCTTCATGCTGCTGTTCAGCCCGCGCTGGCTGTTTCTCTACCCGGGGCTCACCCTGGCCCTGGTTGGGTTGTTCGTGGGCCTCTGGCTGCTGCCCGGGCCGATCATGCTCTCGCAATCGGTGGCGCTCGATGTTCAGACCCTGCTCTTTGCGTCGCTGGCAGTCCACCTGGGCGCCCAGATGGTGAGCTTTGCGCTTTGCGCGCGGATTTATGCGCTGCGCTCGGGTCTGCTGCCGGAGAACCTCGGCATGGAGCGCCTGGCACGCGTGGTTCATCTGGAGGGAGGCTTGCTCGCCGGGGCTCTGCTTTGCTTGCTCGGGCTCGGCGGCGCGCTCGCCAACGTCGCTGACTGGTCGCAGGTCGGCTTCGGGCAGCTCGATGCGCGTCAAGCGCTGCGAGCCGCCATCCCCGCCGCCACCGCGCTGGGGCTCGGCGCGCAAGTGATCGTCACGAGCTTCTTGCTCAGCTTCTTGAACATGCGTTGGCGGCGATGAAGCGAGTCCATCTGCTCAGCCGCCCTTGGCCTCGCGCGCGTGCGAGCACGTCATGACGAGCGTGGAGCCAGCGGCAGCGACGGCGGTCGAACCGGACCGCCTGAGCGCATGGCTCGGGCCAGCGATCACGGCGCTCCTGGGATTCACCGCCGTGTGCGCCACCTGCTGGCCGGGGTTCATGAGCCCCGACTCGGTGGAGCAGCTCGTACAGGCGCGCCTGCACACGTACGCGGATGATCATCCGCCGCTGATGGCGATACTCTGGAGCATCGTCGATCGCATCCTGCCCGGCCCCGCGGGGATGCTGGTGTTCATGAACGCGCTGTACTGGGGGGGGCTGCTGGTCGTCGCTCGTTACTGGCCGCTGCCGCGGCGCACGCGGCTGTTCGTGTTCGCCTTCGTTGCCGCGTTCCCACCGCTGCTGGTGAACCTGGGCGTGATCTGGAAAGACATCCTGATGCAGGGAGCGCTGGTCTCGCTGCTCGCCTGCTACTTGCGTTACCGGCGCACACACGGGCTGTTCTCCGCGCTGCTAGCCCTGGTGTTCGCGGCGCTCGCCATCGGCGCGCGCCACAACGCCGCGCCCGCGGCCTGGCCGTTGCTGGCGCTGCTCGTCGCCGCGCACCCGCGCTGGAAGTCGCAGGCACGACCCGCAGCCCGGGCTGCGCTCGCGCCCTGGAAGCACGCGCTGGGTGCGCTCTCGATCTCGGCGGTCCTGGTCGTCGCCCTGCACCAGGGCGTGACGCGAACTCTGCGACCGTACGTGCACGAGACTCATGCCTGGCAGGGGTCGGCGCTCTTCGATCTGGCCGGCATGAGCGTACAGACGGGCGAGCTGTTGTTTGATCCGGAGCTGCACCTGCTGCGCGACGGCACGACGATCGAGCGACTCCGGGAGCTCTACAATCCCCGGCACCCGGGCAGTCTGTTCTACGATGAGAGCGCCGTCATGCAGCTGACGAGCGACCCCGACCAGCTGCAGGCGCTCCGCCAGAACTGGCTGCGCGCCGTGCGTGAGCATCCCGGCGCGTACTTGAAGAGCCGCTGGGCCATCTATCGAAACCTGCTCGGGCTGACGCGCACCAGGCCCGTTTACATGGTGTTCGCTGGGATGGATCCCAATCCGTATCAATACACGCTTCCGGCCTCTCCGGCTCGAGAGGCTGTCGTGAGCGCGTTCCACTGGCTCTCGCGCACGCCGCTGTTCCGCGTCTGGCTGTACGTCTTGGGCTGTTTGCTTCTGCTGCTGGTCAGCGCCGCGGCAGCCTGGTCGGGTGGCAGCGCGCTGGCCTTGGCATTGAGCGCCTCGGGCATCGCCTACCACCTCACCTTCGCGCTGCTGGCGGCCAGTGACGACTACCGCTACTCGCTCTGGACCATCACCTGCGCGGTGCTGTCGGCGTGCGCCTTGCCCGCTTCATGGCCGGAGGCATGGCGGGCACATCCTGGAGCCGCGATCGGAGGCCCGGCTCCGAGCCCTCTCGCTTCAGGGCGGGTACTTCTGGCTGCGCGAGCGAAACGTCCAGCTCTGGTGCATGAGAAAGTTGCCGAGCAGGAACACCACCGCGAGTAGCAGGTTGGCGACCAGATAGTGGACGTGCAGAACCTCCACGAGCAGAGCGGTCGCGGCCAGCACCCCCAGCGCAGAGAGCGCGTTGGCGGACCAGTAGCGAAGCGCATCGGCCCAGAAGGGGTTGCGCGTGGATTCGAACGTCCAGCAGCGGTTGAGCAGCAGCCCGATCCAGTTGACGATCAGCACCGAGAGCAGCAAGGACACCGCGTAGTGGAAGTGCAACAGCTCGGTGCCGGCGTATAAAATCGCGAAGTTGACCGAGAAGCAGATGCCGCCGGTGATGGTGAAGCGCAGCAGGCGGCGGACGCCCGGCACGACCTCAGCCATTGGGCTCGCGCGGCAGGCGCACGCACCAGGCGCGGTTGTGCAGCCAGGGGGGCGTCGGAGCCAGCTCTTCGATCGCACAGCCCGCAAAGGCGCGACCGAGCAAGTCGCGCAACTCGCCGCGGCTGCAGTACTGCACGCGATCGCCGGTGATCAGCCGATCCGAGAATGCGCAGGCCCAGTGGATGGGGGTCTGCCGCCGCTCCCAGTCCTTGAACACGAAGCGCCCGCCGGGAGCGCAGAGCTCGCGAACGGCCGACAGCAACGCCTCGCGCTCGCCGGGAGGTACGTGGTGCAAGACATCGCACAGCGTGACCAGCTGGAACGGCGCTGGGCCCTCGCCCAGCAGCTGCGCCAACGTGCAACAGCGAAAATGGACCCGCGGGCCCGGCGCGGGAACGAGCCGGCCCACACGCGGCGAAATGTCGACGGCCACGATCTCGGCGTGCGGAAAGGCCTGCGCCAGCCGCTGCGTCATCTGGCCCTCGCCGCACCCCACCTCCAGGATGCGCGCGGGGGCCTCGAGGCTCGCCAGTTGCCGCACCAGCGCGTCCAGGTCGACGAACACGCTACGATACAGCTCCGCCACGGCCTGCTCGTGCGCACCGAATAATCCCCGCACCGCTGCGCCCAAGCTTGCCAGCATATCGTCGCTCTCTTTCTTAGCGCAGGGCCAGGCGCAGGCGCGCGCGCGTGCGCTCCACGATGCGCGAGTCGCGCAGGTAGCGCGCGTAGTCTTGCAAACCCAGGCCTGACGCGCGCGAGAGCACGCCCCCGAGGCTGCGCAGCTGACCGTGGAAGGCCCCGGCCAGCGCCACGTTCACCGCGTTGGAGAAGCGCGCGATGCGCAGCAGCCGCGCGCGCTCCGCTTCGGGCAGCGCGGCCGCGAAGCGCTCCGGGATCTGATCGAGCTGAGCGCGAAAGTCGACCGCGGAGCGAGACCGCTGCATGGTGAGCGAGCTGGTATGGAGGCGAAAATCTGCCAGCAGCTCGTCGATGTAGACGCACGGCGCGGCGGAGGCGACGCGCAGGTAGAGTTCCCAGTCCCCCGTGTACCAGAGCGCCGGATCGATACCGGGCCCGAGCAGGTCTTTGCGCAGCAAGGGCGCCGGGCAAGAGATGAAGTTCTGGACGATCAGGTGCTGCAGCACCTCGGCGCTGTCCAACAGGCGATCCGTGGGCAGCGGGGCGTGCCATTCTCCGAGCAGCCGGCTCTTGGAATTCACGAACCGAACGGGGTGAAAGATCAGCCCTGCCTCGGGGTGGCGCTCGACGGCGGCGCGCAACCGGGCGACTCGCTGCGGCCGCCAGACATCATCCGTGTGCAGCATGCAGCAGAAGCGCCCGCGCGCTTGCTGAAAGCCCACGTTGGTCTTGCTCATCCAGTCCGTTTCGCCGGACGTGGTCACGAGGCGAAAGTCGAAGCGCCCGCGATACGGCTCGAGCCAGCTCGAGCTGTCCTCGGGCCCGCGATCGATGATCAGACACTCGAAGCCGCCTTCGGTCTGCGAGGCCATCGACTCGAGTGTCTCGCGCACGTAAGCGGGCCGCCCCCACCAGGGCACGACCACAGACAACCAGGGCTCGTTCGAACCGGCCGACAGCATGGACTGAAGGCCCAAGGGATACCCTAGCCGGTGGCGACTGCCTAGCGCGGGCAGCGCTTTTTGTGCTGCGAGCCCTTCCTTCCCACGACAAACGACAACGAGCCGGCGCCTCGGATGCCGGCTCGTTGCGTTTGCTGAGGCCGCGGGAGCGGCGCTCGGCGTTGAGGTTCACGACCAGGTGTTGAGATCGGTGATCACGCCGCGCGACACCAGCTGAATGTAGAAGTCCGTGAAGCAGACCCAGAACAGGCTCAGCCAGGCGAACAGCATGTGGCGCCCGTTGAACCAGGACGACACCTTGAAGATCTCGAAGCGCGCCGTCGGCTTGCCGTCACAGGTCAGGCAGTCCTTGCGCCCCGCGACCAGGTGGCGCCAGGAGTGGCAGCCGAAGGTGTAGCCCGAGAGCAGCGCGGCGTTGATCACCATCACGATCGTGCCCACGCCCACACCGATCTGGCCGCCCTTGGAGAAGGCCGCGATCGCTTCCGCCCACAGGAACACCAGCAGCAGCAGCGCGCCGTAGAGCGCGTAGCGGTGCAGGTTCTGGAACAGCAGCACCGACGTTTCACCGCGGTACGGGCGCGAGTGACCGCGCACGGCGCAGCCCGGCGGGGACGCAGCGAACGCGCGATAGTAAGCCTTGCGGTAGTAGTAGCAAGTGAAGCGGAACAGGATCGCGAGCGCCGGCAGGAAGAACGCCGGCGACTGCGGCAGGAACGAGGGCCACCACTCCGGGAAGGCGCCGAACCAGGCGTGCTCCACCGGCACCGCGCCGGGATAGCCCGAGGCAGCGGTGAAGACCGACGGAGCCACCGCTGGGCTGATGTAGGGATCGGCCCAGACGTACGTCGCGTCCATCGCGCGATAGGTGAGGTAGCCGAAGAACACGATGAGCCCCACGGCGGTCGCCAGGGGCCCGACCCACCAGTCATCCTTGCGCGTGGTGCTCGCGAAGGTGTTCGGGTGCCCTCCGAGCTGGATTGGTTGTGCCATCGGGGCCACCTTGTAGTGGCCCTGCCCGGCTGCTTTCAAGCCCCGATATCGAAGCGAACGCCCTGCGCGAGCGGCAGAGCGCCCGAATAGTTCACCGTACTGGTCACGCGGCGCATATATGACTTCCAGGCGTCCGAGCCCGATTCGCGGCCGCCGCCCGTGTCCTTTTCGCCGCCGAAGGCGCCGCCGATCTCGGCGCCGCTCGGCCCGACGTTGACGTTGACAATGCCGCAGTCGCTGCCCGCAGCCGAGCAGAACAGCTCGGCCTCGCGCACGTCGTTGCTGAAGATGGCCGATGCCAGCCCCTGCGCGACCCCGTTCTGGATGGCGATGGCCTCGGAAATCTCCCGGTAACGCATCACGTACAGAATGGGAGCAAATGTTTCCTGTTCGACGATCAGCGCCCCGGGCTGGATCTCGACCAGGGCCGGACGGACATAAAATCCGCCCTCGGGCACTCCCGCCGTGACGCGCTCCCCGCCCGTGACCCTGCCCCCCTGCGCGCTCGCCTGCCGCAGCGCGTGCTGCATCTGCTCGTAGGCGCCCTGGTCGATCAATGGCCCCACCAGCACCGCGTCGAGGGTCGGGTCCCCGACGCGCAGGCTGGCGTAGACCGCGCTCAGCCGCTCGATGAAGGCGCTGGCCACGGATTCGTGCAGCAGCAGCCGGCGCAAGCTGGTGCAGCGCTGGCCGGCGGTGCCCGCCGCCGAGAACACCACCGCCCGCAGCGCCAGCTCCAGGTCGGCGCTGGGCGTGACGATCGCGGCGTTGTTGCCGCCGAGCTCGAGCAGCGAGCGGCCCAGGCGCTTCGCCACCGTGGTGCCCACGGCGCGGCCCATCGGCGTGGAGCCGGTGGCCGAGATCAGCGGGAACAAGCGGCTCTCCGCCAGCGCTTGGCCGACGTCGCTGCCGCCGATCAGCAAGCCCAGCAGCCCGGGCGGACAGGCCGGGAACTCCGCGCACACGCGCGCCGCGAGCAGGTGGCAGGCGAGCGCGCACAGCGGCGTCTTCTCCGAGGGCTTCCACACCACGGGATCGCCGCACACCAGCGCCAACGCGGCATTCCAGGCCCAGACCGCGACCGGGAAGTTGAAGGCGCTGATCACGCCCACGGGTCCGAGCGGATGCCAGTACTCGGAGAGCCGGTGCCCGGGGCGCTCGCTGGCGATCGTGAGCCCGTACAGCTGGCGACTCAGACCGACCGCGAACTCGCAGATGTCGATCATCTCCTGCACTTCGCCGCGCGCTTCGCTGGCGATCTTGCCGGCTTCCCAGGAGACCAAGGTGGCCAGGTCTTCCTTGCGCTCGCGCAGCACCTCGCCGAAGCGCCGCACCACACGCCCGCGCTCGGGCGCCGGCACGTTGCGCCAGCTGGCGAACGCCAGCGCAGCGCCGTCGAAGACGCGCTGGGCGTCGGCGGAGGTCGCGGCGCGGAAGCGCGCCAGCTCGTGCCCGTCGATGGGCGAGCTTTTGATCAGCTCCGGGCCCGTGCCGCGCGCCAGGTCCAGCCCGAGCGCGACGCTGGAGCTGGTGTCCCCCACCCCGCAGCGACCGAGCGCCGCGCTCACGACGCCCGGCCCGCTGAGCTCAGCACCGCTCGGGACAGCGCCACTGGCTACGGCACCGCTCCCGATGGCACTGCGCACCCCGCTCATGACAACCCCGCGGAGAAGCTCGGACGTTCTGCGGGCTCTTGCCCCGTCGCATAGACCCGCCCGAAGCGGTTCTCCAGGAACTCCGACAAGCCTACCTGCTCCTGACAGGCGAAGCCGCGCTGCGCCAGCCGCCCCTGATAGTGCAAGTCGACCATGGTGCACACGCCGGCCGCGGTCGTGATCTGGATCGCGCTCCACTCGTGATCGAGCAAATGGGCGTTGTAGATCTTGCGCGCGTCGCTCACCTGCACCAGCTGACCATCACGCCAGCCCGAGACGGTGCAGAAGATCACGACCACGTCCTGATAGGTGATCGGGATCGCGCGCTCCAGCAGCTCCTTGAACAGCGTGCGCTGATCCCCGAGGTGCAGCTCGTTGACCAGGAACCAGGCGTAGTCGCGGTGGCCCTGGTAGCGGATGGTCTTGTAGTTGAGCTCGCTCACCTTGCCGTCGAGCGTCTCGCACAGCGTGCCGAGACCGCCCGAGGTGTTGAAGGCCTCGTAGTGGATCCCGTCGATCGAGAACCGCTCCAGACCTTCCAGCGCCAGCACCTCGATGCGCTTGCCGCGGTGGATCGCCTCGCACGGGTTGCAGTACTCGTTGATCAGCCCGTCCGTGGACCAGGTCAGGTTGTACTTGAGGAAGTTGGTCGGGAACTGCGGCAGCGCGCCCACGCGCATGAACACGCGATCCAGCTTGTCGAAGCCGCGCGTCAGCTCCTGCGCCGCCACGGACACGAAGCCCGGCGCCAGCCCGCACTGCGGCATGAACACCTGCCCGGGCTTTGCCGCCTGGGCGATCTCGCGGATGCGCCGCGTGGTCGCCACGTCCTCCGTCAGATCGAAGTAGCTCACGCCGGCCTTCAGCGCGGCCTCCGCGACCAGTGGGTTATGGTGATAGCTGAGCGCCGAGATCACGCTGTCGCAGCCGTCGAGCACGCGCGCCAGCTCCTTCGGATCGGTCGCGTCCGCCCGCACCAGCTCCAGCCGACCGCTGTCGACCGCGCGCGCCGAGCTCTGGCCCAGATTGCGCAACGAGCCCTCGTCGATGTCGACCACGCGCACCGCGTAGTCGCCCGTGCTCGCCAGCCAGGGGCCCACCATGCGCCCGATCTTTCCACTCCCGAGCAGCAGTATTCGATGCATCGTCTTCTCCGGAGCAGCGACCGAGCGGCACGGCGCCGACGTCGGGCATCTGCCTGAAGGAGATACGACCGGAACCCGGGAAAAGGTAGGGGCCGAACCTACCGAGCGGGTACCCCGCAGCGGTCGATCGGGCTCGGCACCCGCTCACGCCCGGCGTCGCGAGAATGGGCCAGCCGCGAGACTCCGAGCGCCTGACACGCTGCTCGACGCCAGACGGTTTCCAGCACCACTAGACCCAACTCATGAACTGGGGCGCGCACGCCCCGGCCCGAGACGATCAGCCGCCGCCGGCGGGAGCGTCGGATCGAGGCAGCACGTACGGCCAGGTGTCTGCCAACTTGACGAAGCCCAGACGCTCGAGGATGCCCTCGCTGGTGGGCAGCGCGTCCACGCGCAGGTAGCGAGCACCGAGGCGCAAGGCATCGCGCGCGCGCTCGGCGATCAGGGCGTGGTACAGACCGCGGCCGCGATGGGCCTCCAGCGTGAGCCCCCCGTACAGGCCGCCGAAGGCGCTCGTCGCGCGCGTCTCGAGACGCCCGATGGCGGCGGGTACGTCGCCATCGAACGCGACATAGCCCAGCTGCTCCGTCGACCCCCTTTCCATGTGACGGAGCAGCGCCGCCGCGACGGCCGCGCGCCCTCGAGCCGAGCCCTGCTCCGCCACGCTCGCGAACAGCCGCAGCTGTTCGCGCCGGGTCACGCGCAGCACTCGGTGGCGCGGCCGCTCGGAGAGCCACACCGGTGGCTGCGACAGCTCGAGCACGAGCACGCTCTCGCGCGCTCCGGCGCGAAAACCCTGCCGCTCGAGGCGCTCGCGCAGATCGGAGGGCGTGTCCTGGGAGTACACCTTCCATTCCAGCTCGGCTCGCAGCGCGCGGTAGTGCGCCACCTGTTCCGCGATCACCCGCTCTGCGTTCGCGGAATCGAGGCGAGAGAACTCGATGCAGTGCCACTCCGGCTCGCGCCCCCGCACGCGCGTGAGCTCGGGCAACACCTCGCCTTCGGCGTCGCCGGGAAAGGAGCTGCGCCGCTCTCGATCCAACCGGCTGAGCACTGCCTCACGGTCCATCGAGCGACGCTAACCTCCGATTTCGCGAGCGGCAACTCTGCGAGCCAGACCCGCTGCGAGCCAGATCATCGGCTCGTCCGAGCTTACCGCATTCCCGCTTGCCGCAGTGGGTGCCATTCGCCGCAGTCCGCGAATTTTCGCGCAATTGCCGAATGGTTCCGGCCCCGCTCTGGCGGTGGTCAGCCGCGCCCCGAGCATGTTAGTCAGCAAGGTCATGATCACCGTCTGTCGGGACTTGCTTTCGAGCTCTCCTCGCCGTTCGCGGCCGGCGCTCTGCGTCGCGCTCGCTGCCCTGACGCTGGCCTTCGCCTGCGGCACCGACGAGGAAGGAAGGCGCAGCGGGCCGGCGGAGGCGCCACCGGCGCCACCGGCCAGCACGACCACCTTGCCGAACCTGCCCAGTGCGCCAGCTCCGGCAGCCCCGGCAGCCCCGAACCCGCCGGCGACCGGCGGCAGTGACACGGGAATGGATCCCGGCAGTGACCCTGGCGCTGGCGCGGAGGAGGGCGGCCCCGGAGGGGACATCGATCTCGCCGGGCCCGCGGCGGGCTCGGGGGACACGCCTGCAGCAGGAGGCGGCGATCCCGTGACACAGCCCGCGGACCCGAACCCGCCGATCCTGGATCCGAACGCGCCGCCCCCGGACGCCTTCGTGGAGGACCGTGGCGAGAACTGTGAGGTCGGGACGCTACCGACGTTCGCCGACCTGCAAGAGCTGCGCACGCTCCCGGATCCGTTCACCGGCCTGAACGGCCAGCGCCTCACGAGCCGCTCGCAATGGCGCTGTCGCCGGGAGGAGATCCGCAAGCTGGCCGAGACGTTCATCTACGGCGTGAAGCCGGGCAAGCCGGAGCAGGTCAACGGTACCGTGTCCCGGACGAGCATCACCGTCAACATCCAGAACCAGGGTCAGGCGGCGAGCTTCACGGCGAACATCAACATCCCGGCCAACGCTCCCTCCCCGGCGCCGGCCGTGATCATCTTCAGCACCGGCGGCTTCGGCTCCAGCATGAGCGACTCGATCCTGGCCGAGGGCGTCGCCACCATCACCTTCGACACGGACTCGCTCGGTACGGAGGCCAACAAACAGGGCGCGTTCTACACCGCCAACCCCAACCTGCGCGACACGGGCACGCTGCTCGCGTGGTCGTGGGGCGTGAGCCGGATGATCGACGTGATCGAGGCGTCGGGCGCGCAGATCATCAACCCCCGGGCGATCGGTGTCCACGGTTGCTCACGGCTCGGCAAGGGCGCCTTCATCGCCGGCGCCTTCGACGAGCGCGTGGCGCTGACGATCCCGTACGAGTCGGGCATGTCGGGCGTGCCGGCGTTCCGCTTCGTGGCACCGGAGAACGGCGAGGTGCTGCGCAACGCCTACGAGTACGGGCGCTGGGCGGGCGAGACGTACCGCCAGTTCCTGGTCCTGGACGCCACCGATCAGAACGACACCGCCGGCCGCGCGCGCGATCAGCAACTCTCGGGTGAGCTGCAGTACCTGCTCCCGCTCGACACGCACGAGGTCATCGGCATGGTCGCGCCGCGCGGCCTCTTGGTCCTCGGCAACCCGGGCATCGCGAACCTGGTGCCGCGCGGAGAGAACATCACGGTGCAGGCGGGGCGCGAGATCTACTCGGCGCTGGGCGCGGCGGAGAACATCAGCTACACGTCCACCACCACCAACACCACGCACTGCTCGTTCCGGCAAGAGTATGTGCCTTTGCTGCAGCAGAACCTGCGCAAGTTCTTGAAGGGCGATGCCAGCGCGACCACGGGCGCGATGCAGCCAAACCCGAGCCTGGCGGCGAACCTTGCCGACAACATCGCCTGGCAGACGCCCACGCTCAGCGAGTGACGCTGAGCCGATTCAGCGCGAGGCCTGGGTCGGGCCGCTCGGCGGCGCCTTGGCGGCCGCCGGCGCCGGCGCGGGCCGCCGGGCGACCTCGACGAAATCGCGTCCGAGCAGGTGGCCGTACTGGTCCTCAACCTCGACCCGCACGATCCAGGGCCCTTCGCCGCCCTGCGGTGGGATCTCGGTGACGTAGGTGTCGCCGTTCTGGGTCCAGGTCACCGGCAGGTCATCGATGCCGAGCTGAACCCGGAAGCGAGGCGTGATCCAGGCGGGCGGTGCGCCGGGGGCCGCGCCTTCACTCGGGGCGCGGGGTTCCCCCGCAGAAATCCTGACCTCCACGCGCAGGCTGTCGCCGGGCCAGCGCGCGAACTTGGGGCCCACGAAGACGCTGGTCGTGACCCGCGGCGGCAGCAAGCGCGCGCTCACCAGCCGCGTGTCCCCTGCTTGCCGCAGGTGCAGGTTCATCGGCTCGCCCGAGGGCAGCACGATCTCGTCCGGCAGCGGCCCCCACTCGTGCTGGCCCTTCATCAGCAAGCCGTCGGCGTAGGTCAGATGCACGCTGCGATCGTAGCCGGCGATGATGTTGCCCTGGGCATCGACGTAGCCGCCGTCGCTGCTGCGCACGCCCATCACCGTGAAGGGCTCGGACGAGGAGAATTGCCCATTGATGCCGAAGCGATCGACCGCCTGCACGGAGAGCGCGTAGCGGCCCGGATCGAGCCGCGGCGGCGAGGAGAGGGCCGCGGACGTGGTCTCCACGTTGCTCACGCGCCGGCGCTCCGGCTCCAGCTGCTCCACGCTCACGCGATAGCGCACCGCGCCCGGCACCGGCTCCCAGCTCACGCCCGAGAGCGCCGCTCCTCGCGGGTCGAAGCCTCCGAACAGGTTGTTCTCGAGCCGCACCACCGGCGCCGGCAGGATCGCGCTCTCCGCCTCGGAGCCCTTCGCGATGTTGTGCACCTTACCGGCAGCGAGCGGCGTGAATTTCCACGACTTGACCGCCCAGCTCACGCTGCCGTCCAGGTTGACGATGCTGACCTGATCGGCCTCGGCGGCGATGTGCATGCGCCCGCCGCGCACGAAGCTGGTGACGGCCAGCGGCGCGCTGACCATCACGGCCAGGTCCGGATCATTGCTCTCGACGTCGATCCTGCCGCTGGCCAGCGCCAGCAGGTGCGTGAGCGTGCGCCCGCGATTGCTCAGCCAGAGCGGCGTCTGCTTGTGCACGCGATACAGCTTGGTGCCCGGCTCGAGCCGCAGGCTGGCGCCCTTGGCGAGCCGTACCGTGGCCCCGCCCTGCGCGGCCACCACGCCGTCGCTGCGCGACTCGAGCCGCCCCGCGACCACCTGGAACTCATCCGCGGCGTGGGCGCGCGTGCCCAGGGCGAGCACCCCTGCACACATCCAGGCGAAGAGCCAATTGCGCCGAACTCGCATCGATATCCCCTGAAACGGACCCGGGTGAAGCAGGCTTGAGTCCGTCGACGGGAGCCGTTAGACCCGCTCTCCGAAATGGACCAGTGCGCGCCGCGCGACGGCCGAGAGCGCTCCGAAGCGAGCCGCGACAAAGGCCGGCAAAAGCGCGAGTTGCACACATTCCGGGGCAACCTGCAGAGCACCCGGCACGGTTGGTTAAGACTGACCCCGGCCTACTCGGTGAAGCTGGTGCAGGCGCTGCTCGGCTCGCGCGCGGGCATCGAGCCACCATTCCTCGACCCCTTCTGCGGCACCGGCACTACCTTGCTCTCCTGCTCCGAGCAAGGCCTCGACTGCGACACGGCCGACATCAACCCGTTCTTGCTCTGGCTCGCGCGCGCCAAGGTCGGCAGCTACTCCGAGCGCCAGCGCGAGCAGGCGCGCGCCGGCCTGGAGCGCATGCGCCGCGCGGCGCTGCGCGCGCAGAGCGGCTCGGCCTGGGTACCGCCGATCCACCGCATCGAGCGCTGGTGGAGCGCGCCGGCGCTGGCCGCGCTGGGCCAGAGCTTCGCGGCCCTGTGTTCCTTCGCTGAAACAGAGTCGCGCCCGGCCAGCAACCTGCTGCGCATCGCCTTCTGCCGCGCGCTGATCGAGTGCTCCAGCGCGCACTTCGGCCATCAGTCGATGTCCTTCGCGCCCCAGTCGGGCGAGCCGGCGAACGGCGCCGAGGCGCGGGCCGCGGTCGCGGGCGCGCTGCAGGCGGCGTTCGAGCGCGTGCTCGCGACGGCGGAGCAGCCGCTGCCCGCAACCCGGCGCCGGCTCTTTCTCGCGGACGCGCGCCAGCTGCACGAAAAGCTGCCTGTGGCCCGCTACGGCTGCGTGATCACCTCCCCGCCCTACGCCAACCGCATGAGCTACATCCGCGAGCTGCGGCCCTACATGTACTGGCTCGGCTATCTCGCCGATCGCTCGCGCGCGGGCGTGCTCGACTGGCGCGCGATCGGCGGCACCTGGGGCAGCGCCACCAGCAACCTCGCGAGCTGGGTGCCCGACCCCGGCGTGCCGGAGCTGGGCGCCGACAGCGAGGCGCGCCTGGGCGCCATCGCCGAGCGCAGCGCCCTGCTCTCCAGCTACGTGCGCAAGTACTTTTGCGACATGTTCCGGCACTTCGAGGCGCTCGGGCGCGTGCTGCGCCCTGGCGGCAGCGCCTTCTTCGTGGTGGGCAACTCCAAGTTCTACGACGTGGTCGTGCCCGTCGAGCAAGTGCTGGCGCGCCAGCTGGAGCAAGCGGGCTTCCGCGGCGTGGCCATCGAGACCTTGCGCAAACGCAGCAGCAAGAAGGAGCTCTACGAGTACCTGATCGCCGCCCGGCGCTGACGGGAGCGCGTCAGATGTGCTCGCGTCTCGGCGAGCAGGGGGCACATTCTGGTGCCGCGCGCTGAGCGGCGGATCCGAGCCCCGATCCGGGCCCCGGAGCTCCAGGCTGCGGGAGTACAGGAGGGCTCGCAGCCGCGCGACGCTGGCCGTCGCCAGCATGTGCCCGCTGAGCTCCGCGCGCTGCGGGTCCGGTAGGGCTCAGGGATCGAGCACGTTGGGCGCAACGCGCGCGGGAGCTCGGCGCTGCACGCTGCGTGCGCCGGTCACCGGGGCTCCTCCTCCTCCGAAGCCCTGGACCGCTGCAGCCCTCGACCCCTGGAGCCCTTCCGCTGCCAGCGCCTGCCCCTCCTGGATCGCTTGGCGCCGCTCGAGGTCACCTTGCAAGGCGAGCAACCGCTCCTCGAGCAAGTCACGTTCGTCGTCGCGCAGCGCGCCCGGATGGCGCTGCTCCCAGTGCTGCGCGTACTCGAGCCAGCGCTGCGCGCCATCCAGGTCCCCCAGACGCAAGAGCGTCGCGCCGCGGTACAGGCCGTACTCGGCGTGCTGGTCTGGCTCCTGACTGCGCTCCAGCCGGTACTCGGTCTGCTCCAGCACCTGGGCCGCCTCGATGTAGCGCCCCTGATAGTAGAGGTCGCTGCCGCGACTGACGAAGTAGCTGCAGGCGAGCAGCGGCACGGCCAGCAGCGGCACGGCCAGCAACGGGCGCAAGACGCGGGCTGCGGCCGAGAGGAGCTTCATTCTGGCTCAATCTAGCGCTTCCCTCGGGCCGGAGCCAGCTAGCCTCGGGGTGAGGCCGCAGCGTGGAGCGCCGCCAGCGCATTTGTGCCGCCTGCATGTCAGCGCGCGGCGAGGCGCAGGTGCGAGCATCCCCCACTCAGCGCGCAGCGGCACCTGAAAGATCGCGCTCTGCGAGCGCACGACGCACGGTCACGGCCATCCACAGCACGAGCGCCAGCGTCGCGAGCTTCTGTACGCCGGGCTGCAACGGCGTCTCCGGCCCGTGCACGTAGGCGACATAGATGTAGAGCGCAGCGTTGAGCGCGGCGAGCAGCAGCGCCGCGTATGCGCTGGCCCTGCGCAGGCTGTACCGAGGCTCCGCTGGGCAACGAATGCAACACAGCGCCGCGCAGGTCATGCCCAGGCCGCCGCCCGCCAGCGCGACCACGCCGTGCCAGACGGGGTGCGCGTCGGAGGGCAAGAGGGCCATCGCGAACAGCGCCAGCGTGGAGATCCTGCCCAGCACCTGCAGCAGCGCGCCGCGTCCGGGCGGCAGCAGCGCGCCGGCGATCGGCCAGAACCACCACAGCGCGCAGGCCAGGGCAGCGAACGCGACGCACGACAGGCGGCGGCTCGCGCTGTTGTCGGCGCCGTTGATGGCCTGCGTGCGCACCAGATCGCACCAGAAGTTGCGCAGCGGCGAGAAGCCCGCAGCGCCGGGCTCGGTCCAGCTGCCGCCCGGATACAGGCTCGCGGCAGCGGCGATGGCGAGCGCAAACACGGAGAGCGCCGCCCGGCAGCGGCGCGCGGCGCGGCCCAGCCGCTCACTGGCTGAGGCCGACGATGCGCTGTTCACCGCAGTATACGTTGAAGCGTTCCTCGCGCGCGAAACCCACCAGGGTCATGCCGCTGCGCCGCGCGGCCGCGACCGCCAGCGAGCTCGGCGCGGACACGCTGACCAGCAACGGAATGCGCGCGACCGCGGCTTTCTGCACCAGCTCGAAGCTGGCGCGGCCGCTGACCACCAGCGCCATGCCGCGCGCCGGCAGGCGCCGATCCAGCGCCGCGCGCCCGATCACCTTGTCGACCGCGTTGTGCCGCCCCACGTCCTCGCGCAGGGCGTACAGGGCGCCGCTGGCGTCCCAGAGCGCGGCGGCATGCACGCCGCCGCTCGCGGCAAAGTTGGTCTGGCCTGGCGAGAGCTGGCGCGTGAGGCCGCCGATCCAGCCGGCGCTGAAGCGCGCTTCATCGTGCACCTCTCCGGCGCGCGCGAGCAGATCGTCGATGCTGCGCCGACCGCACACGCCGCAGGCCGACGTGACGAGCGTCGCGCGCCGCACGGCGCCGGTCGGCTCCCAGTCGATCACGTGCCCGGGCGCGGAGCTCACATCCATCACGTTGCCGGACTCGCCGGGGCGACCACAGTGGGCGATGCCGCCGACGTCGTCGACGGAGCGAACGATGCCCTCGGCCAGCAAGAAGCCGAGCACCAGCTCGTGATCGTGACCGGGCGTGCGCATCGTGACCGCCATCGCTTCGCCGGCGATCCGGATCTCCAGCGGCTCCTCCACCGCCACGACGTCTTCCGCCGTCGCGCACGCGCTGCCCGCGTGACGCCACAGCTCGAGACGTTCCACACCCGCCGAAATCTCACGGCTGATCTGTCCGGCGCGGCCCCCGGCGGTCAGCGGCGGCGTCTCGCGTGCGCTCATGTTCTCACTCTACACGGACTCCGCTGCGCCGGGGCGCTCCCCGGCCGCCGAGCAGAACCTCGACTGCCCCGGCAAGGGCACGCGCCGGGACCCCTAAATGCAACGAAATCCCCGGCGATCCGCCGGCCGCCGGCAGCCTCGCCCCTTTTTGGTAAGCTCGCGTTTTCGAGGCTGCATTTCGCTGCCCGCCGCGGGGTCGGAACTTTCGCGCGCGGCGCCTCTCGTGTAGGTTGCCCCGCCCTCGAGCGGAACACCCTCCACTCCCAAGGCCTTCTGTTTCTCGCGCGGCAACAGCCGCGCTGTCCTGCGTTCCCGAAAGAAGAACCGTCGTGAGCAATGATTTCGCATCCATGCTGCAGCAAGCCGCTGCCAGCGAGAACGGCCGCACCAGCACCCGGCTGCGCCCCGGTCAAGCCGTCACCGGCAGCGTCGTGCAGATCGGTCAGGACTACGTGTTCGTGGACGTGGGTACCACCACCGAGGGCCGGATCGACCGCCGCGAGCTGGAGGACGCCAAGGGCGAGCTGAGCGTGCGCGTCGGCGATCCGGTGCGCGCCAGCGTGGTCAGCGCGGATGATGTCAGCGGGCCCCGGCTCTCCGTCGCCTTCGGCAAGGGCCGCACCAAGCTCGATGAAGGCGCCCTGGAGAGCGCGCGCGACGCGCGGCTGCCGGTCGAGGGCGTGATCGGCGCCGCCGTGAAGGGCGGCGTCGAGGTGCGCGTGCTGGGCGCTCGCGCCTTCTGCCCCGCCTCGCAGCTCGGCAACGAGTACATCGCCGACCTGGCCTCGCTCGAGGGCCAGAAGCTGGAGTTCTTGATCCTGGAGGTGAAGAACGGCGGGCGCGACGTGATCGTCAGCCGCAAGGCGCTGTTGCAGGAGCGCCAGGGCCAGGAGGCCGCGCGCAAGCTGGCCAGCCTGGAGGTGGGCAATGACTATCCGGCGAAGGTCGTGTCCGTGCAAAAGTATGGCGCCTTCGTGGACCTCGGCGGCGGCGTCGAGGGCTTGATCCACATCTCCGAGCTGGCGCACGGGCGCGTCGATCGCGTGGAAGACGTGCTGACCGTGGGCGAGGACATCACGGTGCGGTTGCTCGCGCTGCAGCCCGGAGAGAAGCCGGGCGCCCCGCCCAAGCTGCGGCTGTCGCTGCGCGCGCTCTCGGAACCGGCGGCTCCCCAGGCGGAGCCCGAGCGCGGGGAGGTGCTGCCAGGCACGGTCAGCAAGGTGACCTCGTTCGGCGTGTTCGTGGACACGGCCAAGGGCACGGGCCTGGTGCCGTCGCGCGAGCTGGGGACGCCGCGCGGCTCGGATGCGCGGCGCGCGTTTCCGATCGGCAAGGAAGTCAGCGTGGTGCTGGTCAGCAAGGATCCCTCCCGCGGCATCACCTTCAGCATGTCGCGCGTCGCCGCCGTGGAGGAGCGCCGCAACTTCCACGAGTTCTCCCAGGCCCAGCAGGCGCAGCACGACGACGCGTCGATCGGGACCTTCGGGGCCCTGCTGCGCAAGGAGCTGAAGCTGCCCGCGCCCGCACCCGCGCCGGCTGCGCCGCCAGCAGCGCCAGCTCCGGTTGCTGCCGCCGTGCCCGCTGCCATGCCAGCGGCAGCGCCGCCCCCGCCCGCTCCGGCACGCCCGGCACGGGCGCCCGCGCCGGAGCCCGATCGAGCCCGCGCCGAGCGCGGCCCCTCGCCCGCCGATCGCGCGCGCATCGATCGCAGCCCGAACCCGCGCGGGCCGTCGCCAGCCGATCGCGCGCGCGTCGATCGCAGCCCGCCCCCCGAGCCCAAGGCCGCCCAGCAGGGAAAGGCGCAGGACCTGGGCGTGGTGCGCGGCCGGCGCAAGCCCGGAGGAGAGGCGTGAGCTCGCCCTGCGTGATCAGCGTCGCCATCACCGGGTCCCTGCCCACCAAAGAGCAGAACCCGGCGGTGCCGATCACGCCCAGCGAGCAGATCGAGTCCACGCACGAGGCGTTCGAGGCGGGTGCCGCGCTGGTGCACATTCACGTGCGCGACGACGCGGGCAAGCCCTCCTCGGACCCGGCGCGCTTTCAGCTCGTGCAGGAGGGGATCCGCAAGCACTGCCCGGGCATGATCATCCAGTTTTCGACCGGCGGGCGCGGCCGCCGGCTGGAGGAGCGCGGCGCGATGCTGTGGCTGCGCCCGGACATGGCCTCGCTCGCGACCGGCTCCGTCAACTTCCCGACCTCGATCTATGAGAACCCGCCCGACTTCGTCGAGTCGCTGGCGCGCGAGATCGCCGCTCAGGGCGCCAAGCCCGAGGTGGAGATCTTCGATGTGGCCATGCTCTACAACGCGCTGGAGCTGGTCAAAGCGGGCCTGCTGAAGCCGCCGCCGCACGTGCAGTTCGTGCTCGGCCTCAAGAACGCGCTGCCCGCGCGCCGCGAGCTGCTGGAGTTCTTGATCCGCGAGCTGAACGCGCTGCTGCCGGGCGCCACCTGGACGGCGGCGGGCATGGGCCGCCATCAACTGACCGTCAATCACTGGGCGCTGGAGCTGGGCGGGCACTGCCGCACCGGGCTGGAGGACAACATCCGCTTCGACGCGTCACGGCTCGCCGCGAGCAACGCGGAGCTGGTGCGGCGGGTCGCGCAGCTGTGCGCCGAGCACGGTCGCAGCGTCGCGACGCCCGCTCAGGCGCGCCAGCTGCTCTCTTTGCCCGAGAGCAACTGACGTCCTCGCAGCCTGCCGCGAGGTGGGAGAACGGCGGGCACTGGACGACATTTCCCGCCCTCGCACAGGCGCGGGCGCAGCGAAATTTTCTCGCGCGCGCTCGGCGGCGCGTGACGCACGCCGCGGGAGACGGTACGCAGGGGCAGCGAACGAGCCGTCTAGAAGGGTCTCGATGCCGGAAGCCGCCGTGCGCTCGAACTTGGGGCGCTGTCCCGCCTGTCAACAGCTGGTGACCGTGCCCGCCGAGGGCAGCTCGGGAGAGCTCGCCTGTCCGGCGTGCCAGCACCGTGCTCCCGCCGCCTCCTTCGCCACGGTCGAGCTGCCGCGGGCGGCGATCGTCGTGCCTCCCCGGGAGCCCGCGCGGCCGCTCGCGGACCCGGACCGGACGCACCTGCTGCTCGATCTCGCGCCGGACGCGGACGACGGCGCAGACGACCGCGCTGCCGAGACCCCGGCGCGCGGCGCCGTCGCTGCGCAACCGCCCAGCAAGCGCCCGAGGAGCGCTCCAGCGAGGAGCGCTCCTCCACGGCGCGGCCGCGCTGCATCCGACGACGAGCGCACCCACCTGTTGCTCGACGCCGCCGACCTGCGCGAGGAGCAGGTCGACGACGAGCGCACCCACCTGTTGCTCGACGCCGCCGACCTGCGCGAGGAGCCACCGTCTCCGCGATCGCGGCACGCGCCACGCAGCGAGCGCCAGCCCGCAGCGAACGTCCCGAGCTCCGACGACGAGCGCACTCACCTGCAACTCGGCCCCTTGTCCCTGCGCCCCGACCCGGCGGCGCCGCTGGCGCGCGCCCTGGCCTGGGCCAGCCGGATCGTGCCGCCCGCGCTGCGCCTGAGTGTACGGCTGGACGAAGCGCTGCACGGCCGCCGGCTGTGGGCGCTCGGCGGCGTCGCTGTGCTGTGCGGCGTGATCGCGCCGGGCGTCGATTTCATCGCCACGCGCGGCCAGGCGACGCTCGCCGGCTTCACCTGGCTGTGTTGCACGCTCTCGCTGGCACTGCTCGGCGTCTCCCAGCTGAACTCGCTGCGCGACGACGCGGGGCTGTGGGACCCGCGGCTCGCGCTGGTGCGCGCGCGCAGCGGATTCCGACTGCTGGTCGACGGCTTCGAGCATTTCGAGGGCTCGCCGCGCCACCTGCGGCTCGCGCTGATCGGCCGCGCGCTGAGCGCCACCGGGCTGTGCAGCTTCGCCTGGACCGCGACCGTCGCGGCGCTGCGCTGGTTGGTCGGGCTCGATGCGGCGGCGAGCAGCCTGCCCGTGCTGAGCGGGCTGCTGCTGCTCGCGGGCGCCGCATCGTCGTGGCAGTCCGATCGCAGGACGCCGCGGCCCGGGCTCTTTCTTCAGGACTTCGGCAACTGCCTGGCCGCCGCGCTGGAGCTGCCGGCGATCATCGATTTATCGGAGCCGCTGCCCGAGGCGTGCTCGCGCGGGGCCACGGCACTGCACGAGTGCGTGCTCGCGCTGGCTCAATGGCGAGCGCGCTGCTGGCCCGACGAGCGCGCCTATCGCCGCGCGCTCGGCTTGCACCTGCAGCGGCAGCTGCCCGGGGCCAAGATCGAATGCGAGCGCTGGATGGGCGCCACGCGCCTGGATGGGGTGCTCGATCTGGTGGTCAACGGCATGATCGTGATCGGCGTCCAGCGCGGCTTCGACGCCTCCAGCGCCGAACGCGCCACCGGGCAGATGAGCGGCTACGCGCGAGCTTGGTCAGGCAAGCCGATGCTGCTCGCGGTCTTCGAGGCGCCGCGCGACGCGCTGCTGGGCAACCCGCACGTGGCGCCGTTGATCGAAGCGCACAAGGAGTTCGGCTTGCTCACGCTGCGCATGCCGCTGGTTTTCCAGGGGGTCTGAGGCAGACCCCCTCCCCCGCCTCCGCTCGCTTTGCTCGCGCTCCGCGCGGGGCCCCAACCCCGCTTGGCCTTCCCCATTCGGGTGGCAGCCGACGAGCGCACGATTTATTAGCGCAGCTCGAAGCGCCCCGGCGCGGCAACCCGCGGCCAGCCCCCCCTGTCGCAGTGCATACTTTGCGCCGCGCGCGGCCGCGCTGGGGCGTCCGTGCAAAGGGTGCTCAGGGCTGCGTGGGTTGCTCCAGCTGCTCGGCTTCGGTGCCCACTTCCCAGTCATTGTCCGGCACCTCGTGCGCGTGATCGACATCCACATTGCGAGGCGTGCGCACTCGCTTCTGCACGACCACGTCGTCGGGGCCCTGGCGCACGATGCTGTCGTCGGGTTTCGTCTGTTTCATGGCTTGTTTCATGGGTTTCTCCTCCCGTGCCGCACAATGGGTGCATTTCCCGTGCCGCGGGCGCCGGTCAGCCGTGCGGAACCGCGGCCAGCAAATCGAAGAGCGCCTGCGGGTTCTGCAGCGTGCCGGGATTCACGACCTGTTCCACCGGCGCGCCGCCGAGCAGGCGCTTGATCGGCACCTCCAGCTTCTTGCCGCTCAAGGTGCGCGGCACCTCGCGGATCGCCACGATCTCATCCGGCACGTGGCGGGGAGACAACCTGGCGCGCAGCGCCTGCTTGATGCTGCCGAGCAGCGCCGCGTCCAGGGTTTGGCCCGGTGCCGGCACCACGAACAACCAGAGCTTGCCGCGCCCCTGGGAGTCGCTCGTATCGACCACCACGCTGTCTTTGATCTGCGGCAGGTCTTCGATCACCCGATAGAACTCGCTGGTCCCCATGCGCACGCCACCGCGGTTCAAGGTGGCATCGGAGCGCCCGCTGATCACGGCGCCGCCGTGCTCCGTGATCACGATCCAGTCACCGTGCCGCCACACGCCGGGATATTGCTCGAAGTAACTCTCGCGGTAGCGGCGCCCGTCCGGGTCGTTCCAGAAGCAGACCGGCATGCAGGGCATCGGCTCCGCGATCACCAGCTCCCCGACCTCGCCCTGCACCGGCTGGCCCGTGGCGTCGAAGGCCTGGACCTTCGCTCCCAGCGCCAGGCACTGTAGCTCGCCCGAGCGCACCGGCAGCAGCGGGCAGGAGCACACGAACGCCGTGCACAGATCGGTGCCACCGCTGACCGAACCGAGCAGCACGTCCCGCGAGACCGCCGCATACACCCAGTCGAAGCCGCTGCTGGGCAAGGGGGCTCCCGTCGAGCCCACCGCGCGCAACGCGCTCAGGTCGAAGCTCGTGCCGGGCCGGAGCTGCGCCGCGCGGCACGCCATCAGGAATGGCGCGCTGCAGCCGAAGTACGTGACCTTCTCCTCGGCGGCCATGCGCCACAGCGCGTTCAGATCGGGATGGCCAGGATTGCCGTCGAACAGGACCACCGTTGACCCGACGAGCAGGCCGCCGATCAGGTAGTTCCACATCATCCAGCCCGTGGTGGAAAACCAGAAGAAGCGGTCGCTGGGGCCCAGGTCGGAGTGCAGCGCCAGCACCTTGAGGTGCTCGAGCAACATACCGCCATGGCCGTGCACGATCGGCTTGGGCAGGCCCGTCGTGCCTGACGAGAACAGGATCCAGAGCGGATGATCGAACGGCACCCGCTCCACCTGGAATGGCTCCGCCACGGAGCACAGCTCCGCGAAGCTGAGCTCGCGCAACGGCGAGCCCGGGCTCGCATCCTGCCGCGCCGCGGCTCCGAGGGCCGCGCCCGCCTCGCCGTCCAGGATCGACACCACGGCGCGCAACGAGTCGAGAGCAGCACACAGCCGCGCGACCTCGGGGCGCCGGTCGAAGTGCTTGCCCCCGTAGCGATAGCCCTGGCAGGCGATCAGCACCTTGGGAGCGATCTGCGAGAATCGATCGAGCACGCTGTCCACCCCGAACTCCGGCGGACAGCTGGACCAGATCGCTCCCAGGCTGGCCGTCGCCAAAAACGCGATCAGCGCCTCGGGCGCGTTGGTGACGTAGCCGACGACGCGGTCCCCGCGCTCGACGCCGAGCCTGCGCAAGCCCGCGCGGCAGCGCGCGACCGCCTCCAGCAGCTCGGCGTAGCTGAGTTCATGACGGGTACCATTCTCCGAGCGGTGCACCACGGCGCACCCGGAGCCCGGCCAGCGCAGGATGCGCTCGACGTAATTGAGCTGCGCGCCCGGGAACCAGCGCGCCCCCGGCATGACTCTGCGCTCGAGCACGCTGGAGAAGCTCCTCGGGCCGATCTCGAAGTAGTCCCAGAGCCCGCCCCAGAAGTCCTCGAGCTCCTCGACGCTGTAGCGCCAGAGCTGCGCATAGTCCGCGCAGTCGCGGCCTCGCTCGCGTGACAGCCAGCGCAGATAGCCAGCCAGCTGCGAGCGTTCACTCCGTTCCCGACTGGGTGTCCACAGCACGTCTCCCGGATTGCTGGGGGAGTCCGCGTGCAGGTCCGCGGGTGGCACGTCAGCAGGCCCGCTCATGAGCAACCCCGCTCCATCGAATGGCAAATCGCGCAAAGACTCGAGCTCATGTCCGGATCGTATCACGCTGCGCCGAGTAAGTGAGACTGGCCGCAAATGCCCGTGGTACGTTGGTCAGCTCATGTTGCGACCATTCTGGTCCGCGCTCCGCTCGCTGGGGTCCCGCCAGCGCGTGCTCGGAGGGGCTGTCGTCGCAGGCCTGGCAGCGGCCCCGCCGAGCTCGGCGCCGGCGGCCGATGCGCGCTTGCCCGCAAGCGATGGCAAGGCGGCCGAGCCGAGCGCGGGCGGCTCGGCTCCGCGCGGCTCGGCTCCGCGCGGCTCGCCGGCGATCGCCATCCGCCGCACCCGCCTGGACAATGGCCTGCGCGTCGTCCTGAGCCGCGACACCTCGCTGCCCACCGTGGCGATCTGCGTCACGTACGACGTCGGCTCGCGCAACGAAGGCGCGGGTCAGCGCGGGTTTGCTCAGCTGCTCGAGCGGCTGATGTTCCAGGGCGGCGGCAGCGTGGGCGCCGGCGAGCATCAGCGCTGGATCGCGGAGCACGGTGGCCAGTCCGCTGCAGAGAGCAGCGAGGATCGAACGCGCTATGTCGACTGGCTGCCCGCCAACGCGCTGGCGCTGGGGCTCTGGCTGGAGGCGGAGCGGATGAGATCGCTGGAGCTCTCGCGCGCAGCTGTCGAGCGCGAGCGCGCACGAGCTGGTTCCGCGCCGTCGCTGCCGGAGGCGCAGCCCGGCTCGCTCGCTCCGCAGGCGCTGCAAGCGCTCGTGTTCCGTGACTATCCTCCCTACGCACAGCCCGGCGGCAACTCCGAGCCGGCAGGCGCTGCCGCGGCCGATCCGCTGCCCGCTCTGCTCGACTTCCACCGCCGCTACTACGCCCCGAACAACGCGGTACTGAGCGTGGCCGGCAACTTCGAGCTGCTGGACACGCTGAATCTGATCCAGACCTACTTCTCGCAGATCGAGCGGGTGAGCTTGGCGCCGGCTCCCGGCGGAGAGATCCCCGAACAGACCGAGGCGCGCAGCGCCGTGCTGGAGGGAACACCGGGACAGGGCAGCGTGCTCTGGCAGGGCTGGGCCATCCCTGCCCTGCGCACTCCCGAGCACGACGCGCTGGAGCTGGCCGCCGCGATCCTGGGCACGGGCGTGAGCTCGCGGCTGCATCAGCTGCTCGTGCTGGACAAGTCGCAGGCACGCAGCGTCGCCGTCTGGACCGAGGGGCATCGCGGTCCCGATCTGTTCGCCATCCAGGTGGCGCTCGCCGACGGCGCGGACCCCGAGCAGGTGCGGCACCTGATCCAGGCTCAGGTCGCCTCGCTCGGGCGCTTCGGGCCCAGCCCAGCCGAGCTGGCGCGAGCCCAAAATCAGCTGCGCGTCGGCCTGCTGCACGAGATCGACGGCAACCGCGCGCGGGCCAGCGCGCTGGCGGACGCGGAGCTGTCGGCGCACGATGCCCGGCTGCTCGAGTCGGACTTCGAGCGCTACCAGCGCGTGTCGCGCGAGGCGGTTCAGCGCGCCGTGGCGCGCTATCTGCGCAACACCAGCCGCAGCGACGTGCTGCTGCGGCCGCGACGCTCATGAGCCGCAAGAGCCCTCCCGCCCGAGCTCGGTTCGTGCTCGCGAGCGCGCTCGGCGCGGCCTGCGCGCTGGCGGCGGCCTGCGGCGGCAGCGCGTCGCCGGCGGCACAGCCCGTCGGTGCGGGCCCGGGCAACGCGCGACGTCCGCCGCGCGTCGCGGCCGCCCCGCCCTGGACCTCCCCGCGCCTGGCGCACGCACAGCTCGACAACGGCCTCGAGCTGCAGCTCCTGCAGCGCCACGCTGCTCCCCTGCTCGAGCTGCGCCTGGTCGTGCTGAGCGGCACGGCATCGGACGGAGAACACCCCGGGGTGGCGGCGCTGACCGCGGCCGCGCTGCGGCCCAGCGCGCCCGGGCGAGCCGCGAGCCGCGAGCCGCTGGAGCGCGCCGAGCAGCTGGGCGCGCGCTGGCAGCTCGAGACCACGCGCGACGCCACCACCATCTCCGTGTCGCTGCCCCGCGCGGGGCTCGCGGAGGGGCTCGCCTTGCTGGGCTCGTTCAGCGTGGCGCCGCGCCTCGGCGATCGCGAGCTCGAGCTGCTGCGCCGGCGGGAGCTCGCGCGCGTGAACCAGCTGCTCGCGGACGACGCGAGCTGGACGGCCTCGATGGCGCTCTACGCCGAGCTCTTTCGCGCCAGTCCGCGCCATCATCCGTACGAGCATTTCGACGCCTTGCCGGCGGATCTGGAGCGCGCGAGCGCCGGCGATTGCGGCGCCTGGTACGCGCGCAACTTCTCACCCAGGAACGCGCGGCTGGTCGCGGTCGGCGATCTGAACCTGGAGCAGCTGCTGCCGCTCGCCCAGCGCGCGCTGGGTTCTTGGCAGGGTGGGCAACCCGATGCGCCGCTCTTCTTCACTCCGCCTGCCCCGGACCGGGTGCACACATTGCTCGTCGATCACCCGGGAGCGGCGAGCGTGGAGCTCCGGCTCGCGATGCTGGGACCGGAGCGCCAGGACCCGGCCTGGGCGCAGCTGGCGTTGCTCGCGGAGTTGCTCGACAGGAACGGCGCCGAGGCGCTCGAGCGCCTCGGCGAAGCGGATCGGCAGCTCGGCGCTCGGCTCGAAGAAGTGGCGCACGGCGCGACGCCGCTGCTGCTCTCCGCGCGCATCGCGCTGCAACAGGCGCCGCAGGCCCTGGCGGCGCTGCTCGAAACCCTGTCTGCGCTGGCGGCGCGCCCACCGGAAGAGCGCGCCCTGCGCGCCGCCGCCGAGCAGCTCTCGGGGCGCGTGCTGCTCGGCCTGGAGAGCGGCGCTGGCGCTGCCGATCTGCTGAGCCGTGCCGCCAGCGCCGGGTTGCGCGAGAGCGCCTTTGACGAATTTCGGGCCGAGCTGGCCCGCATCCACCCCGCGCAGCTGCACTCCGCTGCCCGCCGCTACTTGAAAGCGCCGCCGATCGTGGTGATGGTGGGCGATGCGCAGCGGCTCGTCACGCCGCTGCGGCGCTTCGGGCAGGTGCACGTCTCCAGCGCGGCCCGCAATCTCCAGGTGGAGCGAGTTCTCAGCCAGGACCCGAGCGCAGCGGGGGAAGCACCGGCCGGCCCCTGAGCGTTGTCCGGCGAGGCTGTGGATAGACCGCCTGTGGATGATTGGCGCGACCTCCAGGCTGGAGGCGCCCGGGGACGCAGCCGGTCCTGCCACACGTCTGCGAAGGAAAGAAAATGACCTGGGAAACACCGCGGACCTCCCGCGGCGCGCGCGCGGTGGCCGGTCTTCCGGAACAAGCAATCAGTTGTTGGAGCCTTGTGGAAGACCGGTGGATAACTGGTGATCTGCGCAGTGCAGCGCCCACCTTCTCCTCCCAGATTCCGAGGGATTGGGGCTTTCAACTTGCTGCACCACAATAGGTTGGGGTATACGGCTGTTCTTGGTAAGTTTTTTCCCTGAGCAGATAACGCTGAGCAAACACTCCGTTCGACCTCGATACTCTGAGCAGAAGAACAGTGCTGGGATCGAGGGTGGCTTCCGCTCGAGCGCTGCGCGCGGCACAGGCTCGAGCGCTCCGAGCTCGGAACCCTAGCTCCCGGTCTCGAGCTTCGGAACCAGCCCGGCGTAACCCGCGGGGCCGAGCCGAACAGCCCAGCCGAGCGAACAGCCCAGCCGAGCGACCGAGAAGAAACCAAGCCAAAGAGCTGACGGCAAAAGAGCGACAGCGAGACTGGCGCGGGCGCACCATTGCGCGCGCGCCGCGGGGAATTGCGACTTCTGCGGGGGACACCCCGCTCCCCCTTTTGGGGCCTTTTTTTCGACAGTAGCGTGAAACAGCGTGAGAGCGCCGGCGTGGAGCGGCGAGGAAGGATATGCGGATGGCACAGCCGACAGTCGTGGGTCAGGATCACTCAGCGAGCAGCACGCACGTGGCGAGGCAGCCGATTTCTCAGCAGCCGGGCGTGTCGCCTGCCGATGACGTGGCCGCTGTCGAGGGCCTGAACGGCGACGTCGCGCCGGCGACGGCGCTCTCCGGCTCCGCTGGCGCTGATTCCACCGTCGGCCCAGATTCCACCGCCGGCACTGCGTCCTCCTCCGCAGGCACCACCAAGACGAGCTCCTCCACGCGCAAGCCGTCGAGCCGCGGCAAAGCAGCGGGCGCGGCCGCACGAGGCGCGAGCCGTCGTGCCACCGGGCTGACGCTGGAGCGGCGTTATACCTCCAGCGATCGCAAGCCCTTCGACGAGATCGTCTGGGAACGCCGCAGCAGCATGATCAACAACCCGGATGGCTCGCAGGTCTTCCGCATGGACGGCGCCGAGATCCCGGCGGGCTGGTCACAGCTGGCGACGGACATCGTCGTGTCCAAGTACTTCCGCAAGGCGGGCATCGGCGGCGACCCCAAGGTCGGCGAAACCAGCGTGCGCCAGGTGGTAGGCAGAATCGCGCGCACCATCCGCAAGGCGGGCGAGAACTTCGGTGGCTACTTCGCCAGCGAGCGGGACGCCGAGACGTTCGAGGATGAGCTCACGTATCTGATGGTGAATCAGTACGGCGCCTTCAACTCCCCGGTCTGGTTCAACTGCGGCCTGTTCCACGAGTACGGAATCGAAGGCTCGGGGGGCAACTGGGCGTGGATGCCCGATGCGTCCGGCGGCGGTGAAACAATCGGCGAGACCGCCCACGCGTACGAGCGCCCGCAGTGCTCCGCGTGCTTCATCCAGGCGGTCAGCGACGACCTGATGAGCATCTATGATCTCGCCAAGAGCGAGGCGCGCCTGTTCAAGTACGGCTCGGGCACGGGCACCAACTTCAGCTCTCTGCGCGGCCGCCAGGAGAAGCTGTCCGGCGGCGGCACCTCCAGCGGCCTGATGAGCTTCCTGGAAGTGCTGGATCGCGCCGCCGGCGCCACCAAGAGCGGAGGCACCACGCGCCGCGCCGCCAAGATGGTGTGCCTGGACATGGACCACCCCGAGATCGCCGATTTCGTGCAGTGGAAGGTGCGCGAGGAGCGCAAGGCCCAGGCGCTGATCGGTGCCGGCTACGACTCCGACTTCAACGGCGACGCCTACCACACCGTGAGCGGGCAGAACTCGAACAACTCGGTGCGCGTGACCGACGAGTTCATGCGCTCCGCGCTGGCAGGCGGCACCTGGCAGACGCGCGCGCGGACCACCGGAGAGGTGGTGGAAACGCTCGACGCCCGCAACCTCTGGAACCTGATCGCGGAGGCTGCCTGGAGCTGCGCAGACCCCGGCGTGCAGTATGACTCCACGATCAACCGCTGGCACACCTGCCCCAACACGGAGCGCATCAACGCCTCGAACCCCTGCTCCGAGTACATGTTCCTGGACAACTCGGCCTGCAACCTGGCGTCCCTGAACCTGACCAAGTTCCTGCGGGAGGATGGCAGCTTCGATGTCTGGGGCTATCGCCATGCCGCCGAGATCTTCTTCCTGGCGCAGGAGATCCTGGTCGATCTGTCGAGCTACCCCACGCAGCAGATCGCCAGGAACTCGCACGACTACCGCCCGCTCGGGCTGGGCTATGCCAACCTCGGCACGCTGCTGATGGTGCTCGGCATCCCCTACGACTCCGATCGCGGCCGCGCCATGTCCGCGGCGCTCACGGCCATCCTGTGCGGCCGCGCCTACCGCATGAGCGCGCTGATCGCCAAGTCCAAGGGCGCCTTCGCCGGCTACGAGAGCAACCGCGAGCCGATGCTGCGCGTGATGCGCATGCACCGCGAGTCGGCCTACGCCATCAACCGCGACCAGTGCCCGGACGAGCTGTGGCGCGCCGCGGTGGAAGACTGGAACGACGTGGTGCACTTCGGTGAAGATCACGGCTTCCGCAACGCGCAGGCGACGGTGCTGGCCCCGACGGGCACGATCGGCCTGCTCATGGACTGCGACACGACCGGCGTCGAGCCCGACTTCTCACTGGTCAAGTTCAAGAAGCTGGCCGGTGGCGGCTACTTCAAGATCGTCAACCAGTCGGTGCCCGCCGCGCTGCGGCGCCTCGGCTACTCGCCGGCGCAGACCAGCGAGATCGTGGCCTACGCCTCGGGCACCAACACCCTGCTCGGAGCGCCGCACATCAACCGCCAGAGCCTCAAGGCCGCGGGCCTCCTGGACGAGGATCTGGCCAAGATCGAGAAGGCCCTGCCCGGCGTGTTCGAGCTGAGCCTGGCGTTCGCGCCCTGGGTCATCGGCAAGGAAGCGTACGAGCGGCTCGGCATCAGCGCTGAAGCGCTGGCGCAGCCCGGCTTCAGCCTGCTCGGCCGCCTCGGCTTCAACGAGCAGCAGATCAGCGAAGCCAACGACGTGATCGTCGGGCGCATGACGATCGAAGGCGCTCCGCACCTGCGCGAGGAGCACTACGCGGTCTTCGACTGCGCCAACCGCTGCGGCAGGGACGGCAAGCGCTTCCTGGCCCCGATGGCGCACATCAAGATGATGGCCGCCGTGCAGCCGTTCCTGTCCGGCGCGATCAGCAAGACGGTGAACCTGCCCAACGACGCCAGCGTCGACGACGTGCGCAAGATCTACGAGGAGGGCTGGAAGCTGGGCCTGAAAGCCGTGGCGCTCTACCGCGACGGGTGCAAGGCGTCCCAGCCGCTCACCAGCTCCGCCAAGAAGTCGGACAAGGGCACGGCGGAGAAGGAAAAGGCAGAGCAGGACGAAGCAGCGGCGCGAGCAGCGCAGACGGCGATCGTGCCGGTCGAGGAGCGCATCCGCCCCGACGGCGTGCGCGTGCGGCTGCCGCAGAAGCGCCGCGGCTTCACGCAAGAGGCGCGGGTCGGCGGGCACAAGGTGTTCTTGCGCACCGGCGAGTACGAAGATGGCAGCCTGGGCGAGATCTTCATCGACATGCACAAGGAGGGCGCCGCCTTCCGCTCGTTGATGAACTGCTTTGCCATGGCCGTCTCCGTGGGCCTGCAGTACGGCGTGCCGCTCGAGACCTACGTCGAACAGTTCACCTTCACCCGCTTCGAGCCGCACGGCGTGGTCAGCGGCCACCCGAACATCAAGTTCGCGACCTCGATCGTCGACTACATCTTCCGTGTGCTCGGCGTGGAATACCTCAAGCGCTACGACTTTGCGCAAGTCCAGCCCGAGCCCGAGGCGCCCGCCATCGATGACCCGGCGCACCCCACGAGCCTGGGCGAACCAGGTCCCTCCAGCCTCCCGCCCTCGGGCGCCACTCTGGCGACCTCGATCGGCTCTGCTGGGAGCTCGTCCGCGGGCAGCAAGGCGGGCGCAGCCTCGTCGCGAGCGCTCGCCGAAACGTCGGCGGCGCGCGCCGGCAGCGAGCACGACCCGCTCACCCAGCAACTCGAAGAGATGATGGGGGACGCACCGGTCTGCGACTCCTGCGGCCACATCACGGTCCGCAACGGCGCCTGCTACAAGTGCCTCAACTGCGGCAATTCGATGGGCTGCTCGTGATCATTGGGGGGCTGGTGCAGCCCCCCGCTGTTTTCATTGGTCGGGGCCCAACGCCCCGAGCTCTGCAGCTTCGCTGCAGGGGACTTCCCCCAACTCCGCCCGCGCGGCGCGGGCGCTGCGCCTCTTCGGAGAGACCGGGCCCCAACCCCACTTGCCTTCCCTCTGCTACGGAGACCTGACATTGGGGCGCTGGGGCCCCAACCCAGCTTGGGTTGACTTCAGTGAGCGCCCGGTCGATGCGCAACGCTTTCGCGGGCGCTGCGCCTCTTCGGACCGATCGGGCAGATGCCCCACTTGCCCTCCCAGTGCTTCGGATACCTGCCATTGGGAGGGCAGGTGTTTTTCTCATGGGGCTCTGGCGGTTCGCTTCTGTAAACGGGTGCAGATCTGGTTGGGATTTTTGGGCCGAGCCTCAGCTGCGCGGCGCTGCGCGGCATATCGGGGCGCTGTACTTCACTTCCGGGGTCCACTCGGGGCGGAATGGCTTTGTGGGCATCCCTCGGACCTCGGTTGCCGCTGAACGCGAAACTAGCCATGGCCGTCGGGTTGGTGTTACGCGCGGACGTAGGAGAACCATGGTCATGAGGAAAGCTTCCGTGATTGCCACCGTGTGCCGCGGCGCCGTGTTCGCCGCTGCGCTGGGTACGTCGATGCTGGGTTGTCGCAAGGACGAACCACCTCCTCCCCTGCCCGAGGCACCGAAGCCCGCCGAGCCGGCCGCGGTAGCTCCGCTGGAGCTCAAGCCCGAAGACGCTGGCAAGCCGCCGGAGCCTGCAGCCGCGCCGCCGGCGAAGGCCACCGCCCGCAAGGCCAGCGGCGGGCTCGCCGCCTGCTGCGCTGCCTTGCGGCAGAACGCGGCCAACGCTCCCGAGCCGACCAAGGGTTACATGCTCACCGCCGCCGGCGTGTGCGATGGCGCCGCGCAGTCGGGCGTGGACAAGGACGGCACGCTGAAGACAATCCGCGCGATGCTCAAGGGCGCGGGCGTGCCGACCGACTGCAAGTGAAGCGCTGGCGCCGCCGCTAGCGGCGCGCCAGGTGGTCAAAGCCGCGCTCGAGCGGTACGCGCTGGCCAGCGCGCTGAAGCAGCGCTCCCTGTCCGCGCGTCACCCAACCGATCGGCGCGGCGCCCACGGGCCGTGCACGGCTCGGGCCCGTGGCGAGCAGCGCGTAGTCCTCTCCGCCGTACAGCGCGAAGTGCAACGCAGAGCGGCGCAGGGCTCGGCTCGCCAGCAGCAAGCTCGGCTCGAGCGCGGCGCGCAGCAAGGCCTCGTCGACGATCACGCGAACGCGGCTGGCGCGCGCGAGCTGGCGCGCGTCTGTCGCCAGACCATCGGAGATGTCGATGCAGGCGCGCGCGCAGACGGTGAGCTCGCGGCCCTCGCCGAGCAAGGCGCGCGGACGCCGCCAGGCCTGCACGCAGCGCTCGACGGCGCGGCGTTCGCTGGCGCCGGCTCCCGAGACCCGACCGCGCAGGCAAGCCAGGCCGGCCGCGGCCAGCCCGAGCGCGCCCACGAGCCACAGCTCGTCGCCGGCGCGCGCTCCGGAGCGCGGCAGCGCCACGCCGCTGCGGCCGAGCACGGTGGTGGTGATGCTCAGCTCGCGGCCGCGCGAGAGATTACCGCCCACGATCGGACAGGCGCACTCCACGCTGGCTACGCGCTGGCCGAGCGTGAGCTGGTCGATGCCCTCGGCGGGCAGGTCTCGCGGCAAGATCAGCGCGGACAGCGCGGCCACTGGCAGGGCACCCATCGCGGCCAGGTCGCTGACCGCGGCCTGGAACGAGCGATAGCCCACGTCTTCGAGGCTGAGCCAGCTCGAGTCGAAGTGCACGCCCTGGACGCTCGCATCCACGCTGCACACCGAGGCCTCGGCGCTGGGCGCCAGGATCGCCGCATCATCGCCGATGCCCAGGGCCACGCCCCGGCTGCCCGCAGCGAATCGCTCGCGCAGGCGCTCCACCCATTGCCGTTCCGTGCGTCTGGCCATGTGCCGTGATGATCCACCACGTTTTCAGCACAGGCGCTGCCGCCGCGGCAAGAAAAGCAGCTCGGGCGGCAAGAAAAGCAGCTGCGCGGCAAGCAGCCGCGAGCAAGCAGCCGAGGGGAAGCGTCAGGCGCTGGCGCCTGCAGTCGGGTCGAGCGGCAGGGTCAGCACGAACGCGGCCCCGACCGCCGGGTGATCCTCGACGCTGAGTGCGCCATCGTGGGCCTGCGCGATGCGCGCCGCCAGGGCACGCCCCAGCTGCACGCTGCCCGGCACGTCGCGCTCCAGCTCGGCGAGCGGCGAGCGCAGATGAATCACCCGGATCTCCAGCACCGCGGGCAAGGGCGCCGCGAACAGCGCCCAGGCGCCGCTCTGCGCAGAGTCGGCGAGCGACTCCCGCCGCGCAGCCTCCAGGCGCAGCGCCGGCGCGACCTGGCCCGTGGCGTCCTCGGCCAGCAGGCGCAGCGCCTGGCCCAGCCGCCCGGGGTCCGCCGTCACGCGCGGTAACGCGCCGGCTCGCGGCTCCACCAGCTCGATCGCTGCGCCCGCCCGCCGCGCGCGGAGCTCCGCCTGCAGCTCGCCGAGCAGCTGGCTCGGGTCGATCGGTCGCGGCGCGAGCGCCAATCCACCCTGCTCCAGCAACGCCAGATCCGACAGCTGTGCGGCCATCTCGCGCAGCTGCTCGGCGCTCGCCTGCGAGAGCCGAGCGCTCAAGTCCGCGGCCACCGCCGCGATGAAGCTGCTGCGTGACCGATCGAGCTCGCTGATGCGCTGCTCGGCTTGCTGCAGCAGCGCCGCCTTGTCGGCCAGCTCACGGAAGCTCTCCTGGACCGCCGACAGGTGCATCGACTCGGTGAGCCAGGCCTTGTGCCCCGCGAACATCAGCGCGTCCAGCAGCACGCCGAGGTGCCGGGCGATCGCTCGGATCGTCTCCTCGCGCACGCGCGGCAGCGCGGCGAACAACTCCTTGGTGCGGGCCACGTCCAGCTCCGGCGCGCACTCCAGCAGCTCTCTCGAGAGCTCGCCGCTGTGCGAGGTCTGGAAGGGCCCGAGCACGATGCGTCCGATCCGGCGCGCGTCGTGCGCGATGCTGGCGACATGGTAGGTCGCGCCAGTGAAGCAGGTGAGCGTGAACTGACCGTCCTCGCCGGGCTCCTGCTGGCGCAGCGTCTCATAGACCCGACCGAGCCGGCGTGCCACTGCGGGCAGCTCTGCGAGATAGTCGTTGAGCGCCGGCTGCTTGCGATTCTTGGCCAGCGCGCGCCCCTCCTGGTCCAGGATCCGGATCGGGATCTGAAACAGCGCATAGAAGCTGCTCAGCACGTCTTCCACGCTGGCCGCGTCGAGCAAGTCGCGCAGGCCGGCGCCCGAGACGAGCACGTCGGTGGGATTGGCCGCGACCCCCTCGGGCATCAAGCTCCCCCGCCCTGGCTCCGTGCTGCAGCGGTCGCCCCGCCGAGCCGGGTGTTGATCAATCTCAACACGGGCGCGTTGGCTCCCAGCTTGTTGGCGACCATCTGCACGAAGGCGTCCGATTCGAAGCCAAACTTTTTGTCCAGCGAGTGCTGCTGGTTCAGGGACTGCCAGGTGACCTGCAGCAGCCCCAGGAAGCTCTCCACGACGCCGGTGCCCTGCGTCGCCACGGCCAGGTACACCGGCTCGCGGCCGCGCCTGGCCAGCTCATCCAGCTCCTCGCGCGTGCGGATCGCGCTGGCGGGCAGATCTCGCTTGTTGAACTGGATCACCAGCGGCAGGTTCTTGAGGCTGAGGCCGTTGGCTTCCAGGTTCGACTTCAGGTCCAGAAACGCCGCCGTGTTGTTCTGGGTCTCGGCGTGCTGGGAGTCCGCGACGAACACCACGCCGTCGGCGCCTTGCACCACCAGTCGGCGCGTGGAGGCGTGGATCTGCTGCCCCGGCACGGTGAACACCTTGATGCGCACCGAGACGCCGCTCTTGGCCTTGAAGTTCAGCGGCAGGAGATCGAAGAAGAGCGTGCGATCGTCTTTCGTATCCAGCGTCATCAAGCGCCCGGTCGCGTCGCGATCGACGACTCGATGCAGCGCCTGCAGATTGGTCGTCTTTCCGCTCAATGCCGGGCCGTAGTAAACGAGCTTGATGGTCAGTTCGCGAGTTCTGAAGTCGAGCTGCACCTGGCGCTTCCTCTCTGGGTGCTCGGGGTGCGGGGTGCCCCGCAAAGGTCTTCCGCCAGTGCCCCTCCGGCGCTGGTTTCCAGCGAGAGATACGGCCGCGGCGGCTCTGCTCGTGACGTGGGTGGCGCGCCCCACAAGCGCCCACACGTGAACCGGATCGGAGCTGGCATGACGTGAATGCGCGAGCTCAGCTGCTACTCTGAGTGGGGCATGTTGCCGCCTCTGGTCGTGTTCTGGCTCGCCGCGCCGAGCGGCACCGATGCCCACGCCGCCGTCCAGCGCTGGGCCGCCGATCACGGCTACCGGCCCGTAGCCGCGCTCGCGGCGCCGGCCCCGGCCTACGATGAGGCGGTCGCCCAGGAAATCGAGACCTTGCTGGAGGACGCCCGCAGCTTGGCGCCGGGCAGCGGAGGCAGCTTCGAGCGCCTCGATCAGCTGCTCTCCCTGCACCCCGAGCTGCCGCAAGCCGCCTGGTGGGCGGCCGAGCGCTATGCGCTGGAGGCTCAGCTGCGCGGGCGCGCGGGCGACACCGACGGCGGGCCGGAAGGCGAGCTCTCGCGCCGGGGCCTCGCCCTGGAAGGGCCCCGCGCTCCGCTCGCCGGCGCCGATGCCGCGCCCTCGGGGGCTCTTCCGCCGGCACTCCCGCTGCAGCTGCGCGAGCTGCGCCCCCGGGACGAGCTGCTGCTCGACGGAGAGCCCGCCGCCTCCGGTCAGCAGATCGTCCCCGGCCGTCACCAGGCCCAGCTGTTCCGGGCGCAACGCCAGGTCTGGTCCAGCTGGGTCGAGCTCGGTAGCCCGCCCGTGCTGCTCGTCCCCGATACCTCGCCGGCTTGCAGCGAGAGCGACCTGTGGGGTACCGAGCGCGGCGCGCAGGGCCCGCTCCCCGCCCCGGGCGTGCGCTGCGCGGCCTGGGCGGTGGCGAACCTGCGCAACGGCAGCGAGCTGGAGCTCGCGCTCTGCCAGGGTTCGCGCTGCGGCGCCTGGGAGCGCCGGAACCTGGGCATCGGCGGAGCACCGGCGCTGGCAACCGAGGCCACGCAGCCACCGGTCCCAGCCTGGGTCAGCTGGGGCGCGATCGGCCTGGGAGCGGCGGCCAGCACCCTGCTCGTGCTCTGGCAGACCGGTGTGTTCGACCGAACAGCGCCCGCGACTCAGTTCGTGTTCACCGGGCCGACCGGGTCCGCGCTCCGCTTCTGAGCGGGGCGCTCACTGCGCCCGCCAGCGCGCGCGCGCGTCAGCGATGGCCTCGACCACCCGCGCGCGCGCCGGGCCTCCGATGCCTTGCCGGCGCTCCACGGCCTGTTCCAGGCTGAACATGGAATCGATCAGCGCATCCGTCAGCCCCGGGTGGATCGCGCGCACCTCTTCGCGCGGCAGTTGATCGATCTGCACCCCGAGCTGCTCGGCGCGCCGCACCAACCCGCCCACCGTGTGATGAGCGTTGCGGAACGGAACCCCGAGCTTCACCAGCTGGTCCGCCACGTCGGTGGCGCACATGTGCCCGGCGCCCAGCGCTGCCCGCAGCCGCTCCGCGTTGAAGCTGAGCGTGCCGATCGCTCCGCCCAGCGCGCGCGCGCAGACCAGCACGCTCTCGCAGGCGTCGAAGATCGGCGGCTTGTCCTCTTGCAGATCGCGCCCGTAACCGAAGCCCAGACTCTTCTCCAGCACGAGCAGGCTCACCGCATGGCCGATCACGCGCGCGGCGCGGCCGCGCACCAGCTCCGCCACGTCGGGGTTCTTCTTCTGCGGCATCATCGAGGAGCTGGTGGAGAAGGCGTCGCTCAGGCGCACGAAACCGAACTCCTCCGTGGACCAGATCACCAGCTCCTCACCGATGCGCGACAGGTGCACGGCCACGATGGCCAGCGCCGAGCCGAGCTCCATCAGAAAATCGCGGCTCGCGGTCGCGTCCAGGGAGTTGCGCATGGGGCGCTCGAAACCGAGCTCCAGAGCCACGCCGCTGCGGTCGAGCGCAAAGCCGCTGCCGGCGACGGCGCCGGCGCCGAGCGGACACTCGTTGAGGCGACGCGCCGTGTCCTGCACGCGGCCCAGATCGCGCCACAGTAGCTCCTGCCAGGCCATCAGGTGGTGAGATACGCGGCTCGGCTGCGCGCGCTGCAAATGGGTGTACGCCGGCATCAATAGGTCCAGGTGCTGCTCGGCGCGATCCAGGATCGTCTCCGCGAGCTCGCGCAGCGCCAGCTCGAGCTCCGCGCACTTGCGCCGCGCCCAGAGCCGCAGGTCGGTCGCGATCTGATCGTTGCGCGAGCGGCCGGTGTGCAGCTTGGCGCCCGCGGGCACGAGCTCCGTCAGCCGCGCCTCGATATTCATGTGCACGTCTTCCTTGTCGACGTCCCAGCGAAACTCGCCACGCTCGATCTGATCGGCGATCTGCTGCAGGCCGCCCACGATCTGTCGCGACTCTTCCTCGCTGATCACGCCGATGCGCGCCAGCCCGCGCGCGTGCGCCATCGAGCCCGCGATATCCTCGCGCCAGAGCGCGCTGTCGACGTGCACGCTGGTGTTCAGCACCGTCATGGCCGCATCCAACCCCGTCGGCAGGCGGCCGCCTCCACTGACACTCATTTGCTTCTCTCTTTGATCAAGGTCGAGAGCGCGCCGGCCTCCAGCGCGGCGAGCCTGGCCAGAAACCTGCGGTAGTCGCGCGCGGGCGCCTCTCCAGGCGCGGCGCGCAGGTCGAAGTCCGTGATGCGCGTGGTGGCGAAGCGCAGAGCCGCCAGCGCCCCCAGCACCGGTAGCGCGCGCCACTCCGCGGGCTCCAGCGCGCGCTGCCCGGCATAGCCGTCAAACAGCGCCGCGACCAGTCGCGCGTCGTAGGCGTCGCCGTAGCACCAGGCGTGCACGCACACCATCAGGTCGTAAGCGAACAGGCCCAGAGAGGCGCTCTCGAAGTCGAGCAAGGCGCGCAGCTCACCCTGCTGCCACAGCACGTTGTCGCGAAACAAATCGCCATGGATCAACCCGCGCGGCAAAGGCCCCAGGGCCTCCAGCTGCGCCGTGTAGTGCCGGAGCCGCTGGCGGATCAGCGCGGTGTCCGCGGCGTACCGGTCGCTGCTGGCGTCGACCTGATCGAGCCGGGCGTACAGATCCTGTACGCGAAAGCGGCCCTCGGGGATCTCCTGCAGCTGCGCAGAGCAGACGTGTACCCGCGCCAGCGCGCGCCCGAGCTGGCCCGCGATCTCGGGCGTGATGCGTGCGAGGCACAGGATCTCGCCGGCGACCCAGGGATGGACGCCCACCGGCTTGCCCGCGTGCTCGGCAAGCTTCCCACCCGCGAGCAGCTCCAATGGCGCTGGTGTCGGAACCCCGAGCCGAGCCAGGTGTGAGACCGTGTCCAGCTCGCGCCGCGCGCCGGCCGCATCTTGCTCCTCATACACGCGCAGAAAAAAGCCCGCCTGGCTGCCGGCCGTCTCCAGCCGAAAGTTGGAGTTGACCGAGCCGGCGCGCAGGGCCTGGACGGAGGAGACTTCCAGACCGTAACGCGCGCCCAGCCCGCGAGCTTCCGCGAGCGTCATGGGTGTCAGCAGTGCCACGGCGGCGGAATATGCACGAAACGGCGCGCGCGTGAAACAGAACCCTTAACGCGCCCGGCCGCACTGGCGGGCTCGTGCCGGCAGCGCGGGGCCTTTCAACTCGACCCTGCCGGCCCCGCGTGCTAGCTCATTTCGAGTCCGACGGAAGGCGTTTCCCTCACAGATGATTCGAGTCGCGTCAGGTCAAAATTCCCGCGGGGCCGCGGCCCCATGACGCAAATCTACGGCAATACCACTGGGGTATCTCCGCACGCTCGGCGCCTGCTGGAGCGCATCTACCGCCGCCGTGTCCCGCTCGACTCGATCGCCACGCCAGAGCTGGTGCGTTCGCTCGGCGAGGCCACCCTGGAGTGCAAGCGGCAGGTGGGCGCACTGGTGCATCGCTCCGGCAGCGTGGATACCGTGATCGTCGGCACCTCCACCGGCTTGATGCTGCCGGACATCGGCCGCCTGCGCGCCGCGCAGGGGCGCTTTCGCGCCCTCCGGCTCGTGCACACGCATCTGTTCGGCGAAGCGCTGACGCGCGACGACCTGGTCGACCTGACGCGCCTGCGGCTCGACCTGGTGTGCGCCGTGTTGCTGCGCCCTGATGGCGAGCCGGGAGCCCTGACCTGGGCTTACAACATGCCCACCGATCCGGCGAACGGCCAGGATGGGCAGCCCGCTTCTGACGCCGGCGGCGCGTACGAAGTCGTGGGGCCGGTGCCCTGGGGTCAACCCCAGCCTCATTTCGGGCAGCTCATCACCTCGCTCGAGGAAGAGTTCGCGCGCCGGGCGCGCACGCGCGAAGTGCAGCGCGAACGAGCCATGCTGATCCACGTGGGCGAGAAGCGGCCGGGCGCGGCGGCGCGCGCGAAGAGCAGCCTGGAAGAGCTGGCGCGGCTAGCGGAGACCGCGGGCGTGACGGTTGCAGATCGGGTGATCCAGCTGCGCGACAAGATCGACGCCAAGCTGGTGGTCGGGCGCGGCAAGCTGTCGGACGTGGTCACGCGCGCCATCGGTCTCGACGTCGACGTGTTGATCTTCGACCGCGAGCTGTCTCCCGCGCAATCGCACGGCATCGCCGCCAGCACGGACCTGCGCGTGCTGGATCGCACCCAGCTGATCCTCGACATCTTCGCGCAGCACGCGGCGAGCCGTGACGGCAAGCTGCAGGTGGAGCTGGCGCAGCTCAAGTATCGCCTGCCCTTCCTGAGCCAGACCGACGACGCGCTGAGCCGTCTCACGGGCGGGATCGGCGGGCGAGGTCCCGGTGAGACGAAGCTGGAGATCGGCCGCCGGCGCGCGCGCGAGCGCGTCACGCGCCTGGAGCGCGAGCTCGAGCAGCTGAGCCGGCAGCGGCACCAGCTGCGCCGGCGCCGCGTGTCAGGGTCGGAGCCGATCGTGGCGCTGGTCGGCTACACCAACGCCGGCAAGAGCACGCTGCTGAACGCGCTGACGGGCGCCAACGTGCTGGCGGAAGACAAGCTGTTTGCCACGCTCGATCCGCGAGCGCGCAGGCTGCGGCTGCCGGATGGGCGCCACGTGGTGCTGACCGATACCGTGGGCTTCATCCGCGACATGCCGCAGGACTTGTTCACGGCCTTCCGCGCGACCTTTGACGAGGCCGCCGACGCGGATCTGTTGCTGCACGTGCTCGACATCTCGAGCCCCGAAGCCTGGGAGCAGGAGCAGACCACGGAGCAGATCCTCGAGCAGCTGGAGCTCACGGATAAGCCCCGCTTGACCGTGCTCAACAAGGCCGACCTGCTGGCGTCGCCGGCTGCCGCGTTCAGCGCGGGAGCGCCGGAGGGCGCCCTGCGCAGGGAGAGTCTGTTCGTCTCATCGCGAAGCGGTGCAGGGCTGGAGCGCTTGCTGGAACGGATCCAGGAGTGCCTGGCCGCGGTCGCCGAGCCGGCCCCGATCAGCTACTCCGAGCTGCCTCAGCCCTGAAGCGGCTGCTCGCCGCGATCAGCGCCGGCCGCTCTCGATGCGATCGATGTTGATCGTCTCGTCCCAGGCGTCCTCGTGGCCCTGGTAGTGCACGACGACCGTGTCGGGAGCGAGCACCTTGGTGACATTCGCAGCGTAGACCGAGCCCCGCCAGCGCACGCGCACGCGGTCGCCCACCTTGAATTGCCCGCCTTGCTCGCGAGACTTCGAGGCCTCCGCCAGGCCCAGGGTGGCGCGTACGCGCGCGGGGAGCGGGCAGTCGAGGGCGGCCTCCTGCACCCGGCCCAGCACCTTGTCGGCGCCCACGTCATCCTCCCAGTCGTAGCCTTCGAAGGTAAAGTGGATACGAAAGCGCGTGTCGCTCTTCTTGTCGACGATGTAGCCCGGACACTGGCGGCCCTCGTACGCGACCAAGACGTGGTCACCGATGCGCTGATTGTCGCGACAGGCGCACAGCGCTGCACAGGCGGCCAGCGCTCCTGCTGCGAGAGCGCTGGCCAGTCGCCGCGGCGCGCGGCGCCCGCTCACGAAGGCAGTTCCTCCGCGCCCTGCGGCATCAGCGACAGGCGCGCGAGGGGCCAGGCCGAGATGCGTTCGCGCGTGGTCCGATACGCTTGCTCCAGGATCGCGCGGCGCGCCGAGAAGCTCGCGGGGTTGTACATGAACAACAGCGTGTCGGTCGGATCGGGCTCGATCAGGATCACCTGCATGCGCGTCTCGCGGCGCAAGCGCGCGATGGTCTCGCTCAGCACCGCTTGCATGCTGATGCGGTGCGCCTGGTTGGCCACCCACATCGCGCCCTTATCGCGCAGGCTCGGGCGCTCGCCGTGGCCGGTGGGCACGGTGTGGTTGCTGCTCACTGGCACCATCGGATTGACGATCACCACGGCGCGGGCCTCCGCTCGCACCGCGGCCTCCAGCGCGCGTGCCTGCGCGGCGCCCGCGTCGATGTAATAGCGTTCGCCGACGCAGACCGGGGAGAAGAAGGGGGGCAAGGCCATGGACGCGGTGCAGGCGCGCGTCACCGGCACGTGATCGAAGCCGGGCTCCCCGAACAGCACTTCCCTGCCCCGGTCGAGATCGTGCGCGATCACGCGCAGCTCGCGCGCCAGCGAGCTAAAAGAGTTGCTGTGGCCGCGCCGGGCCAGGCGATCGGCGAAGAAGCGCTCGTAGCGGTCCAGGCTGAAAAAGCCCGCGGGCAGCGAGTCGTACAGGCGATCGAGCTCCTCCCAGAGCGCCGCCGGCGATGGCGCCGGGCTGCGCGAGAGCGCGCTGGACACGCCCTTCTGCAGAGCCGAGACCACGGTCGAGGCCGCTCGCCCCCACTCCGAGAGATCCATCTTGAGGATGTGCTTGCGCTCGAGCGGGAAGTAAGCGTCCGCGGGGTCGAGCAGGGCGCGATAGATGCGCCGCACCTCTCGACCCGCGGCCAGCGCCGCCGCCACGCTGGCCCCGCTGGACGCGCCCAGGAACAGATCGAAGGCGTTGGCGTTCAGCCCGGGGATGGCATCTTCCAGTGCCGCCAGCGCGCCGATCTGATACATGGCGCCGGCGGCGCCACCGCCGGTCAGGAACAAGACGATGCCGCCGCTCACGGCCGATCCTCCCGCCGCGCGCGCTGCGCCTCGGGATGCGCGGCAGCCAGCACCGCCCAGAGCGAGATCGCGCAGGCGATCAGCCAGCTCCAGGTCGTCGCCCACCAGGGGACCGCGAGCGGGCGCGTGGGCGACACGGCACCCAGGACCAGGGCGAGCACGCCGGCGGCGTTGAAGGTCACGTGCAAGGCCAGCGATGGTAACAGCGATCCGCTCGCGGCACGCAGATAGCTGAGCGCCGCGGAGACCACGAGCAGGGCCGGCCAATGCCGGGGATCGGAGTGGACGATCACGAAGCTGAACCCCGTCGCCAGCCCGGCCCAGGGCACGCTCACCCTGACCAGGCGGCCATAGAGCGCGCCCCGGAAGAAGAGCTCCTCGACGAGCGGCGCCAGCAGGCACGTCACGAACGAGAGCCCCAGCACCTCGGCCAGAGTGTCGGTCCTGTACAGGGCCGCACGCGCCACCAGCTGGGCGTCGCTGGTCGGGAAAAAGCGCTCGATCAGGTCGGTCAGAGCCTCCGCGGGCAGCTTCAGGCTGGCGCCGAGCGCCGCCCCGGCCAGCACCAGGCCGGCGTAGGTCGGGCGCAGCGCGAGCGCGGCGCGCAGCGGTGTGCCTCGCTCGTAGCGATGGAGCAGCAAGAAGATGACGACGAGATAGGCAGCCGCTTCGGCCGCTCCGAGCGAGACCAGATCCAGGCTCGCTCCCCGCCACGACAGCAGCCCGACGATCAGCTGGAACGCGGCATAGGCCACCGCCACCCAGAGCAGCGCCAGGATCGGCGCGGGACCGCCATGCGGCACCCAGCCCGGCGCCGGGCCGCCGCTCGGCAGGTCGCCCCGGCTCACGCCGACCAGGCCCCACGCAGGTGTGGCTTGACCCCGCGTTTGACGGCGACATCGCGCGCGAAGGCCTCGGACGTCTCGGGATAATCGATGGTGAAGTGCAGGCCGCGCGACTCGCGACGGGCGCGCGCGCAGGAGATCACCAGCTGCGCCACCACCGCGATGTTGCGCAGCTCCAGCAGATCGCGCGTCACCAGGTGCTTCCAGTAATAGTCGTGGATCTCTTCCTCCAGCAGCGCGATGCGCCGGCTCGCGCGCTCCAGGCGGCTGTTGCTGCGCACGATGCCGACGTAATTCCACATCGTCCGGCGCAGCTCATCCCAGTTATGGCTGACCACGACCGCCTCGTCAGAGGCGACGGCGGAGCCGATCTCCCACTCTGGCACGCTGGGCACGGGCTGCTGACGCAGGGTCGCGATCTGACCGCCCAGTGCATCGGCTGCGCGGTGCGCGAAGATCAGCCCTTCGAGCAGCGAGTTGGATGCCAGCCGATTCGCGCCGTGCAGACCGGTGAAGGCTGTCTCGCCAAGCACCCACAAGCCCGGAATCGAGGTCCTGCCGTCGAGATCCGAGGTGACTCCGCCGCACATGTAGTGGGCCGCCGGCACCACCGGGATCGGCTCCTGGGTGATGTCGATGCCCAGGCTCTTGCACTTCTCGTAGATGCCCGGAAAACGCTCGCGCACAAAGGCGGGTGGCTTGCTGGTGATGTCGAGCAACACGTGCTCGGAGCCGCTGCGCTTCATCTCGTAGTCGATGGCCCGTGCCACCACATCGCGCGGGGCGAGATCTCCGAGCGGGTGGTGCTCCAGCATGAACGGCTGCCCGCTGGGCAAACACAAGCGCGCGCCCTCTCCGCGCAGCGCCTCGCTGATCAGGAAGCTCTTGGCGGTCGGGTGGAACAGGCAGGTCGGATGGAACTGGAAAAATTCCATGTTCCCCAGCCACGCGCCGGCACGGTACGCCATCGCCACCCCGTCGCCCGTCGCGACGTCCGGATTGGTGGTGTAGAGGTAGACCTTGCCCGCTCCGCCCGTGGCGAGCACGGTCGCGCGCGCCCGGACGGCTTCGATCTTCCCCTGGAGCTCGTCCAGTATATAAGCCCCGACGCAGCGATCAGGGCCGCCAAACTGGCTGACCGTGATCAGGTCCACTCCCATGTGCCACTCGCGCAGCGTGATGTTGGGGTGCTCGCGCACCGCCTGCAGCAGCGCGCGCTGGATCTCTTGCCCCGTGAGATCGCCGGCGTGCACCACGCGCCGCGCCGAGTGGCCCCCTTCACGCCCGAGGTCAAACGAGCCCGCGGACGTGCGCGAGAACTTCGCCCCGTTCTCGTTGAGCCAGTCGATCGCGGCGGGAGCACCGCGCACGCACAGGTCGACGACGCGCTGGTGGCAGAGACCCCCGCCGGCGTCGTGCGTGTCCGTCGCGTGTTGCTCGAAGGAATCGCCCTCGGAGAGAACTGCTGCCACCCCGCCCTGGGCCCAGCCGGTGGCCGCGTCATGTCCGGTTCGCTTGGTGACGAGCATCACTTGACCGTGGCTCGCGGCGCGCAACGCAAAACTGAGGCCGGCGATGCCGGAACCGAGCACCAGATAGTCCGTCATAGTCCTCGCCCCATAGCACAGAGCGAGGCCGCCCCTGCTTTCACGCGGACCCCGAGCGCCAGTCCAACGGCCGGTCTATTTCCCTCGTCCGGCGTGAAGCGTTTCTGCACGGTGCACAAAAACTCGTGGTCCCGCCCCGGGCCGTCGTAATGACGGGGTAGCAGGAGAACAGCAGCGTGAAGATTCTGGTACCCATCAAGCGAGTCGCCGATCCCGACAATGCCAACAAGGTGCGCATTGGCTCGGGGGGCCAGAAGATCGATACCGGCAACTTGGAATGGAAGCTCAATCCGTTCGATGAGTATGCGCTCGAGGCAGCGCTGCGCCTGAACGAGGACGGCAAGGCGCCCAAGACCCGCCTGGGCGAAGTGGTGGTCGTCACGCTCGGACCGAAGGAAGTCGAGACCAACCTGCGCTCCGCGCTCGCGACGGGCGCGGACCGCGCGCTGCGCATCGAAACCAGCGACGAGCAACTCGATGGTCACCTGGTGGCGCTGGCGCTGAAGAAGGTCGTCGAAGAGGAGAAGCCAGACCTGATCCTGATGGGCAAGCAGGCGGTCGACGGAGACAGCAACCAGGTGGGTCAGATCCTGGCGGAGCTGCTCGATTACCCGATGGCCACCTTCGCTGCGACCATCAAGGCCGACGCGCGCGGCCTCGAGGTGAGCCGCGAAGTGGACGGTGGCGTGGCGGTCGTGCGGCTGGGGCTGCCCGCGCTGATCACCGTCGATCTGCGCATCGTGGCGCCGACCAGCGTCTATTCGGCGCAGACCGATCGCTCTTTCAAGTACAACGAGGGCGTCCGCTTCGCGCCGTTGCCGGCGATCATGGCGGCAAAGCGCAAGAAGCTCGACGTCAAGGCGCTCGGCGACCTGGTCAGCGACGGCAAGCTGCGCACCCGCTACACCGAGTTCGCGCCGCCACCCGAGCGAAAGGCGGGCAAGAAGGTGAGCAGCGTCGCCGATCTCGTCAGCAAGCTGGCGAACGAGGCCAAGGTCATCTGAGGAGATTGAGGAGATGAGTGAAATCCTAGTCGTCGCGGAGCTCGCCGAAGGCGCTGTCCGCAAGGCCACCCACAGCGCCATCCAGTGCGCCCGGCGCATCCAGCAGCTCGTCGGCGGGAGCTTTTCGATCCTGGTGCTGGGCGGCGCGGGCGCAAAGGCCGCGGCGGGCGAGCTCACCAGCTTCGGGGCAGCGCGCATTCTGTGCTGCGAAGACGCGAACCTCGAGCATTACCTCGCCGAGCGCTATGCGCCGGTCGTGGCCGCCGCCGCCCAGAAGTTCGACGTGATCGTGGCGACGGCCTCGAGCTACGGCAAGGACTTGCTTCCGCGCGTCGCCGCCCGGCTCGACGCCGCCTACGCCTCCGACTGCTCCGACGTGATCAGCAAGGGCGGGCAGCTCAGCTACAAGCGCCCGATGTTTGCCGGCAACGCCTATGGCTTCTGCTTCCTGGATACGCCCAAGCAGGTGGTGGGGGTGCGGCAGAGCGAGTTCGAAGCGGCTCAGCCGAGCGGAGGCGCGAGCCCGATCGAAGACCTGCCGCTGGCGGCTCCGGGCGCCGCGGCGCAGCGCATCGAGTTCGTCTCGCTGGATCAGGTCAAGAGCGAGCGGCCCGAGCTGGCCGAGGCCCGGGTCGTGGTGTCCGGGGGCCGGGCGCTCAAGGACCAGTTCTTCCAGGTCATCGAGCCCCTGGCGAACAGCCTGGGGGCGGCGATTGGGGCCAGCCGCGCCGCGTGCGATGCCGGATATGCTCCGGGCGATTTCCAGGTCGGTCAAACGGGGAAGGTCGTCGCGCCCGAGCTGTACGTGGCCATCGGCATCTCCGGTGCCATCCAGCACATCGCCGGCATGAAGAGCTCCAAGACCATCGTCGCCATCAACAAGGACCCCGAGGCCCCGATCTTCCAGATCGCTGACTATGGGTTGGTCGCCGATCTGTTCCAGGCCGTGCCGGAGCTCGTCAGCGCGCTGGAGGCGCGGAAGAAAAAATCGTGATTTCGTCGGTCCCCCGACGTCTTTTTTCGAGCGCGGCGCGCTCGAGTAGTGCTATCGGGGGAACCGATTTTTGAGTCCTACGGGGCGTAGCGCAGTTTGGTAGCGCGCACGGTTCGGGTCCGTGAGGTCGGCAGTTCAAATCTGCCCGCCCCGACTATCTCTCCCGACTTCTCGCGGCGGTTCCCTCCGGGGTTCCGGTGCGAGGCTCGTTTGTGGATGAGCGCCGGAGAGCTTCCGGGCAGCCTCGGAGAACTTCCGGAGAACTTCCGGAGAACTTCCGGAGAACTTCCGGAGAACTTCCGGAGAACTTCCGGAGAACTTCCGGAGAACTTCCGGAGAACTTCCGGAGAACAGAGCCGGGCAGCAACGCCGAGAGACAGAGCCGGACACGGAGCGAGCGGATTCGCGGTTCTGGGGCCCGCACCGCTGCCTCGCTTGACAGACTGAGTGATCGGACCGAGAAGCAACCGGCATGGCCGTGAGGCCGTGCGTCTTTCTTCGTTTCCTCTGCTCTCGCCCCCTGTCCCTCCGTCTGTACCAATGCACATCCTCGATATCTTCGAGACACGGCCGAGCACGTTCTCATTCGAGTTCTTTCCGCCGCGCTCCGAAGAAGCCTCCGACACCCTGTTTCAGACGCTGCGCAGCCTGGAGCGACTGAAACCCTCCTTCGTGTCGGTCACCTACGGGGCCGGCGGGACATCGCGGCAGCTGACGCACGACCTGGTGCTGCGCATTCAACAGACGACCGCGCTCGTGGCGGTGCCTCATCTGACCTGCGTCGGCCATCGAGAGGCCGAGATCCAGGAAATTCTCGAACGCTACGCGCAGGCGGGCGTGAGCAATGTGCTGGCGCTGGGCGGTGATCCTCCGCGCGGTCAGTCCGATTACGACCGGTCCGGAGACGCCTTCCGTCATGCCGCCGATCTGGTGCGCTTCATCGCGCGCTTCAATGCGCGCCGCCTTCACCCCGACCCGCGCGGCTTCGGTGTCGGTGTCGCCGCATTTCCCGAGGGCCATCCCTCGACGCCCAATCGCCTGCGCGAGATGGACTTTCTGAAGGCCAAGGTGGACGAGGGCGCGAACTACATCTGCACCCAGCTGTTCTTCGACAACCGCGATTTTCACGACTTCTGCGAGCGCTGCGAGCTGGCCGGCGTCCGCGTGCCGATCATCGCTGGCATCATGCCGATCACGAGCGTATCGGGCATGCAGCGCATGGCAGAGCTGGCTGCCGGTGCGCGCTTCCCCGCTCGTCTGCTGCGCCAGGTGCAAGGTCACGCACAGGACCCGGCTGCGATCGAGAAGATCGGTGTCGAGTGGGCCACCGAGCAATGCCGAGAGCTGCTCGAGTCTCGCGTGCGCGGGATTCACTTTTACACGCTGAACCGCTCGAAAGCGACGTTGCAGATTTACGCCAATCTGTCGCCGCTGTTGACCCGATCCACCGTCTGAGAACACGTCGGCTTCGACTGGCCTCGGCTGTGAACGGGCTTCGACGCCTGATGCTGCTCTCGTTTTGACGGCGCCGCGCTGGCGCGAGTGCGCGCTGCATGCAGACGAGCGCGAGGCGCTTGCGAGCTACCGGGGGTGGCGCGAACAGGGGCACGTGTAGCAGCTTGCTGCAGCGGCCCGCGTTCCGCCGTGAGCGGCGCGTGTTTCATCGAGGTTCCACGCCGCCCGATTCCACCCCCGACCTCACCCGTTCGCGGGCCTTGTAGGCCGTTGTGAGGTGGAAAATTTCCTTTTCAATTCCGAGGCTTAGATATCAATTCAAAATCAAGTGGCACTGTAACGACTCCTAGCTTAAAGTGTAAGTGCAATTTCTGCCGTCCCTCGCACGGCATTACGCAGAGGAGTTTCCAGTGCCAATAGAGCTGCCCGCGGTGCGCATTCTCATCGTCGATGATGATCGGCAGATCTGCGACTACATGCAGATGCTGTTGGAAAAGGACGGATTCGCGGTAACCGCCCTGACCGACCCCACTCTCGCCGAGAACGAGATCCGACAAGGCGACTTCCACGTCATCATCCTCGATTTGATGATGCCGAAGATGAACGGCATCGAGGTGCTGCGCAGAATTCGCGCGATCGACAAGGATATCGCGGTGGTGATCTTCACCGCTCACCCCAATCTCGATTCCGCGATTGCCTCGATGAAACTCGACGCCGTCGACTACCTCAAGAAGCCGTTCAACGTGGACGAGTTTCGCGAGGTCTTGTCGCGCGTGATGCGCAAGAAGGGCCTGGCCCGCACACCCGAGGAGCAGCTGCACAAGATCATCGGCGACACCATCCGCGGCCTGCGCAAGGAGAAGGAGCTCACGCTCAAGCAGATGAGCCGCCGCACCGGGCTGAGCATCTCGCTGCTGTCACAGATCGAGCGCGCGGAATCGAGCCCCTCGATCTCCAGCTTGTACAAGATCGCGGTGGCGCTCGACTCGCGCATCCAGGACCTGTTCGGCAAGGACTGATCGACCGGGACGGGCTGGTTCGCTGCGCCGCCTGAGCATCGCGGCAGGACGGCCTGGCTGGAGATCAGCCCACCCGGAAGGGTTGACAGCCCGGAGGGGGGCGACCATAGTCCCGCGGAAATCGACTTTCGCCGATGTAGCTCAGTTGGTTAGAGCAGGCGTTTCATAAGCGCCGTGTCGCAGGTTCAAGTCCCGCCATCGGCACCGTACCCCACCGCGGGGTTCGTCCCCGCGTCGAGTGCGGCCGCGTTCGGTGCGCACGGCTCGTCGAGCTGGTGAAAGCCAGCGCCGAGCGAGCGCGTCGCGAGTGCTTTTTCGACCATCAGCGGCGCAGCCGCTGCCGTCGGGGCCAGCGGCGCAAGCGCGGTTTACAGTCGCAGCCGGGGTCTACAGCCGCAGCCGCGGTCTGCAACCACAGCCGGCGAGGCCGAACCGCGTCCAGGGCCGCCCGGCGGAGACATTCCTGCGCGGGCATTCCCGCTGAATCGCCCGCGAGCAGCGCCAGCGGTGATCTTGCCGCGCACGTGAGTGCCGGCGCGGCCGAAGCACGGGTGGAAGCCGCGCTCCGTAACGCGATCGCACCCGCGGCAAGCTCGCCGGCTAGTTGCTCGCGTCCTGGCCAGCGTCCCCCGCGTCCCGCACGCCAGCATCCGGGAGGTTCGCGGCACCGCCAGTCCCCGAGCTGCCTCCCGCACCCGCTGCCCCCGCTTGGCCAGCTTGGCCGCCGCCCAGAATTCCGCCGAACCCGGCCAGGCCGGAGTTCCCGCCGAGCCCAGTCGAACCGCCGCCAGCCCCCGCAGCCGGGCCGCCTCCGACACCGCCATCGGTGAAATCGAGAACGACGTTCTTGCCGCAGGCGTTCACGCTGCCCGCCAGCGCCGCGGCGCACAGGGCAGCCCAGGTCAGAGCGGGGCAAGCCGCTCGCTGCTCTCGACGCGCGAGTTGCCCGCGCAGACACCTACAGGCCCACCTACGCGCCAACCCAATGCGCGACAAACGCATCAAGGGAGAAGTCAAGCAACGCTCGTTTTAGCCCGCGAGGCCGGTGCTCCGCCACCAGATTCTGGCCGCCGCTCTTTTGCGCGCCGCTTTGCCCGCGGTTGCCACCCGACCGGAGCGCTTGCTACCGGGCCGAATGGCACCCACGAACCGGCGCTGCGGTCCCCCCGAAGCGCTAGCTGAGCAGTTCGGCGAAGCGTTCCCGGACCAGAGCGCCCGCCGCATCGCCCGCCGATTCCGGCTCATAACCGAAACGCTGGCACAGCGTGTCGAGACAGCGCTGCGCGGCCCGGCGATGCGCGGTGTCCAGACCCGTGCCCCCGCCTCTGACCAGGATGGCGACGTCGCGCACCAGCTTCGCGACCGCCACGCGCCGCTCACCAAACACCGCATCGCGCAGGCGCCGCAGATAGCTGATGAACACCGGCGAGTCCTCGACGCGGCCGTCAGGGTGCTCGATGGCCCAGGCCGCGATGTTGCTGATCAGCACGTGGCGGCGTTCGCGCGTCTCGTCCGCGCTCTTGAGCAGGGTCTCCACCTCCTGCATCAAGCGCTCATCGGGGGGCTCGAGCTGGCCGGTGACCGCGTTCTGCACCTTCTCCCCCTTCACCCAGTGGCTCACGTGGTGCACGTAACGGCCGAGCAGCGCGGCATAGCTGGAGTCGTCGACCAGACCGCTGGAGACCCGGAACTCATCTTCCAGCAGATCCAGCAGCCGGACGCGCAGCTGACGCCGGAAGCCTTCGAAGTCGTGATAGTGCCCTGGCTGCTTCTCCTCCTGGAGCCAGGCGTACTCGTTGGTGCGACGGCAGAGGTGATCGAGCTCGATCAGCACTGCGAACGGGGACAGGCAGCTGTATTGCGTGCTCTGCGAGGCGTCGAGCAGCACGGTGCGCATCTCGCGCGGGCTGGCGCCGACACTGCCCTCGTAAATCACGTAGGCATCGCCCTCGTCATAGAGTCGAGGGATGGCCGCCCGGATCAGCTTCTGCGCCTCGTCGTCCAGACGATCCGGCGGTTTGCCCGTGCTGTACAGATCCATCTTTTCGAAAGCAGTGAGCTCGGAGACGATGCCGCGTAGAGGCGACTCGTAGCGATCTGCATTGGGGCGGCGCATGCGCGTCAACACCGCGAACATGGCGGCCATGCGCGTGGCGTGGGGCGCCACGTGGCGGCGGATCTGCGGTGCGATCTGCGCATCATAGATCGCCATCTCTTCCACCCAGCTGCGCAAATACGGGCTGCGGATCAGCTCCAGCCGGCCGCGGAAGCTCTGGAACTCCGGGTGCTCGCGGAAAGCTGCCAGCTGCAACTCATTGGCCGAGGCCAGCATGAAGCAATTCAATTGAATGTTCTGGCTGCGCAGGTTCACCTCGCCCGTCTCCACCGAGAGCTGGAGGTACTTGAACGTGTCCAGCGGGCGCTTCAGCAGATCCGAGAACTCCAGCATGCCGCCGGACGCTTCAATCAGCTCGCCGAAGGCCTCGAACAGCGTGACTGCCTGCAGCGAGGAAGGCAGCGCGCCCAGCGAACGATCCGCGGTGATCTGGCGTTCGCCCGCGTCGACCGAGAGCTGCGGCCCGATCGTCACCGCGCCGCAGCGGTAGTGGCGCGAAATGAAGTACCGCTCGACCTGCACATGGCGCAGCACCTGCTCCAGGTTGCCCTCGTAGCTGGAGAGCAGCGCCTCGAACACTTCCTTGTTCTTGTGCGAGAGCTCGCCGCGATAGATGCGCTGCCCCAGCGGCTCGGTCAGCCCGCGGCTCTTGCAAATGCGATCGAGCAGCTCGCGGCGCTGGGGGTTTGGCAGCAAGAACAGAGGATGGTCGCGCACCTCGACGAACAGCCGGCTGTCGATCTTGTCCTCGGGCAGGTGCGCGTAGCTCGTGGTCTCCTGCGCCCGGTCCGAGCTATCACCGAACCCAATGCTGCCGCGCAGCGTGTTGCGATTGGGAAAGACCCAGTGGAAGCGGTACAGCGCACCCTGGTCGAGCGTCGAGTAGTGCTCCAGCGCGCGCATCAGGCAGGCCGCAACCGTGCTCTTGGCCGAGCCGTTGGGCCCGTGCATCACCGGCAAACGATTGGGCCTGCCTTCGCGCACGAAGTTCTCGAGGACTCGGTACAGCTCACCCTGCACGCGCTCCTGCCCCACCAACGAATCCCGCCGCGCCTCGGCGCGCTCGAGCCAGGGCAGATCGAACAAGTTGTACCAGGTCGACTTGCCCCAGGGACGCTCGATCTCCTTCTTGCCGTAGTGATCGAACGCGCCCTTCACGTACGCCGCTGCGTCGCGGCTGTGGCGAGCGGGATCGGAGGAGAACAGCTCGAGGTATTCGGCAAACGAGAGGACGCGCCGCTTGCTGCGAAACTCGTCAGAGACCCGCGAGCAGATGGCTTTGAGCTCTTCGGCGGTGCGAATGGTTTGCATGGTCAGCCCTTTTTGGTCAGCCCTCTTCATCCCGTACGTCACGACGGGCCGATCCGTCGAGGGCTCGCTCGCGGATCCCGTCGAGGCGCCGCGAACGATCGGACGGATCCGGCCGCATTATATAAAGATCAAGGCTAGCACCACGCCCGCGAGCAGCGCGGTGGCAGCGACCAGTACCGGAGCCAGCCAGGGCCGCTTCGCGGGCACGTGAAAGCTCGATGGCGGCCCGGACACCCCGGCCAGCGCAGGCGGCCCCGCGGGCCCCAGCGCGCCGGCTCGATGGCTCGGTGAAGCGGGCGGAGACAGCGAGATCCCGAGCCCCTCGCGCTCCCCGAAGAATGCGTCCGTCGTGCTCACCTGGGAGCGCACGGCGGTGGTGTTGTCCATCAGCGCGCGCAGCCGCACGGCGATCTGCTGCCGGAGCTCCGCCTCCGCCGTGACCGCCCAGCTCCGATGATCCCCGCTCAGGCCGTAGCCCCGCCCCAGCTCGTCGGCGAGCTGACCGACGCTGGCCGTGCGCAGCCCCACCACCTTCTTCATCGCGCGCAGCAAGGCATCGTCGATGCCGCGGGGGATATCCGCCTTGGCTGCGCTCGCGACCTGACTCGGAGCTACGGGCTCCTTGGTCAGGATCTCGAGCAGGATGCTCGGACCGTTGACGCCCTTGAACGGCACTTGCCCGGTCAAACACTCGTACGCGATTGCCCCGAGCGCCCACACGTCGGCGCGGGCGTCGAGGCTGTCGAGCCCCTGCGCTTGCTCGGGCGGCATGTAATAGGGCGAACCGATGGTGGTCCCCATCACGGTCAGCTTCTTCGCGTTGTTCGCGTTGTCGCGCACCGACCCGAAGTCGAGCAGCTTGACCATGTCCCCATCGCTGGTCTGGCAGAGAAACAGGTTCTCGGGCTTCAGGTCGCGATGGACCAGCTTCTTGGCGTGCGCCTCATCGAGCGCAAGCGCCACCTGGCTGATCAGTCGCACCAGGCGCTCGGGAGCCAGGTGCCCTTCACGCTTCAGCGTGGCGCGCAGCTCCTCGCCGTAGAGGAACTCCATCACCAGCGCGAACGTGCCGTCGTCGGTCGGCGCGAAGTCGAGCACGTCGATGATGTGCACGCTGGAGAGCTGCGAGCTGACCTCGAACTCCCGCTTGAAGCGCTCGACGGCGACCTCGTCCTTCGCCACCTCGGGATGCAACACCTTGAGCGCGACGTTGCGCTGCTCGACCAGATCCAGCGCCTCGTACACCCGCCCCATGCCACCGTCGGCCACCACCCGGCGCACTTGATAGCGCCCGAGCAGGACCCGGCCGACGCGGCCCGCGCTGTCCTCCCCCTCCACCGGAACCTGTGTCGCGCTGTACAGCCCCTGCCCGTCGACGGGGCAGAAGCTCGCGTCATCAGGGTACAGGCGGCCGCAAACTCGACACGCTCTCACGAGTGCTCTCGCCGCCCCTTCATCTCGATCACTCCCCCCCGGCTCGCCCGGCGTCCACGGCCGCCCCCCAGGAGAGCGCTGAACGACGCCCGGCGCTGGCGCGCCGCTTCACGCGCCGGACTCGCTTTCGGCGCCCTGCTCGTCAGAGGCGTCGGCCGCCGGCTCCTCGCGATAGTAGAGGATGCGCTGACAGCTGGGGCATTGATCGAAATCCTCGCCGCGCCGCAGGCGCTGAAAGACCATGGGCGAGAGCGAGATGTGGCACGCGCTGCATGTGCCCTGAAAGGTCCAGGCCAGGGCGCTGCCGCGCCGCTTTCGGATCATCTCGTAGCGCCGGTACAGCGCCGGGGGCACAGCCTTGACGAGCTCCTTGCGCTTCTCGCGCTCCAAGGAGACGTTCTTCTCCAGTTCCCCGAGGTGGCTCGCCTGGCTATCGTTGGCGAGCGCGCCGACCAGCGCTTCGCGCTCGGAGCTGGCGCCATCCATCTCGGTGCGCGCCTGCTCGGCGAGGCCGTTGATCTTCTCGATCTCGAGCTCACGATCCCGGTAGAGCTTGCGCAGCTCCTCGATCTCGCGCTGGGTCGCGTTCAGCTCGCGCTCGGTGCGGCAGCGCGACAGCTTCTCCCGCGAGCGCTCCATCTGCAGGCTCATCTGACGCGCGTCCTGCAACAGCTCCCCGCGTGTACGATCCATGTCGCCGACGCTGGCACGCGTGCTCTCGAATCTCTCTTCGAGCTTCTTGAGCTGCAACTTCTTGTCGGACAGGACGTCCCCTTCGCGCCGTAGTTCTGCCTCCAGCTTTGCCAGCGAAGCATCCAAGGTTGCCAGGCTCTCTAGTGCTTCAATCTGCGCTCTTAGATTCACGGTTGTGTGAGCTCCGCAGTACCAATACGGCCGCACCGGCAAGACCGATCGTGCCAAGATCGCTCCTGATCAGAAGGCTCCTGACCAAAAGGATTCTGACCAAAAAGATCGTGACCAGGTCCCAGGACGCCGCAGCCGGGGGAATGAATGGGGGAAGAATCGAGGGCGAAAGGACGTGGGCCCACCTGGGTTCGAACCAGGAACAGCCCGGTTATGAGCCGGGGGCTCTGACCGATTGAGCTATAGGCCCAGGAAAATGCAGGTTCGCACGCGGGACGCGGGGCGCGCGTGCGGTGGGCGGCTCGCGCGGAGCGACTCCGTGGGGAGGAGCCCCGCTGAGAGGAACCGAGCGATGCGATGTGAGCCAGACCCTCAGCGCGGGCGTGCACCGCAGAACCTGAGTCTGTGCTTCCGCACCATACCTCCACGGCGCGAAGGTTAGTCGACTCCCGCCGCCGGAGCAACGGTTCGGGGCGGATTATTCGGCTCTCCGCCGAGCGCTCCCATCGCGGAGACGCGATGCCCTCAATACGTGAATTTGATTGGCCGGTCAGCGCATTCTCACCCGCCAGCGAAGGCGCTCGCCGCTCGCCGGAGACGCTGACCATAACGTGCCGGCGCGAGTCCGTCCAGAGGAGCAACCCGCGGCAGCAGGCCCGCGCGCTGGATGTGCTAGACGGACGAGCTGGATGCAGCATCTGATCGTTCGCGGCGCGAAGCAGCACAACCTGGACGATGTCGATGTCGAGCTGCCGCGCGATCGGCTGGTGGTCATTACGGGCCCGAGCGGTTCCGGCAAAAGCTCGCTCGCGTTCGACACCATCTACGCGGAGGGGCAGCGCCGGTATGTCGAAAGCTTGTCGGCGTATGCCCGACAATTTCTCGACCAGCTGCCCAAGCCGGACGTCGAGAGCATCGACGGCCTGAGCCCTGCGATTGCGATCGAGCAAAAGGCGCTCGGGAAGAGCCCGCGCTCCACGGTGGGCACAGTGACGGAGATTGCCGACTACTTGCGCCTGCTCTTCTCGCGCGTCGGTGTCCCGCATTGCCCCAGATCGGGCAAGGTGCTGCGCGCCTACACGGTTCAGGAGATCGTCGACCACATCCTGGAGCGCGGCGACGGGGCTCGGCTGGCCTTGCTGGCGCCACTCGAGAGGAACCAGGAAGGCGGCCTGGAGGAGCGGGTCGAGCGGCTCCGACGCGAGGGCTTCGTGCGCGCCCGGGTGAACGGACAGCCCGTGGACCTCGCGGAGCCCGAGGGCTGGCCCCGGGTGGATCACTACGACCTGGACGTGGTGGTGGACCGGATCGTGGTGCGCCCCGGCGCCAAGGGGCGCATCACCGACTCGGTGGAGCTGGCGTTGAAGCTCGGCAACGGGACGCTCCTGCTCGACGCGCTCGATGGCTCGCCGCCCAAGGTGATGAGCGAGCGGCTGGTGAGCTGGGAGTACGGGATCACCCTGCCCCCGCTGGAGCCGCGGCTGTTCTCGTTCAACAGCCCCCACGGCGCCTGTCCGGCTTGCGGCGGGCTGGGCGTCGTGTCGCGGGTCGACCCGGAACGCATCGTGCCGGATCCAAAGAAGACGCTGCGAGAAGGCGCCGTCGTGGCCTTCGGCCGGCGCGGCTCGACGCGCATGGCCAGCGAGGTCCAGGCCGTGGTCAGCGAGCTGGGCGTCGACCCCGATCTGGCTTGGGAGCGCCTGCCCGAAGAGCAGCGCCAGCTCATTCTCCAGGGCGGCAGCGTCAAGCGCGGCCGCAAGAAGGAGTACGAGTACGTCGGCATCGTCGCCCGCCTCGAGCGTCAGCTCGATCGCGACGCCCCGGAGGAGCCGGAGGAGGATCTGGAGGACGGGGAGGCTCCGGAGGCGGCGGAGGAGGACATCGGCCGCTTCGTGGTCACTCGCACCTGCGACAGCTGCCACGGTCAGCGCCTGCGGCCCGAGGCGCTGGCGGTCAAGGTGTTCGGCTCCACCATCGGCGACATGTGCGCGTTGCCGCTCGGCGAGCTGAAGCAGCGGCTGGAGTCGCTGCAGTCCTCCAGCACCTTGAGCGAGACCGATCAGGTGGTGGCGCAGCCGCTGATTCGCGCGATCGTGAGCCGCCTCGGCTTCTTGAGCGATGTCGGGCTCGATTATCTGACGCTGGATCGCCCCGCGCAGACCCTCTCCGGCGGCGAGGGCCAGCGCATCCGTCTGGCCACGCAGATCGGCGCCGCGCTGGTCGGCGTCCTGTATGTGCTCGACGAGCCGAGCGTGGGGCTGCACGCCCGCGACAACCAGCGGCTGCTGCAAGCGCTGCGCAGCCTGGTCGATAAGGGCAACAGCGTGCTCGTGGTGGAGCACGATCGCGACGCGATCCTGGCGGCAGACTACCTGGTCGACATGGGGCCAGCGGCGGGCAAGCTCGGGGGACGCGTGGTGGCGCGGGGCACCCCCGCAGAGGTGATGCAGGACCCCGCCTCGGTCACGGGCCCCTATCTCACCGGCGCGCGCCGCCTGCCCATGCCGCGGCCGCACAAGGCCTCGAAGCGGGACGTGCTCACCATCCGCGGCGCGCGCGCACACAACCTGCGCAACGTCACCGTGGACATCCCGCTCGGCCTGATCACGGCCGTGACCGGCGTGAGCGGCGCCGGCAAGAGCGGGCTGATCGTCGATACACTGCTGGCGACCGCGCGTGCGCGCCTGTACGGAGCGTCGGGCTGGGTAGGTCCCTGCGACGGGATCGACGGCCTGGATCAGATCGACAAGGTCGTCAGCATCGACCAGGCACCCATCGGCCGCACGCCGCGCTCCAACCCGGCCACTTATACCGGCGTGTTCACGCAGCTGCGCGAGCTCTTCGCTACCCTCCCGGACGCACGGGCGCGCGGCTACAAGCCCGGGCGCTTCTCCTTCAACGTGAAGGGCGGCCGCTGCGAAGCCTGCCAGGGCGACGGCGTGCTGCGCGTGGAGATGCACTTCCTGCCCGACGTGTATGTGCGTTGCAACACCTGCGGCGGCAAGCGCTACAACCGGGAGACGCTCGAGATCCGCTATCGGGGCCTGTCCATCGCCGATGCGCTCGAACTCACGGTCGACGACGCGGCCCAGCTCTTCGACGCCATTCCCCGCATCCGGCAGCGCCTCGATGCGCTGCGTTCGATCGGCCTCGGCTATCTGCAGCTCGGCCAGTCCGCGACCACGCTGTCCGGCGGCGAAGCCCAGCGCGTCAAGCTGGCCGCGGAGCTGTCACGCAAGAGCACGGGACGCACGTTGTATGTGATGGATGAGCCCACCACTGGCTTGCACTTCTCCGACATCGAAATGCTGCTCACGTCGCTCTTCGGTCTGCGCGACGCGGGCAACTCCGTCGTGCTGATCGAGCACAATCTCGAGGTCGTGGCCCGTGCCGATTGGGTGATCGACATGGGCCCGCTCGGCGGTTCGGGCGGCGGTGAGGTCGTGGCCGTGGGCACACCGGAGCAGGTGGCGCGCTCGTCCAGCAGCCAGACCGGGCCCTACTTGCGTGAGCTGCTCGAGGAAACGACGGGCGAGACTCGCGCCGCATCGCGTACGCAGCCACGCCCGGCGGCAGTAGCAGCATCGCCAGGGCGCGCGAACGCCGCGCGCGCCCGCCGCAGCTGACGGAGCGGCTTTCTCAGGCCGCCCGGGCGCCGCTCGAGCCAGGTTGCTCGAGCGGCGTTCCGTCGCGCGTGCGCGCGCAGGCGTCGTACGAAATCAGGCCCTCACTCACTCACCCGAAGTCGCGCTCGACGCGCTCCTGGTCTTCCTTGCAGCGAATGCAGAGCGTCGTTTCAGGTCGAGCTTCGAGCCGCTTGTTCGAGATCGGCTCGCCGCACTCCTCGCAGGTTCCAAACGTGCCATTGCCGATCCGCTCGAGCGCCTTCTGGATCTTCGTCAGAAACACCTTTTCCCGGCCTCTCAACCGGAATGTGAACGCCTGCAGGTACTCGCTGGAGGCCAGATCCATCTCGTCCGGAAAGTCGTCAGAGTCCAACGCCATGTCCTGGCGCAGCGTCTGCTCCGCCCGGCGAATGATCTCCTCCCGCTTTGCTTCGAGAGCTTCTTTGAACTTTTCTAACTCGACTTTGTCCATGTACCTAAAGGTCCATCTAAGGTCGCCCTTACGGCCGCAGCGCCCATCGTCGTAGCATGCGCATTGTCGGTTGGACCCCCGCGGCCCGTCGCTCAGCATAGGAACGGTGGGCCTGTTCGTCAATCGAATCACCGGCAAGAGTCGGTGGGGACCATGAAATCTCTCCACCTGCTGCGAGGGAGTCACGGGTGGGATAACGGCACCTCGGCCGGCGCCAAGGCCTTTCTTCAGTAGCCTAGTTTGTAGGCACGAACCGCGTTGACGATCGCGTCAGCCAGTTTCTGGCGATAGCGTGCGGTGGCGAGCCGTTTCCCCTCCAGCTCGGTGGACACGAACGAGGTCTCGAACAAGACCGCGGGCATGCGCGCGCCGGCCAGGACGTAGAAGCCTGCGCCGCGCACGCCACCGTCGATCGAATCCGGGTAGCCGGGCGCCAGCGAGGCGGACGTGGCCCGCTGCAGCAGCTTCGCGAAATGGCTGGAGCGCTCGGCGGCGAGCCGGTCGTCGAACTGCTCGAGAAATCGCTGAAAGTCAGCGGACGAGGCGGGCGCCGCGTTCTCCCGCTCCAGCAGCGTCGTGGCGTGACGGTCGTGCGAGCCATCCAGGATGAAGCTGATGAAACCGCGGCCCGACCTCGAACCATCCGCGTTGCAGTGGATCGACACGAACAGATCGGCGCCGAATGCGTTCGCTTTGGCGACCCGCTCCTCGAGCGCCACCCGCTCATCGGTGTCGCGCGTGAGCAAGGTGGAGATGCCGAGCTCGTGCGCGAGCAGCGGCGCGGCACGGTGCGCGATGTCGAGCACGATGTCCTTCTCCTGGATCCCCCCCGGTCCCGTGGCACCGGTCTCGTAGCCACCGTGACCCGGATCGAGGGCGATGCGCGTCACACTGCGCTGCTTGCCCGCCGAGGTCGAAGGGGCGCTCCGGGCGACGTCGATCACCAGCCGAAACGGCTGCGGGAGAAAGAAGACATTCTGCTGCGCCGCATCGGACAGCTCGAGCACCAGCCTCAGGCGCGCTGCTTCGGGGACCAGCCTGACCCGCTGCACCAGGCCCTTCATCTCGAAGCTGCGCGGACCGCCATAGCTGGTTCCCGGTAGGTCGACGTACAGGCGCGGCCCCGCCTCCGCGGCACCTTCCGCGCTGCCGCGCTCGAAACGGACGGGCTCCGAGACGCGCAACACGATGCGAGCCGCATCCCGCGACGCATAGCGCTCGACCTCGGTGACGACGGGCGCGTTCGCCACAGCTCGCACCGGCGCAGGCTGGCCCCGGGCGGAGCTCGCCAGCGCGGCCGCCCCCAGCGACCACAAGGCCGCGACGATCGTTTCAGTTCGGAGCAACCAACCTGGCCGACCGTACCACCGAACCCGCAACTCGGCTCGTGGCCTGACCAGCGCAGCTGCCGCCGCCCCTGCTGCGCTCGCTGACGGCTGCTCCAAAGGTTCCATCAGAGAGCAATGTTCTTCAGAACGCCGCGCCGGAGAACCCGCGGCTCGGGGCTCTGTTGCACGCGCGATCGGCACGATGATAGGCTGGCACCAACTGCGGTTTAACGCAAAATCGCCCGACTTCACCGCGGGGCCCCCCCGCTACCCCGAGTTGCAGGGCTCGCCCTGCCTTCCGCCGACCCCCTCGAGCAGCCCCACGACGCACGATGACCGTGCGTCGAAGGGCGGAACGGACTGGCCCGCATGGCCGAAGATCTCGCCTCCCGAGTAGCCGGTGCCGAAGCCCTGCCTTCGGAGTTGCGGGAGCGCGTGGAACGGGCCGCCGCACGGTTCGGATCCATTCATGAGCGTTGGTCGCATACGAGCTCGCTGGCGCAGCCCTCCGTCCCGCGCGCAGAGGGGAGCGCGCCGCTCGACGACCCTGGCGCCAGCACGGAAGCAAGCGCGCGCTCGCCCGACGCGGTGAGGGTGACGCCGATCCTGGGGATCGATCCCGACGACTCCGATGAAGCCGAGCGCCCCCGCTTCAAGACGCTGATGGGGGTACCTCGCAGCAGCCCCGACCTCGACGAGCTGGCAGGGCTCGACTCGAGCCAGGACACCGTCCCCGTCGAGCGCTCCAGGTTGCGGGCGGCTGAGACAGCGAGCACCGAGAAGGCCAGCCCGCGCGTCGACGAGGCCCCCAGTCTGGCAGGCACCTCCCTGCACTGGGAGCCAGGGTCGCCGCCTGCTTCATCGCGCCGCATCTCGCCAGCGCCTTGGCCTTCGTTCGCCCAGAGCTCGCTCGACGTATCCGCCGAACTGGCGGCGCTTCGGGCGGCCTCACGTCGTCGAAGCTGGTGGATCGGGCTGGGCGCGGTCGCCGCTGCTGCCGCCATCTTCGGCATCGCGGCACCGCGCCAGCGAGCTCACGCGCTGCGCTGGCTGGAGAACGAATACGACGCGCGACGGCGTCCCAGCGCGGTCGCGATTTCAGACGCCATACCCGCGCTGCGCCCCGGAGCGACCGCTGCGCTGGCGTCGGCTTCAGGCAGGGAACCAGGAGCGGCCCAGCTCGAAGCGCCGCCTCCCGTCCTCCAGCCAGCACCGGCGGAAGGTGTCGCTGACAACCCGCGGACGCTGCCGGAAGCCTCGTCGCGGGCGCCGGACGAAAGCACGCAGAGCTCCGTGCCCGCGGAGCCACCTGCCAGCACTGGCATCGAACGCAGCACATCGAAGAGCAAGCAGGCAGGGCGAGAGGCGCGTTCCGGAACGACCACGAAACCGCGAGCGCGCGTTGCCGCAGCGCGCAAGCCCTCGCGAAACGAGGAGAACGGCCGGGCCTCGAGCACCACGAGAGTGGCTGCCGGGAGAACGAAAGCACGCAGCGCGCGCCAAAACCCACCCCGTAAAGACGGCGGAGGTGGCATTATTCGCGAGACACCCTTCTGAGGGTTTGACTGACTTCATCCTCGCGCGAACCGTGAGACCCACCAGGCGCGGGTAGCCCCCGCGGGACCTGGTGAGCGACCTCGAGCGAGCAACTTCGACGTAAATCGGGTTTTCTGCAGATGACGCATCTCACTTTCAGGACGGTGGTTTCTCGGAGTCTCACGGCCCCCGCGCGGCGAGCGCTGCTCGGCCTGGCGCTGTCATTGTCCGTGGTCAGCACGGGATTGCTGGGCGCGGACACGGCGCACGCCCAGTCCGACGGTGAGACGGAGATCGCGCGGCAGCGCTTCCTCGAAGGCGTGAAGCACTACGACCAGCACGAGTACGACAAGGCGCGGCTGGCGTTTTTGCAGGCCTACCTGCTCAAGCCGCACCCCGCCGTGCTGTTGAACCTCGCCCAGAGCCAGCTGCGCGCGGGGCGCTTCGCCGAGGCCGCGGACAACTTCGCCAAGTACATCCGGGAAAATCCCGGGGCGGAAGCCATGTCGCACGCCAAGGCGGCGTTCGAGGAGGCACGGGACAAGGTCGGCGAGGTCAGCGTCGAGGTGAACGCGACCGGCGCCGTGATCAATGTGGACGGTACGGACGTCGGCAAGTCGCCCCTCCCCTACGCCGTGTACATGATGCCAGGGCGCCATACCGTGCGCGCCACCAAGGGCGGGCTGAGCGCCGACGAGTCGCTGGAGGCGATCGCTGGCCAACGGATGTATGTGACGCTGGCCTTGCCCGAGGGCAGCCGGATGGCCCCAGCTGCGGCCGCTGCTGGCGGCGCGGCCGCAGGCGCAACCGCGGCCGCGCCAGGCGGCGGCGCGATCAGCGGCGCCTCCGCGGATCAGGACCTGACGCCGGCGCCGGGAGCTCCGGCGGAAGCCGATCATCACTCTCGCGGTTTCTTCAGCTGGCTGGGCAGCTCCCCGCTCGCGGTGACCACGGTCACTGTGGGTGGCATGGCGCTGGTCACCTCCGCGGTTCTGGCCGGCTTCGCCAACAACCGCTACGCCTCTGCCAACAACGCGCGCGACCAGATCATGGACGCGCTGCAGAGCTACGTGCAAACCGGAAATCTGGTGGGCAGCGCGATCCCCTGCGGCCCGCAAGGGATCGCGAACAACCCCGGCTCGTTCGACTCGCGCGTATCGCAGGAGAACGTCGAGAAGGTATCGGGCCAATTCGCCAACGCCTGTGCCCGGTTCACCGAGCGCTCGGACAGCGGCGACCGGCTCAAGACGCTGTCGCTGATCAGCCTCGGCGTCGGCGCGTTTGCCACGGTGGGCACGATCGTCTGGTACTTCTCGGACAGTGGCGGCAGCTCGAGCGAAACGACCGGCGATGCGTCCACCCGCCGTCAGGCGCGGATCACGCCGATGTTCTCGCGCGATCTGAACGGTGTGCTGCTGGACGTGACTTTCTGACGAGCGTCTTCAGGGTGCCGCGGCAGCAACTCCGTCCTGACGCTTGAGCCAGGCTCGGAACGTGCTCCGCGCGACGCGCGCACTGCGCGCTGCCGCGCTCACATTTCCTCCGTGCGCCGCCAGCAAGTGGCGAGCATCAAAATGAGTGGCAGTGGCCTGTACGGCCTGCACCAGCGGCAGGGATGCCTCGATGTCCATGACCCCCACCTCGGAGCCGTGGGCCAGCGCCGCCGCACGGTACACGATGCTGAACAGCTCGCGCACGTTGCCAGGAAAGCTGTAGTTGGCGAGGCGCTCGAGCGCGGCCTGCGACAGGTGGCGCTCGCCGAGCTCTTCCCGCTTGGACGCCAACAGCTGGCGCACCAGCTCGGGGATGTCCGTCTTGCGCTGGCGCAACGGCGGCACGCGAATCACGAACGTCGAAAGTCGATGGTAGAGATCCGCGCGGAAGCTGCCCTTCTCGATGCGCTGCTCGAGCGGTGCCCAGCTGGCAGCCACGATCCGAGTGCGCACCCGGATCGGCGCCACTCCCCCGAGCTGGCGAATCTCGCCATCCTCGACGGCCCGCAGCAGTTTGACTTGAATGGAGGGCGCCAGATCGGCGATCTCGTCCAAGAATAGCGTGCCTCGATCGGCTTGCTCAAAGGCCCCGGCGCGCGCCTGGATGGCGCCGGTGAACGCGCCCCGGCAGTGCCCGAACAGCTCGCTGTCCGCCAGTGACTCCCCGAGCGCGCCAGCGTTCAGCGGGACGTAGCGCCCGCGCCTGCCGCTCAGCTGGTGGATGGCCCGCGCAATGACGTCTTTGCCGGTCCCCGACTCTCCCTGTAATAGCACGGGGGCATCCAGCATCGCGACCCGCCGGACTTCTTCCACCAGCCGGCGCATCGGTTCGGAGCTGCCGACCAGGCCGGGGATCAACGGCACCGGGGCGGCACCAGATCGTTCCAGCGCGGGCCTCACCGTGATGCTCGTGCGCCCGATTACGAAGCACCCCTGCCCTCCGCGCAGCGAGGCTCGGCTGATGCGCGCACCGCCGACAAACACGCCGTTCTTGGAGCCGAGGTCTTCGATCACGATGCCCGAAGCGAGCGCCGTTACACTCACGTGACGGCCGCTCACCGTGGGGTCCTCGAGCACGATCTGGCAGCTGGGAGCTGTGCCGATGGTCATTGCCTGACCGCTCGCGAGCCGCACGACGCGCCGGGATGCGGGTCCACTCAGCTCCAGAGTCCAGGGGCCCCCGCTCATTGGCTCCTCCAACTCCAGGGTCGACAAGCCAGGCTCGTGGCTGCCGCCTCTCACATCTTCCAAGAGTGTCATGCCCGGAGATCGCGCCACAACCGGCGCCGGTTGCCGCAAAAGCGGCGGCCCGCCGGTGACGGCGCGATCGCTGAACGTGCGTCAGCTTCCGCGGCCCGAACGTAGGCCGGGCCGCGTGCCGCGCCACCGACGAGCCTCAGCCGGAGACGGTGACGCCCAGCGCTTCGCGGATCCGGCTGTAGTCCTCGCTCACCGTGTACGCGAGCAAGCTCTGCATCTTCTCCGCTGCCGTGGGCTCACCGGGACGAGTCTGCTCGGCGCCCAGCACCTTGCGGCAGATGTCCAGGTCACCGCACAGGACCATACCGGCGCGCGCCGCCGTCATCTCCACGGCGAAGTTCCAGCGCTTCAGGTTCGCCTTCGCGCCCTCATCGATGAAGCGCTTGACCACCGCTCGCAAGCCCTCGAGCTGTACCGGCTGGATATAGCGAGCGAGCTCCTGCGCGGTCATGCGGATCTGCTGGGCCATGTCCGGCGGCATGGGCGCGTTCGGTGCCGCCAGCGTCACCGCCGCGAACAGCATGATCGTCAATTCCGCCTGGGTCGGGAACAAGGTGCGGATGTAGTGCTCACCGCGGTAGGTGGCGAGATGCTTGCCGCAGATGAACGTGAGCTCCTGGGGTTGAAATCCCGTGAGCACCGTCTGCCCCGCCAGCGAGGCCGGCGGCAGCACCGCAACCACCGAACCTGGGATATCGCTGCGCACATACAGCTCGGGCGCATGCACGCCCAGGATATTGGCGGCCCAGAAGAACGTCTTGGCAAAGGTGACGGTCGAGTTCTTCGGGTCCTGCAGCAAGCGCTTGTCCAGCTCGCGCAGCTCGCGCTTGGCCTTGAGCATCGCCAGCTTGGCTTGCAGCGCCGCCGGCGTGATCATCTCGAACATCTTCGAGATGTAGACGTTCTCTTCGTTGTGGATCAGGTGCTTGGCCCACAGCTCGTTGGTCAGGCGCCCCTTCACCAGCGGCATGCCCTTGACCCGGTACTTCTCGTGCAGGGCGCGCTCCTCGGGCGTGGCCTGCTGCATGAAGACCAGAGCGCTCGCCGCGCACCACGCCTGGTCGAGCGAACCCTTCTTCTGCTGCAAGCGATAGAGGGCCCGATACGGCGACACCGAGAGCGGCTTCTGCTCCAGCAGAACCCGCTGCTCCGCGATCGCTTCGTCGTATTGCTCCGCCACCTCGTAGAGCTCGGAGAGGATCACCCGCTCCTGGCTCTCCTCGGGCCGCAGGCTCGACGCCATCTTGAAGGCTTCCAGCGCAGGCTGCACGTTGGAGAGCCGATCGCGGTAGACCAGGCCCAGCTGATGCCAGAGGTTGAACTCGAGGTCGGTCTTACCCTTGCCCGCAACCCGGTGGATCATCTTGCGATACTGGCGCTCGAGCTGCTTCCAGTTCTTCTCGACCGTCAGGATCTTGTTGATGCGCTCGAACGCTTCCAGGAAGTCGGGCGCGAGATCCAGCGAGTCGTTGAATAGCTCGACCGCGCGCTCCTGATCGCCGATCTTGTCACGATACAGCTGCGCCATCGTGTAGAAGTAGCGGGCCTTGCGCGCCGGCTCCGTCTCAATCTCGGAGATGGCCGACAACGTATCGACCATGCGGCTCCAGTCGCCTGACTCCTGATACAGCGCGAGCAACTTGTGCAGGATGATGTGATCCTGCGGGCGGATCTCGCGTGCCTCCTCCAGCGCTTCGATGGCCTTCGCGGCGTCCTTCTGCTTCTCGCTCCAGACGTCCGCGATGCTGATCAGCAGATCCAGCCGCTCGTTGTCCTCCAGGACCTGCTCCAGCACGCGGCGCTTGTAATTCGCCACGTTCGGCCAGTCGCGCTCGGCAGTGTGCACCTCCACCATGGCGTCGAGCGACGGACGGTGGTTCGAGTCCAGGCTCAGCGCCTTCTCGAAGTTGTTGATCGCCTGCTTGGCTTGACCCTGGGCCTGCTTGATCTTGCCCATCCGGTAGTAGACTTCGGTGCGCTCTTCGACGTCTCCGTCGTCCAGGCCGGTCAGGACCTTCTGGTAATTCGTGAGCGCGCTGGGCCAGTCGCCAAGCTGGAAGCACACCGCCGCCAGTCCACGCACTGTCTCGGCGTCGGTGACGTCGAGCTGGTGCGCCGTCTGGAAGGCCTTCAACGCCTCCGCGTAGTTGCCGCGCGCCTGCTGAATCTTGCCTAGCAAGCGGTTGAGCGAGTGCTGCTCCGCCTTCTCCTTGCTCTTGCTCTTGCGGACCAGCATCTCTGCGAGCGGAGCTGCCTCGGCCCAGCGCTCGGTGTTGACGTAGTCCTCCACCAGGGGCAGCGCGGCTTCCTCGCACTCCTTGTCCACCTGGATCGCGCGCTCGTAGGCGTTCACCGCCGCCTGGTGCTCGCTCAGCATCTGATCCTGCACCTTGCCGAGTTCGACCAGCAACTTGGCCTTGGTGCGAGTGCTCTCGGTGTGCTGCTGCTCTTGCTCCAGATAGCGAGCGACGTTATCCCAGTCAGACTCCTCGGTCGCGATCGCGCGCAGAGCGGAGATCGAGGGCAGATGCGTCGGATCCAGGTCCAGCGCCATCTCGAATCGTTCACGCGCCTGCACCCGGTCGGACAGCTTCTCGTCCAGCGCCTTGCCGATGCGATAGTACATCTCCACGCGCTGGCCGCCGTCCGCGGTGAGATCCGCAACGCGGATCATCACTTCGATGCTGCGAGCGGTGTCGCCCTGCTTCTCGTGCAGCCGCGCCAGCGCTTCGAGCGCCGGCAGTCGCGTATCGTCGAGATCGACGATGTTCTGGTACGAGTCGATGGCGCGATCCAGCTCGCCCAGCTCGTCGGAGTACACCCGCGCGATCTGCTCGTGCAGATCGGCCTTGGTGTTGACATCTCCGACCTCGCTGATGTGGCGCTCGCAGGTGTTGATGAACTCCCGCCACTGCTTGAGCCGGCGGTAGCAACGCTCCAGGGCCGTGTATGCCTGGAGCTCCGTCGGATCCATCTCCAGCACGCGCTCGAGCTTCTCCGCCGCCACGTCCGCCTTGAGGAACTGCTCCTCCTGGATCTGGGCGAGTTTGAGCAGCACGTCGACGCGAGCCCGCTCCGTCTCGACCACGTCGAGCTGACGCTCGAGCACGCTCACCAGCTCCGTCCAGTCCTGCAGCGTCTCGCAGACTCGCTGCAGGCCGCGCAAGGCGGGCAAGCTCGCGGAGTCGTAGGCCAGAACGGACCGGTAGGCCTCGCCGGCTTTTTCCCAGTTGCTGAGCTTGCTCTCGTACAGCTCACCGAGGCGCTGCTGGACCACTGCGACGTCCGCCGGCTCACGCAAGGCCTTGACCTTGCGATTCAGCATCAACGCCAGCTCTTCGTTCTCCCCCGTCTCGGTGTAGATGCGCTCCAGCGCGTCGAGCGCCGGCAGGTAGTATGGGTCCACCTCGAGCGCGCGGCGGAAGTAGTTGACCGCCTGCTCGCGCTCCTGCATGTGCTTGTCGAGCAGCTGACCCAGGTCGACCAGGATCACCTTGCGGTCGTCGTTGGCCACCGCGACGTTGAGCGCCTGCTGCAACGTCTCCGCCATCTTTTGCCACTGCGCGCCCTGGCGATAGATGTGCGCCATCTGGCGCAAGACCTGGGCGTTGTGCGGATCGAGCTGCGTGATCTGCGCGTAGTAGGGTTGCGCGTACTCGGGGCGCCCGAGGTTCTCGCCGTACCACTTGCCCAGGCGCAGACACAGGCGGATCTTGTCCTTGTCCTCGGTCTGCTGCTGCAACCACTCGTTGGTCGTGGTGATGAGCTCGGCCCAGCGCTGCGTGGTCTGCGCCAGGCGCTCCAGGTAGGCGGCCGTCTCGTCGTCGGCGAAGTCCTCGGAGAAGGCCGTGACTAGCGCGTCAAAGGCCTGATTCTCATCTTCCAGGTGCTTCTCGAAGACGCGCGCGATGCGCCGCAGCAAGTCGCTGCGGTCCGCCTTCTCTTCGGTGGCGTCGAGACGTGCCAGGTAGCACTCGATCAGCGGCTCCCAGCGCTCTGCGAGCGTGTGCAGCTTTTCGAGCTCCTGGAACGCGAACACGTGACCGGGATCGATCGCGAGAATCCGGCTGAAGACGTCGACCGCGCGATCATACTCGCCGACCGGCTCCTTCCAGATCGCCGCCGCTTCGAGCAGCTGCTTGACCCGCTCGTCCGGCTCGGTGAGCGCCTCCGCGCGGCGCAGCTTGATGTCCACCACTTCGGGCCAGCTGCCCGCAGCGCGGTAGATCGCCTCGAGCTCGGCCATCGCCTCCAGGTCTTTACCGTCGACCTCGAGCAGGCGACGCCAGGCATCCGCGGCATCGTCCGGCTTGCCGAGCACGTTCGCGTAGAGCTTGGCCAGCTCGCGGAACGCCTCGCGCAGCTCCTCGCCATCCATGCGATCGCCCGCGCGATCGATGTACTGGTGCAGGGCGTCGACCAGCTCCGCGGTCTCGCCCTTGTCGCGCCGCAGCCGGCAAATCGTGCGCAGCGCGGCGACGTTGGCGAAGTCGATGTCGAGCACGCGCTGCCAGGCCTCGAGCGCCTCCTCGTGGCGGCCCAGCGCATCGGTGAACAGGCGCGCGCGGCGCGCGAGCGCGTTTACACGAGCTTCGTCGTCGGAAGCGACGTCATACAGGCGTTCGAGCAGGTCGGCGAGCTCCGCCCACTTCGACAGCTTCTCGTACAGCTGCGCGAGCGCGTCGAGCGCCTCGGAATCTTCGCCGCGCAGATCGAGCACGCGCTTCCAGCCGTCGATCGCGTCTTCGTCGCGACCGAGGTGATCCGAGTAGAGCGCCGCCAGCTTGGCCCGGATGTCGGCCTGCTCCACGTCGCCCAGCGCGGTCTCCAGCTGGCGCTTGTAGACCTCCTCGAGCTGCTGCCACTCCTCGCGCTTCTCGTAGATGCGCACCAGGGCAGCCGTGGCCTCTGGGTTCTGCGGCTCCAGCTCGTCGAAGATCAGGCGGTAGGCGCGCAGCGCGGCCCCGCTCTGGTTCAGCTGTTCATCGTGGACCCGGCCCAGCCTCAGGTACAGCTCGATGCGGCGATGCTGGTCCTCCGCGGTTGCAGCTCGCTGCTCCAGGACGCCTGCCAGCTCGGACCATTGTTCGAGAGCCAGGTAAATGCGGTCCAGGTTCTCCAGCGCGAACGGCTCGCCCGGCGAGACGGTGAGCACGTAGCGATACGCCTCCTCCGCCTTCTCGACGTCCGCCAGCTCCTCTTCGAACACGCGCGCCAGCCGCCGGCCCATCTGGGCCTGCACGTTCGGCGCGGCACCGTCGACGCTCATTACGTCGGCGTAGGTGTTCGCCAGCTCTTCCCAGCCGCCCCCGAACGAGGCCGCCAGGCGCTCCAGCTCGTCGATCACCCGCTCGTTGAGCGGCTGTTCGTTGAGCGCGCGCGCATACACGCCGAAGGCTTGCGTCGAATCGGAGAGCCGCTCTTCGTAGTCCCCCGCGATGCGCTGGAACATCTCCAGGCGCTGCTCGGGATCGCTCAACTCGCTGAGCTGAGCCTCGTGCACCTGGATCAGGCGCTCCCATTCGGCGCCGGCTTCGTAAAGCGGACCGAGCACACGCGCCACGTCCGCGCGCTTTTTGCCCTCTGAGAACAACTGCTCGAGGGCGGCACGGGCCTGCGGGTGCTCGGGAGCGGAGTTCAGCACCTCTTCATAGGCGCCAACCGCCTGATCGATGTCCTCCAGGTGATGCTGGTAGACCTGACCCAGGCGGTACTTGGAGTCGAGGATCTCCTCCGGCGTGTTGCCGATGGCGGCCTCGCGCTTGAGGATCTCGGCCAGCTCGGGGTAGCGAGCCGCCTTGGCGAACATGCGCCCCAGAGAGCGGATGGCCACCTGGTTCTCGGGCTCGACCTCCAGCACCCGGCGGTACTGAGTGACGGCCGCGTCGACGTCGCCGAGCTGCACCTCGTAGACTTGCGCCACGCGCAGGCCCAGCTCCACCCGCCGGTCCGGCTCGTCCTTCAGCTGCTCCAGCTCAGCTTCGTACAGCTGCGCCACCGCGGGCCAGCGATCGATGGCGCTGGCCAGACGCTCGAAGGCGCCGAGCGACTCTTCGTTGCGGCTGTCGACCCGGACCGCCTTGGCGTACCAATCGAACGCCCCCGCCGGGTCGCCGATGCGCTCTTCATGCAACACGGCGATGCGATGCAACAGCTCGACGCGCTGAAACGGATCTTCGGTCAGCTCAGACTGCACGCTGAGGGCGCTGACCAGCTTCGGCCACTCCGCCATCGCATCGTAGACTTGCTCGAGCGCCTGAGCGGCAGCGAGCGCGCGCGAGCCACCGCCCTGCTTGATCCCTTCCAGAGCCGTCAGGGTCGGACCATGGTCGGGCTGGACGTTGAGCACGTCGCGATACAGCTCGACTGCGCGGTCCAGATCTCCGAGCCGCTTTTCATACAGCTCCGCAATCCGGTACTGATAGCTCACGGCTTCGCCGGGATCGGCGGTCAGCTCCGCTTCGTGCGCGAGCACAGTGAGCAGCTCCGCCCAGTTTTCGGCGGTCTGATACAGCACGTCCAGGCGCCCGAGCGCTGCCAGATCGTCCGGATCGAGCTCCAGGACCTTCTGGTACGTGTCGATGGCGCGGGGGACATCCTGGAGCTCGCGCTCGTAGACAGCGCCCATCTGATAGTAGATGGCCTTCTTGTCGTCGGAGCCGTGGACCAGGTCGACCTTCTTGAGCTGCGCCGCGAGCAGGTCTTCCCAGCGGGCGAGATCGAGGTACAGACGGATCACCGCGTCCAGCGCGCGCAGATCGTCCGGCTCGAGCGCCAGCACCGCCTCGTACACGGCGATGGCGGACTCGGGGCGGCTCAGGACCTCCTCTTCCAGCAGGGCGGCTTGGTAGAGTGCCGCCTTCTGATCGGCGGGCTCCTCCAACACCTGGCTCTTGCGCTGCAGGATCGCCGATAGCTCCGCGTAGCGCTCCGCCGTGTGGAACAGCTGCTGCAGGGCATCGACGGCCGTCAGATCGCGGGGCGTGACCTCCAGCACCTTGCGGTACAGCTCGATGGCGCGATCGATGTCGCCCACCTCATGCTGCACCACCCGGGCCGCCGCCCCGTACAGGTGCGCGACCAGCTCTGGATCGCTCTGGGCAGCCGCCAGCTCTTCATAGACCTGCGCCAGCTGCGCAAAGCGGTCGCCCGTGCGCGCCAGCCGATCCAGGCCTTCCACAGTCGTCTCGTCCAGCGGCTCGACGGCGAGCGCGCGGGCGTAGGTCTGGAACGCCTTCTCGATGTTGTTGCCGATGTCCTCGTGCAGGCTCGCAATGCGATGCAATAGCTCGACCTTGCGGGCGTTGTCATCCGCGCAGCGCGCCTGCACCTCGTACACCCCGACCAGCTTTGCGTAGTCGCCCTGTTGCTGGTACAGCGGCTCGAGGATCTCGGCGATGCGCAGCTCGTACTCGCCCTGGCTCAGCCGCTCCAGCGCAGCGAGCGCGTTCTGATCGTAAGCGTCGCGCTCCAGCACGTCGCGATAGGTGTCGATGGCGCGCTCGACCTGCCCCAGGCGCTTCTCGAACAGATCCGCAAGGCGCAGCATCAGCGTGCGCTGCTTCTCCTCGGTGTCGGCGAGCTGCAGCCGCGTCTCCAGGTTCTCGGCCAGCTCGCGCCACAGCTGCCCGCGGGAATACAGGCCGTCGAGAGCGCTGAGCGCGGTTTCACTGGTCGGATCGAGCGCTAGCACTTCGCGATAAGCGAGGATGGCATCCTCGGGGCGCCCCAGCTTCTCCTCGTAGATGCCCGCCAGCTGAGCGTAGAGGCGGGTGGTCTCCTCGTCCGTGTCGCTGAGATCGATGCGACGCCGGAAGACGCCGATCAGCTCTTCCCAGCGCTGGGCGCTGCGGTACAGGGCGTCGATGGCCTGAAGAGCCTCGACGTCTGTGGGATCCATCTCCAGCAGCCGCTCGTAGTTCGAGGCGGCAGCCGACACATTCCCGAGCCGCTCCTCGTTGCGCGCGGCTCGCAACCGATAGGCGCGGGACAGATCGCCGGGACCGAGGCGGTCCGCAACTTCGTGATAGAGCTGGCCGAGGCGCTGCCACTGATCAGCGAGCTCCGCCAGACGCTCCAGCTCGAGCACGGTGGCTTCCAGCGTCGGATCGATGATCAACGCCTTCGACTGCGCCTCGAAAGCGCGCGGCGCGTCGTCGAGACGCTGCTCGGCAATCTCCGCGATCTTCGCGTAGAGCTCCACGCGTCGCTCGTTGTCCTCCGCCTCCTGCGCGAGGATCTCGGAGACGGCGATCAAGCGGTTCCAATCGCCGAGGACCAGGTAGATCGCGTCGAGCACGCGCGCGGCCGGGCCGCGCAACTCGGGGTTGTCCAGCCAGCCTTCGAGCGCGGCGCGTGCGCCCTCGTGGCCCGGGGACAGCGTCAGGACCTCGCGGTAGGTCTCGAGCGCGCGCTCGGCCTCGCCGAGATGCAGGCGCTGAGCCTCGGCCAGACGGAACTTGAGATCCACGATCTCCTCCTCCGTCGCGTCCAGCTCCAGGCGGCGCTCCAGGACCTCGCTGTAGCGCGTCCAGTCCTGCGTCTCCTGGTACAGTCGATCGAGCGCGGACAGAGCGCGCTTGTCGAGCGCATCGTGCACCAGCACGTTCTGGTAGCTCTCGATGGCGGCCGCTTTGTTGCCCAGCTGATTCTCGTGCAGGCTGGCGATCTCGAGCGCAATCTCGCGGCTCTCTTCCGGCGTCGAGGCGAGAGCGCTGCGCCGCCCGTACACCTCGAGCAACTCCGTGTAGCGCTCCGCTTGCAGGTAAAGGCGCTCCAAGGCGCGCAGGGCGTCCGCGTTGTCCGGCTGAGCCTCGGAAACCGCGCGATACTCCAGCAGGGCATCCTCCAGGTTGCCCATGCGCTCGACGTGTACGCGGCCCAGGCTGAGCCGCAGCGAAGCCACCGCGACGTATTCGCCGTCGCGCTCGCAGGCTTCGATCGCCACGCGGTAAGAGGCGATCAGCGCGGCAAAGTCACCGGTGGCTTCCGCCAGGCGCTCGACGTCCGCCTGCGCCGAGGGATCGGCGGGAGCGATCTCGAACGCCGCGCGCGCGCGCTCAAACGCCACCGCGGGATCGCGCAAGCGATTCTCGTACAGCTCGACCAGCTGACGCAGCACCTCGAGCCGCTCGCCGGGGTCATCCAGATAGGCGAGCTTGACCTCCAGCACGCTGGCCAGCCCCTTCGGGTTGCCGCTGCCCTCGTAAATGGGGATCAGGCGCTCGGCGGCCTCTCGATTGCTCGCATCGAGAGACATGATCTTTTCGTAGGCGCGCGCCGCGCGGTCCGGCTTGTCGCGGCGCCGCTCCCACAGCTCCGCGATCTTGCGCAGCATGACGATGCGCTCGGCCGTGTTCTCGGCGCGGGCCTCGCTCGTCTCCAGCACCCGAATGAACTCGTCCCACTTGCCCGAGGCCGCGTAGAACTCATCGAGGTCGTCCCAGCGCCCCAGGGCGAGGTAGCGCTTCTTCAGCTGCTCCTGCGCGCGGCGATTGTCCGGCTCCAGGGTGACCAGCGCTCGATACACCTCGATCGCGCGATCCTCGTCCTTGAGGCGATCGCCCACGACCTGGCCGAGCTTCGTGAGCAGCTGAATTTGCTCGTCGCCGGTCGCGTTGTCCGCGAGCCGCTGCAGCACGTCCGCCAGCTTCTCGTAGTTGCGATCGCGCTCGTACAGCTTGCCCAGCTCCGAGAGCGCGTCCGGATCGCTCGGATCGTTCTCGAGCACCTCCTCCCAGAGCGCGATGCAGATCGCGGGCTTCTTGATGCGCTCCGTCGCGAGCAGCGCGATCTCCTTGTAGACCGCTGCGCGATCGCGCTCGGAAGAGAGCCGCGCGGCTTCCGTCTGGCGCAGGCGCACCAGCTTCTCCCAGTCGCGCCGCTTCTCGTACATCTGGCGCAGGTACTCGCCCGCCGCCTCGTGCGTGGAGTCCAGCGCGAAGATCTTCTCGTGCGCCTTGACCGCCTCCGCCTGATTCATGAACTTGTTGGCGTACAAGTCCGCGGCGCGGGCATAGAACTGGATGCGCTCCTCGCGATCGGGCACTGCGTCACCGAGCGCCACGAGCGTCTTGACGACCTCGTGCACCCGGTTCTGGCTCTCCTGCTTGGCGAGCTGCTCGCGCAGCGCCTGAACAGCGGCAGGATCGAGCGTCTGCGGCGGCGTGCTCTGCGGCGGCTGCGAGCCGGACACCGGGCGCTCGCTCGCCCTGCCTGCGGTGCTCACTGCCGGCGGCATGCTCGACTGGCGCGGAGGGGGCTCGCTGCGCGAGACCTCGGTGCGCGAACCATCGCTCCGCGGCGGTTCACTGGCTGCCGGCTCCACGTGCCGCGCCTCGGCCGCCAGCGAAGCCGGCGCACTGCTCCCGTTGGTGACGGGCTGCGCCGCTGCCGGCCTGCTCGACGAGCCGCGCACGGGCTGCGGGATCACCGAAACGCCGTTGATGCGCTTGATGGCCACGCCATTGTTGCGTCGCGCCAACGCGGTGTGCTCGGGCGCGATCTGCGCGAGCCGCTCGTAGTAGGTCTGGGCCTTGGCCGGATCGCCCAGCTCCTGCTGCGCGACGGCGGCGGCGTTCGCCAGATAAAACGCCGCGTCCGGCGGTGGTAGCTTCGACCCCAGGGTCTCCGCCAGCCCTACCACCTTCGACCAGTCGCCAAAGTGAGAACCGTAAACGTCGCAGAGCAGGGCAAAGGCCGCCTCGTTCCGCGGCTGATGGCGAAGCGTCTCCTCGCCGAACTCCGCAGCGATCTGCGGCTTCTTGTGGCGGTGCCCCCAGCGGGCGCCGAAGCGCAACGCGAGCTCCGCCTGTCGCTCCGGATCCTGCGTCGCCTGGATCAGGCCCTTCTGCGTCTGAACGACCCGCGCCTCCTGGGCCTGCGACACCAGCAGACCCTCGTACAGCGTCGCAGTATCATCGCGCATCGGATCTGCGCTGTACGCCTGCTCGAGCAGCTGCTCGGCATCCTCCGCCGCGACCCGGCGCGCCACACGCGCCGCCCGGACCAGACGGGTCGCGCGCTCGGCCGGATCCGCATTTCGAGCCTGCTCCTGGATCGCCTGGACCCGCTCACGCCAGTCGCTGGCGTCCACCCGCAGGTCGCGCAGGCGCTCGTGGGCCTCGACGGCATCCGCTCCCGCCACCTCGATGGCTCGCTGATAGGCCTGATCGGCCACCTCCAGCTCGCCCTGGTCCGTCGCCACGTCGCCCAGCTCGATCAGCAGCGGCGCCATCTCCGCCTGGCTGGTGGCGCGCTGGATCTGCAGCTCCAGCAGGCGCTTCACCATGCCGAGCTTGCCCAGCTCCCAGTAGATTCCCCGCGCCTCGGTCAGCGCCTCCCCCAGCGTGGAGTCGAGCTTGAAGGCGTCTTGAAAGTGCTTCAGGGCCCTGGCGCCCTGCAGGAAGTGACGGCTGAGCACGCGGGCCAACCGCAAGTGCAGCTGAGCTTGGCGGCGCGGGTCCGTTTCTCGGGTAATCGCCTCCCTCAGCTCTTCAACTAACCCTTGCCAGTCGTGGCAGCTTTCGAGCAGGTGGAGACGAGCGTCCAGATCCATTTTACCTCGGTTTGGGGAATGCCACCTCTATCGGGGCTCCGGCGAACCAACGGCAATCGTTCACGCGTTCAAAAACCAGAATCCCCCAATTCAGCTCCCCCTCTGTATCTTCCCCAAGGAGAACTGGAATCGAAGGTCCCATTTTTTCCCGACACAGTGCTTTTGGTACTGCTGTTGGTGCTGCTGTTGAGAGTGCTGTTGGGAAGCTCTCGAGAACTGCTACTGAGAATGGTCTCTACTGCTCTCGAGAGCCGCCCCGCCTGCCACGACCGCTGATCGGTCCAGACTCGAAGGCCCAGAATCCCTGCCACCCCCCTTTCGGGCGGCGCCGGGGCATGCCCCCGGTGCAATCAACCGGTCCTGAAGTTTCCCAGGCCGCAGCGCAGCCGAACGCCGCGCAATCGGCTCTAGAGAACCCCACCCAGTTTCTGCACCAAGTCATTGCTGCTCGCACACTGGTCCTTGAATTTCTTGGCAGCGTCGGCGCTCTTACATGCGCGCTTGTTGAACGACTTTAGAAGCCGAAGTGCCTTCTCCTTCTGTGGTGGCTTCATTACGGCATACGTGCTGCCCAGGTTAAAGGCGATCTCCGGGTGGCTGGCTCCAGCGATATCGTTGGCTTTCTCGAGGTCCGCCAAGCGCCCAGCATCGTCACCTTTGGCCTGGTGTACGTTAGACAGGAGGGTGTACGCGCCGTAAAGCGCGTTCGCCGTTTTGTCCGTCGGCGGAATCAGGCGAGTCGCCTCCTGCAGCACCTTTTCGGCTTCGTCGTACTTGCGCAAGGACAGGTACACTTCACCGAGCGGTGGGTAAAAATACGGGATGGTCGGATCCAGCTCGATCGCCTTGGTGTAGTTCTGCAAGGCTCCCTGCTCGTCGTCCGTATAGAGCAGCGCCGTCCCGAGCCAGTGGTAGCACTCGGCGTAGTTCGGATCCTTCTGGATGCAGTCCTGGAGGGGCTGCTTCGCCTCCTGATAGGCGTCCTTGTTGCCGCCCTCCGCAATCTTCATCAAGGCGAAGCCGCGATTGTACGCATAGTTCGCAAATGTGGGCGCGACCTGCGAAGCGCGCGCGAGAGTGGAGGCCATCTTATCCCACTCTTCTTGCTTGTGATACGCGTTGGCCAGCTTCCAGAAGATGCGGTGATTGCTCGGATCGAGGCGCGTCGCCTCCTCGTAGTCCTTGATCGCGCCCGAGACGTTGACCTTGAGCGCCTGGTCCGCCTGGTTCGCAAGGTTGATGGCTTCGATGTGATCCCGGCTACATCCGCTCGCGCCCACCGCGACCGCGAGCACACAGAGAGCAGCGGCTCCGCCGCGCCAGCCCAGCTTCATTCCCAGCTCCATCATCTCCATCACTCCTGGACCATCCTCGACAACGCCGGCTGCGACGAAACTCGAGCGGGCGATTCGTTCACCTGCTGCGACCGCCGGCACGGCACTCGTTGAAGCAGCGAGCGGCAGCTCGGTGCGGTGCTGAGAAGCGGAGGCAGCGGTATTCTCGCAGAAACGCCCTCGCTCCGCGAGGAGCGACCGCGCCGGAGAAAGTGCCGCCCAAGCTCGCATCAACGGCGGCAGAATAGTCGCAGTGTCGCGGTGAAGTAAAGCCGTCTGCGGCAATCGAGGACGAGACGTCCCCCGGCAACGCTCGGTGCGTGCGCCCGTACGATTGCCAGCGCACCTCGATCCGAGCGTGCGCCACCAACCCGCAGCGCGGCAAGCGTCACGCAGGATGCACTGCGACCGCGTTTTCGTCGTGCTGTACGCGCTCTGACACCGCCCGCGGTGACACGATTCCCCCCTCCCAGCGCACAACTGGTTGACCACCAGCCGTCCGGGGTGGCGCTCGTGAGCCGCGACGAGCGCCGTGAGTCGCCGAGCTGGGTCTCAGCCCGGCTGCAGCATGATCGGGTAGGACACCGTCACGATGCCACCTTCGGGCTTCGGGAAGCTCAGCCCGTAGAACGCCTTGACCACGCAGTTCACGACGTTGGAATCCGGCAAGTCGGAACCGCCGTTGGAGACGTTGGAAACCGCGCCGTCACGCCCGATCACGAAGCGCACCGTGACGCGCCCTTCGAGGTTCGGGTTCCGCCCCAGGCCCTGCTCGTAACAGAGGCGGAAACGACCGTAGTTCTGGCGCACGATACGGCGGATGACTTCGGGCGGCAGGCGACCGCTGACCTTCGTCTCACCCATGCGCACCTGAGGGGTCGCGGTCCGGTGAGAGCCACCCAGACGGCCGTGCCCGGAACCGAAGCCTTGCCCCGTCCCCGTGCCGGCGCCATGGCCCAAGGTACCGATGTTGCCGAGGCCGATGCCCTCTCCGCGGCCACCGCCGCCTTCACCGATGCCCGACAGACCGAGCCCGCCTGAGCCGAAGGCCTCGCCGATCTCGTCGCCCCACATGTTGCCCATCGCGCTCACCTCGTCGGTGCCGAGGGACGTATCGCGGCCCCAGGGGGCGGTCGGGGCGTTCGGATCGCCAGCAGCGCCGGTGTTCAGCAGGCCGATCATGCCGAACTCCATCGCCTCGCGCAGAGCCTGCTGGCGGGCCAGGTGCGGGTCCTGGTTGTCCTGCGGGCCCTGCACGGCGTAGCGCTTGTTGGTCTCCTTGCTCGTCTCCTTGCCCATCGAGCCCTCTTCGCCCTTGGCGCGAGTGCCCGTTCCGCCCTCCTTGTTATCGGCATCGGAGTCGGAGACCTGCTCGGTCTCCTCCTGCTCGAGCTCGCGCTCGGCGGCGGCGTTCAGAAACTGCTGGATCAAGTAGAGCTGATCCTGGTCGATGCCCTCATCGTCGGAGAGACCCAGGGGTGGCACAAAGAAGGCCATCGCCGCGATCAGACCGCCCACCGAAAGCATCGAAAGACCGAAGTACGCGAGCACGTTCCAGTCGATACCGCTCGCCAGGCCGTGGGCGATCGGCTTGCCCGCATTCACGGCGGCCACCTGGAAGACGATGTCTCCGAGCTGGACTCGCGCTTTGGTGCCCACCGTCAGCGGAAGCTGGTGCGCGCCCGGCAGCTCCGCGCAAGGCTGCGCCTGGCGCCGCACTTGATCCAGGCTGAGGCGCTGACCGTCCGCGGTCTCGATCTCGCCCGTCGCTTGCTGGGGGATGACCACCGCGATCGTCGACTGGTCGCCGACCACGACGGGGACTCTCGCCGCGCCCAACTTCTCCGCCGGAATGAAGAAGTCCGGCGAGAACGCCTTGGACTGCTCCTCACCCACGTAGAAATTGCGCGGCGGGGATAGGTGCGCCACGTGCAGCACGTTGGTGCCCCAGAGGATCATCACCTCAGCGGCTTGAACGTGCGCCAACTCCACCTCATCAGGTGTGACGTCGGGCCCGCTCTTCACCATCGCGTAGGTGTAATTGCCACCGCCCGCATGCCCGCCGGAGCCATGGCTTCCAGAACCGAGCCCGCCGTAACCGCCTCGTGAATTATGTCCCACTGAATTGTGACCCATTGCATGCGACGCCGGCCCCTGAGCGCGCGGCGCCTGGGGAGCCTGAACCCCGCCGACCATCGTACCGTGCGGATTGTAAGCAGCCGGGGCTGCCTGATAGCTAGCAACGCCGGCGCCTGCTCCGGCATAGGCCGCCGCGGGCGCCGCTGGCTCAGCATAGCCCGCGTGTGCCTGCTCGGTCGCTCGCGCGACCGCCGCGCCCAGCGCCTGGCGTGCGTCGAAGCGACCCGCACCGTCCGCTTCGACGTTCTCCAGGATCAGCTGCGTGCTGCCGATATCGATCCGATCGCCCACACGCAGGCGGCACTTGTTGATGCGCTCGCCGTTCACGTACGTACCGGGATCGTTGCCCAGATCGATGAGCGTGATCTCCGAGGGGCTCGCCACTTCGATCACCGCATGCATGCGCGAGGCTGCCGGATCGTCCACCCGCAAGTGGCTCTTCGGATCACGACCAACCTTGACGATGTCGTGCGTTACCGAATCACGACTGACGAGTTGACCGCCTTGATACGTGGCGAACGTTACTACGGCCTTTGCCATATTGGGGATCCTGACAGCCGATGGTACCGCACTCGGTAGGGCCATCCAGCGCTCTTGGATTCGGAGCTAGAGACTTGGTAGCGGTCGGGTGCGGGGTGGCCCGCTGCGAAAGAGCCGCGCGCGAGTCGCTACATTAGCGGTGCTCGGGGCGCGCCGGGAACAACGAAAGAAGCGGAACGAAAGAAGCGGAACGAAAGAACGCAGCGGAATCAACAGGGGAGACAGGGGGGATCAACAGCGGGGATCAACAGGGGGGATCAACAGGGGGGATCAACAGGGGGATCAACAGGGGGGATCAACAGCGGGGATCAACCGCCGGAATCAAAGCAGAGGACGCTACAGCGGGAAACAGCCGATGCTCAAAGGTTCTCGACGGACTTGAGCATCTCGGGCACGAACGAGATGCGCGGACGAATCAGCGTCGTCCGTGCCGCTCGGGCGCGCACGCGAATGGTGGCGTCATTGGGACCGAAGCCACCGGCGTTCAGCGGATCGTCGTCGAACTGGTAGCCGTAGCCGTCATCCGACTTTGATTCCTTCACTTGCGCAGATGAGAGCCCCGCCATGAACAACAGCGCCGCTCCCACACCAGTACAGACCGCCAGACGCATCCCGTTACGCATGATCACACCTCATCCATTCGTGTGGCCTCGCGGAGTCGCTCCGCTCGCACCCTTGGCTGACTCCGCCGCGATTCCAGTGAAATTGTACATGTTCCAGCCCGATCTCGTCAACTCTCGAGCGCGAGATTCGGTCTGCCACGCGCACCTGTTCACGAGGACCCGGCGGCAACGGCGTGGCAATTGTACCAGGTCGATGCGCGGTTGGCACGGGCGCCCCGATTGTGCACTCCGCCGTCGCCACCGCGCTGGCGCCCGCAATGGTCCAGCCACTCGCGATCCGCTCGCGCTCGCCGCGAGGCGCAAGCGCGCTCGCGGCTGCTGACGCTGCCGTGCACCCTTCTGGCGCACGGCGTTAGTCGCTCAGGGCTGGGGCGCACTCGCGCCCCCTGCCGGCGCGTTCCCGTCGGCTCCGCCTTGCTTCTGCTGGGCTTCGGCGGCCTTCTTGTCGATCTCTTCCTGCTCCTTGCGCAGCTGCTCACCCTCTTCGATGAACTTGATCGTGTCTTCGATGTCCTTGGCGCGCTCGCCGGAGCGCTTGACGGCCTCGGCGTAGCCGCCCTTCCCCTTCGCCTTCGAGATGAACTCGCGATACTTCGCCACCGCCTGCTTCAACGCCGGGATGGTCTTGGCGGGGTCGCCCTTGGCCTCGTACTCCTGCGTCAGGATCGCCTCGTTGTAGTAGGCCTCGACGCGGTTCGGATCGAGCTGCTTGCACTCGGCGAGGTGCTTCTGCGCCTCGGCCAAGGTCGCGTCGTAGTTCGAGTCATTGATCTCACCGCGCAGCGCCAGCGCCAGGCCCAGGTGCGCTTCGTAGTCCTTCGGCTCCAGACGAAGCGCATCGCGGTAGGCCTTGTCCGCCTCGGCAAAGCCGCGGAATGACAGGCTCACCGCCGCGTAGTTCATGTGCGCTTCGAAGAAGTTCGGATCCAGCGCGCGGGCGCGGCCGAAGCTCTTCACCGCGCCGTTATAGTCGTGGAGCTCGACCTGGATCAGGCCGGCGGTGTTGTACAAGGGAGCGTACTTTGGATCGATCCTCGCTCCCTGGTTGGTGACCAGCCACGCCAATTCCAGCTGCTGCCGGTTCGCGCGTGCATGCGTGGCGCTGGCCACCGCCAACCCCCCGCGGCGACCGCGGCGCTGCGGCTGATCTTCACCGCCCTCGGCGTTCCGCTTGGCCTGCTCCATGTAGTAGATCGCCAGCTGGTTCATCGCGGGCATGAAGCTGTCATCGATGGCTAGCGCGCGCTGAATGTTCTTCTTCGCGCGCTCGAAATCGTTGGCGCCGTCCTCATCTTTGACGTCGTTGCCGCGTTCCATCTGCAGTGCGGCCACGCTCACCAGCGCCTCCACGTTCTGGAACTTCGCGTCGCGAATGATCTGCTCCAGACTGGAGATGGCTGCGTTGACGTTACCCGTCTTCTTGTACTCGAACAGCGCCATCTGGCTGCGCGCACGGTGGAACCCCTGCCCCGCCTTGCTCGCCGCCTGGAATTGATTGAACGCTTCCTCTTCCAGGCCGCAGCGCATGTACGCGAGGCCTGCATTGTAGAGTGCCTCCGGCAACGGCTTGCCTGCGTCGCTCTCCTGCTTCTTCGACACGCCCACGAAGGCTTCGGCGGACGCTTTGCAGGCCGCGGGTGCCCAGTCGTACGCCTGATCGTGCTTGAGGAATTCGTCCAGCGCTTGCTTGTAACCCTGCGCTGCTTGCTTGCTGATCTCGGTGCCTGCCGTGCTCGTCTTGCCGGAGCGCTCGTGCGCGGGCAGCGTGGACTTGCCGCCAGCCGCCCCGCCCGAGGCGCCGCCGCACGCGCTCAAACCGAGCGCGCCCAGCACGGTCAGGATCCTCCAACGCATCATACTGTTCACGTTGCTGCTCCCGTAGGTTTGGTGCTGGTTCATTGTTCTGCGCTCGCCGTCTTCCCGGGTTTGGCCTCGGGAGCTCTCTTGGGGGCATCCTTGGGCGGAGGGGGCTCCGCGTTCAAGCGAGCAGGCTCGCCACCGAGCTGCAGCGGATAGGGGCGCTCAGCGAGCACGCGGTTCACGCGGTTTGGATCGCCCTTGAACTCGTCGACCAAGTGGAACTCGGACTTATAGTTCTCGGCCAACCACTTTTCGCAGGAGCGGCTGTACTCGTCGAAGTACTGGTACTTGACCGAGTAGTTCAAGCACTCCAGGAACGCGCTCTTGCCCACCAGCTTCCAGGGCTCGGACCGCTCATCCAGCGAGGCGTAGTACGCCTGGCTGAGCAGGATGTCCTTCTTCATGGCTGCCGGGATCGGCGCTGCGCGGAACTCCTCGACGAACTGTCCCCACATGGCGCCCACTCGAGCGCCAGCCGCGATCACCCATTGCGGCGACGGCGTCGGTTGCAGATCGATCACCTTCTTGTACTCGAGCGACGCGTCCTTGATCAGGGGCGTCTTCTTGTCCATCCAGGGCTTGACCTTATTGTTGAGGTGCTTGAGCACATCTTCCTTGCTCCCGTTCCCCTTGTAGACGGGGAACTTCAGCGCCTCGAGCTTGTCGCGCTTCTTCTCTGCAAAGTAGAACAGTGCCTCGCCGACGGCCGTGAGGGCCTTCGCCAAGCGCCTGGATTTGGCCGTGTCATCCTCGCCTTCGATGCTCATGATCGCCTGCTGGCCCTTCTGCGGGTCTTTCCAGCCGCTGACCACCTTGGCGTACTCGTTCTGAGCCGTGTTGCGGTTCAGCTTCAACGCTGCCTGACCGAGCAGCGCGTGCGCTTGCAGCTTCACGTCCAGCGTCGCCTCTTCATCGATCTGCTTGATGGCGGCGCTCAACTTGTCCGCTACGTTCTTCCAGTCTTCCTTTTCGGCGTAGTGCGCCGCGATCGCGAACGCGATCTGCGCCGCCTGCTTGGGCTTGCGGCGACCAAAGTTCTGGTTGAACAGCTTGGCTGCAGCGATCGCGTCTTCGTCCTTGCCAAGCCCCAGGTTCAGCACCACCGCGTCGCTGATGGCCTTGTCCGCAAACTCGCCGCGGTAGGCGGTCTCATCCGCGTACTGCTTGTAGAAGGCCGCCGCGGCGTCATACACGGCGATCGCCTGGTAGTTACCGCCGATCTCGTAGATCGCCTTCTTGGCCAGATCGCTGTTGTTGAGCTTGTATAGCGGGTTGAGCAGCAAGCGCTTCGCGGCGATCGACTTCGCCAGCAAGCGACCCGCTTGATAGGCTTGGCCCGCGTTATACAGCACCTCATCCATGCGGCCGCACTGCGAGGCCTCGCCCTTGGACAGGCGCTCCTCACCGTAGTCGCGCCACAGTGCGATGTAGGCGTCACCCGCCTTCTTGTAGAGCTCGAGCGCGTCGTCACCGGCCTTGCCGCTGTCCGCCAGCTCAACCGTCTTCTCCGCCGACAGGCGCCGGATATCGCACTGGATACGGGTGAAGAGGTCGCAGTTCTCCTTGTCCTGCGCGTACTTGTCGCCGGAGCAGAAGGTGGTGAGGAACTTCGGCACGTCCTTCGACAGCTCGTCGAAGCAAGCCGGCTTGGGCGGCTCGCTCTTCGAGCCGATCACGTTGATCGACTCCAGGTACAGCTGCGCCGCGTACACGGCCGCGTCCTTGTCGGAGTAGTTTAGCGCGATGTCGCGGAAGGCGATCGCAGCCTCAGCCCAGTGTTGCGCCTCATAGTACGTGCGGGCGCGAGCGTACTTGACCTCGACGTACTGTTCCTCCGCCTGCTTGTTTCCCGCGGGCGGCGAGATGTAACAGACGTAGCGATTGAACGCCCCGATCATGCCTTTTTGCATGGGCGTGAGCTCCTTGGGCTTGAACTTCTCCCAGTCGCTCTTCTTGTTCTCCTTGCCCGCCACCTCGTCCTTGGTGGGAGCCAGGCCCTTGCCCTTCTTGTCCGACTCGCCCTTGTGCAGCTGGTCGTACATCTTCTGGTAGCAGAGCACCGCGGCGTAAGCGGCCTCGGGCGCCGAGTCCGCCTTGGGATCCTCGTCCACCACCGCATCGAAAGCGGGACCGCAATCCTCCCAGCGCTGCTGCACGTACAGCAGGTCCGCCATCGACAGGCGAATCTTGGCGATCGTGGGCCAGTCTTCTTTGATGATGCGCGGGAAGGTGAATTTGGAGAATTCCTCGGTCGTGAAGGTATCGACCACCTTCTGATAGAGGTACGACGCCAGATCCATCGTCTTGGGATCGTTCGTACCGCGCGTGCCGCCCGAGCCGACCGATTCCAAGTGCCAGCTCATGGCCGTCTCGGCGAGCAACTCTGCGGTCCGGTTGGCGCACTCCAGCTGAGCCTCGGGCGCGTGTTGCTCCTTCTTGAAGCGGTCATACACGCTGACCATGTTGTCGAGCTCTTTGCGGATCGCGATCTTGTCGGACGCAGAAAGGGCCTGAATCGACTGGGCGATGAACACCTCGTACTCGCAGAAGTGATCGCCCTTATCGCGAGCCATCAGGTCGCGATACAGCGTGATCGCCTCGTCGTAGTGACCCGTGTCGTAGTAGTTGACACCCAGGTCACGCAGCATCTGCAGCGTCTGCTCCTGGCTGTTGCCCCTGTCGCCGCTGAGCGGGCGGAAGAAGTTGTAGGCCTTGCTCGGCTTGCCTGCGACCGCGTACACCGGCAAAATGTCGCGCCGGGCGGACTTCTGCAGCAGCTTTGCGCTGGGCAGGTCGGCAAACTTGTCGCCATACTCGATCACGTTCTTGAACTGCTGGATGGCTTGCGCGTAGTCGCCGCTGTTCCAGTAGACGTAGCCGAGCTTGTACTGCGCGTAACCCCAGACCTTGTTCTGCGGGGGCTTGTACTTGATGACCTCTTTATACGCCTGCGCCGCGAGCTCCCACTTGGAAGGGTCGCCCATGGCCTCGACGAAGAAGAGCTCACCGAACGCCAGGTATGCGTTGGGGATGTACGGCGAGTTGGGCGCCTTCTCGATCAGCTCCAGGTACACCGCCCGGGCGTGATCGAGATCCTTGTTCTGCTCGTACTCGTACGCCAGGTAATACAGGATCTCGTCGATCTTCGAGTAACTCGGATAGTCCTTCTTCATCCGAGTGTAGTATTTGATCGCGTTGTCGCGAGACTTGACGACGATCTGCTGCGCGTTGGAGGCCTCCTTCGTCGCAGCGTCGTACTTCGCCTTGTTCTTGGCCTTCTTCGCCTCGTCTGCGTCGATGTCCGCCTTGATCTTGTCGCGGGACGCGGCCGACTCGAGCTCGACGTAACCTTCCGCCAGGCGGCGCACCAGCTGCGCGCGATCCGGAGATTGGCGCGGCGTGGCCTTGTACAGGCGTTCCAGCCCCGAGATCTCGGTGATCAGCAGCTGACGCCCGCGCGCCTGCAGGCGCGTGGTGCGCAGATCGCGCTGACCTGCTGACATCTCCTCGGATGCCTGCTTCTTCTCCAGCGTGTCCTTCTGCGCCTTCTTCTCGCGCGGCGGTGGCGCGCTCTTGAAGGCCGTCGAGTGACGCGAGTTCACCTCGAACTTCGTGGGGCCCGCCGGACAGGTCTCGATGGCGGTATACGCCTCTTCCGGCAAGCACTGGGAGTTCAAGCGCTCGAGCCCCGCGGCTCCCGCCGAGCTACCCAGCAGGCCGATCGTCAACATCGACGCGAGCGCGGCCCAGCCACGAACGGTCACCTTGCTCGCCTGCAACAACGAGGCGTACCGCCCACGGTCACGGAGCGCGGGCGCGGCGGGGCACGCGAGTGACGTGCGGTACGCAGGGTACGAGCTACGCATGTTTCGAATCTGCATGACCTTCACTACCTTCCGCACGCGGACTCGACGACCTGGCGATAAAAGCCGAGCTCGTCGCGCCAGTACTCGCCGTCAAACGGCCACAACATGTGCTCCTCGTCAGGCTTCACCACGCCGAAAATCTTCGACTCTTGCTGGGTGACCTGTTCCTTCGCGATCGCCTGGTCCAGCTCGTTGCGCTGCGCAGCCGTGATATCGATCAAGATCTTCTCACCGTTTCTGAGGTGCTCAGCGAGCTCCTCCAGGTTGCGCTGATAACGCGACCGCGCCAGATCACCCGCGTCCTGCACGGCCAGGTCGCGCGCGATCTTCAGCACCTCCGACACCTGATTTCCGAGCGGCGAGCTGCGGAAGGAGGGCGAGGTCTGCTGGAAGCGCGCCATCTCCTCGTCCAGCACGCGCACATATTCAATGCCGCGCAGCAGCTGACGGTCGGACATCGATTCCTTCACGATACCGGCGATGTTCGGCGGCAAATCCGCCGTGCCATCGCGCACGCTGAGCAGGAACTTGAAGAACGGCTCCGCCTGTTGCTCGCCCTTGAAGCGCGAGAGCACCTTCTGGAGCTCTTCCTGAATCGGCACGTAGTGCTTGTTGAAGCGCGCCACGACGGTGGTGGCCGCTTCATAGTTGCAGTTCGAGAAGTAGATCACCGCCTTCAGGATTTCGCCCTCCGGATAGAAGGCACCCGGGAAGTACGGCGACTGCAGCGTGTGAATGTTGCCCAGCGCCTTCGGGTACTGGCCCGCCATGAAGTAGGCCCAAGACTCCTCGAACAGCGCCTGCAACCAGTACTCACTGGAGGGCTCGATCTGGTTCCAGTTCTTGACCGCGGCGCTGAGCTTCTGCGCGTTCACGGTCGGCGCGTTCGTCTCACGGTCGAGCTGAATCGAAGCCGAGTAGTAAGTGCGCGCCATCGACAGGAACGCCAGGTCGCGAATGCGATCCTCGTCCTCGATGCCTTCCACGCTGCTGCGGGCGGCGGTCTCGATGCGCTGGAACGCCTGCACGGCAGGCACCGACTTCTTCAGCTGCACATAGCTGGTGCCGGCGAAGAACTGCGCCTGAATGTAGTACTGGCTGCTTTCCTCCACCTTGTTGAACAGGCGGATCGCCTCTTCGAACTGGCGGTTGCGGTACTTGTAGCGGCCGAGCAGGTAGTTGAGCTGGTAGTAGAGATCCTTCTGCTTGTCGTTGTTGAAGGCAGCGATCTCGGTGTCGCGGTAGCGACCAACGCGCTCGATGATGTCGGCGGGCTCCGGCAGCTGTGTCGCCAGCTTGGCCAGCCACAGCAGCGTCTCCTGGAACTTGAGATGGTTGCGGTTGTCGGCGATGAAGCCGAACAGCGCGTAGCTCGCCTGATACAGCTTCATCCGATACAGGGAGATCGAGAGGAAGTACTGCGCGAGCTGCTTGTTGCCTTCGTCGTCCTTGTCGCCCGCGACCACCCCGTACAGGGCGAGCGCCGCCTCTTCCCATTTCTGGGCGTCGAACAGCGCCTTGGCCGCTCTCGCGTTCTCGGACATCTGCCCCGCGGTCACAGACGGACCCGGCGCAGGCGCCTTTTCGTCGACCTGTTCGTCCGCCTCGTCCAGGTCGATCACGCCCTGCGCTCGCGCAGGCGCTGCGCAAAACAGCGAGGCTGCCAGCGCCAACCCAGAACCCAAGCAACCAACGCCCAGCCATCGCCTAGGCAACATTCGTCCTCACTTTCGCCGCCACCGTTACCACCAACCCGCTATCGCCGATCACCGTCGCAACCGACCACAGTCATCTCGAAGCCAGCTCGAACACACTCAGCGTTCGCAGCAGCACTGTGCGCCGCACGCCGACCCGAATTCTCTCGATGCATGTCCAGCTGTACCCGTTCCCAGTCGCCCTGCACGCCCCGCGCTGCGTTCGCGGGGGGCGTTCGCCGCGTCTCGATGTTTAGCAGACTCGCTCGCATCGCAGAGAGCCTCGCTGCAAACATCCTCCCTGCACACGACGACAATGCGGGCAAGCGCAGGCAAACCATCAGCGCCGGAGCATGCGACTCCGGACCACGCCGCTTCGGCTGAAGGTGCGCTCGCCAACGCAACTTCCGACGGCCTTCGAGGTGCGTTTGAAAACCCAACGGGAATCGGCAGATACAACTGAACCGCCAGCTGATGTTAGATATCTCCAAGTTGGCTTGTCAAGCTGGCATCCAGCGGCTCGAGCGGGCACTCGGGGCGCGGCGACTCCTCCGACCTCGGCTCCGTCGGCACCAACCGTGTAGGGAAAGGGCCGACCCTACGGCCCTCCCGCGCACGTGTGCGGCGCACGTGACGCCGAGTCGCGACGGCGCGCTGCGCCAACGCGCGCCCGCTGCCGCCCGTGCCGGTGTGTCGCCGCGAACAGACCCAGCCCCGCCGCGCGCGCCGAGCTCGCAGCGGCCGACGGAGACGGAACGTCGCGCGGCGCGACACTCCCGCTCGGCGCTGCTCCTTCACCTTCACCCCACGCGCGCGCCTGGAGGGTTCATGCTGCCTAATGCTTCCACCCGGTATGGTCGGTCGTGCTATACAGCTCGCGCAATGGGTCGCGCCAACTCCAAGCTTTCTCACCTACCTTCTGGCACCTCCAACGATAACTCCCGCGGATCTGCGGGCGCGCTGTGCGCGCTCGGCGGAAAGGCGGCGCTCGCGCTGCTCCTGCTCGGCGGCTCCGGCTGTGAAAGCGGCGGCGTGGGAGACCCCTGCATCCCCGAGGATGAGTTCTTCGATACGTTCTCCGGCTTCTCGCTGGGCGAGGTCAACGTGGAGAGCCGATCGTTCCAGTGCGAGACGCGCGTCTGCTTGGTGAACAAATTCCAGGGGCGCGTGAGCTGCCCGTACGGAACCGCCGGCACGCCTCCCGATCCCACCTCACAGGTCACGCATGGCCTGCCCTGTGAGGTCCCCAACTTCGGCGGGTACGTGAAGGTGCCGGTCGACCCGCAGCGGACCGAGCGGCCGCCGGAGCTGGCGGTGTACTGCTCCTGTCGCTGTGATGGTAAGGATCCAAACGCGCGTTATTGCGAATGTCCCAGCGGCTTCGAGTGCGCGGAGATCGTGTCGGATCAAAATCAGGGCCAAGCCGAGCTCGCCGGCTCGTACTGCATCCGGAAGGGCTCCAACGTGGATCCGGTGCGCGTGGATCCCAAGGTCTGCTCCGTGCCGGCAGATCCCAGCAAACCAGCGCCGACGGACCTGACCTGCGGCAGCGCCCCTCCTCGTCCGGGGGGCTGAGCCCGTGGCAGCGCCGGGGGGTCCGAGAGGCGCCCTCGGGCAGCGTGCGGAGGCGGCTGTGGCGGAGTTCTTGGAGCGCTCTGGCTTCGCCATCGTGGCGCGCAATCTGCGCTTCGGCCGTCTGGAGCTGGATGTCGTGGCCCGGCGTGCGGAGCTGATCGTCGTGGTCGAGGTGCGGACGCGCGGAGCGGGCGCATGGACTTCCGGCTTTGGCAGCCTGACCTTCGCCAAGCGCGAACGGATCCGACGAGCCGGCCAGCGTCTTTGGCGTCAGCGCTTCCAGCATGATCCCAGCGCGGCGCAGCTGCGATTCGACGCGGCGAGCGTTCACTTCGAGGGTGCCGAGGCACGGGTGGAATACGTGCCCGCCGCGTTCTGACGGCGCGGCGCGGAGCGGAACCGCGATCTGAACTCCGAGGTAGGCACCCGGAGAGGCTGCGTTATAGGCTGCCGGGCTCCGTGCCCATTCTGTCCCAGGCGATGAGAATGAAGAAAGCCGAGCGCGGCGCGCTCTCCGCCGTCCTGGTGTGCCTCCTTTCGCTCCCGCTGATCGGCTGCAGTTCCCTGCGGCGCGCGCGCGAGTGCCAGCGCATGGTCGACACCGTCAACGGCAGCCTCAGCCAGCTGCCCAACGATGCCGACGCCGGCGCCAGCCCAGCGACCTATCTGCGGCTCGCCGACGCCTACGATGCGCTCGCCAAGCAGCTCGAGGGAGCAAGGTCCGAGGACCCTGCCCTGAGCAAGGCCTTTGATTCCTATCGCGAGCTCATCCAGCGAGCGGCGCGCCAAAGCCGTCTGTTCGCGGAGGAGCTCGACAAGCCCGTGAGCACCCCGGAAGAGCAAGCAGAAAAGGAAACGCGACTCGCTCGCATACGAACCCAAAGCAAGGGCGAGGTCAGCCGGGAAGCCTCGCTGGTACGGAAGTTGAACGGCCTATGCCATCCGTGATCACCCCCGGCTCCTGCCGGGCCCTCGCCCACTCCAACATCGCGCTCGCCAAGTACTGGGGTAAGCGCGACGTGGCGCGCAACCTGCCGGACGTACCGAGCCTCTCCATGACGCTCGCGGCGCTCACCACCATCACGCACGTGGAGTTCGATCCACGCGCCACCGCCGACGAGGTGTGGCTGAACGGCAAGCTGCAGGAGCCCGCCGCCTGCACCAAGGTCGTGGCGCTGCTGGACCGGGTGCGGGCCGCTGCAGGGCTGCAGAGCCGTGCCCGCGTCCAGTCGCAGAACGACTTCCCCACCGCCTCGGGGTTGGCCTCCAGCGCTTCGGGATTCGCTGCGCTGGCGGTGGCCGCCAGCGGGGCTGCCGGCTCCAGGCCGACCGCCGCCGAGCTCAGCGACCTCGCTCGTTCCGCCTCCGTCTCCGCGGCGCGCTCCATCTTCGGCGGATTCGCCGCGATCGAAGCCGGCGCCAGCTGCGCTCAGCAGCTGCAAGTGCCGGGGGCTGCCCAGGACTGGATGATGGTCGTGGCCGTCACTGACCCTGGCCCCAAGCCGGTCGGCTCCACTTCAGCCATGCAGCAGACCCAGCACAGCAGCCCTTACTATGCGAGCTTTCGCGAGAGCGCTCCGCTGGCCTATCAGGAGGTCCGCGCCGCGCTGCTGGACGGGGATCTGGAGCGGCTCGGCGAGGCCATGGAGCACAGCACGCTGCTGATGCACGCCTGCATGCTCGCTGCTCGCCCAGCCCTGCTCTACTGGAACGCAGCAACGGTTGCGGCCCTCCAGTGCGTGCGCGAGCTGCGCCGGGCCGGGGCGCTCGTATATTTCACGATCGATGCAGGGCCGCACGTCAAGGCGCTGACCACTCGCGCGCAGAGCGCACGCGTCAGCGCCGCGCTGCAGGCGGTACCCGGAGTCCAGCGCGTGATCGCGAGCGGCATCGGCGATGGCGCGCGCGTGGTCAGCGAGCCATGAAGGCGTGCGCTCCTGGCAAGCTCGTGCTGTCCGGCGCCTATAGCGTGCTGGAGGGAGCACCCGCTCTGGTCACGGCGGTGGATCGCTACGTTTGCTGCGACGCCGCCCAGCCTGCCAGCATCGCCACGCCCGAGGTGCTCGCAGCCCTGTCCGGCGCTGCCGCGCCGGCCTTCGATGCGTCCGCGCTGCGCTCCGGAGGCCGCAAGCTGGGGCTCGGATCGAGCGCGGCCATCCTGGTCGCCTCGCTGGCCGCCGCAGATCCGAGAGCATTCCCTTCGGATCAGGAGCTGCGCCAGGCGATCTTTGAGCCCGCGCTGGCCGCTCACCGTCACGCACAGGGCGGCGGCAGCGGCATCGATGTGGCCGCGAGCACCTGGGGCGGGACGCTGCTGGCACGCCGCGGCGCGGACGGTGATCTCGAGCTCGAGCCGCTGCGTCTGCCCGCAGCCCTGGTGCTGGAAGCCTGGGCCAGCGAGGCCGCCGCCTCCACCGCAGAGTTTCTCCGAGCTGTCGCGGGCTTCCGCGCCCGCTCCCCCGCCGGGCACGCGGCCCTGTTCGGTGAGCTGCGAGCGGCGGCCGAGCGCGCCGCGGCGGCGTTCCGCGATGGTCGATTGCCGGACCTGATTGGGCACTTGGAGCAGCAGCGGGCGGGCTTCGTGGCTCTGGGGCAAGCTGCCGGAATTCCCATCGTCACGCCGGAAGCCGATCGGCTATCGCGCGCGGCTGGCCCCGGGGCAGTAGTGTTCCCTTCCGGGGCAGGAGGTGGTGATATCGTACTCTGGCTTTCGGACCGTCCATCGCCCCGTGAGTTTCGTGATCTCGCCGGGGCGCTCGGTCACCATCTGCTTCCACTGACGATACATGCTCGCGGCGTGTATCGATGTGCCCCAGAAAGTACCCCCTGATCGTGGCCCGTGAATCGCGTATCTCTGGTTTTTACCGCTTGCCCCTCATGGAGCGGCGTCGCGCCGTCGCGGATGTGGCCGGCGTGGATCTGGACGAGCTGGTCCAGGGCCTCGACCAGGGCGGCCTGGATCCCGCGCTGGCGGACAAGATCGTGGAGAACGTGCTGGGCACGTACGGGCTGCCGTTCGGCATTGCGTTGAACGCTCGTCTCAACAGCAAGGATCGCTTGATGCCGATGGTGGTCGAAGAGCCGAGCGTGATCGCGGCCGCCTCCAACGCGGCTCGCATCGTGCGCAACGCCGGCGGTTTTCAAGCCGAGGTCAGTGAAGCGCTGATGACCGCGCAGATCCAGCTGACCGAGGTCGCCGATCCGGTAGCCGCGGCCGATCGCCTGAGCGGGCGCACGCTGGAATTGCTGGCGATGGCTGCGGAAGCCGTGCCGGGATTGGTCGCGCGTGGCGGAGGGCCGCGTTCACTCGAGGTGCGCGACCTGGGCGACGGCATGCTGGTCGTGCACGTGTACATCGACTGCAAGGACGCGATGGGAGCCAACCTGGCCAACTCCGTCGCCGAGGCGCTGGGCTGCGAGGTCGCGCGCGAGGCCGGCGGTCGCCTGGGACTGCGCATCCTTTCCAACCTGTGCGATCGGCGCCTGGTGCGCGTGCGCTGCGCCGCGCGCGCGGAAGACTTGCGCGCGCGACCGGAAGAGGGCTCGTCGCCACCGCTGGACGGCACGGAAGTGGTGGACGGCATCGTGCAAGCCTCGCGCTTTGCGGAGCGCGATCCATACCGTGCCGCCACTCACAACAAGGGCATCATGAACGGCGTGGACTCCGTCGTCGTCGCCACCGGCAATGACTATCGGGCCGTGGAGGCGGGTGCTCACGCGTTCGCTGCCCGCTCCGGCCGTTATCGTCCGCTCGCGACCTGGCGCCGTGAGGGCGATCTGCTGACGGGGGAGCTAGTGATGCCGCTCGCGCTCGGCATCGTCGGCGGCACGCTGCGGGTCCATCCCGCCGCTCGCCTCGCGCTGAAGCTGGCGCAGGTCAGCTCCGCCGACGACTTGGCGATGCTTGCCGCCAGCGCCGGCCTGGCATCGAATCTGGCGGCGCTGCGCGCCCTGGCGACCGAAGGGATCCAGCGCGGGCACATGTCTCTTCATGCGCGCTCCGTGGCGACGGCTGCCGGCGCCGTGAACGACGAGGTCGATCGCGTAGCGAGCGCGCTGTCCGCGATCCGTGCTTTCGACATCGCCGCGGCGCGCCGCATCTTGAAAGAGCTGCGGGGCGCGTGATCGGCCTGGGCCGTGCTCAGCCATGGGCCGCCCTCGGGCTGGCCGGGGCATTGCACGCGCTGATCGCCTGCAGCAGCGCGCTCGGTACCGAGCGCGTGTTCGACGGGCACACGGTGAGAGGCCGCTACATCCGCCCGGAAGCCTACGCTGCGTACACCGAAGGCGTATATCGCGAGCAGCACGGGGACGTCGCCGGCGCGGAGCAGGCGTATCGTCAGGCACTGGTGCGCGACGGACAGAGCCCGGAGATCCTCACCCGCCTCGGGGCGCTGGCTTGTCGGCAGAGCGCGTCGCGCGCGCTGCGTCTGTTCGACCGCGCTGCTGCGCTCGAGCCTTATGCGCCGGCCTGGACGGCGCGCGCGCAATGCCTCTCGCGTCAGCAACCCGCGGCCGCGCTGGAAGCAGCGCTGCGCTCTGTGCAGCTGGCCCCCGACGCCCCGGACGCCAACCTGCTGGTCGCGCGACTCTATCGGGAAACCGCTCAGCCCGAGCGCGCGCGCGCCTGGCTCTTCGCCTGGTTGCTGCTGGAGCCGGAGCTGGGTGCCAGCGGGGGAGAGCTGCAGACTGAAACGGTGCTGCTCGGAGATCCGCAGCTGTCGCTGCTGGCCGGCGAGGTGCTGCAGCGGCGCTCGGAGCACGAGCAGGGCCCGCCGGCTGCCGCGCAGCACAGAGAGCCGCCTCCTGCCCTGGTCGCGGCCATTCGCGCCAAGGAAATCGAGCGCGCCCGACAGCTCGCGACAGAAGCGCGCATCACTCCGCTCGAGCTCTCGCTACTGGCCACGGCTCATGCCCAGCCCGAGCTCGGCCTGGCCCAGGCGGAGCTGCTGCTGGCTGCCAACCCACGCGACTCGGGCGCGCTGATCGCAGGCCTGATGGCGGCAGCACAGCTCGGTGGCGATGAAGCGCTGAGGCGCATCTTGCTCGAGGCGCAGGGAGACCAGGCACCGCCGCCCGAGCTGGCGCGTTTCCTCGCTGAAGTGCTGCGCGCGCGGATCGACAACGACGCGGCGCGGAGCTGGACCCAGGCGTATCAGCGCCTGAGTGGCCCGAGCGCTGAACGAAAGCGCTAGTGCAGAGCGGGCGCGCCAGCGCTACCGCCCGTGTTCTCCGCTGCCTGGGCGCGCAGGGCGGCGTCGTACTCGCTCTGGGAGAACGCAAACTCGAACTTCAGGTCCTGCGTGACGCCAGACTGAATCTGGATGCGCTGCTCGCTCACCTTGCCCAATGCCGGCCAGAATGCCGTTACCTTGACGTCGCCAGCGGGGATGCCCGTGATCTCGAAGGCGCCGTCCAGGCCCGTGACATCGAAGGTGGGGTAGTTGAGCACGTACAGCTCGCTGCGCATGTAGTCGCGCGTCTCTTCGACCAACAGGTAGTGCCCCGGCTGCGGCGGGAAGACCGGAACGGGACTGCCTCCCGGCATGGCCACGCGTAAGGTGTAGCTGGGCACGCCGATCAAGCGTGGCATGTAGGGCTGGTTATCGCGGCTGTAGACGTCGAGCCGCTGACCATAGACCATCGCGATCACGTTGGCATCGAAGGCGCAGCCCTTCGCTTCCACCCGCACTGAGTCGCTGCGGGGTTTGACGAAGCCCTGGTACTCCGTGACGGTGATCAGCACGTCGGCCAGACTGCGCTCGAGCCCCTGACGAAACAGCTTGCGCTGCATCTCGAGCGCACGCGGGCAAGTGTCCGGGATCTTCGCTGCGACCTCCTGCAGCGTGGGCGGCGGATCTCCGCTGACCGTGACGACGCCGCGGACCCCACCCACCGGACCCGAATACGGGGGCAACCCGCGCGGGTTCAGGGACTTTGCGACCGCCTCATCGCGCTGCCGGGCCGCCTCTTCGGAGGCTGCCGAGAGACGACTGCCGTGGCCGGCAGCGCCCCCCGCGGCGCCGCCCGGAGCGGGAGATGTCTCCCGGCACGACACCAGAGCCCACGCCAGAAGCGGCAGACAGGCTCCGAAGGCAGTTCGCCGTGTCATGTGCTCCACCCTACCGGAGTTTGCGCCGGCCCGGCGCACCTCAGGGCAGAGCCGTCGCTGCCAGCTGCAGAGCCTGGGTCGGGAAGATGCCCAGCAAAGCGACGGCAAACGCGGCGATGATCAGGGCCGCGTTGACCATGCTCGATTTCATCGGCACCGCCACCGGAGCGCCCGGTACTGGCTCGCGCATGTACATGTAAACCATCACGCGCAGATAGTAGTAAGCCCCGATTGCGCTGTTCAGCAGACCGAGCACCGTCAACCAGTACAGGCCGGCCTCCGTTGCCGCGGTGAAGATATAGAGCTTCCCGAAGAAGCCAGCCGCCGGCGGCACACCCGCGAGAGAGAGCAGGAAGAGGGAGAAAGCGAGCGCCGCAGCGGGATGCCGGCGGCCCACGCCCGCCAGATCTTCGTAGCTGACGGCCTCGCGCCCACGACTGCCGCACAGGATCAGCGCCCCGAAGGCGCCGGCGGTCGAGACCGTATAGGTCAACAGATAGAACGAGACGGAAGGCTCTGCCTGGTCCGACCCCAAGATCGCCGCGACCCCCACCAGGGCATAGCCGGCGTGCGCGATAGAGGAGTACGCGAGCATGCGCTTGACCGAGTCCTGGCGGCCCGCGACGACGTTGCCGAGCGTCATCGACAAGATCGCCAGAGTGGCCACGATCGGCGGCCAGCCCGTACCCCAGCTGAGCAGACGGTCATCGCCGAAGCTGAGCACGAGCACGCGCATCAGGATGGCGAAGGCGGCGCTCTTCAGCGCCACGGCCATGTAGGTCGTGGTCGGCGTCGGCGCGCCCTCATAGGCATCGGGGGTCCACATGTGGAACGGCACTGCCCCGACCTTGAAGGCCAGACCGACGATCGACATCACCATCGCCACCAGCACCATCGGCGCGCTGACCGTGCTGCCCGCTTCACCGATGGTACGGATGGCCTTGCCGATGCCCGCCAGATCCGTGTGGCCGGTGGCGCCGTACAACAGCCCGGCGCCAAAGAGCTGGACGGCAGCGGCGAAGCTGCCCAGCAAGAAATACTTCAGCGCGGCCTCGCTGGCTTTCAGGCTGCCGCGGCGCAGCGCGATCATGCAGTAGACGCCGAGCGACATGGTTTCCAGACCGACGAACAGCGTCAGCAGGTCGCCAGCCGCCGAGAGCGCAATCGCTCCGACCGAGGCCCATAGCACCAGCGAGAAGAACTCGGTGCGATCGATGCTGTGCTCGGGGAGGTAGCCACCCCCGAGCAGCGTCGCCAGAGCGCCCCCCAGGCACACCACGAACGAGAAGAAGAGCGAGAAGCGATCGACGATGAAATAAGGCGCGACCGCGTCCAGGCCCGACAGCTTCTCTGGCCCGTACAGCCACACGCCGATGCTGAAGATGGCGCCGCAAAACAGCACCACGCTGCTTCCTACTGCCAGCTCGGGCGCGCGCCCAGCGCCCGCGTCCGTCACCAGACCCTCGGCGTTGATCCCCTCGGCGACCGCGGGCCGACCGAGAGCCTCGGCGAGCATCAAGAGCAGCGCCCCGCCCGCCACGGCGAGCAAGGGAGACAGAGCGAACAACAAGTTCATGGTGCGCCCTCCAGGCCGGCGCCGGGGAGAATCGCCGCGACGCTCGGCGCCTCGGAGGGCGCCGTAGGTGCAGCTGGCCGCTGTGGATAGCCAGCTTCCGTCGGACCACCGAGCAGCGGCTCCAGGACAGTATCCACGCGCCCGCGATGATCTTGATACGCGAGCCTGCCATCGACATAGCGGCCGACGACCCCGGTCACGGAATCATGCATGCGGTCGAGCAGCAGCTTGGGGAAGAAGCCGATGATGAACACCATCACCACCAGCGGCGCCAGCGCGACGGCCTCGCGTGAATTCACGTCTGTGAGCGACTTGTTCTTGGGATTGTCGAGCGGGCCGAAGAACACCTTTTGCACCACCGAGAGCATGTACACGGCAGCGAGGATCACCCCGGCGGCTGCGACCGCGGCCTGGCTGGTAGCCCAGCGGCCGAGCGCTTGCGACACGATGGTGGACATGATGACCATGTACTCGCCCACGAAGCCATTGGTGCCGGGCACCCCGATGCTGGCCATGGTGAACAGCACGAACAGCGCGGCGTAGATCGGCATCACCTTCGCCAATCCACCGTATTCCGACGCCATGCGTGTATGGCGCCGATCGTAGACGACGCCGACCAGGATGAAGAGCGCGCCCGTCGAGACACCGTGATTGACCATCTGCAGCAGCGCGCCCTCGATGCCCGAGCGCGTCGCCGAGAACAGCCCCAGCATCACGAAGCCGAGGTGCGCCACCGAGGAGTACGCGACCAGGCGCTTGATGTCGGCCTGACGCCAGGCGCAGAGCGCCCCGTAGACCACGCCGCCGAGCAACGCGATCCAGGCCAGCGTGGCACCCGCCTGCCAGGCGGGCCCCTCGAACAGGCTCATGCAGAAGCGGAGGTAGCCGTAGGTCCCGAGCTTCAGCATCACGGCCGCCAGGATCACCGAGCCTCCCGTGGGCGCCTGCACGTGCGCGTCCGGCAACCAGGTGTGGAACGGCCACATCGGCACCTTGATCAGGAAGGCGATCGCAAAGCCTGCAAAGCAGAGCCAGGCAGCGGTATCGGGCAGCACCAGCCGGCGGAGCGCGAGGTAGTCGAACGTGTAGTAGCCCTCGACCTGCTTGAAGCTCCAGACCAGGTACAGAATGGCAGCGAGCATCAGCATGCTGCCGGCCATGGTGTAGAGGAAGAACTTGTAGGCCGCTTTGATCTTCTCGACCCCGCCCCAGATGCCGATGATCAGGATCATCGGCACCAGCACCAGCTCCCAGAACAGGTAGAAAAGGAACAGGTCCAGGGCGACGAACGCGCCGAGCATCGCGCCGTGCAGCAGCAAGAACGAGAAGCACAGCTCCTTGGTGCGCTTCTGGATCGAGCCGAAGCTCACATACAGCGCGAGCGGGCTGGAGAGCGTGGTCAGCAGCACCAGCCACAGGCTGACCCCGTCGATCGCCACGTGATAGCGGATGCCGAAGCTGGGTAGCCACTCGGCGATGTACTGGAAATGCCAGCCCTCCGTCATCGGCGCTCCGAGCAGCCAGAGCGAGATCACGAAATCGACCAGCAGCACCGCCATGCTGAAGCGCTTGAGCAGGCGCGGCGCCTGCCGGGGCAGGAACAGAACCGCGATCGCGCCGAGGATCGGCAAGAATACGATCACGTTCAGCAGGTGAGGCCACTCGATGGACGGCTCCGAGGGAGCCTCGGCGCCAGGCCACAGCCCACGCAGGAAGGCCACGCCCAGCACCGCGGACAGACCGATCGCAAAGCGCTCTCCTTTGCCCTGCCGCCGCGGAACGGCGGCACCGACCACAAAGGCCAGCGCGTACGGCCACAGCGCTACGATGGCTGCTGCCAGCGGATTCATTGGACACCTCCTGCCGGCACGACACCGGGCACGGCAGCAGCACGCTGCTGAAGAGCCGTGGCGGGCAACTGCGGCCCGCGACGGGGCGCCAGCCTCGGCTCGGCCAACGCGGTCGGAGCAGAGCCATCGTGGCGCGGGCGCGTCACCGAGAACGTGCCGGTGCGGACACGCCCAAAGGCGTTCCGAACCTGCAGGTGCACGTCGCGGGTGGTCCCCTCCTCCAGCGACAGCGTCACCTGCTCGAAGTCACCGAACTGTTCGGTGTCGAAATTGCCGTCGCCATCCGCATCCCAGCGGTACGAATAGCCAAGGCCCGGCGCGGCCTGCACGGCGTACTGGCCAGTGGCAGCGTCTCCGGAGATGGCGGCCTCGGGCTGAGGCACCGCCACGAACCAGCCCAGGCCAAACAGACCGAGCACCATCACCGCGGCGTACGCCTGGGCGTGCCCCGTCTGGAACAAGCGCAGCAGGTGACCCCAAACGGTGACCAGCAGCGCCGTCAACCGGGCCAGAATGCCGTCGACGACCCAGCGATCCACCCACACGGACGCCTCGGCCAGCGCCTCCAGGCTTCCCACCACCAGCTCGTCATACAGCTCGTCGATGCGCCACTTCTCGAACATCAACTGATACAGACGCGGGAAGCTTGCGGCAAAGGACTTCTCCGGCCCCGCGGCACGCTGAATGTACACCACGTACGCCGCGCCGGAGCCGATCAAGAACGCGAGCACGCCCGGGATGAGCAGCGGAATCATCAGCGCGTCATCCGGATCGCTCGTGTGCAGGCGAGCGGCATCAACCGCGCTGCCGAAGACGGGCTCGAGCCAGTGCTCCAGCGGGACGATGTGGAGCGGATGCGCGTTGAGGAACCCACCGAACGCCGCCAGCACCGCCAAGACGACCAGCGGCAACGTCATCTGCCAGGGCGACTCGTGGGGCTCGGGCCCCTCGAGCGGCTCGCCCGGGACATGGGCCCCGTGGGCGTGGCCGTGCTGCGCCGCGTCCTGCGCCGCGTGATCATGACCGGCGTCACCCGTCTCGCTCGCTTCCGACTCGTGGCCGTACAGCTCGTGCGCGCCGTCGTGCTCGTGCTCATGGCCGTGACCGTGGTCCTGCCCATGATCGTGGGCGTGACCATGGTCGTCGTGACCGTGCGCGCCCTGCCAGCCCGGAACGATCTTCCAGCCCTTGAACTCCCCGTGGAACGTCAGGAAGTAGACCCGGAACATGTAGAACGCCGTCATCACCGCGGCTGTCACGCCGATGGCGAACAGCAGGGGGCCCGCCCAGGAGGGCCAGGCAAAGGCGTTCGGATTCGCCGAGACCACGGAGCGCGTGAAGGCGCTGTACAGGATCTCGTCCTTGGAGAAGAAGCCGCTGGTCAGCGGCAGCCCGGCGATGGCCAGCACCGACACCAGGAACGTCAGGTGAGTCAGGGGCAGGTACTTCTTCAGTCCGCCCATGTTGTTCACGTCCTGGGAGGCATCGGTGTCGTGGATGCGCGCGTGCATCGCGTGGATCACCGAGCCGGCACCGAGGAACAAGCAGGCCTTGAAGAAGGCGTGCGTGAGGACGTGAAAGAAGCCCGCCGTGAACGCGCCGACGCCGACGCCGAGGAACATGTAGCCCAGCTGGCTCACGGTGGAATAAGCGAGCACCTTCTTGATGTCGCGTTGGACCAGGGCGATCGTCGCCGCAAACAGGGCGGTCAGCGCACCGATGGTCGCGACCACCAACATCGCTGCCGGGCTGAGCGTGAAGATCCCAGCCATTCGGCACACCAGATAGATGCCGGCCGTCACCATGGTAGCCGCGTGGATCAGCGCGCTGACCGGCGTCGGACCCGCCATCGCGTCCGGCAACCAAACGTACAAGGGCATCTGCGCGCTCTTGCCGGCGCAGCCCAGGAACAGGGCCAGCCCCACCAGGGTGGCCGCCGAGACCGAACGCGGCGCGGTCAGAGCGTCGGGCAGGAGCCAGGACAGCATCTGCCCGTCCCAGACCCGGATCTCCGTCATCAGGCCGCGCGAGCCCGCGGCCATCCCGTCCCAGTCGAGCGCGCCCGTATAACGGATCAGCAGCGCCATCGCGACGAGCAGGCCGAAGTCGCCGATCCGGTTGACCACGAACGCCTTCTTGCCGGCGGAGGCGTTCGCGTCGTGATCAAACCAGAAGCCGATCAACAGGTAGCTGCAGAGACCCACGCCTTCCCAGCCGACGAACAAGATCGGCAAGCTGTTGCCCAGGATCAGCACCAGCATCGAGAAGATGAACAGGTTCAAGTAGGCGAAGAACCGGTGGAACCCGGGATCGTCCCACATGTACGAGGTGGAGTAGAGGTGGATCAGGAAGCCCACCCCCGTCACGATCAGCGCCATCGTGCCGTTCAGCGCGTCGAGCGAAAACGCCACCTCCAGCTGCAGCAGCCCCGGCGCAGCGCCGGAATGCAGCAAGCTCGCCTCCCCCGCGCGGGATAGGCCCATCCACTCCCAGGCGTGCCACACGAAGCGCGCTGCCTCCTCGCCACCGCCCTCCCCGCCCGTCTGGGCGGCATGCAGGAGGACGAACGCGAGGACGCTGCCGAGGAACGAGATGCCGAGCGCCGAGAGCGCCATCAGACGCACGGCGTCCCTGCCCAGGCGCTTGCCGAAAACGCCGTTCACGAACGCCCCCAGCAGGGGCATCGCCAGGATCAGGGCCAGCAGGGCGAAGTCATCGGCCGGAAAGATCTTCTCGAATGCGTGCATATTGAGGCTCAGTGCCGCAGCAGATCCGCCTCGTCCGTGTAGACCGTGGACTTGAGGCGATAATACGAGAGCACGATGGCGAGACCGACCGCGACCTCGGCGGCTGCCACCGCGATGATGAAGAAGGCGAACATGTTGCCCGTCATGGCGTCCGGATGGACGCGATTGAAGGCGACCAGCAGCAGGTTCACCGAGTTGAGCATCAGCTCGATGCTCATCAGCTGCACCAGCACGTTGCGGCGCACCAGAAAGCCCACGCCCCCGATCGTGAAGATCAGCGACGCCAGGAGCAGATAGCTCTCGACCGTGTCACCCAAGGCGTTCATTCGGCTCCCTCCGTGCCCAGCCCGCGCGGAACGGGCCGGGGCCGCGGCGGGCCGGCAAACAGCTCGCGCGGGGACTTCGTTGCGGGCCTCTTCGTCACGCTGCCCTGGCGACCGCGAGCGACCGCGATCGCACCGACCACCGCCACGATCAGCAACGCCGTGACCAGTTCGAAGACGAAGATGGCCGGCCCGAACATGGTGCGCCCCACTGCCTCTACAGTGCCGTGATCCGCTGCCGGCAAGCCGAGGGGATGCTCACCGCCCTGGCGCGACAGCGAAACGATGCCGAGCAAGCTGGTGATCACGAACAGTACGCCACCGAGCGCGCGGCTCGCGCCCGAGCGACCCGTGCGCGCGGGCGCCCGCGCGTCCGGGCCGAGCAGCATCAGCACGAACACGAACAGCACCACCACGGCGCCGGCGTACACGATCAGCTGAATCGCCGTGAGGAACTCGGCCCGCAGCTTCAAAAACAAGCCGGCGATACCGAAAATGGTCGTCAGCAACCCCATCGCGCCACGGATCGGGTTCTGCGCGGAAACGGTGATCAACGCGCCCGCCAGACAGGCGATCGAACACACCACGAACAGCAGGTTACCTGCGCTCATATCGCCAACCTTCCCGTCTGGGACCGGCCTTGGCCCAGGATGTAGTCCTCGAACTGCTCGCGATACTTGCGCACGAAGGCCAACGCCGGCTGCGCGGCGCCATCGCCGAACGCACAGATCGTGTTGCCCGTGATGTTGGAGGCGATCTCGTGCACCTGGTCGAGCTCATCGAGCGTCGCCGTGCCCTCGACCACTTTGTCGAAGATGCGCTCCAGCCAGCCGCAGCCCTCGCGACACGGCGTGCACTGGCCGCAGGACTCGTGCTTGTAGAAACGCATCAAGTTCTGCATGGCCAGCACCGGATCGGCCGCATCGCTGAGCACGATGGCGCAGCAGGTGCCCAGCATGCTGCCCACGATCCGGAACGGATCCACGCCCAGCGGCAGGTCGAGGATGCTCTTGCCATTGAACATCTCGAACTTCGGATTGTTCGGGACGTGCACCACCTCGTTGGGCAGGTGCACGGGGCACGAGGAACCGCCCGGGATGACGCCGAGCAACTCGCGGCCACCCTCGATTCCCCCGCCGAGATCGTAGATTAGCTCGCGCAGGGTCAGACCCACGGCGCATTCGTAGATGCCGGGACGCTTCACGTGCCCGGACACGCCGAACAAGCGCACGCCGCCGTCATTCCAGGCGTGCAGATCGCTGAGCTTGCTGAATGCGTCCCCCCCGAGCGTGAACACCGTCGGCATGATGGCGACCGTCTCGACGTTGTTGACCGTCGTCGGGCAGCCGAAGGCGCCTGCCTGAGCGGGAAAGGGCGGCTTGAGCCGCGGCTCGCCGCGACGCCCCTCGAGCGAGTTGAGCAAGGAGGTCTCCTCCCCGCAGATGTAAGCTCCCGCTCCCGTATGCACGTAGATCTGCAGCGGGTAATTGTTCCCGAACGGCAGCTCGCCGAGGTAGCCCTTGGCGCGCGCCTCGTGGATGGCATCCCAAAGGCGCTGCTTGGCCAGGTGCAGCTCGTCCCGCACGTAGATATAGCAGGCGTTCGCGCCGATCGCGTACATGCCGATCATGCAGCCCTCCAGCACGGCGTGCGGGTTCTGCTCCATGATCGTGCGGTCTTTGAAGGTGCCGGGCTCGCCCTCGTCGGCGTTGATCACCAGGTAGTGCGGCTTTCCGCCGCCCGGCTTGGGCATGAAGCTCCACTTCGTGCCGCAGTCGAAGCCCGCTCCGCCGCGACCGCGGACGTGCGCCTTCTTGGCCTCCTCGATCACCGCCTCGCGCGGCAACGTCAGCACGCGCCGAGCTGCGCGATAGCCGCCGGAGGACTCGTACACCTGCAGGCTGAAGCCATCGGGCTTGCCATAATTCTTGGTCAGGTAGTCTGTGCGCTTGAGCATGGTCGAAGGCCCTGTCCTCCTGGCGGACTCAGTCTTTGGAGAGCGCTGCCAGAATGCGGTCGACCTTTTCTGGTGTGAGCTGCTCGTAATAGGTCTTGTCGACCTGCATCATCGGCGCGGTCCCGCAGGACGCCAGGCATTCAGCGGTGCGCAGTGTGAACCGCCCATCCGCCGTGGTCTGGCCTACGCCCACACCGAGCCGCTTCTGACAGTGCTCCAAGATCGCATCGCTCCCGCGCAGCGCGCAGGACAGCGTGCGGCACACCCAGATCTGGTGCTTTCCCGGGGGGTGCTCGTTGAACAACGAGTAGAAGGTGACCACGCCCTTCACGTGCGCGGGGCTGAGCTCGAGCCGATCCGCGACGAACTGAATCGCGTCCGGCGAAAGCCAGTTGCCATTCGCGTTCTGGCAGAGGTGCAGCACAGGGATGCACGCCGCCATCTTGTTGGGGTAGCGCGACAGGATCTCGGTCAGCTCGCGCTCACGCTCCTGACTCAGGACAAAAGCCATGCTCTATTTTCTGTGTTGGGGGGGGGCTGCGAGCGAGCGCACCGTAGTGACCTCGAAAGCGGAGTGTCAAGGGTAGGTGCTCGACCCGGCGCACGACTTCTCCTGGACATCCGCTGGTCCCACACCGGCGCGCCGGGCTCGGCGGGTACGCCGGCTGGGGCCCCGGGGTCGCCGTGCTTCTGGTAAGCCTTTTGGTCAGGGAGTTCGAAGAGGGCTAGGATCCACCCTGGAGGTAGCGTTCGTGTTTTGTCCGAACTGCGGTACCAAGAACGACGAGGCAGCAACCACGTGCACAAAGTGCGGGTTCAAGCTGTCCGGGCCTGGCGCCGCCAAATTCCGCGGCACCATGATGCTCAATGCCGAGCAGTCCGTGCAGGGCATGATCGACGAGCACCGCCGCAAGCTTCAGGAAGCGGCGCCGCCCGAGCCGGCCGAAGGACCCGCGGGCGGCTCCCCAGCTCCGCCCGCGGGCATCTTCCAGGGAGCGCGAGCCGCAGCGGGTAGCGCAGCCAAGCGGCGCATGGGCACCATGCTCGGCGTGGCGCCCCAGGTCGGCGGAGTCCAGCCGCCGAATTTCCATGGGGGTCCTACCCCGCCCCTACCCAGCGCAGAGGCGATCCCGGAGCCTGCCGGGGCCGACTCTCCTCCCAGGGCCCTCGGAGGGACGATCGCCTTTGCACCCGTTCCTGCGCCGGCGGCCACCCCCGTCCCGGCCGATGGTGCGCCTCCGGCGAATCCGCTCGCCGCGGGCCGCACGGAGGCTTTCCCGACACCGCCCGCTGCGCCGGCTCCGGGGAGCCCGCTCGCAGCGGGCCGAACCGAGGCTTTCGAGGTGGTCTCCTCAGCTGCTCCAGGGGTCGAAAATCCGCTCGCGGCGGGCAGGACCGAGGCCGTCGCGGCCATGCCAGAGCCCGCCCCGACTCCGCCGCCACCTCTCCAGCGCGGTCGCACGGAGGCATTCGACGCGACTCCGCCTCCCATCGAGCAGCCCTCGCTCCATCGGACAGGGGACGAGGCCCGCGCCTCGGCGGAGAGCTACGCACCCGCAGGTGTGCCGCGGCGCCTGAAGCCGCTCGATGTCTTTCTGATCGTGATCAGCTTCGGGCTCTACGCGCTCGTGCTCCGCGCCCGGCACCGCAAGGCGACACAGCGCAAAACGAGCTAGCCGGGGCCGCCTCGGCCCCGGGCGCATCAGCCACGCACTCGGAGGAACGCTCAGGTGTTGAAACGGAAGTGCATGACATCCCCGTCCTGCACCACGTACGCCTTGCCCTCGATGCGCGCCTTGCCCGCCTCGCGGCACTTGGCCTCGCTGCCGTAGTGCAACAGGTCGCGCCAGTCGATCACCTCGGCCTTGATGAACCCGCGCTCGAAATCGGTGTGGATCACACCCGCCGCCTGCGGCGCCAGCCAACCCTTCGGGATGGTCCAGGCGCGGCACTCCTTCTCACCCGCGGTGAGGTAAGTGATCAGTCCGAGCAGCTGGTAACCGGTGCGGATGACCTGATTCAACCCCGCCTCGGTCAGCCCGGCGCCCGCCAGGAACTCCGGGCGATCCGCCGGATCGAGCTCGGCGATCTGGGCCTCGAGGCGCGCGCAGATCGGCACGACCAGCGAGCCCTCTTTCTCCGCGTGCGCTTTGAGCGCGGCGAGGTGCGGGTTCTTGTCGAGCGCCGCGAGCGATCCTTCGTCGACGTTCGCCACATAGAACATGCGCTTGCTCGTCAGCAGCTGCAGCTCCTTCAAGATCTCGGCCTCGACCTGGCTCTCGACGCTGAACGAAGAAGCCAGAGCGCCGCTGTCGAGGTGCTTCTCCAGCCGCTCGCACAGGGCCGCCGCCGCACGCTCCACGGGGCTGCCGCCCTTGGCCATCTTGCGCGCCTTGTCCAGCCGCTTGGTGACGGAGTCCAGGTCGCGCAGGATCAGCTCGGTCAGGATGGTCTGGACGTCGGCGACGGGATCGACGCGCCCGTCGACGTGCGTCACGTTCTCATCCACGAAGCAGCGTACCACGTGCGCGATCGCGTCCGTCTCGCGGATGTTCGCCAGGAACTGGTTGCCGAGCCCCTCGCCCTTCGACGCGCCACGCACCAGCCCGGCGATGTCCACGAAGCGGAGCGAGGCCGGCACCTTGCTGCGCGTCTGGTACAGCTCCGCGAGCTTGTCGAGCCGCTCATCGGGGACGGGAACGATGCCGACGTTGGGCTCGACCGTGCAAAACGGAAAGTTGGCTGCCTCCGCCTTGGCGTTCGACAGGGAGTTGAACAGGGTGCTCTTGCCGACGTTGGGCAACCCTACGATGCCACACGAAAATCCCATAGAATTCGACCGGGCCGCGCAGAATGAGGCGACCGCGCCCGTTTGTAAAGCGCCGCGGCAGCAGAATCTAGCCCCCACGCCCCCACCCCGGGGCAGGGGCTAGCTCGCCCGGCGCAACCGGCTCTCGGCCGCCACGCGCAGGAAGCGCTCCAGCACCGCGGCGCCGGCGGGAGCCTCGCGCACGCTGCGCTCGGCGCTCTCGACGTCGAAGTTTTCCTGGATCAACGCCGGCCGCCGCGCCTCGATGTACTGGCGCATCACCTCTGCGTCCAGCTCCGGGTGAAACTGCACGCCCCACGCGAGCGGGCCGAAGCGCACGGCCGCGTGCGGATCGAGCGCTGTCGAGCCCACGACACGGGCGCCCGGCGGCAGCTCCACCACCGCATCCACGTGCGTGGAGTTCACGAGCCAGGCGCCGGGTCCGCCGACCACTGGATCGGGCTCGGGCGCGCTGAACTCGACGCTGCCCATCTCGCGCCCCAGCGGATTGCGCTCGACCCGCCCGCCGAGCGCGTGCCCGAGCAGCTGATGTCCGAAGCAAATCCCCAGCACCGGGACCTCCGCTCGCACCAACTCCCGCAGCGCGGCGGCGGCGCGCTCCATCCAGGGAGCCCGCTCGGTGACGCTGAGCGGCGACCCCGTCACGATCACAGCCAGGGCATCCGTAAGGTCCGGTAGGACATCGAGCACACGCGCGTCATGCGCGTGCCACGGCAGCTCCGCATGCGAGGGCGTTGCCCCGCGGATCAATTCCAGAAAATCTCCCCGGCTCGCCCGGGTTTGCGCGATGGGGTCGCCCGTGACGAGCACGGCGATCGAAGCGGAGCTCACCCCCGAAGCCTCCCCCCAAACCAGGCCCTCGGCAAGCTCCGTCTCGGCTGGCCCCGCATGCTACGCTAAGCCACGTGACCGATCCCGTGGCGCCCCGGCGCGCCGATTCGTCCCTGGCCGTCGCAACGCATTCGCCCGCTGCCCCGAACCAGTCCACCGAGAGCGGGCCCGCTCCCAGCGCGACGACCCCGGTGAGCGCGGCCCTGGCGGCCGCCCCAGAGGCGGCAGCGCCGCGCGAAGCACCCGAGCAACTGCTGCTCCCGCTGGCCAACATCGCGGGTGCGCCGCCGCCGGTGAAGGTGCGCATCGACCCCAATGACCGCGTGTTCGTGAATCGGGACTTGAACCTGCTCAATATCGAGTGGCTCGGGTTCGACATGGACTACACGCTGGCGATCTACCATCAGCAGGCGCTCGACGAGCTGAGCGTGCAGCTCACCGTGGACCGCATGATCGATCGCGGCTATCCGCGCTACCTGCGCCAGCTGCGCTACGACACGCGCTTTCCAATCCGCGGGCTGCTGGTCGACAAGCGCTTCGGCAACGTGCTCAAGATGGACCGCTTCAAGGGCGTGTACAAGGGCTACCATGGCCTGCAGCCGCTCGACGCACAGCAGCTTCATGAGCTCTATGCCGAGACCAAGGTGCGGCCCAACACGCCGCGCTACCACTGGATCGACACGCTGTTTTCGCTCTCCGAGGTCACCAGCTACGCCGCGATCGTGGACGCTTTGGAGCGCCACGGCACGCGCATCGACTACGGCACGCTGTTCGACGACGTGCGCAAGTCGATCGATGAAGCGCACCGCGACGGCGACTTCTACGCCAACGTGACGCGCGACCTGGCTCGTTACGTGCAGAGAGACGAATACCTGGAAGCCACGCTGCACAAGTTCCGCTCGGCCGGCAAGAAGCTGTTCCTGCTGACGAACTCCCCCTGGTCCTACACCGATACGCTGATGACGTATCTGCTCGACTCACGGCGCAAGGAGTACCCCACCTGGCGGCACTACTTCGACGCGGTGATCGTCGCTGCGCAAAAGCCGAACTGGTTCCGGGAAGGACGCGCGCTCATGGAACGCGACCGCGACGTGCTCAAGGACGCGGGCGGGCGCATCGAGCGCGGGCGCGTCTACGAAGGCGGCAGCCTGACCGAGTTCGAGCGCCTGCTGGGGATCCGTGGGGCGCGTGTCTGCTACGTGGGCGACCATATCTACGGCGACATCCTGCGCTCGAAGAAGGAGTCCACCTGGCGCACGGCCATGATCATCCAGGAGCTCGGTGCGGAGCTCTCGGCCCATACCAGCTGCGCCGCCCGTTTCGCGCGCCTGCGCGAGCTGGACGCCTCGCGCGGACGGCTAGAGGACGACCTGCGCTTTTACCAGTCACGCTTTCGCAGCTTCCCGAAGAGCCCGTCCGACGCGGCCCTCTCCCTGGAACGCGCGCGCATCAAGCGCGCGATCGCGAGCATCCGGGAAGAGCTGCGCGCGATCGAGCGTGAATACCAGAGCGTCGCCAAGGCGGTGGACGCGGCATTTCATCCCTACTGGGGCTCGCTACTGAAGGAAGCCGGTGAACAGAGCAGCTTTGGCGTCCAGGTGACGACGTACGCGGATGTGTACATGCGCAGTGTCTCGAGCTTGCGTCACTATTCCCCTCTGCAGCACTTCCGCTCGCCGCGCGATTTGATGCCGCACGAGCTCTGAGAGCTGCGACAACCACGCGGGCTCTGACCGGGCGACCAAGACCGCCGTACTGGGTTTCCTCCCGGGCGGGCGCTCAAATGGGGTGCCATTTTGCTGCGCAAGAGCTAAGCACTGGCTCCGGGAGAACGGGAGAACATGAATCTAGTCGAATGGCTGCAGCGGCTGATGACCAACTTCGGTGCGGAGTGGGTCCTCTGGCTACTGATCGGCCTGAGCGTGGTGTCCGTCGCGATCATGCTGGAGCGCGCTTGGTTCTACCATTCGCTGCGGGACGACACCGAGAAGCTCGCGCGCGAGCTCCGGGAGCGCTTGCGCAAGTCGGATCTCGACGGCGCCCGGCGGCTGCTCGATGCATCTCCCAGCGCCGAAGCGGCAGTCGTGCTGAGCGGCCTGGACGAAGCCGATCGCGGCGCGCAGTCGGCGGAGGAGGCCATGGCCGGCGCCAAGGCACTGCAGCGCCTGAAGCTGGAGCGGCGCCTGGCCTACCTGGGTACGCTGGGCAACAATGCCCCCTTCGTCGGCCTGTTCGGCACGGTGATCGGCGTGGTGCAAGCGTTCGAGGCGCTCGGCAGGCAAGACGCTGCGATGGCAGCCACGGAGGCTGCTCGCGGCATGGCCCCGCAGGCGGTGATGGCCGCGATCGCGGAGGCGCTGGTCGCGACTGCAGTCGGTCTGTTCGTGGCGATCCCCGCCGTGGCCATGTACAACGTGTTTCAGCGCCGCCTGCGCTCCATCCTGGCCCGCACCGATGCCCTGGGCAGCGTGTTGCTCGCTCATCTGGTCGCTGGCGGTGCCCAGGGCTCCCATCCCGTGGGGAGCGAGGCGGAATAGTCCGCGCGAGCGGGTCAGGCACTCATGGCAAGTAGCAGCAACGACGACGAAGACGGCATCATCAGCGGCATCAACGTCACGCCGCTGGTCGACGTCACGCTCGTGCTCCTGATCGTGTTCATGGTCACGGCCAAGATCATTGTCTCTCAAGGCATGCCCATGGACTTGCCCAAAGCCGCCACTGGAGAAGAGGTCCAGAACGTGTTCAGCGTCGAGCTGACGACGGATGGCCAGGCGCGAGTGGATTCGGCGCCGGTGGCGAATGATGAAGCGATCGCGGAGCTGGCGCGCCAGGCGAAGGCGCGGAACAAGGACATGCGCGTCGTGATCCGGGCCGACAAGAAGGTCGAGCACGGCCGTGTGATCCGCGTGCTCGACATCCTGAAGCAAGCCGGGCTGGCGAAGTTCGCCTTCGGTGTCGCACCAGCGCCGCGGGATGACGCCACGCCGGTGGCGCCTGCCCCCAATTGAATCCCCGATTCGTCCACACGCCGATGTCGATGCGAGGTCGACCAATAGCCCGGGTGCCGGGATGCAGGATGAAGGTTTGCAGCGCCTGCGCTTCAGCATAGCCGTCACGCTCGCGCTGTTGTTGCACGGCGCCGTCGCATTCGCGGGTTTCAGCCGACTGTACGAGCTGGAAGACTTCGCGCGCCTCGTGCAGGCGAGCATGCAACAGCGCCTCCACGCCAGCATCCAGGTCGCGCTCGAGCCCGAGCCCCCACCTCCCCCGGAGGAGCCAGAGCCGGAACCAGAGCCAGAGCCGGAACCAGAGCCACCGCCGAAGGTTCCTGCGCCACCCAAAGCACCCGCGCCGAAAGAGCCGGCACGCGCCCCCGAGCCTCCCGCCCCTGCCGCGGCGCAGGCGGGGCGGGTCCTCACCGCCGAGCCCGATCCCGATGAGCCCGTCGACCTCACCGGCATGACGATCGTGCAGGGCAACGCGGACGCTTACGCGGGGGGCGTGACCGCCGCCAATGGCACCTCCGCGCGCGCCGTGCGAGCGCCGACGGCACGAGCGGACGGCGTTCCCGGAGGCAAGGGAACTGCGCCTGCCTCGGCCGTGGACCATTCGCGCCCGGCGAGGCCCAGGGAGGCCAACTGGGACTGCCCCTTCCCGCCTGGCGAAGAGCGCATGAACTACGCGGTCAACGTCATGGTCTCGGTGTCCGGTTCAGGCAAGGTGCTCGACGCACGCGCGATCGGCAACCCCAACCCCGGCTACGCTCGCGAGGCCGAACGTTGCGCGCGGAGCAATCCCTTCGACGCGGCGCTCGACAGCAGCGGCGCCGGCATCACGTCCACGATCCCGATTGTCGTTCGCTTCACCCTGCGCTAAAGAGATCCGTTGCTAGATCAAGCACGAGCATGGCTGAAGCGAGCGTGGATCGAACGGAGCAGCTACGCCGCGTCGAGCTGTTCTCGAGTCTGAAGGAGCGCGCGCTGCAGCGGGTCGCGTCGATCGCGCACGAAGAGGCGTTCCCCACCGGCACCAACATCTTTCAGCACGGTGACGTGGGGGACAAGGTGTACCTGATCCTGGAGGGCAAGGTGCGCATCGCGCGCCAGGTTCCGGGCATCGGGGAAGAGGCGCTGGCCGTGCTGGGCCCCGGGCAGGTGTTCGGTGAGATGGCGCTGCTGGACGAGTCGCCTCGTTCTGCCGATGCGCTTTCGCACGATGGTTGCCGGCTGCTGGCGATCTCCAAGGAGGACCTGGACGACCTTCTCTTCCAGGACAAGGAGCTCGCCTATGAGGTGCTCTGGAGCACGGTGCACATGCTCGTAGGCCGCCTGCGCAGCACCAATGACAAGCTGACCATGCTGGGCATATCCGGTCGATTTTCTTGATCAATTTACCAATTCCAAAAACTTGCGCAGCCCTGCCACCTGACGATTTGACTTCCTAACACCCGTTCAGTAAGATGGCGGGCGATGCAGGGTCTCACCAAGCGCCAAGCGCAAACACTCGATTTCATCCGTCAATCGATTGAAGAGCGCGGGTACCCCCCGACGCTTCGCGAGATCGGCGAGTCCATGGGCATTCGTTCCACCAACGGTGTGAACGACCATTTGCGCGCGCTGGAGCGCAAAGGCTACTTGCGCCGGGAAGACATGAAGAGCCGCGCGCTGCGCCTCGTCAGTCAGGAGGCGGAGGCAGCAGCCAACCCGGATGACAGCGCGGTGGACGTGCAGGTGCTCGGTCGCGTTGCAGCGGGTCTACCGCTGCTGGCCGAAGAGAACGTGGTCGACACGGTGCGGGTGGACCGCATGCTGGTGCGCGGCGGGCGAGACGTGTTTGGGCTTCGGGTACAGGGCGACTCGATGATCAACGCCGGCATCCTCAACGGCGACTACATCTTCGTGCGCAAGCAGGCCTCGGCAGATCGCGGTGAGATCGTGGTTGCGCTGATCGGCGACGAGGCGACGGTCAAGTACTACTACCCGGAGAAAGACTACGTGCGCTTTCAGCCGGCAAACGATCAGATGGCGCCGATCCTGGTGCGAGCCACCGATTTCCGCCCCACGATGCTGTTAGGCGTGGTCGTTGGCGTCTATCGGCGGCTGTAACTTTGGCCATCTGACGCGCCGCCCCGCGGCCTCCCCGCATCCTCAGTTTCTCGGCTCCGTTTCCCCGCGGCTCCGTTTCCCCGCGGCTCCGTTTCCTGCGGGCCCGGCGCTGAGCGATCCCGACTCCAATTTTGCCGCCTCTCCTGCGGCTCTACTTGCACGGCTGCACTTGCCGCGGCTGCGCTCGCTGGCTCCAGCGCTGGACGATCCCGACCCCCGCTTGCCGGCAGCGTGTCTCCCCTCGAGCTCCGATCGCCTACCGCAGCGTCCGGAACTGAGTCGGGTTGCAGGGCGCAGCTACGGCGCGGTCACAGAGCGCCAATGGGCGACGACGACTCTGCCCTTTGTGATTTTGGGCCGGGCCTCAGGCGCACGTCCAAGGACGTAGCCTCGGGACCTTCGGCGGCAGCGGACTGTCCTCCGCGGAACGCCCGCGTCCGGGCAGGAACAGCGACGAAGCGAGGTGCGTGCTCGACGCGATGGCACCGGCGCCCACGGCGTCGTCCAGGACCCGACGGCGTCATCCGGGAGCCAACGGCATCATCCAGACGCCAACGGCATCATCCAGACGCCAATGGCGTCATCCAGACGCCAACGGCGGTGGGTGGAGGCGAATGGCCCCTGCGCAAACCAACCGAGATGGGTGCGAAGGACGACGGTGATGGGCGGCGCCGTGCGCCCACGCCCACCCGGGCGCGCTCGTCGCAGAGAGGTCGCACGGCGACGAGTCGGCGAACCTCGCGGTCGCTGGGCGTAGATTTCGCGGCGGCAGCCCGCTGGGCCAGAACGTGCTGCGTCCGGGAAAAATGATGCGAGCTGGGCCTCTGGGGTCGAGCGAGCTCGGGCGCGCTCAGCGGCGTCGGACCGTCGTCAGCGAGTCCGCTGGGACGGTAGCCCACACTCGCGTTCGGCATGTACGGAGGGAGACGCGCCGCAGATCGTTCACTTCGTACGCGGAACGCCAGGTGGACGCGCGCGCATCCTCATCGAGCAACCTCGCGAGACCGCGCACCAGCACTTGGACGACGAGCCGCTCTCTGGAGATCCGGGAGTGGCGCGTGCCCGTCGAGGAGTTCCACAGAGTTGAGGACGCGCTCCGCCGTCGCCCACGTGGGCGACGCTGCCGGTGACGCCGCCGCAGGGCACCGGGGCCCGGGGCAATCAACCGCCCGCCCGCGGCGAGGGCGGGGCTGCGCCCTGCTCGATGTGAGGAATTCGCCGAGGTCCGATTCCCGCGGGGACGGTGCCGAGGGGTTCGGGTGCTGAGCTCGCTTCCGCCGGCTGACCCCTTCCGCTGACCCCTTCCGCTGACCCCTTCCGCTGACCCCTTCCGCTGACCCCTTCCGCTGACCCCTTCCGCTGACCCCTTCCGCTGCTAGGCTGCTGGCGATGGTGTGGCGGAGCCCAATGGTCTTGGGGTTGGTGCTGGTGGCCAGTCCCGGGTGCGGCAACGCAATCTATGCCACGCGCATCACGCAGGCGTCGGACGAGGTCGCGCGGGCCGAGCAGCTGGGGGCAGCGTCGCGGGCGCCGTACGAGTACTATTACGCGCTCGAGCATCTCCGGAAGGCTCGCACCGAAGCGATGGAGGCCGACTACGGGGCGGCCATCGAGCTCGCGCAGACGGCCTTCGACTACGCCAGCCGAGCGGTGCAGGTCGCCCAGCGAGTGGAGCCCGTGAGCGCGCCGGCGCAGGGCCGCTGATGGTTCATCACGGGCGTTCTCTGGCCCCCCGGCGGCGGGCCCTCGGCGTCGCGGGCGCTCTGCTGCTGGCCGCGCTGGGCTGCGTGCGCAGCGCGCGCCTGGATCGCGAGGTCGCTCGAGTCGGGCAGATCTTGCTGGACGCGGAGGCAGACGGGGCGCTGCGCTGTGCGCCGCGCGAGCTGGCCGTGGCCCGCAGTCAGCTGGAGTTCGCCGAACTGGAGCGCGCTCAGGGCTTTCCGTCGAAAGCGGAGGAGCATCTCGCGATCGCCGGCCAGCACGCGCGAGCAGCCCGCTTGCTGTCTCCGCCGGAGCGCTGCCATGAGGCCAAGGACCGGGGTCCTGGCTCGAGTCGCTGACCGGCTGATCCGTGCGCGCCGCGCGACTCTGCGGTTGCGGCCGGCGCCGGAGTCCCTCAATCTCCGGGTCGCGTGGACGCGAGCTCCTCCGACGGAACCGGCACCGACGCAGTCCGGCGCGAGCTCGCCAGCCTGTGCGGCTCGTTGCGCGCTCATCTGGAGCTGCTGGCCGCGTCCGGCGCCTGGGGCTTGCCAGGCTCTGAGCCTGCCGTGCCTGCCGTCAGCAGAGGCGTCTCTCCGCGGGCCTCGGCGGGCACGGGCGCGAGGCGGCCGGGAGATGTCGCCGCTTCCCCCCGCCCCTCGCCGGGCGTCGCCTCGGCCGCTGCGCCACCAGCCCCAGCGCGTCCCGTCGCGCCCGCCGCAGCGCCCGCGGGGGATCACCGCTCGCTGCCCGTACTGCCGGGGCACGAGCGGCTCGCTCAGCTGGCCGAGGAGGTCAAAGGCTGTACGCGCTGCATCTTGCATCGCGACCGTACGCAGACCGTGTTCGCGCGCGGCAACGGCTCTTCGGGGGTGGTGTTCATCGGGGAAGGGCCGGGCGAGGAAGAAGATCGCCAGGGTCTGCCGTTCGTCGGCCCCGCGGGGCAGCTGCTGGATCGAATGATCGCAGCCATGCAGCTCGCCCGCGACGACGTGTACGTGTGCAACATCGTCAAGTGCAGGCCGCCGCGCAACCGTAAGCCCGAGCCGGACGAGATGAATCAGTGCCGGCCGTTTCTGGAGGAGCAGCTCGAGTTGCTGCAGCCGCGCGTGCTGGTGGCCCTGGGCGCCACCGCTGTCCAGGGGCTGCTCGGCACGACGGAGGGCATCACGCGCCTGCGCGGCCAGTGGAAGCTCTATCGGGGCCGGATCCCCGTAATGCCCACCTTCCACCCCGCGTATCTGCTGCGGCAACCGCAAGCCAAACGCGAGGTCTGGGATGACCTGCGGGAAGTGCTGCGTCACCTGGGGCGCCCGCTGCAATAGCGCTCGGCTTCGTGCCGAAGCACGCAGCCAGCGCTCGACTCGAGGGCTCGATGGTCGCCGCGCTCCCGCGCGGCCCGGTCATCAGTGCCCGGTCGCAGTCAACCAACGCTCCGCATCGAGCGCTGCCATGCAGCCCGTCCCCGCGGCCGTGATCGCCTGACGATACGTCCAATCAGCGACATCGCCAGCGGCGAAGACACCTTCCACGCTGGTGTGCGTGCTGCCCGGCTTCACCCGCAAGTAGCCGTTCGCGTGCGTGTCCAGCTGCCCCTTGAACAGCTCGACCATCGGCGTGTGCCCGATCGCGACGAACATGGCGGCGCAGTCGATCTTCTTCTCGCGCCCGCTGTGCAGGTCCTTCACGCGCAGCCCGGTCACCTTGCCGAGCGCGGGATCCATCACCTCTTCGACGACGTGGCTGCGCAGGATTTCGATCTTCGGGTTCTCGAACACGCGCTTCTGCATCGCCTGAGATGCACGGAACTCGTCACGCCGGTGGATCAGCGTCACACGGCTGCACAGTCCGGCGAGGTAGCTCGCCTCCTCCATCGCGGTGTCGCCGCCGCCCACTACCGCCACGTCGCGGTTGCGAAACAGCGCGCCGTCGCACACCGCACAGGCGCTCACGCCTCGGTTCTTCAGCGCATCCTCGCTGTCCAGGCCGAGGTAGTTGGCGCGCGCGCCAGTCGCGATGATCAGGCTCTGCGCCAGATGCAGCTCGTTCTCGTCCTCACCCACCCAGAGCTTGAAGGGCCGCTCCGAGAGGTCGACGCGCTGCACGTCCGCGGTGATGAAGCGCGTGCCCTGGGCCTCGGCCTGCTGCCGAAACAGCTCCATCAGCTCCTGGCCGGTGACGCCCTTGGGAAACCCAGGATAGTTCTCGACGTCCGTCGTGAACATGAGCTGACCACCCGGCACGAGCCCGCCTGCATTGAAACCTTCGACGCAAAGCGGTTGGAGGTTCGCTCTCGCCGCGTAGATGGCCGCCGTCAAACCGGCAGGCCCGGAGCCCACGATCACGACTTTGTGCAGGAGTGCCATGTCAGTGCAGGCGTTCTACTGCCTCGATCCGGCTGAATCGAGGCCAATATGCGCGCGCAGCGCCAAAAAGGTCGGGCGCGCGCGTCACCCGTGCGAACAGCCGGGGCCGCCGGTGCCGCGCCGGAGGAAATTGCGGCCCCGCTCGCCGCCGTTTCACTCCCGGACGGGCTTGGCCTTGAGCGCCGCGTGCCCCTGCTTGACGTAGGCGCTGAAATGCACGCGCTGCACGCCGTGCTCGCGCATCAGCTTGTCGCGCGTCTTGAACAGCGTCTGGGTGAAGCGTTCGAACGTGAAGCCCTCCACGGCTTCGCCGCAGTCCTGCTTCAGCTTGACGAAGTCATGGTAAACCTGGGTCCACTCGGGCTCCAGCTCCGTGCCCCCGTTGGGCGCGGGTTCACCCGTTCCGTGCAGGGTGGCCACCTCCGGCGGCGCGGGCGCGAGCGCCACCGCCGCCTGCCCGCCGCCGGGAAAGGTTTCCTGGGCGAGGGGCTGTTGAGCGCCGCGCGCCCGCCGCGGGGGAATCGCCCCGCGCGCAGCCGCCGAGGCCTGAGCAGCCGAAGCCCCGAAGTCAAAGGCCCCTGCCGCCTGCCCGTATTGCGGCGCGGGGATCTGAGCCGCAGCGGGCTGCACGGGAGCGGCCGCGCTGGCAGGAGGCACCGACCCGGGCACGCCGAAGGCGGCCATGGGCGGAGAGGACGCCGGCGCCGCGTCTCCGAAGATCTGGTCGAAACCCACGGCCACGGCCCCATCATCACCGATCGAAGAGCGCGGCGCGCGATCCAGCGCGAGGTTCAAGTCCAGGGCGAGCTGGCGGAACGGACCGCGCATGCGATCCACGGTGAGCTGGCTGATCGAGCCGCTGGACAGCGCCTTGATCTGCTTTCTGAACGCGCCGAGCGGCAGGTTGTATTCGATGAACATCAGGCCCATGCCGATGCCGATCGTGGTCAGGGCGACCACGAGCAGGAGCACGGTATTGACCGCCTCCTTGTCCTTCGCGTCCGCCTGTTTCAGCACGCCGCGGAGACCTTGCACCCGAGGCGCCTGCCGAGCCACCGCATAGCCCGCGCCGAGGCGCCAGGCTTCGCCCGGCAGCCGCGCGTACACCACCGCCAACCCGTCCGGGAAGGGGTGCACGTCCGTGCGGCCCTTGTCGCGGTAGTCCGCGTCCTTGTCGAGCGACGGCAGGTCGGTCACCACCTGGTCGAGCCCGCTGCGGTCGAAGGTGCTGGGTGCGCCGAGCGCGACCCGGCGACCACCGGCGTAGAAAGCGACTGCCGCGCCCGTCCGCTCCGACAACTCCGCCGCGAAGCGATCATCCACCACGCGCGCGCCGACGATCGCGCCCGCGGGCAGCTGCCCGAGCTCGAACTCGACCGGACGCGCAGCGATCCGGTACACGCGGTCGAGCACCAGCGTGTCGTCGCGCACGTAGCCGTGCAGCGCGTCGGCGACCACCGGATAGCCGCCGAGCTCGAACTCGGGATCGTTCGCCTGGTCAAAGCCGATGCTGGCGACCACGTCGCCCGATTGCGAGACGGCGAACACCGCATCGAAGGCTTCGTCCTTCGGTACCTCTTGAGCGATCTTGGCCAGCGTGCTCTTCAGCTGCCGGCGCGTGCCGGCGTCGATGTCCTCGGCGCGGTCGGCGCGATTCGCGCTGGAGAGCGCCCTGGCGACGCTGTCGTTGCCGGCGAAGCGGATCAGCTGCGCCGCCGATTCGCGCGCCGAGTTCTTGAGGTACCAGGAGACGATGCGGCTGTCCGCAGACAGCCCCTCCGCCGCCAGCCGCACGCCCAGGCGGTCGTGCATGCTGACCGCGAGATACGCCACCAGCGCCACCGCGCTCAGCGACAAACCGAGCAGGCCAACCCAAAAGCGAGACGCGATCATCAGGGATTGTTGTCCTCGGCGGGATCCTTGGTTGCGAGCACCAGAGGCCGGCCGCTGACGTCCACGTCGCGGCGCTCCACCGTGACCTGAAGCGCCTTGCCCACCGCTTCACCCGCGAAGTAGGCCTGCACCATGTACTGACCCGGCTCGTCCACGTTGAGCACGAAGCGGCCATCGGACGACGGAAACGCCGTCGCCGCGACGGCCGGCTGCGCGATCACCCACATGTTCAGGCTCGGCGTGAGCTCGTCGCGGATCTCATAACGACCCGCCTCCAGCGCCGTCCAACGCCGAGTGGCGCCCTTGGACATGGTGGAAGGCGCCAGACTCGTGAAGCCAACTCCGTACAGCCGATGCTCGAAGGGATCGGAGTTCTTGAAGCGCAGCTCGGTGCCCGGCGCAACCACCAGCGTCACCGGCGTCGTCCTGCCGCCGGAGACGCGCACGCTCATCGGCTTCGGCGCTCCTGCAGCTCCGGTCCCCAGCGCGACGATACAGATCTCTTTCGAGATCGCAGGGAACAGCTTTCGCATTCCCGCGGGCACGGTGGTGACGGGCTCGCGAAAGGAATATCCGTGGTGATCGGGATCCTTCGCGGCAACCCAGATCGGATTTCTCAGATGTTCGAAGCCGACGAGCCGACCGCGAATGTTCGCGGCGTCTGCGGACTGCACCGAGAGAGCACAGGTCAGCCCTGTCACCACTCCGAGCAGCTGGGCAGCGCTCCGCACGCGCCTCCCGGCAAGCTTACACCTGAAGATCATGATGGCGGCGATATTGCACACGATATCGGATAGACGGCCACTGCGAAAGCGACGCTTAGCCACACGACCTCGCGGCCGATGAGCTCACTGCGCAAAACACGCACCTGGGCACGATGTAGTTTCTCCGGGGCCCTGCTCGGGGGCGCACCCGCCCTGGCGCGCAGCACTGCATCCCCACCCACTGCTCGAGCGCGCTGTCCCCTTTGCCGTCCTCCGAGCTCGCCTTCCGTCGAGCTCGCCGCGAACGACTGCGCCCACCCGGGACCGTGAGCAATCGCCCCCACCCATTCACCCCCCCAAAAAAGGAGTGGGCCGGCGACAAGCCGACCCACTCGAGGCGGTTCCTTACCGCATGAGCCGAAGGTGATAACCGTACAATGAACCCCTAGCTTCGCTAGGTGGGACTCTTAATGTCGGCTTCTGGCTTCCCGGTGAAAAGTATCCGGGCCTAGCACTCCACCTGCTCTCGAGTCCCTGGTTCAATCGTGTCAGGGATCCATTGAGCGCACCGTTCGAACTCCGCAGAGGGAACTCACACAACAAGGTAACCTGCTTCGCGCGCGCGTCAACGGTCATCCGCCCGCGCGATGTCAAAGTAGCGAGCGGATTCGAGATTTTTTTACCTTGCAAATGGCCGCAAAACGCCCGCTCGCAGCGCCGCTGGTAGCGCGAGAACAACGAGCTCGACAGCGCATTGACATTCATCCTGGATGGGCCGCAGGCGTAGCTCGAGGGTGCTTGCAAGCGCTGCGCGGCGCTGGCCCGAACTGGCTCCACCCGCTCGCGCGCAGCGGCCAGCTCAGCCGAAAATTGGGCCAGCGCGGCCCATTCCGGCATGGGTGATTCATGACCACGCAGGCGGCTGCCATGGAAGCGTTACCAGGCGCAGAGAGCGCTGCGCTCGCCACGCGGGTCTTGCCCCCTGCGATCACCACCGACCCCAGCAGCTTCGAAGCGGCGGCCGCCGCCGCGGAGCGGGTGCCCGTGACGCTCGAGGATCCGGGGCCGGAGTATCGCACGCGCCTGGCGACGTTCGTGCTGAACTCGATCGAAGCACAGCTGGAGCGCCTGGGGGCGGCCCCTCGTGGCTGGATCGCGCGGGACTCGCTGGAAATGGTGCTGAGCGATCAGCTCTACCGATCGCGGCTGCTCGGCGCGGGCGGCATCGCGCTGAGATTCGGCGCCCTCGACGGCATCGCCGACGGTGCGGGCGCGCTCAGCCTGGAAGATAGCCACATGCTGCGGCGCATGTTCGATCTGGCGGAGCTGGAGCCGCTGCAGATCTTCCTGCCGGAGCCGAGCGCCCGGCTGTGCGTGGCCGGCGCACCTCGCCCGCTCGCGGAGTGGCTGCCCGCGGGTTCGCGCTCCGGACGCGTGGCGAGCATCGAATATGAGAACGCGCCGCCGGAGAGCACCGCGCCCGCGGCGCCGGAGAGCGCAGTCCCCTCCCCTGGCGATCCCCTCGCTCCTCCCCGCGTCGAGGCTTTCGTGTGCTCGCCCGATCTCCGCAACGAGCGCGCGGAGACCGGGGAAATCGCCGCCGACAGCGCCTCCGCAGCCGCGCCCGTCGAGCTGGCCGTACCCGAATCTCCCGCGGGGAGCGCGGTCTGCGACGAGGGCGGCCCGGTCGAGACCGCCCCCGCCGAGCCTGCGAGAGCTGCTGCAGAAGCGGTGGAAACTCCTGCTGCACTGCCCGCTGCAGCCGATCGAGAGCTGGACGGCCAGCAGCGGCGTTGCGCGACCTGGCTGGCGCAGCTCCGCAGCATGAATGGTCCGAAGCAACATGCCAGTGTCGAGCGCGCCTTCGTCACGGCCTACGTGCCGCTGTCGCGCGAGGTAGCCATGGGTAGGGCCCCAGAGGAAGCGCGCAGCGCCGTGGAGACCTGGGCGGAAGGTTTTGCCCAGAGCTACGCGGCGGCGTTCAAGACGCTGAATGGGCACGCGCGCAGGCCCACGATGGTCCGCGACATTTTCGACGTGGCCCAACGCTGGCTCAATCAGTTCCGCGCCCGCAGCCTGCAGCTGCTCCTGGTTGATGGCATGCGTTTCGACCTCGCCCAGCGCTTGAACGAGACGATCGAGCAGCGCCTGGCGGGGCGCGGCGTGTGCCGCGATCAGGCGCTGTTGTGGGCAGCCCTGCCCAGCAACTCCGGTGCGCAGCGCCTCGCCGACCCGGGCTCCACGAGGCCCGCGCAACCAGCCAAGCCGAGCGCGGCCCCGAGCGGGGGCAAAAGCGCGCTCGGCAGCGTGGAAACAGTGCGGGTCGGCACCCGCGAGCTGTTCCGCGTCGACCAGTTGCGGGAGGACCTCTCCAAGGCGGGAGAAGCAGAGGCACCGCGCACCGAGCGGCTGGCTACGCTGCTGGCCGACACGATCGTGCCCTGGCTGAAGGAGCGCCCCCCCGAGAGCCTGGTCGTGGTGTTTGGCGACCACGGTTTCCACTGGCAAGCCAGCGCCGCCGGCACGAGCGCCGCCCAGCGCGGAGGAGCGTTGCCCGAACAGGTACTGGTCTCGGCATCCGCGTGGCTGCTGGGCGCTACCCGCCCCAAGGCCGGCACAGCTCCCGGTGTGCACTAGTCGCTGATGGCGCCGCCCCCCGCGGGGCGGCTGTAGTCGCGTGATCCGCGCGCCGTATCCCTCAGGCATGGTGGCCGGTGTCGGCCGCCCGCGACAGTCGGGAGAAGCGAGCAGCGATGGGGCAGGTTCACGGTGGCCGTCTGGTGGCCCGAGCGCTCAGGCGCCACGGCGTCGACGCGGTGTTCACGCTGTGCGGGATCCACATTCAGGCGATCTACGACGGCTGCGTCGACGAAGGCATCCGACTGCTCGATACGCGCCACGAGCAAACCGCGGGCTTCGCCGCGGACGCATACGCGCGCGTCACGGGCCGGCCCGGCGTGGCCCTGGTCACGGCGGGGCCGGGCGTTTCCAATGCGATCACGGCCGTCGCGACCGCTCAGCGCGCCGGCGTGCCGCTGATCTGTCTGGGCGGAGCCAGCCCGCGCTCGCTCGCGGACATGGGTTCGCTCCAGGATCTGGACTCCGTGCGGCTGATGACCCCGATCACCAAGTGGGCAGCGCAGATCCCCGAGACGCGGCGCATCCAGGAGTACGTGGACAGCGCGTTCCGCATCGCGCGCGCAGGGGTACCGGGCCCGGTCTATCTGGAGGCACCGCTGGATCTGCTGATGGCCACGGCCAGCGACGACCCGCCGCCCACGAGCCCGCTCGCGCCCGCGCAGCCCGGCTGCGACCCGGAGAGCATCGAACGGGCCGTGCGCCTGCTGGAGGCGGCGGAGCGCCCCTGTTTCATCGTGGGCTCGCAGCTGCGCTGGAGCTCGCGTCAGACGATCCTGGAGCGCGTGACGCAGCACCTGCAGCTGCCCTTCTATCTCAACGGGCTAGCCCGGGGCGCGCTGGAGCCGACCCATCCATCGCTGTTCTCGCACTCGCGCCGGCACGCGCTGGAGCGCAGCGATCTGGTCTTCGTGCTGGGGACGCCCTTCGACTTTCGCGTGGGCTACGGGCGCTCGCCGCTCTGGAACGCGGACGCGCGCGTGGTGCAGGTGGACATCGACGCGGCGCAGCTGGGCCACAACCGCACCCTGGATCTGGCGATCCACGCCGACGTGGGTCTGTTCCTGGAGAGCCTGCTCGAGCGCGCTCCCAAGAAGCGGACCCCGCAGTGGCTGGAGGAGCTGGACGGCGTGGAGCTCACGCGCAAGGCGAGCCTGCGCGCCGAGATGGAGAGCAGCGCGAATCCACCGAGTCCGCTGCGCGTTTGCCACGAGCTGGCGCGGCGCTTGAGCAGCGACGCGATCGTGATCGGCGACGGCGGAGACTTCGTCGCCAGCGTCGGCCAGGCCTTGACTCTCACCTGGCCGCAGCTCTGGCTCGACGCGGGACCGCTGGGCACGCTCGGGGTCGGGCCCGGCTTCGCGCTGGCCGCCAGCGTCGCGCGCCCGAACGCGCGCAGCGTGATCGTCTCCGGTGACGGCGCGTTCGGCTTCAGCGCGCTGGATTTCGAAGCGCTGGCTCGCCACCGGCTGCCGGTGGTGGCGGTGATCGGCAACGACGCCGCCTGGACGCAGGTGCGGCGCGGACAGGTGCAGATCTACGGCAAGGAGCGAGCGGTCGCGACCTCGCTGGAGCACACTCGCTACGAGCAGATCGTGCAGGCGGTCGGCGGCAAGGGCTACTGGGTGGAGCGGGTGGAAGAGCTCGGCCCTGCCCTCGACGGCGCCTTCGCCGCGGCCGTCCCGAGCTGCGTCAACGTGCGGCTGGTCTCCCCCGGGGTCTGAGGCCCCCGAACGTCAGATCGGGCCGCTGCCCCCGCTCGAGCTCGAGCCGGAACCTCCCGACAAGGGCGTGCCGGGATTGTTCGGGCTGCTGCCCGTGGCTGCGCCCGCGCCGGGGTTCTGTTCCCGCTCGAGGTAACGGAACACCGTGCGCGGATCGACGCCCAGATCGCGGGCCGTCTGGGTCCGGTTGCCGTTGTTGCGCTCCAGCACCTCGAACACGTAGCGCCGCTGGAAGTCTTCCTTGGCCTTCTCCAGCGGGACGATCGCCGGCTGGTTGGCGCCGCCCAGATCCAGATCTTCCGGTCGGATCAGGTGGTCGTCGCACAGCACGAGCGCCTTCTTGATGCGGTTCTCCAGCTGGCGAATGTTCCCGGGCCAGTCGTACTTGCGGATCGCCGCCAGCGCGTTGGGCGCGAAGCCCGTCACCGAGCTGCGCGCCTCGTCCGCGTGCTTGCTGAGCAGCGCCTTGGCGATGATCAGCACGTCATCGCCCCGGTCTCGCAGCGGCGGCAACCACAGGTTCACGACGTTCAGGCGATAGTACAGATCCTCGCGGAACTCACCGGTGCGGATCATCGCCTCCAGATCGCGGTTGGTGGCGGCGACGATGCGGATATCGAGCTTCTCGGGGCGGCTGTCGCCGACGCGAAACACGACCCGCTCCTGGATCGCTCGCAGCAGCTTCACCTGCAGCGCCGGCGTGAGCTCACCCACCTCATCCAGGAACAGCGTGCCGTGGTTGGCGGCTTGAAAGCGCCCCGGGCGACTGGCGACGGCGCCCGTGAACGCCCCCTTGACGTGCCCGAACATCTCACTCTCCATGAGATTCTCGGGAATCGCCCCGCAGTTGACCGTGACGAACGGCCCTTCCGCGCGCCCGCTCAGGCGGTGCAACTCGCGAGCGATCAGCTCCTTGCCGGTGCCTGTCTCGCCCGTGATCAGCACGTTGATGTCGGTGCCGGCAACCTTCTGCAGCTTGCGGAACACCTCCAGCATGGAGGGGCAGGCGCCGATGATCTCGCCCAGCCGCTGATCCTTGAGCTCGGCCGACAGCTTCTCCTTGTCCGCCCGCAGCGCGGACAGCAGCATCGCGTTCTGAAGCAAGAGCGACGCCTGCGCGGCGAACACGGTCAGGATCTCCAGCTGGCGCCGGCCGAACAGGTGCGCGACCTCGTCGTTACCGACGTAGAGCGCTCCCATCACCACGCCCTGGTTGAGCAGCGGGGCGCACATCACGCTGGACAGCTTGAGCGCGACGACGCTGTCGCTGCTGCCGAAGATCGTGTCGTTGATCGCATCGCTCACGATCAGCGGCATCTTCTTCTCGACCACGTGCCGCACGATGCTGTCGCTGATCCCGCCCTCGCCTTCGATCGCTTCGTGCTTCACGTTGCGCGCCGCGCGCACGCGCAGCGGCGCCTCCTCGCCGTCGGCGGGATCGACCAGGAGCAGCGCCCCGCGGCGGGCAGAGGTGACCTCGATCACGCCGTCGAGCAGCGCCTCCAGGAGCGCGTCGAGCGACTGCAAGGTCATCAGCCGTTCGCTGAACTCGAACAGCTTGCGCAAGTTGCCGAGCTCGCGCTGGTTCTGCGCGTGATCGTCGGCGGCCCCCGGCTCCGCCAGCTCGCTGAAGATGCTGAACACGAGCTCGGCCGAGCCCAGCGCGATACGGTCGCCATTGACCAGCCGAGCGCGCCGCTTGCGCTTGCCGTTGATGCTGATTTCCGCCTCGCGATCGAGCTCCTCGATCTGAAAATCGCGCCCGTTGAACACGATCTGCGCGTGATGCTCGAGCACGCGCTCGCCCTTGAGCGCGATGTCGTTGCCCGAGCCACGACCGATCACCATCAGCGGCTTGTGCACTGGAACTACCTTCGGAGCCCCCTCGGCTGGGAAGTACCGGAGCGTCGCCATTGCACTCCAAGTTAGCCAAAGGCCCGCCGGAAGACGCACAAAAGTGCGCGTGGCCGGCCGCCGAGCCTTCGGTCCGCTCGGCTGCGCCCGACACCGGCGCGCCGCGCCGCCCGCGCCATCACCGCTGCCCGGTGGCTCACTCGCGCACGAGGGGCCGGCGAATCAGGTCTTCCACCGCGTCCTGCGGCAGCTTGCCCGCGTAGAGCACCTGGTAAACCTGGGCGCAGATCGCCAGCTCCAGCCCGAGCCGCTGCGCGAGGTCATTGGCGCTGCGCGCCGTCGTCACACCTTCGGCGACATGCCCGAGCGCGGCCAGCACCTCCGCCAGAGGCCTGCCCCGCCCCAACTCGAAGCCTACGGTGCGGTTGCGCGACATCTCCCCCGTGCAGGTGAGGACCAGGTCCCCCAAGCCGGCGAGCCCCGCCGCCGTCTCGGCGCGCCCGCCCTTGGCCACGCCCAGCCGGGCGATCTCGGACAGTCCGCGGGTGATCAAGGCGGCGCGCGCATTTTGGCCGAAGCCGAGCCCATCGCTCGCGCCCACCGCGATCGCGATCACGTTCTTGAGCGCGCCGGCGACCTGCACCCCCATCGGATCGGTGCTCGTGTAGACGCGCAGCCGACCCAGCGAGAGCTCGCGCTGCACTCGCTCCGCGATCTGGATATCATCGCCGGCCGCCACGAGGCTCGTCGGCTGCCCGGCGGCCACCTCCGCGGCGAAGCTCGGCCCGGACAGCACCACGATCCGCTGCCGCAGCCGGTCTCCGAGCACCTGACCCGCGACCTCGGCGGTGGTGAGCAGCGTGTCGTTCTCGATGCCCTTGGCCGCGCTGACCAGGACCGCGGCCGCTGGCCAGTGCGGAGCCGCTTGGGACAGCAGCTCACGCACAGTGTGCGAGGGAGCCGCGAGCAACACCAGCTCCGCGCCCACGAGCGCCTCCTCCATGCGGTCGCTGATCTGGACGGCCGCCGCGAGCGCCACCCCGGGCAACAAGGGGTTGAGGCGCGTGCGCCGCAGCTGATCGGCGAGCTCCGCCCGGCGCGCCCAGAGCGCCACCGGCACACCGTGCGAGCCGAGATGTTGCGCCAGAGCCGTGCCCCACGCGCCAGCACCCAGGACTGCTATCCGATCCATGCGCTTCCTTCAGTCGTGTGCAGCACGACACGCAGACACTTTCGCGCGTTGCACGTCCTGTCAACCATTGGCTATAAAGTGAAGGTGAAAACGCTGCGCTGCGGCGCCGCTAGGGGGTTGCCGGCGCCATTGCAGGTGCTGGTGCTGCTGCTGTTCCTCGGCTGTGGCAATCGGGAGTCGCTAGGCATCAGCGCGCTCTCCGTGGTCAGCGCCGGCGTGGTCAACGACCCCGCGAACAAGTCGTTGCGCTTCGATTTGCTGAAGTTCGGTCTGGAGCGCTTTTGCGCTGAAATGCAGCGCCGCGGCGCGCCGCTGAAGCTGAGCGACAGCGAGCCGGTGGTCGGGCGCTTCTTTGCCGACAGCTGCCAGTCGCGCGTGCTCGATCAGGAGCAGCGCCAGAGCGTGATCGTCAGCTACTCCGGCACCGGCTACGGCTGGACGAATCTCACCGGCCGGCTCGGCTTCGCGAGCAGCGGCTCCGTGGAATACGCCGTTGACTTTCAGCAGCGGGCGGACGCCATGTATATCTATTTCCGTCCGCGCAGCGTGGCCGGGATCGCGTTCCGCATGCTGATGATCGAGTCGGCGCTGGCCCAGATCGGCATGGGCGTCGCTGGGGTGGACGCGAACGCGATCGGGCAGGACATCGTCCACAAGCAGATCGAGCGCGGGTTCACCGTGATCCGCCACTCCGCGCGCGGAGATGTGGAGTTCAGCCCCGGCCTGGTGCCGCTCGGGCAGCGGCCGTTTCGGCCGTTTCAGGTGGTCAACTCCGACAAGCGCATCCTCGACGATGATCGCACGGAGCTGCACGGGGGGCAGCAGGACCTCGTCGGCGGGCTCTACGTGCCCGAGCGCGGTCAGAAGCTCTCGCTGGAGCTGAGCCTCGACGGCACCGCCGCGGTCGACGTGCTGCTCTTGACCGAGAGGGATGCGCTGGCGCTGCTCTCGAGCTACGTGAACCAGGCGGGCCCCGCGCGTCTACGCTCGGCGCCGGTCGCAGACGCCGAGCTTCGGGCGGGCCAGCCGCTGCATTTGGAGCTCAGCGTGCAGCCGGGCAACTACTACCTGCTCTTCGATCACAGCACGGCGGTTGGTCGCTCCCAGCCGCCCCCCGGCGACCAGGCGGCCAAAATTGACTATCTGGTGCAGCTTGGGGACTAATGTCCCCGACAGCCGCATCGGTTGCCCGGGGAGAGCGGCCCGAGTAATAAGGCAGCCTTCATCTTGGCGTCGTCGTCGCTCCCCCGTTCCGAAGCCCTCCGCTATCTCTATTGGGGCTTCTGGTTTTTCCTCGTTCCGGCGCTCGCCGCCTACGGCCTGATCCACTGGCTCAGCGCGCACGAGCTCGCCGGCCCGCTCGACGACGCGGCCCGCGATCAGAGCGTGCCCGCCGGCATCGTCGTGTTCACGCTGGTCGAGGGCGTGCTCTGGTACTATCGGCATCGGCTGCCGTTCTCCGCGCCGTTTTCGCCCGGAGGCAGGACGGATGTGCCCACCGAGCTGCGCAAGGACTTCGAGGCCGCGGTCCAGCTGCTGGAAGAGACGGATCGCCTGCTCGATCGCCACGAGGCCGAGGTTTCCGCTCGCCTGGGCAGCGCGGGGCTGCGCTCACTGCAGGACGCGCTGAGCGAGCTCAGCTTGGCCCTCAAGGCGGAGCCCTTCGACCGCACTCGGTTCGTGGAGGCCTATTCCACCGCCAGCCAGCAGGCGGCGGAGCAACTGTCGCCCTGGCGCAAGGGCGAGCTGCGCGAGTATGCCGAGTCGATCGGTGTCGCGATCCTGGTGGCGCTGCTGCTGCGCGCTGTGGTGATCGAGGCCTTCAAGATCCCCAGCGGCTCGATGAAGCCGACGCTGCAGATCGGTGACCACATCTTCGTGAGCAAGTTCAGCTACGGGCCCAAGGTGCCCTTTCTGGACTGGCGGCTGTTCCCCAATCTGCCGCCCAAGCGCGGCGACGTGATGGTGTTCGAGTACCCGGACGCCAACCCCGCGAACGAGCGTCAAGACTTCATCAAGCGCGTGATCGCCGTGCCGGGCGACGTGCTGGAGGTCGACTCGGGCCATCCGATCATCAACGGCTGGCGGGTGCCGAGCTGCCGCGTCGGCATGTACACGGAAGACGACGGTGCTTCCTTCGGCAATCACACCGGCGCCTTGTACGTCGAGTTCCTGGGCGCCCAGTCCTACCTCACCTGGTACGAGGAGCACCGCTTGCCCCAGCGCCAGGGCCCCTATCACGTGAAGCCAGGCGAGGTCTGGGTGATGGGCGACAATCGCCACAATAGTCTCGATTCGCGCGCCTGGATCCGCAGCGACGGCGGCATGGGCGCCGGGGTGCCCTATGCGAACATCAAGGGCCGCGCCTTGATCATCTGGTTCCCCGCCAGCCGCATGGGGACCAGCGTGATGGGGCATCCGCGGCTGCCCGATGGCGCGCCGCCTGAAGTGGTCAGCGGCATCGAGCGTTGCCTGCGCGAGCGGCCCGCCGAAACCCTACCCCCCGCGCCAGGGCCTGCCGCCGGCGGCTAGTGCCCACCCCGCTTGGCTTCTGCCGCGCGTGACTGGCGGGAGCGGAGTTGAATGCCCAACTCGCGCCGCAGGTGTGCCGCGTCCGTGGCCGCTTTCCAGGCCCACACGAGGCTCAACAGCCAGCCGAGAAAGACCAGGAAACCGCCCAGCTGAAACCAGGGGGGCCCGACGCGCAGTTGCACGGCGATCGCCAGCCAGCCCACGCTGCCGACGATCTTGGCCAGCGACGACCAGGCCACCCAGTCGTACGCGCGCAGCGCCCGGCGCCGCCATTCGGCGAATTTTTCGCTAGGGACGCCGGGGTTGTCCTCCGCGCGGGCGGTCCTGACCTCGATTCGCCGCATCATCACCAGGGAAAGGATCAGCGCGGCGAGAAGGTCGTCTACCCGGAGAAAGTCGGTCACGGCGTCTGTCGCACTCCGTATCCAGTCCCCGGCGCGGTAGCAAGCCTAACGCACCGCAGCGAGCTCGTGTCGTAAGCTTCCGGAGCGCCAAGGCTTTCCGGCCGGTGGAGTGGCAGCACTCTTTGCCCAGGGGACCTTTGTGGCTAGATCAGTGAGTCACCCCGCGCTTTCCCGCCGGGAACGCGCCACTTTTCGTCCCCTCCGAGCCAGCATGAGCAGCCCCGATGCAAACCTGAATGCGCTCGCCGCAGACTTCGATCCCTCGCACCTGCGAGGCACGATGCTCGGGCGCTATGAGCTGCTCGTACTGATCGGCAAAGGCGGGATGGCCAGCGTCTGGGTCGCGCGTGACACCACCGGCAAGCACGACAAGCCGGTGGCGATCAAGGTGATCCGCGAGGAGCTCGCGCGCGAGCCCAAGGCGCGCACCATGTTCCTGGTCGAGGGGGCCGTGGTGGCTGGCATCCGACATCCGCACGTGGTGCGCGTGTTCGAGGTGAGCCAGAGCCAGGGCATCCTGTACATGGTGATGGAGTGGGTGGAAGGCGCAGCGCTGCACGCCCTGATCTCGGAGGCGAACAAGCGGCGCGCGATCCCCGCCGAACACGCGGTGCGCTTGATCGCGGACACCGCGGGCGGGCTGCATGCCGCCCACGAAATGAAGGATCAGAAGGGGGTGCCGCGCAACCTGGTCCACTGCGACATGTCACCGCAGAACATCCTGGTGGGCCTCGATGGCACGGTGAAACTCGTCGATTTCGGCGTGGCGAGCACGGTGGGGCGGCTGGGAGCAGATGGTGTTCCGTTCGTGCGCGGCAAGGTGGGCTACATGTCCCCCGAGCAGACGCGCGCCGAGGTGCTGGATCGGCGCAGCGACATCTTCTCCCTCGGCATCGTACTGTTCGAGCTGACGACCGGTTTCCGCCTGTTTCGTGGCAAGGACAGCCGGCACACGATCGAGCTCGTGCGCCAGGCGCGCATCCCTCGCCCGACCCAGATCATGAACGGCTATCCCAAGGAGCTGGAAGCCGTCGTGCTCAAGGCGCTGCAACGCGATCTGGCGTTGCGCTTTCAGTCCGCGGAGGAATTCAAGAACGCCCTGGAGCAGTACTTGCGCGCCGAGCGCATCGTGGTGCCGCCGGCGGGTGTGGGCGGCCTGGTCAAGCGCGTGCTCGGCGGGCGCATCGAGCACCATCGCATGCTGATTCGCGAAGCCGTGATCGCGCTCGACGCGGGTCCTGAAGCCCGGGAGCGCTGGCTCGCCCAGCCGCAGGCACCGGCGCCCAAGGATGCCGGCCCGGTCACGACCACGACCTCCGCCTCGCCCGTTCCACGGCCCAGTCTGCCGCCCCCGCCCCCGCCGCCCAAGCGCCCCTTCATGTCTCGAAGCCAGCTGAGCTGGACGCTTTGGTTGATGTTCATGGCGGCTGGAACGGTCTTCGCTTGGTGGCTCCACTGACGCCCCGGATCTGAGCGCTTCCCCGGGTGTTGCCCGCGCGGGGCCGCTGCACCCCGCCGAAACACTGGCCAAGCTCGGTACGCGGGTTTAGATCGCTCGGAGATGGCCACCCAGGGTCCAGCGGCACCACCTCCAGCGGGCGGCGGCAATCTTGCTGTCGTCGCGCCAGGTCCGGTCCGGCTGAGCGCCAGCCCGCCCGGCAAGGCGCGCGGCCTGGCGGGGCTGCGCGTGGTCAGCTTCGAGAGCCGCCGCGCTCAGGACCTGGGCCTGCTGATCCGGCAGAGCGGCGGCGAGATCTGCTACGCGCCCGCGACCCGAGAGGTGCCGCTCGCTGACGAGCAGGCCATCCTCGACTTTGGCGCCCGGCTCTTCCAGGGCAAGTGTGACAGCCTGGTGCTCTTCACCGGCGTCGGCACCACCATCCTGATCGATGCCCTGTGCACACGCTGGCCGAGAGCCGCCGTGCTCGGTCAGCTGCAGCACACCGCCCTGCTCTGCCGCGGTCCGAAGCCGGCGAGCGCGCTGCGCGCCGTGGGGCTCACCCCGCGCCTGGTGGCGCCCGAGCCCCATGGCGAGCGCGAGCTGCTCGCCTGCATCGAGCACGGGCTCGAGCTCGCCGGTCGCAGCGTGTTCGTGCAGGACTGCGGCTTGCTGGATGCGGCCGGGGCGCCGCGCAGCCCGAGCTTGCGGGATTTTCTGGACGGCCTGCGAGCGCGGGGCGCCAGCGTGACCCCCGTCCGGGTCTACAGCTGGGCGCTGCCCGCGGATCCTCGCGAGCTGCGCCAGGGGTTGACCGAGATCGTGAACGCCAATGTCGACGTCGCCGTCTTCACGAGCACGCATCAGGTGGACAACGCCTTCGAGTACGCCGCTCGCGTGGGCTTGCTCGAGCCGCTGCGCGAGGCGCTGTCGGGCTCCGTGCTGGTCGCGTCCCTCGGTGTGGTCACCAGCGAAGCGCTCGGGCGCCACGGCGTCCACGCCGACCTCAGCCCGGAGCAGCCCAAGCTCGGAGCTCTGGTCGACTGCCTCGCGCGCGCAGCCTCGACCCTGCAGTTCGAGAAACAAAGACAGCACATGGAACGGAGAGGGCTCTGACCGCCTCGCGCGCTTCCAGCGCCTCGGCGCCCGATGTGGTCACCGAGGGCCCCAGCTCCAAGGCCAGCCTGCCCCGCGACGAGGTGCTGCGCGCGCTGGCCGAGGTGTCACCGATCCCGTTGCTCATCTCGCGCCAGAGCGACGGCGAGATCCTGTATTGCAATGAGAAGACCGGCACGCTGGTCGGGCTGCCCGCGCGCGAGCTGGTGGGCCGCCGCACGCTCGATTTCTATGACGCGGCCGCGGAGCGCGCCTCGATCTTCGCGGAGCTGCGCGAGAGCGGGCGCGTTCGCGACCGCGAGCTGCTGCTGAAGACGGCCTCGGGCGAGTCGGTCTGGGTGGTATGCAACATCGAGCCCTGGCACCTCGGCGGCGAGCAGCTGGCACTGGTGGCGCTGACGGACGTGACCCGCCGCAAGGAGGTGGAGCGCCGACTGCAGGAGAGCGAAGCGCGCTTCCGCGGCTTCGTGGAGAACGCAAGCGAGCTGGTCTTCGCGCTCGATCGGCAGGCGCTGTTCACCTACGTGTCTCCCAACGCCACGCGCCTGCTCGGTCGTGACCCGCAAGTGCTGCTCGGCCAGAGCTTCGACGCGCTGGTGCACGCGGACGATCTGCCGCAGCTCTGGCGCTGCGCAGAGCTGACGCAGCAGAGCGGCGAGGTGCAGCCCAGCTGCGAGTTCCGGCTGCAACACCAGGACGGCAGCACGCGCTGGTTCTGCTCCACCCTGGCCCCGTCCAGGAATGAACAGGGCCAGGTGATCGGCTTGACCGGCACGGCGCACGATATCACCCAGGAAAAGCAAGCCATCCTGGAGCTACAGGCCGCGAACCAGCACCTGCGCGACGCGCAGATGCAGCTGCTCGAGCGCGAGAAGATGGCCAGCCTCGGCATGCTGCTCGCGGGCATCGCCCACGAGGTGCGCACGCCCCTCGGCGCGGTGGGCAGCACCCAACAGACGCTGGCTCAAGCGCTCGAAAAGCTCACGCTGGAGCTGCGCGAAGCACACCCCGAGGTGATCTCCGACGCCAGCGTCTCGCGGCTGCTGAAGGTGCTGGGCGATTCCGCGCGCGTCGTGGGCGCGGGCTCGACGCGGGTGAGCGAGATCGTGCAGCGGCTGCGGCGCTTCGCTTGCAGCGAAGAGGCGAAGTTGTGCGCCGTCGACGTCAACGCGATCGCGGAAGAGACGCTGGCCCTGGTTCAGCACGAGCTGCGCCACGAGGTCGCGATCTGCAAGAAGTTCGCGCCCGGCGTCAGTCTGATGGGCTACCCGGGGCGCTTGAACCAGATGCTGGTGAACCTGCTGGTGAACGCCGCGCACGCCGTGCGCGCGCGCGGCCGCGGCACGATCACGCTGGAGACGCGCGCCCTGGGTGACGAGATCGAGATCGAGGTCAAGGACGACGGCATCGGGGTCGCTCCCGAGCACCTGAATCAGATCTTCATCTGCGGCTTCACCACCAAGCGCCACGAGGAGGGCTCGGGGCTCGGGCTCGCGATCTGCAAGGCGATCGTCAACGAGCACCAGGGCAGCATCCAGGTGCGCAGCGAGGTCGGCCAGGGCACGACGTTCACGGTCCGCCTGCCCCGTTGCCAGCCCGAGCGGCGGCCGGTGAAACCCTGCCCGTTCGGTTGACCCGGTCCGGCGCTAATACTCGCGCAAGCGGTCGAGGGCACGGCGTTCCGCTTTGGTAGGCCTGCCCGCGCCCCGGGCCCGGGGCGCGATGACTTCTTCACGCGGCGGCGGCGGCGGCGAGTGGTCCTCGTACAGTTTCTGCGCTTCGGGCGCAGAGAGCCGCTTCTCGGCCAGCGCCGTGACGATCCAGATCACCGAGCCCCGCGGGGCCTCGGCGCGAATTTCGTCCCCCGGACGGACGGGGTGACTGGGCCGCACCGGCGTGCCATTGAGCTTGACGTGCCCTCCCGTGCAGGCTTGCTGAGCGAGCGAGCGCGTCTTGTACAGGCGCGCTGCGCATAACCAACGATCGATCCTCACCGACTCCATGAACAGCAGCTTCTCGCGGGGACGCCCGCGCCCCGATGATTGTTGCATCAGCTCGGCAACCGCGCTAGGGCGATGGGCCGCATGAACGCCGGCAGTCCCAGCAGTCAGCCGCGGTCCTGGCCGACCGCTGCCTCCGGCGCCGATCCGGTGGTGCCGACGGTCAACGTATCTGGCGACCTCAAGGCTTCGCTCAGCAAGGGGCACCCCTGGATTTATCGCGACCATCTGCCCAGCGGCATCGACCTCCCTCCGGGCAGCTGGCTGCGCGTGCATTGCGACGGCTGGACCGGGGTCGGCATCTTCGACCCGGCGTCGCCGCTATCGGTGCGCATCTACAGCCGCGGGCACGTGCCCAACGCCGCGTGGTTCGAGCAGAGCGTCGCGCGCGCCCGCCACCGGCGCGCGCCGTTGCTCGCTGACGGCCTCACCACCGCTTACCGCTTGATCAACGGCGAGGGCGATGGACTGCCCGGGATCGTGGTCGACGTGTACGGCCCCTTCGCCGTGGTGCACCTCGACTCGAACGCACTGACGCGGTTGGTGCCGTGGGTCGTGAGCGCCGTGCAGCGCGCGGTCGAGCTCAAGGGCATCGTTCAGAAGGGCTCGGAGGGCCTGCAGGTGCTGGCGGGGCGCCCGCCGCCCGAGCGCCTGATCGTCTCCGAGCATGGGCTGCGCTTCTTCGCCGATCTGGGGACCGGACAGAAGACGGGCCTGTTCCTCGATCATCGGGAGAACCGCCGCAGCCTGGGCCAGTGGTGCCAGGGCGCGAGCGTGCTCAATCTGTTCTCGTACACGGGCGCGTTCTCGCTGCACGCCGCGCGCGGCGGCGCCCGGCGCGTGGTGAGCGTCGACCGCGCCGGCGAGGCGATGGCGCGCGCGCGCGACAACGTGGCGCTGAACGGCTTTGATCTCGACGCCTTCGAGTTCGTCGCGGAGGACGCGATCAAGTACCTGGAGGCGGCGGCACGCGAGCAGCAGAGCTTCGATGTCGTGATCAGCGATCCGCCCAGCTTCGCCCGCAATCGCATGCAACGCCGGCGCGCACTGCGCGCTTACGAACGCCTGCACACGCTGGCGCTCGGCGTGCTCGCGCCTGGCGGCCTGTATGCTGCAGCGAGCTGCACCTCCCAGATCGACGTCGAAACCTTCCGCGACAGCGTCGCGCAGGCGGCGGTGCGAGCGCGCCGCTCGCTCCAGCTGGTGATGGATTCGGGTCAAGCGATCGATCATCCCGTCATGATCGGGCACCCCGAGGGTCGCTATCTGAAATTCCTGGCGATGCGCAGCGTCGACGATTGACGAGCGCGAGCTCTGCCGCACGGCCGCGCTAACGCCGCGCGTCGGCTCACAGGAGTCGCCGCCCTCGCACCCGGATCGCGTAACAGCCACACCACTGCTCGTGCGGCGTGCTCCCAGCACGGAACATGCTGCAACTCCGGTGCGACACTCCGGGGTGACACTCGGGATCGGGAAACGCTTCCGCACGCGCGGCACCAAAACCTGCCATGCGCTACGCGAACAAGCTTGTATTGGACCTGGAAAAAGCCCAGGCTTCTGTTCTGCTGCGATACGTTTGTCGTGACCGACGAGCGAGCGAGGGCTATAACTTCCGCAGCAGAATGCGCGACGGAGCGGCTGTTTTGTAGCCATCCGCCAGCGGCCATCCAGCAGCTTCGTTCGCCCCGAGCAGCTCTTTGAACCTGTGCGAGAGCTGCCGGGCCCCACGCCAGAGTGTACTACCGCCGTACCCCGAGTCAGCGCTGTCCGTGTTGCACCCAGTGAACCCCCGTCCGCAGATGCCAGGCCAGGCCGGGGCTCGCCTCGCTGCGCCGCGCCGCGCTGGGCCGCTGCTGGCTGCGGGCCTGTTCAGCGCGCTCGGGCTCAGCGCGCTGGCATGCACACTGAGTGACGACTTCGAGCCGAACAGCGTCGATGACCAGCCGAGCGCCGTGACCGAGGTCACGGGCTCGGTGATGGCCAGCGCTGGGGCAGCCGGCTGTACGGATCCGCGCGGCTGTTGCGCGACCAGCGAGGATTGCGGCATGGGCCAGGTCTGCCTCGGCGGAGTCTGCCAGGCGCCCGATGACTGCAGCAGCCTGGACGACGTGAGCGTCTGCCAGATCGAGCTGTGCCCCGGCCCCAACTGCCCGACCAACGTTGAAGACTCCTGCAGCGACGGTGTGCAGAGCGGCGACGAGGCCGGCGTCGATTGTGGTGGGTCGTGCCCCGTCGCTTGCGGCTCCTCCCCGTCGTTCGCTTCCTGCAGCGACGGAGTTCGCAATCAGGATGAGACAGACGTCGATTGCGGCGGAAGCTGCGCCGCGGATTGCGGCGCCGGCAAGAGCTGCGCCCAGGACAGCGACTGCACGCCGGAGCTGCTGTGCTCGCCCGTCTCGCATGTGTGCACCGAGATCTCCTGCGCCGACGGGCGACAAGATGGCGATGAGATCCTGATCGATTGCGGCGGCGGCACCTGCCCGGGTTGCCCCGTCGGAACCGCCTGCGTCAACGACTCCGACTGCAACAGCGGGATCTGCGCGCTCGCTACCTGCCGCGCCTCGCCGCTGTGCGAGGATCAGACCCGCAACGGCGACGAGACGGACGTCGATTGCGGCGGAAGCGACGCGACCTGCGATCGCTGTGGCGACGGCAAGGCGTGCCGCCAGGACGCCGACTGCGCGCGCGGCGACTGCGCCCAGGGTATTTGCATCTCGTGCCAGGACGGGCTGCGCAATGGCAGCGAGACGGCCGTGGACTGCGGGGGTCCCGACCCGAGCTGCCGCCGCTGCGGCACCAACGCGGCCTGCGCGCTGAACCGCGACTGTCAGAGCGGCATCTGTGACGGCGGCGTGTGCGTGACCTTCTCCTGCTCCGACAATCGCCAGAACGGCAACGAAACGGGTGTGGACTGCGGCGGCAACGGCGCGGGGTGCGCGCGCTGCGCCGACGGCGTCGGCTGCCAGCTCGGGTCGGACTGCGCCAGCGGCGCCTGCTCGGGCGGGGTGTGCATCTCGTGTCGGGACGGCGTGCGCAACGGCACGGAGACCGACGTGGACTGCGGCGGCAGCTGCGGCGACTGCGCGCCGGGGCGAAGCTGCGGCGCGGACGCGGACTGCGCGAGCGGCGCCTGCGTGGGCGGCCGCTGCTGCGGCGGCAGCCAGGGCGATTGCACGCGCTGCGCCGAGCGGCTCTCCCCCACCATCGACTGCGACGCGCCCCAGGCGGGGCAGGACTCGACGGGCGTGATCAACTGCCGCAACTTCCTGCAGTGCCTGGCGAGCAACCCGGCGATCTGCCCGACGCGCAACGCCCCGGGCTGCAGCGGAGACAACCAGGCGACGGACGCTTGCCCGCACAATGACTACGGCGGGAATGCGGGCACGGGCCTCACCCGCGCGAACCAGGTGCTGCAAAACGCCGGCTGCCAGTTGTGAGCTGGGCTCAGCGGGCCCGGAGCACGTCTTTGCCGTTCAGCGGGCAGTCCTGGAGCCGTCGAGCGTCGAGCGGTCCGAGCTCAAACATCCCTGATCCTCGAGCCCTGATCGCGTCAGGCGAACGCCTTGAGGATCTCTTCCTGGATGCCGCGCAGCTCCAGGTAGGCCTGGTTGATCTGGCTGACCTGCTCGCTCAGCTTCGCGACGAGCTGGCGCTTTTCCAGGCCGTTGCGGATGATCAGGCGCAGATCGTCGTTGTCCCACGGCTTCTCCACGTACTGGTAGAGCGCGACCTGGTTGATCGCCTTGATCGCGTTCTCCTTGTCTGCGTAGCCGGTGAGCAGCACGCGCGGGACGTCGGGCCGCAGCTCCCTGGCGCGCGTCAAGAAGCTGATGCCGTCCATTTCGGGCATCAGAAAGTCGGAGATGATGATGCCGACGTCCACCGCTTCAATGTGCGCGAGCGCCTGGCGCGCCGAGCTGAACGTCAGGACCTCGTAGTCGGTCTCCAGCGCCAGGTATGTCGAGAGGCTGGTGAGCACCATCTCTTCGTCGTCGACGATCAGCACGGACTCTCGCTGCATGGCTCTGGGCCTCCTTTCGGGCTCGCGCTCGCCTGATCCAAGCGCGCGCCGAGGGCTCCGTCAACCGCGCCCGGCTCCCGCGTGAGACACCCAGCGGGGGCTCCGGCACTGGGTCTGTCCCGGGAAGGACTACAGGCCACATGGCCGCCAAGCGCGCGCCGGGCTGGACCTTCGCCACGTGCCGGGTCAGAAATTCGTCGCGAGATGACGGAGTTCCTCGGCACGACGCGCTACCAGCCGGTGCGCCGCTTGGGCGCGGGCGGGATGGGCATCGTCTACGAAGTGTTCGATCGGGAACGGGGCGAGAACGTGGCCCTGAAGACGCTGAGCAGGATCGACCCGAGCGGCATCTACGACCTGAAGAAGGAGTTCCGATCGCTCGCTGACGTGCGGCACCCCAACGTGGTCGCGCTGTACGAGATGGTGAACGACGACGATCGCTGGTTCTTCACCATGGAGCTGGTGCACGGCTCGCCCTTTACCGAGCACGTCGCGCGCGACGCGCTGCGCTCCAGAGCCGAGGCGCAGGGCAGCGGCCTGACCATCACGGAGACCCGCATCGACCCACGCCAGGGTCGCCCCTTCGACGAGCTCCGCTTGCGCGCGGCGCTGGCCCAGCTGGTGCTGGGCGTGAGCGCGATCCATGCCGCGGGCAGGCTGCATCGCGACCTCAAGCCCAGCAACGTGCTGGTCACCGGTGAGGGTCGGGTGGTGGTGCTCGACTTCGGCCTGGTCCAGGACGACGGCCGCAGTGAACCCGCGGACACCAGCCTGGATGATCACTGGCTCGTCGGCACCCCCGCCTACATGGCGCCGGAGCAGGCCGCGGGCCATCGCGCCACCAAGGCCACGGACTGGTACGCGGTGGGCGCGATGCTCTACCGGGCGCTCACCGGGCAGCTGCCCTTTGATGGCAGCGTGAATGAAGTGCTGCTGCGCAAGCAGGCAGAAGAGCCGCGCCCGCCCTCCTCGCTGGTGGACGGTCTGCCCCAGGATCTGGAGCTGCTGGCCTTGCATCTGATCCAGCGCTCGGTCGATGCGCGCGCCGACGAAGCCGCCGTCCGCAGGTACCTGGCGCTCGACTCGGCGCCGGCGCGCATCAGCCTCACGCCGCGCGCCGAACACCTGGTGGGGCGCGAGGTCGAGCTGGGCTGGCTGCAGCACGCTCTGGACGAGTCGCGCCGCGGCGTACCGCAAGTCCTGTTCCTGGAAGGCCCCAGCGGCTTCGGCAAGACCGCGCTGGCGCAGCACTTCTCGCGCGAGCTGCGGCGCGACCCGAGCGCCGTGGTGCTCTCCGGCCGCTGCTATCCACGCGAAGCGCTGCCCTACCGCGCCTTCGATGCGGTGATCGACGCGCTCAGCCGCTACCTGAGCCGCTTGCCGGAAGCTCGCGCGCACGAGCTGCTGCCGCGCAATTGCCGCGCGCTGACCAGCTTGTTCCCCGTGCTGGAGCGGGTCTCCGCGATCCAGAACCAGCGCAGCCTGGCCCTGCCACCGGCGACGCTGGCCGAGCAGCGCGAGCGCGCTTTTGGCGCGCTGAAGGAGTTGCTGGGGCGCATCTCGGATCAGGGCCCGCTGCTGCTGGTGATCGAGAACCTGGAGTGGGGAGACGAGGACAGCGCAGAGCTGCTGACGCGCATCTGCAGTGACCCCGATCCGCCCGCGCTGCTCCTGATCGGCACGCACCATCCGCGCGCCGAGAGCGAGGGGGCGTTCTTCGCGCGCCTGGGTGCGCGCAGTCCAACGCTGGGAGCGGCGGTGCGAGCGCATCACAGCATCGGGCCGCTGGCGCCCGAGCACGCCTTCCAGCTATGCAAGGAGCAGCTGCGCTGCCCGGACCGGGTCGCCTGGCGCCTGGCGGAGGAGACCGCGGGCGATCCGCTGCTCATCTCACTGTTGTGCGAACACCTGCGCGAGCACCCGGAGGGCATCCCCTCCGGATCGCGCGCGCCGCTGGAGGCGCTGGTCGAGTTCGAGCTGGGGCGGCTGGACGCGGACACCCTCGCCTGCCTCGATCTGATCACGGTCGCCGGCGCGCCGGTGCTGCCGGAAGATCTGGGAGAGGCGCTGGGGCTCGCGCAGGAGCAGGTACGAAGGTGCCTCGCACAGCTGACGGACGAAGGCCTGCTGCAGATGATCTACCATCAGGGCCGGGAATCGCTGAGCGTGCGCCACGAACGCATCGCTCACGCGCTGACCGCGCGCATGGCGCCCGAAGAGCTCGCCCGGCACCACGCCAGCTGGGCCGACGCGCTGCTCGCTCGCGGCCACGCCGAGCCCGAGACGCTGGCGGATCACTACAGCAAGGCGGGTGAGGAGTCGCTCGCGCGCCGCTACGCGCTCCAGGCGGCGCGCCGCGCAGAACGCGCGCTGGCCTTTGATCGCGCCGTGCACCTCTACGAGCGAGCGCTGGCGCTGGCGCCCAGGGGCCCCGAGCAAGCCGAGATCCTGGAGTGGCTCGCCGAGACACGCCTGCACTTGGGCCAGCCCGGCAACGCCGCCGCCGCGCTGCTCGAAGCCGCACGCTTGAGCCCCCCGGAGCGCGCCGCCGAGCTGCGCAAGCGTTCGGCGGCGCTGCGCCTGACCGACGAGCAGCTGGACGCGCTGTTCAGCGGCGGTGGCAACGGCGAAGGCCTGTTCGACGGCATCACGCGCGAGGCGGTGCAGGCCTTCCTGGCCAAGGGGCAGTTGATCGACGCGAGCAGAGGCAGCTGCGTCTCGCGCCGACACGACCGCCCTGCGTCGGTGCTGGTCGTGCTGGCGGGTGGCTTGCGCGTGGAACAAGCCGCGGGCAACGTCGAGCTGGGCCCGGGCGAGATCCTCGGCACGCTCTCCTTTCTGCACAACACGCCGCGTCTGGCGGACGTCTACGCGACCGCCGACGGCACGCGCGTGCTGCGCATCACACGCGCCTCGCTGGAGGAGCTCAACCAGACGCAGCCCGAGCTCGCGCTGCAGCTGACGCTGAATCTGGCCCGCATTCTGTGCGGCAAGCTGGTCAATGTGCACGCGAAAGCATTTCGCCTGCCCGGTTAGCCAGACGCCGCCTGCGAGCAGACCTGCTCAATAGGAGACCTCAATAGCTGACACTGTCGATGTGGATCACCGCCGCCACCGGCGCCGCGATCTCCGTGGCCCCGATCTCCATGCCGATCTCGCGCACGTCGCCCAGGGTGTAGAGCGTCGGGTCGGGCGCGCTGGGATAAGAGGGCGCGCCGAAACCAGAGAAGCTGATCGTACTCCAGCTGTCGGCGAGCAACGTGATCTGACCGGAATCGGCGTAGTAATAGCTGGCGCCCGTCTTCACGTACATCTTCGCGTAAGTGGTCGCCGGAGCGCCCGCCTCTACGCGCACCCGAGCCTGCAGCGTCTTGCCCGCAAGGTCGATGCCCGGTTCCGTCCCCGAGCCGAAGTTCATGGCGAAGTTGGCCGACTGAGCGCCGCTGGTAAAGCGCAGCGTGAGCTTCGCCGAACCTGGCGCAGGCTCTCCCAGACTCGGATCTTGCTCCAGCGTGAAGAAGTCATTCATCACCGGCTGCTCCGCGCCGGCGCCCGCGTCACCTGCGTCCGCGCCCGCGTCGGGCACGTCAGCCGGCTGCGACGCTTGCAGCTGGGTACAGCTGGTGTTCACGGCAGGCCCGGTGCAGTAATAGTTGATGAAGAAGCCCTCGAGCGAGCTCTGAAAGGCGTACAACTGGGTCACGGTGCTCGCGCCGGCTCCGCCCGCGCCGAGCCCGCCAACTCCGGCGCTTCCAGCCGTGTTGCTCGCCCCGCTGCCCGCGCTACCGCTCTGGCCCGCGGAGCCCGCCGCTGCGGATTGCGAGGTGCCGCCGCCGGCGCCGATCTCCGGGTTGTATTGCTCCTCGGAGCAAGCAGCGATGAGACACGCCGCAGCAACACAGAACACCGTGCCCGACGCCGCCTGCGAGCGCCGCCGCAGCAAAGAGCTGCGCCGCACTCGATCACATAACCAATCTGCGCACGATGTATTCATTTCTTGCTACCTGTGTGGCTGGCTCGCGCATGCGTATCACCGGCGTCCGCGCGCGATCAAGACGCTCACCGACGCGCGCTCACCTGACGGGCACGAACTGGCTCGCCCGGGGATGGGAGCGCTTGCGCTGACGTGACTGCGCCGCCGCCAGCGCGTTGCGAGCTGCACCCGCTGTTGCGAAGTCCCCTGTGCGAGCGTGATGCTTGGGGCTCGGCCCACCACGACTGCGCGCGACCCCAGGACTGCCCAACTCCCGACTCGGGCTACGCCTCGCGCCGCCCAGCTCGAGCACCGAGCGCGTCACGCGGGCGCATCATCGACATCGAACGCCGCGTAGCGGCGCACGCCTCGACGCAGCAACCAGGTCCTCGCCGGCACGACCGGCGCTGCTCCAGTTCTCGGCGACGAGTTCGATCCCGTGCACGGCACGGCCAGCATTTTCGATGACACCGCTCCGAGCACGAGAGTCGCCCTCGCATCGACGCCCACGTGGGCAACGCTGGCGGCTCGTGCGCGACGAGGCACGCCAGGCGAGATATCCCGGCTGCAGCACCGCGCGGTGCTGCAGCCGCGCGGTGCTGCGCCGCGATGGGCTGCGCTGTGGCGTCGGCGGCTGCCGGAAGGCCAGCTTCCTCAATCTACATCACGTCCACCACCGCTCCGAAGGCGGGAGCCACAGCGCCGGCAATCTCACAGCGCCGACCATCTGGTACGGCGTGCTCGGCCCATCACCGCGCACTGCATCGCGGCGAGCCGCGCAGCGCAGGCGATGCGCCGCGGGTGGCTTGCCCTGCGGTTTCGGATCGCGCCCTCCCCGGGCCCGTCAGGCCAGGTATTTCGCGGACCTCACGACGCACGCGGCGTAGCAACGCTCGCGAACCCCATCGCTCCCTCGCGAGCGTCGGAGGCGCGTCGATCGGGTTCGGCGAGATCGCCGCCGTCTCGTGCAGAGCCGTCTCGTGCAGAGCCGTCTCGAGCCGCCGAGCGCCCCGAGGTTGGGGAGGGCGCCGTGGGGCTGAGGCTCGGCCCATCCTCATTCTCACCCGGCCGGCGATGTCTCGCCCGGGCTGGGCTCGTCGAACGCAGACAGAAACGTTGGTTCGCTTCTCTCGCACGAGCCCCCGCCCGCAGCCCTGACCTCTTGCCTACTTCTGCGCGACCCCTCTGCAACCAGGCTCGGTGCAACCACACTCGGCGCAACCACACTCGGCGCGTGCGCCGCGACACTCGGGAGAGCTGCTCGACCCCGCACCCGAGCGCGGAGCGCTCGCGTGACAGGAGCGCGCAGCGCTCGCGTGACAGGGGCGCGCTTCAGATCGCGTCTTCCCCCGTCTCACCGGTACGAATGCGCACCGCCTTGTCGATGGCGCTGACGAAGATTTTGCCGTCGCCGATGCGGCCGGTCTTGGCGCTCTTCTCGATCGCGTCGAGCACCTGCTGGGTTTGCTCGTCCGTGACCACGATCTCCACCTTCACCTTGGGCACGAAGTCGACCACGTACGCGGAACCACGGTAGACTTCCTTCTTTCCACCCGTCCGGCCGAACCCTTTGACTTCCGTGACGGTCATGCCCTGGATGCCAACTTCGGAGAGCGCGTCTTTCACCTCGTCGAGCTTGAAAGGCTTAATGATGGCTTCAACTTTCTTCATACGGTTGCCTCGATGTAGGGGGTCCAGGACGGGATAGTCCGAGTGGGGAGCACGATACAACTCTCCATGTTTCCGGAAGAAACGTACTCCCGGAAAACGCACGCGGATAGAGCCGCGTTCTTGTCAGATGGCGAGTGTGATTCTTCCGCGACCAGCCGAGGATTGTCTCCAGCTCGGGAGCTATCCCACCCCGCTCAGAAAAATCGAGATCCCAGGCCCGGCCAGCGGCGACCTCTGGATCAAGGACGACGGTCAGAGCGCGCAGGCGTACGGCGGCAACAAGGTTCGAAAACTGGAGCGCCTGCTCGCCCTGGCCCAGCGCAGCGGAGCCCGGCGGCTGCTCACCATCGGCGCGGCAGGCAGTCACCACGTGCTCGCCACCTGCGTCTTCGGGCGCCGGCTCGGTCTACCGACGCGCGCGGTGCTCACCCCCCAGCCCTGGACGCCACACGCCGAGGATACGCTGCGGGCTGCCCTGAATTCCGGCCTTTCAGCCGTTCCCGCGTCGTCGGGCTGGGACGCGGTGCAGCGATTGCGGCGGGAACGGAGCGCCGGCGACTTCGTGATCGGTCCAGGGGGCTGGGGCAGCGCCGGCACCTGGGCGTATCGCCTGGCGGTGGATGAGCTTCGCGAACAACTCGCAGAAGCCGGCGTCGCGGAGCTGGACGGGATCGTGGTGGCTGCCGGCTCCGGCAGCACCGCGGCCGGGTTGCTCGCCGGGATCCTCGAGACGCGCGGCGCGCAGCGGGTGATCGCGGTGCAAGTCACACCCAATCCGCTGCTGCGAGCGCTGATCTTGGGGCAAGCGTCGCTCGCGCTCTGGCGGCGAGGCAGGCCCTTGCGTACTCTCCAGGCATTCCGGTGTCTGGAGATCGAACGGGGCTTCGTGGGTGACGGGTATGGCCATGCCATCGAGCGCGGCGATGCTGCGACCGAGCTCGCCCGCTCGTTCGGCCTAGCGCTCGAACCTACATACACCGCCAAGGCGTTCGCAGCAGCGCTCGCGCGGGTGGGTGCGAGCTCGGCGGGCGAGGCGCCCCCGCAGTACGCGCGCGGGACAGAGCGCCGTAAACTCCAATTGCATCGACGCCAAGCCTATCTGTATTGGCATACTCTCTCGTCCGTTCCTCTGACCGCCCTGCTCACGGGGGCTCCCACTACGCTACCGAACGAATTGTCTCACCTCCTTCGCAGGGACACCCCAGACGCCGAGCTGCCGGAGCCGCGCCGCCCCCCGGGGAACCGGCCCTGATGTTACCCAGGATGTCGCTCGAGAAGCCCACCGTCGTGGCGATCGGAACCGTCCTCGACGGGAAGTTTCGGGTCAGCAAGGAGATCGGCCGGGGTGGCATGGCCGCCGTGTACGAGGCCGAGAACGTCGACATCGGCAAGCGGGTGGCAGTCAAGGTCCTGTCCGCGGAGCTCGCCAACTCCAAGGTCGTGACGGAGCGCTTCATGCGCGAGGCGCGCGCTGCGGCAAAGATCCGCAGTCCCTATATCTGCGACGTCTACGACGTGGGCACCTACAACGGGCGGCCCTTCCTGGTCATGGAGCTGCTGGAGGGCGAGAGCCTGTACGATCGGCTGGCTCGCGACCGGCGCCTGGATCCCAAGGAAGTGATCGAGATCGCGACCCAGACCGCGATGGGCCTGCAGCAGGCGCACGATGAGGGCATCGTGCACCGCGACCTGAAGCCCGAGAACATCTTCCTGACCCGCAGCGGCGGCGGCGAGCGCATCACCAAGATCGTCGATTTCGGCCTCGCCAAGTTCTACGACCCCCACCTCGAGGGCGGGGAGGCCGCGCGCTTGACCAAGGAAGGCGCGCTGTTCGGCACCCCCGCGTACATGAGCCCGGAGCAAGCGAGCGCTCAGGGGCCGATCGGCTTTCGTTCGGATCTCTGGGCCCTGGGCTGCATCGTCTACGAGATGCTCGTCGGCAGGACGGTCTGGAACGTCGATCAAGGGGTGGCGATGATCCTGGCGCAGATCGCCGGGGGGCCCTTGCCGACGCCCAGCAAGGTCTGTCCGGATCTGCCGCCCGCCTTCGACCCCTGGTTCGCCAAGGCGCTCGACCGAGATGAGGCGCAGCGCTTCGCCAGCGCGACCGAGATGGCGGAAGCCCTGCGCCAGGCGCTCGCCGAAGGGCAGGCTCCGAAGCTCCCCCCGCCCCTGCCCACCGCGGTCGAGACGGCCAGCGTCGACGCGCTGGTGGCATCCGTGCCATTCCTGCCGCCGCAGGAGCTGAAGCCCCTGATGAGCCCGCGGCCGCCGGTCGGCATCTCTGCCGTGCCGTCGCGGATGCCGCGCTTGCGGCGCTTCAGCGGCCGCAGCCTGGCCTGGTCCTTCGCCGCGATCGCGCTGGGCATGGTGGCAGCCACGGCCTGGGTCTACTTCGAGGGTCCGCCGCGCTTTCTGCGGCGGGTGGGCCTCGACGTGGCGCCGCAGCCGGTGGAGGGCGAGCCCTACGCGCTGCTGGTCAGCTCTGCGCAGGAGCAGCTGGCGGACGGCGAGTTCAGCGACGCGGTGGCGACCTTCGAGCACGCCTTCGAGAGCGGAGAGAAGAAGGCGGCGCGCTCGCTGCGCAGCCACGTGCGCGTGGCCGATGAGGCCGGCAGCTCCGGCCCCTGCCAGCTGCGCGGCCTCGGCCATCCCCGCTCCTTCGACGCCACCACCAAGGCGTCACGACCGACGTTCGCCCGCATGGGGCAGAACCTGTTCGCGGGCTGGGTCGCGAGCACTGGCGCCAATCAGCACGCCGTGTTCACGACGCGGCTCGACTATGCGTTGCGCCGCGTCAGCCCCGAACGGGTCGTGACCCCGGAGGTCACGGATGCGCGCGATCCGCAGCTGTTCGGCGGCGATGGGTCCCTGCTGTTGCTGTACACCGACGCGCGCGGCAAGGAGTCGCTGATCTTCGGGCGCGAGCTGGACGCCGAAGCACGCGACGGCGCCGCGCCCCATCTGCTCAACGGCAGCGATCGCGACTTCGCATACGACCCCACCATGACGCGCGCCCCGGACGGCAGCTACTGGGTCGGCTACACGCAGGCCGAGGACAAGCGCGTGCACGACCTCTACGTGCGCCACCTGGATGCGCGCTTGAATCCGCTGGCGGAGCCCGCCCGGGTCACCGCCTATACTCCACCGGAGAAGCTGCGCAGCGTGGCGTCCTTCTCGAACCTGGAGTTCGCGCACGGCATGCTCAACGTGGTCTACCGGCTGCAGCGCGGGTTGGCCTATCAGGTCGTGCAGGTGCGCCTGAGCCCCGATACGCCCGAGCTGGCCAAGGGCGGGATCGAGCGGCCCACCACCGAGGCCGTCAAGGGCGGTGACACGGAGGGCGACCGCGTGCTCGGCCAGGTGCTGATCCTGAGCGAGGAGGCGGGCGTCCAGGCACAGCCGCGCATCTCCTGCCTGGAGGCCGGTTGCCTCACGGTGTGGTCCGACGAGGAGCGCGGCGCCCAGGCCGTGCTGGTGAGCAAAGACACCGGAGAAGTCTTGTGGCGCAAGAACTTCGCGCCACAGGGATCGCGGCCCGCCATCGGGCAGCAAAGCTCGAAAAAAGGGTCCCAGGCCGCGTTGGTCTGGTACGAAAATGATCGCGTGAAGATCGCCCCGGTGGACAACCGGGGCATCGGAGTGGCCAGCGTGGTGGCTTGGGTGAAGGGGCTACAACCCTATCCGGAAGTTGTGGCTGGAGCTGAGCCAGGTCAGTGGTACATTTCGTGGCGAGCATATGAGGCTGCCGTATTTGAGCCCTTCGTGGCGCGGGTCGACTGCCACTGAATCCAGCGGGAACGCCGTGCCGAAGAGACGCGCTCTATCCATCCCCTCACGCGCCGCCTTGCGAGCGGAGCCGTTGCGCACCGAGCGCACGCGGCTGACGCCGATCGACGCCTCTGACGGCCCCGAGCTGTGGGAGGTGATCGAGGGCTCGCGCGAGCATCTCGAGCGCTGGCTGCCGTGGGTGCCGTTCAACAACACGCCCGAGGCGAGCCGCCGCTATGCCAATGCCTGCGCCAGCGACTGGGACGCAGGGCGCGCGGTGCGCTTCGGCATCCGCGATCGGGAGAGCGACGCGCTGCTGGGAGTCGTGGGGCTCGACTCGTGCGTGCATCTGCACCTCTCCTGCGAGCTCGGCTACTGGCTGCGGCGCGAGGCCGCGGGCAATGGCCTGATGACCGAGGCCGCGGGCGCCTGTGTTCGCTTCGCCTTTGCGCGCGTGGGCGTGCACCGTATCCGCTGCGCCGCCGCCACGGGCAATCACGCCAGCCTGGCCGTGATCGGTCGGCTGGGCTTCAAGCCCGAGGGCATCGCGCGGCAAGCGGAGTTCGTCGCCTCGCGCTGGGTGGACCACGCCGTCTTCAGCAAGCTCAGCACCGATTGAATGTCTGAGCGGGGTGTTACCGCTCGGCTTTGGGCTGGCACGAAGAACCTCAAGGCCAGCGCCGTCCCCCGCAAGGCCGGTGGGCTGCCGTTTCTGCCGATCGTCCCCGCCATCATCGTGATCGTGGGCATCGCCGCGGGGGCGGCGATCCTGCGCTTCGGCATCGAACAGCTGCGCGAGCAGAACGACCGCTCCACTGCCGTGCAGAGTCGCATCTTGACCCTGACGCTGGGCGAACGGCTGCGGGCAACGCCGCATTCCGGTCTGCCGCCGGACGTGCTGACGCGCATCGGCCGCGCCGGCATCGGGCAGCGCATGCGCGAGCACCCCGACGTGCAGTTCAACCAGGTGATCGCGCGCGCCGCCGATCGCTCGGGCGCGGAGTTTCTGCTGGTCGACGAGAGCGGCGAGATCGTGGTCGACGAGACCGATCAAGCGCCGGCGGCGCAGGCCATCCTGGCGCTCGAGCGGCACGGCAACGGCGAGACCTCGACCGTACACGGGCGCGCTCACTTCTACGCCATGCCGCTGGAGTCGCGCCTGGCTGGCCTGTGGCTGATCGGCTTCGTGACGGCGGCCGAGACCCCATCCGCAACGCAGCCGCTGGTCAGCTTCGTGGCCGCGTTCACGCTGATGCTGGTGGGTGTGGCGGCCTTCGTCGCCTACTATCTGGCCCGCTCCGTGCACGCCGACGTGAGCTTTCTGCGCGACCGGGTGATGGCGATGACGGCGCTCGACAGCGCCCCCGGCGGACAGCCCGTGGTGGTGCGCGGCGTCGATCAGGTGGGCCAGCTCACGGTGGCCTTCAACCGTCTGATCGAGCGCTTCTACTCCGCCGAGGAGGCCTACCGGCGCGATCTGAGCGGCGCGCTCAGCTATGAGCGCGAGCGCAGCGACTTCCTGGCGGCGCTCAGCCACGAGCTGCGCACGCCGCTGAACGTGATCCTGGGCTTCGCTGACGTGCTGCTCAGCGAAGTGGACGGGCCGCTCAGCGCCGAGGCGCGCGAAAACCTGCTCGTGGTGCGGCAGAGCGGCTCGCACCTGCGCTCGTTGATCAACGACATCCTCGACCTCTCCGCGCTGGAGACCGGGCGCCTGAATTTGCAGCTGAAGAAGACCAACCTGTGGAGCATCGCAGCAGACGTGGTGCGCGAGAGCCGCGTCGCCGCGGAGGCCAAGGATCTGAGCATCGAGATCCAGGGCGAGGCCGTGGAGGCGATCGCCGATCAGCTGCGCATCCGCCAGGTGCTGGGCAACCTGGTCAGCAACGCCGTCAAATTCACCAGCCGCGGCGGCGTGGTGGTGAGCGTGGGCAAGGCGGGCGACCATGCCACGCTGAGCGTGAAGGACACCGGTCCAGGGATCGCCAAGGAGGAGCAAGCCGCCGTTTTCGAGGAGTATCGCCAGTCTGGGGACTGGCAGGCGCGCGGCGCGGGCAGCGGGCTCGGCCTGGCCATCACCCGGCGGCTCGTGCGCATGCACGGCGGGCGCATCGAGCTGGAGAGCAAGCTCGGCGAGGGCTCGCGCTTCTCGGTGCTGCTGCCGATCGCGGGTCCGCCGGATGCCGACGCGGCGCCCCAGCAGCCCGACATTCCGCGCGGTAACACGCTGCGCCTGTCCGCGGACCTGGCCCGCAGCATCGAGCGCTGAAGCATGCGAAGATCGGACCTGCGCCAGAGGGACACCGTGCCGCGAGGCACGCTCAACCCGCGGCCGGTACCGGCGACGCGCCGCCAGAGCGCGATCAACGATCTGCGCAGCGTGGTCTTCCTCACGATGAGCGCCTTCTCGCTGGGCCTCTCGGCGCTGCTGGCGCTCGCGCCCTCCGTGCTCTTGCTGCTCAACCGCGAGCTGAGCATCAGCACCGCCGAGTTCCTGTTCATGCTCACGCTCTTCGCCGGCGTGATCGCCGCCGTGCGCGGCTGGATGGACATGCGCCGGCTGGATTTCCTGCTGCGCGCGCTGGCCGAGGACAGCGACATCGTGGACGCCAAGGACGTGAGCGCGCTCGGGCGGCAGTCGGGCCGCGCCTGCATGCAGTGGCTGGTCACGCACCTGCTCTCGTTCGTGGTCTGCGTCACGCCGCTGCGCCCCGCGCTGATGGACATGACGACGGGTGTGGCGCTGATGCTGCTGTGCCAGGCGATCAGCGCCGCGGCGGCGCCGGCCTTCTACGCCACCATCCGCATGTCATTCCTGCAGGTGATCGAGCTCGTGCCGGCGAAGGCCATGGCCGAGGTCGTGCTGAGCAAGGAGACCGACCGCGAGTCTCGCGACCGCATCAGCCGCCGGCTGCTGTACGCGGTGGTCACGCCCATGCTGTTCGTGGCGCTCGGCTCGGCGCTGATCGTCAACGCGCACGTGCGCCGCGCCGACGAGGGCAGCCGCGAGAAGCTGGCCCGCTTGATGGCGCGCTCGGTGTTCGAGCCGAAGCCGGCGACGCTGGAGGCGGTGGGCCTGCAGGACCTGTACGCGCGCGCGAGAGAGCTCGGCTTTCCGACGCAGATCATCGAGAGCGAGCACGCCTACGAGGTGCGACCCGTGGAGGGCGGCTCGCTGGAGATGACCACCCCGCTGGACAGCGCCGAGCCCGCGAGCGCCCTGGTGCGCTTCCAGGGCTCCACCATCAGCGTGCTGAGCACCGAGTCCGGACTGATCCTGGTGCTGGCCATCCTGGTGGCGGCCGCGCTGGGCCTGGCGCTCGGCAACGCGCTGACGCGCGACCTGTACAACGCCACGCAGGTGGTGCGGCAGCTGGGCACGCGCGCGCTCTTTGCCAAGCCGGCGACGGAGAGCCGCCCGCCGCGCTTCCGCATCGTGCGGGAGCTGCTGCAGGCCGTGGAAGGCGTCGCGCAGCGCTTCGGCATCTTCGCGCAGGCGCAGCAGGACGCGATCGCCGCGCGCGCCGCGGCCACGCGCATGCGCGGGCAGTTCTTCGCCAGCGTGAGCCACGACCTGAAGAGCCCGCTCAACTCGATCCTCGGCTTCACCGAGCTGGTGCGCATGGAGCCGCTGAGCGAGGGCCAGATGGAGAGCCTGAAGGTGATCGCCGAGCGCGGCCAGGAGCTCCTGACCTTGATCGAGACCATCCTGGACGCCGCTCGCATCGAGGTCGGTCAGCTGTCGCTGATGTTCGACGAGGAGCCGTTCAGCGAGCTGTACACGGCCGCGCTGGACAAGGCGGCGGCGCTGAGCGGCCACGGGGACATGCAGATCTACGAGGAGATCGAGCCGGATCTGCCCGCGCTGCTGGTGGACCGCATCCGGGGTGCGCGCGCCATCGCGACGTTCATTGCCTACTCGGTGCGCGCGTCGGGCGGTGGCAAGATGTGGGTGCGCGCCGAGCGCCACGGACTGCACCACGTGCGCATCGACGTGGATGTCCCGGCCAAGCTGCACTCGGCAGCCGATCTCGAGCAGATGCTGGAGCCCGCCGGCGGCCTCGCCAAGCGCGAGCACCGCGGTCTGGCGCTGGCGCTGCAGCTGGCCAACTCGGTGGTCAAGCTGCACGGCGGCTCCGTGCACGTGGTCGATCGCCGCCAGAAGGGCGCGATGTTCTGCATCACGCTGCCGACCGCCTCCGGCATGGCGCGCCCGGGCCAGGCCGCACCGCCTCGCCGGCGCTTCTCGTCGCGCCCTGTCGCTGCGCCGCGCGAGGAGGAAGAGCGCGGCCCCGACACCGAGCGCCCGTTGCCCGAGGCATCCGCGGTGGGCGCGGAGCTCGAAGAAGAGCGCGGCCCCGACACCGAACGCCCGCCGCCGGGACCCGAGCAGGCTCCCGACACCGAGCGCCCTCCGCCGGAGACAACGGCGGTCGACCTGCCCGCTGTCGATTTCACGCGGCGCGATCTGCCCTCGATCGAGAGCCCCCGGCGTGAGCTCGCCGAGTTCGAGGTCAGGCGCGGCGATCTCACGGCCTTCGAGGCCACACGGCGAGATCTCGCAGCCTTCGACGCTGCACGGCCCGACCCGATCCCCGTGGATGCGACGCGGCGTGACGTACCGGTGGTACGCCTTCCAGCAGAAGCAGCGCCGGATACCGAGCGCCCGCCGCCGGGCATCCGCGCCGACTCGGGCGCGGAGGCAGAGGCAGAGGCGGAGGCCGCCCCGGACTCCCCGCTCCGGCCCAACCCCTGAGCCGCGAGCCTCGGCGGGCGGTCCTCCGGGGTGCCTCGCCGCCGCCGCGAGCGCTTGCGGGGCCGCTGCGCCCCGTGTACCCATCAGGGATGGCCGCACGCAGGTCCCCACGGAGCTCCGAGGCCCGAGCCCCCGAGCCCGTGCAACGCGAGGTCGCCCCGGAGCTGAACGCGGAAGACGCGCGCTTCGATCGGCTGTTTCGCCCGCAGCGCCTGGCGGACTTCATCGGTCAGCCCCAGCACCGCCAGAATCTCGAGGTCTACGTGCAGGCGGCCAAGCAGCGCGGAGAGCCGCTCGATCACATCTTGCTGTGCGGCCCCCCCGGGCTGGGGAAGACCACGCTCGCGTACATTCTGGCGCGCGAAATGGGCGTCAACCTGCACGTCACCAGCGGCCCCGCGATCGAGCACAAGGGTACGCTGACCGGCGAGCTGACGCGGCTGGAGCGCGGCGATGTGCTGTTCATCGACGAGATCCACCGCCTGAGCGCGGCCGTCGAGGAGGCGCTGTATCCCGCGATCGAAGAGTTCCGCGTGGACGTGGTCACTGGCGAAGGCGTGTTCGCCGAGAGCATCTCCGTCGACGTTCGCCCGTTCACGCTGGTGGGCGCGACCACGCGCGCGGGCCTGCTCACCAAGCCGCTGCACGAGCGCTTCGGCGTGACCTTGCGCCTCGACTTCTATTCCGTCGACGACCTGCAGCAGATCATCGCGCGCAGCGCATCGTTGATGGGGGTTGCCTGCGAGCCCGAGGGCGCGCGCGAGCTCGCCAGCCGCTCGCGCGGCACGCCGCGCATCGCCAACCGCCTGCTGCGCCGTGTGCGCGACTTCGCGGAGGTCGAGGGCCGCGGCGTGATCGACGCGCGCATCGTGAAGCACGCTTGCGAGCGGCTCGCCGTCGATCCGAGCGGGCTCGACGAGATGGATCGCCGCCTGCTCGGCATGTTGATCGAGACCTACCAGGGCGGTCCCGTGGGCGTCGAGACCCTGGCCGCCGCGCTCGCCGAGCCGCGCGACACGATCGAAGACGTGTACGAGCCCTACCTGCTGCAGCAGGGCTACCTGGGCCGTACCCCGCGCGGCCGCATCGCCACGCGCAAAGCCTACGAGCACCTGGGGTTCCCCTACGTGGCCAAAGAGAAGCAGGGCGCGCTGTTCTAGGGGTGGGCCCCCTCGATGGTCGAGGGGTTGAGAGGAAGATTCAGGGCTCGACCCACGAGACTCCGTGCGACATCAGGAGTGCCCCATCAGCGGGCTTCCTGACGGATCGCGGAATCAGCACGAACAGCCGGCGGCACGATCCGCGACGTCGCGGATCGCTCGGCGGGATACGACCCGCGATGCGACTGCCAGGACGGGGCTCCCACTGATCCACTTCATGGTTCGCGGAGCGTGCGGCGACCGACGCCTGTGCCCCTGAACTGCTCCTTCCAGGCGGTTCCCCTACTCCCTCGTTGCATGGGGCCGCCTGTTCTTCTCCGATCTCTGCATCGACGGCTTCGTTCGGATCCACTTCTGCGAAGAGACATCATCTACGTCATGGCTCGGCGCAATGCGCACTATTGGTTATCCGACGTTCTCAAGCGATCGCAGGTGTCACCATGGGAGTTTCGCGCACTGTTAGCCGCGTCATACATGCTTGGTGACGAAGGCAAACACTGGCGACAACGTCATCAGGCCGAGTTGTCAACGCCTGATGTCACGTATTTGCGCTGGCTGGGAAAGATGAACAGCGGTCAGCCCTGGGAGATTCCGGTGTGATCACAGAGAAGCTATTTGCTTCATCACACCATGCCTTTTGGAACGATCTCCTTCCGATGGGGGAGCACTACATCCGTAGCGTAAACCATGATCTGGAGCGCTTTGACAAGCCACTCCAGGCTAGATCATCGCCTGCAGTACGCGGAATCGTGAATGAACTCGCGTTTCGCCTATTCGTCAAGGCAACCGCCGACGGCGTTTCTATCGAGGAGATTGAGCCGCCCGCGATTGCCGGGGCCGTCGCCAACGCGACCGCGTTCATCAAGAGCTTCCGTCAACATGGTCGCGGTCCTATGCAAGTGCCCGACAAAGGAGCCATTCAGGAGGCCCTCGATCTTGCTCGACGGACAGGAGACTTCTTTCGTCAAGCGACCGACGGACAATTGTTGCTTCAGCCACCGTTTCAGGGTTGTGGCTGGTTGAGCGCGTGCGAGGGTGATGTTCTTTCGTCCGATACTCTATACGAGGTGAAAGCCGGGGCGCGGCTGTTTCGTATGTTGGACGTGCGCCAGACACTAGTCTATTGCGCGCTCAATTTCTCGGCCAAATCGCACGAAATTCGCGAAGTCGGCTTGGTCAATCCGCGCGAGGGAACGTATTTCACCGAAACGCTTAGTCGCCTCTGCGATCTGCTCGCTGGACGCTCTTCCATCGAAGTCCTCAGCGACATCGTGGAGTACGTCTCTGAGTCCATTGGCACCCCACGCGTCGATTGAATCCGTCGATGACTGTGTAGCGATCTGGGCGAGCACTGCTGCCGAACTCGGACATTGAAGCTGCCAAGGCCCTCGGTCGCTGCGCTCCCTCGGGACCTTGCAGCTTAATGCCAGTCGTTGGACGCACGCGGCGGGATCGTTGCCGTCGACCGCACGTTCGAAGCTTTCCGAAGCAGTGGTTCCAAATTAGACAGCGCCGCTGGAAGTTCGAAGTTCGAGCAACTTCGCCGCGAGCGGTTCGCTTGCGCGATGGACTCTGCAAAGCGTCGGCGCGCGCTCCGCAAGACCGCGCCGAAAGAGCGGATAGCTTGGCGAACGCGACAAAGCGGAGCAGCTGAACGCCGGATCGTTGGGCGACCATCTCAAATCGCTCGGCCCACGGACTTGTTGCCCGGCGCAAATCTGGTACCATTGGTACTCAGACAATGCGAGTGTCAGGCGACAAGCTATTTCGCACCATGCAGGTGGCCGAGGACGGAAAGCCCCTCGTTGGGAGTAGCGACTATATGCTCGGGGTGCGGAACGGAGTTGACGTGAAACCAGATGCTCACGGCTTTGTCCATCCTGGAAAGGGAATGTCCGTGACCCCCAATGATGCTAGCAAGCTTCCCCCCCACCTGCGGCCACAATGGCTTGGCGGCTTTGGAGAGTTACCGGTGTTTTCGTTGCTCGTGACTCAGCTTGCAGACGGTCTCCAATACCAACCAGACCCAAAGAAGCCGGACAAGCACGGCACGATTGAGCCCAGTCGATCTATGCCTTTAGGCGAATTCCAATCCATCCTGGCCAGCACCCGGGCGTCGTGGAAGCCGTTCACGGAGGAGTCATGTTAGGGGCAGCACAAAGATACGAAGAACTTCGTTTCGAATTGCTTCTGCGGCGCACGCTTGCTCGAGGGAAACTTCCACAAGCCGTCGAGGCTGATTTCGCCGCGGAATTGCAACGATGTTGGGAGGCCATGACGGATGAGGAGCAGGAGCATGTCGAGAACGCGCTCACTAGTGCCTCAATTCCGTCGACGGCAGCGGACCTTGCGCAACAGGATGAACATGTTCCTGATGGTAGCAGTTCGCTACCGCGAAGTCCTGTGGCGGCATAGATGTTTCTAACAGCCCAACATGTTTTGAAGGCATCGACTGGCGACGAAGGAATCAACGTATATTCGTACCAGCATGGGCCGCGGGTGTGGCAGGGGCTTCCGCCGAATGGGATTCCGGATCGTGACCCGGGAGTTCTGATCTACAAATCACTCTCGGTTGCCCCTCCTGGGAATCGCGTACGGAGCTACCTCGATATCGTCGCGCCAGATGAGACACCCGGGGCGGAGATCCGTCAGGCGTTCCTGAGCTTTGTCTCCCAGAGCCAGCGAGATGAGCTTCCATGGATTGGCGTAGTCGGTCGCTGCTGGTTCCGGATCAACATGGATCGCGGGTTGGCTGCAGCCTGGCATCGCGAGGTGGTTGAACTGTTTCTTGCTGCACAGAGCGCACGAGTGGGCGGTTGACGTTCACTTTCGTGAGCGCCACCCTTCTACAGTGCAGCGAACGCCGCCCAGCTCGGACCATTGCTGCGGACACCATTGCTGCGGACGAGGCCCTCCCTGCGCTCGGGACCTTGCGAGAGAACGCCAGCGGTTGGCCCGCGCGGCGACGACCCTCCCGCAACACGATCCGCGACGTCGCGGATCGTGAGCGCTCGGACCCGTGATGCGATGTGCGCGGACAGGCCAGTAAGAACCGTATAGCGCCGCAGTCCAGAGCTCGCGTGAGGCGTTCGCGAGTGGCAGTCGACTGATCAGCGGGAGCTCTTACCGCCGGCGTACCCATGCCCGTACCGAAGTCGCAAATCGGGCATTCCTGATGCCGCGCAGGGTCGAACAGGTCGAGCCCTGAATTCCCCCCCGCCCCCTCGAACGCAGGGTGCCGAGCACGGACGCCCGGCACCCCACACCGTCACTCAGCGATCCTCACTCAGCGATTGCTGAGCGCGGAGACGCCCGGCAGGTCCTTGCCTTCGAGCAGCTCGAGCGAGGCGCCGCCGCCCGTGGAGACGTGGCTGACCTTGTCCTCGATGCCGTACTCTTCCGCGGCCGTGGCGGTATCGCCCCCGCCGATGATGGTGGTGGCGCCGGAGGCCGTGACCTTCGCCACCGCTTCCGCCACGGCGCGCGTGCCCGCGGAGAAGCGCTCCATCTCGAACACGCCGACCGGGCCGTTCCAGACCAGCGTCTTGGCCTTGCTGATCACGTCGGCGAAGAGCTCGCGCGACTTGGGGCCCGCATCGAGGCCCTGCCAGCCGTCCTTGATGCCCGTGGCGTCCGTCGCGGAATCGACGTTGGCGTTGGCCGCGAAGGCGTCGGCGATCACGTAATCGACCGGGAAGTGCAGCGTGACGTTGCGCTCCTTGGCCTTGGCCACGAGCTTCTCGACGATCTTCGCCCCGTCCGCGTCGAACAGGCTGCTGCCGATGGCCATACCGTTCATCACCTTCTTGAAGGTGTAGGCCATGCCGCCGCCGATGATCATGGTGTTGACCTTGTCGAGCAGGTTCTCGATCAGCTGGATCTTGTCCTTGACCTTGGCGCCGCCGAGGATCGCCAGGAACGGGCGCTCCGGGTTGGAGAGGGCCTTGCCGAAGTACTCGAGCTCCTTCTGCATCAGGAAGCCCGACGCGCGCTGCGGCAGCTGTACGCCCACCATCGAGGCGTGCGCGCGATGGGCCGTGCCGAAGGCGTCATTGATGTACACGTCGCCGAGCTTGGTCAGCGAGGCCCGGAAGGCCGCGACCTGCTCCTTGCTGGCACCCTTGCCCTCCTCCTCCAGGTAGAAGCGGAGGTTCTCGAGCAGCACCACGTCGCCGGGCTTGAGATCGGAACAGGCGCGCTCGATCTCGGGACCGACACAGTCGGGCAAGAAGCGCACGGGCTTGCCCAGGCGCTCCTGCAGCACCTTGGCGACCGGCTCGAGCGTGTACTCGAGGTTTTTCTTGCCGTCGGGGCGGCCCAGGTGGCTCATCAAGACGACCGATGCGCCGTGCTCGAGGGCGTACTTGATGGTCGGCAACGCGGCGTCGATGCGCTGCGTGTTCGTGACCTTGCCGTCTTTCATGGGCACGTTGAAGTCGACGCGGATCAGCGCGCGCTTGCCGCTGAGGTTCAGGTCGGCGATGGACAGCTTGTTCAGATTCATCAAAGTACTCCCGGAACGAAAACGCCGCCGGCGGCGCCGCGGCGGCCGCGAGTTTTGCAGCGAATGTGCGGCCAGGGGTAGGAGATTTTGGGTGTCGCGGCGGTATCTCGTGTGCCGAAAAGGGTCGGCCACGCGGGCGGCTGGGCCCTTCAACGGCCGCGGCGCGAGCGCGCCACTTTGTCTTCCATGCGCCGCAGCAGCGCGTCGATCTCGCGCTGCGCCTGCTCGCTCGGGCGGGGCGAAGCCAGCGCTTCGTCCTCGGCGTGCGCGTCGTCGGTCGCGGCCTGACCATACGGGTGCGGAGCTCCGGTCGCGCGAGCGCGCGCATAGCCGGGATCCGCCGCGGGATTGCCCGGCACGCCGCGCGCGCCGAGCGCCATGCCCGCGCTGGCGGCGCCGGTCGCGGGCGGGCTCGGGCCCTCGCTTCCCGCAGCGCCTGCGCCGAACGAGCCGTCGAGGCGCAGCTCGCCCCGCGTCCAGCGCGAGTCGCGCAGGGCACCGAAGATGCGCCAGGCGAGCGCTCCGTCGAGCGGGGGCAGCGGCAGCAAGTTGACGGCCAGGATCGCCAGGTTGAGCTCGACGAAACAGAAGCGCAGCTGGCTGCCCGCCGGGCTGGCCGCCAGCTGCTCGGAGAACGCCAGCGCGAGCGCGAGCAGCACGGCCTGCAGCAGCATGCCGCCCCACGCCACCCAGGCGCGCTCCAGCAGGCTGCCCGCACCGCGCCAGCGACAGCTGCCGCCGACGCCGGTGGTGTCCAGACCGAGCAGCGTGCCTCCCGCGACCGCCACCGCCAGCGCGTGACCGAGCTGATGCCCGAGGATCACCGCGAGCAGCCCGCCCCAGATCACTGGTTCGAAGCGCAAGCGCCCCGCCAGGGCCACCGCCGCGAGCACGCTCCAGTGCACGCGAAGCTCGGCGCCCCGGAGGCGCACGACGCGCAGGTAGCCGCGATCGAGCATGGCCAGATTGCAAAGATACGGCTCCGGGGAGGACCTGGCACCATCAATCCACCCGCTGCGATTTCGCGCATCGGCTTCGGCCAGCCGGAACCGGTACACCCTCAACGCTCGAGCAGGATCCACCATCCCGAGATGAGCTACCGTGCTGCGGGGCACCCCGCACCCGGAAGGCTGAACCTGCGCTAGCCGGTCTGGATGCGATGACCGCTGTTCAGGTCATACACGTCGCCCGGCATCGCCAGGCGGAACCCCAAGGCTTCCGCGTGCTCCCGGTGCTGCTCGATGCCGTCGTCGTGGTGCATGAGCACGATCTTCTGGCGCAGACTGAGCGGGAGTTTTTCGAAGTCGCTGAACAGGCCGTGAACCTGCCCAGGGAAGTCGACGAACGTACAGTCGTGAAAGAAGATGCTGGTGCGCGGCGCGAGCTGCTCCAGCAGCTCGGCATCGACCACTGAATCACCACTCCACCAGGCCAGGCGCGAGCCAGGTCCGGGCAAGGCGAACTCGATCGACGTCGAGGGCTTGCCATACACATGCCGCGTCTCGCGCACGACCAGCGAGAGATCGCCGGTGTGAAAGGTCTCCGAGTGGTTCCAGCTGGCCCGAGCCGGAGCTTCGATCGCGTCCGGCGCGAGCACGTCGAAGTAGTCGCCCAGGCTGCCCGTGACGGGCTCGCCGCTCGCGTTGGAGCGATAGCGCAAGGAAGGCCCGAGCACTTCCCAGAGCTCGGACAGCACCGCGCTGTGCGCGGCGAGGCGCGGCCGAGGCCCGCCCTTCATCACCGCGGGCACGCGCGGGCCAGCGCCAGCGCCGCTGGTGTAGTAACGGACGAACGCGAACTCCTCGAGCCCGAACACGTGATCGCCGTGCACGTGGGTTACGAGCTGACCCGCCACGTCGTGCCAGCGCAAGCCGGCGTGCGCCAGCTGCTCGGGAGCTTGCCGGCCGCAATCGATCAACCAGCGCTCGCCGCCCGGTAGGCAGAGCACGGAGCATGTCGTGCCGTAGCGCCGCGAGAACGCCGCGCCCGAGCCGAGCACGTGCAGGGTCATCGACGCGCCGCTGCTCATGCGTGACCCGGGGCGCGGGGTGTCTGCGCAAATCGACGCCAGCTCGAGCGTCTGCAGTTGCTTCTCATCGTTTCATCTCACGGCAGATGCGCGCGCCCGCTGCAGGCCCTTCGAGCATACGCCAAAGCCTGCCAGAATGCCCGGGCGGGGGCCCAGTCCTCGGGTGCCCTGCAGCTCCCCGGTGCGAGAAAGAAGATGAGCACTGCGCGCACCACACTCCACCCTACCCTAGAATCTGCAGCGCGGAGCTCGCAAGCACGGCCGTGGCCGCAAACTTAATGAAACCGCGGTGCTCCGCCCACCGACGGCCCGCCGCGGCCGCGCCCGCGCCGCGGCGGGAGCGAGCAGCGGAGCTGAAAGCGCGCGGCGAATCTCCGGCTGTGCCTTCAAAAAAGCCGCGGCTGTCCGTGATTTCAACAGGGCCTCGCTATCCGGCCGCAGGAACGAAAGGGCACGTCCCCCGTCCAGCATGAAATCGATCGAGTTTTACGATCTGCCACGCCCGGTCCAGGAGCGTTTCGTCGCAGCCTCTCAGGCCTCGCTGGCCCCGGCTCCGCTCGCCCTCCGTCCGGCGTCCAAATACGTGGGAGCGCGCTGGTTCGGCGCCGCGCTCGTCGGCCTTTGCGTCACCTCCCTGTTTGCGCTGAACGGCTTCGGTGACCTGGAGCATCCGGCCGCGCTCGCGACCGGCCTGCACGCGCTGATTTACTGCCTGGGCTTCACGCTCAGCTTCGCGTCGCTGACCCGTGGCCTGACCTTGCGCGACCGCGCCCTCAGCCTGCCCTTCGCGCGCGGCACGTATCTGTTCCCGATGGGCGTGGTCGAGGCCCAGTCGTCGGCGCTGAACGTGCATTCGCTGACGGACTTGCGCACCGTCGAGGCCACCGCCTCGGCGCTGAACGTGACCTTCGTCGACGGCGCCAGCTTCGACTTCCCCGCCGCCGATCAGGCGCAGGCCGAGGCCGCCAAGCGCGCGGTGACCGAATCGCAGGAGCGGCTCGACGAGGCCACGCGCGCCGACAGCGTGCGCGGGCTGGCCGCGCTCGACCCCCTGCTGCGCACCAACTTTCCCAGCCCGTTCTCGCACGACGTCCCCTTCCAGCGCCCGACCAGCATGTGGGCGTTCGCGCTGCTGGCGATGGCGGTGGTCTCGGGCGCCGCGCTCGGAGTCGGGGTGTGGGAGGTGCGCAACAAGCTGAGCGCGCGCCGCCTCGCGGAGACGGCGCGCGCGCTCGACACCACCAGCGCCTATCGCCAGTATCTGGCACGCGGCGGGCACTCTCCGGAGATCATCGAGGTGCTGCTGCCGCGGGCCGAGCTGGCGGAGGCCAAGGCGCAGGGCACGGTGCGCGCGATCGAGGACTACATCGCGAGCCATCCCGGCAGCAAGATCCAGGACGAAGAGGCAGCTGCGCTGCGCGCGGCGTTGCTGGCGGCGCTGGAGCGCGCCCAGCAGCCCGGCACGCTGGCGGCGCTCGAGGCCTTCCAGGTGGAGAACCCGCGCTACGCCCCGATCGCCCGGGAGCTCGCCGACGCCCGCCACAAGGTCTACCGCGCAGCGGCCGATCGCGCGAAGCAGCTCGCGGTAGCCACCGGCGCGCGGCGCGGCGACCCCGCGGCCTTCCTGGAGAGCCTGGTCGCCCATGCCGAGCAGCACGGGCCCCCGGTGGAGATCCGCTTCCGCTCGGCGCTGGGTCGCTCCGCCAAGACGGCCGACAATACGGTGCGCGCCGGCTCCTTCTTCGCGGGCAACGCCAGCCTGCCCTCCCGCTACTTCGGTGAAGCGCAGATGCAGCAGCGCGAGGCGCTCGCCGGTCCGCTGCTGGTGTCCGCCCTGCAAAGCCTATTCAGCAAGGAGATCCTGGAGTTCAAGCTGGGCGCGCCGTTGCCGGGCGCCGGCGAGGACGAGAAGCTGCCGCCCCTGCCCGAGCCCAGCGTGCCCACGCTCTACGTCGACTACAAGATCGAGCTCTCGGGCGCCGTGGTCAACCAGAAGCCGCGCGGCATGTATTTCGGCGCCGGCATGTTCTTCGACACCGATTTCCGGATCCCCGACTCCGACGCCCGGCTGCAGATGTTGGTGCGCACCTGGCGCTCCCCGAGCCGCAACGTGATGCGCGCCAAGGAGGGCACGACCGGCATCGTCTACGAGGACGTGGGCAGGCGATCGCTGAACCTGTTCCTGCGCCGCTACCTGAAGCGCATCTTGCGCGACCCGCCCGAGCTCAGCGTGCCTGCCGTCTCCCTGCCGGACGCCGATCAGGACGACAAGGCGAAAGACGAGAAGGACTCGGACGAGCGCGAGGACAAGGACGACGACAGCAGGGCCAGCGCCCTGTGACGCTGGTTCAGGGGCGCCAGCCCTCGCAGACCTCGTCGTAGATATCCTCCAGCTCGGCGACGATCGCTCGGTTGTCGAACTCGCGTTCCATCTTGGCGCGCCCCGCGCGCGCCAAGCGCTCCCGCAGCGGCTCGTCGAGCAGCAGCCGCGCCAGCCGCTCGCCCATGCTCTCCGGATCGTGCTCGGGCACCAGAAAGCCCGTCGCGCCGTCCTCGATGCTGTCGGGGATGCCGCCGTGGCGCGTGCCGATCGGCACGGCGCCGGCGGCGGACGCCTCCTTGACCACGATCAAGCCGGATTCGCGGTTGCCGTCGCGCGCGACCACGCTGGGCGCGAGCAGCACGCGCGCCCGCCCCAGCAGCTCGGCGACCTGCTCGTTGGCGAGGCTGCCCAGAAAGCTCACCTGGCTCTCGATCCCGAGCTGCCGCGCCAGCCGCTCGAGCGCGCCGCGGCGCTCGCCTTCGCCCACGATCGAGACGCGCGACCGCGCCCCGAGCGCCCGCGCCCGCGCGAACGCGCGCAGCCCGTCGTCGAAGCCTTTCTTCTCCACGAGCCGACCCACCATCAACACCAGCGGCTCGCGCTCCCGCTGCTCCACACGAAAGCGCTGCAGGTCGATGCCCAGCCGGTGCACCCGCAGCCGGCTCGCCTCGACGCCCAGCCCGAGCAGCAGCTGCCTCAGCTCCTCCGAGGCGCACAGCCCGAGCCGCAGCTCGCGCAGGAGCGCCGGGCTGCCGAGCGCGTAGGGCAAGTGCAACGGCAGAAAACGCCGGCGGCTGCTCAGCAGCGGCACGTCATAGCCGTGGAAGGTGACCACCAGCGGCAGGCGATGAGCGGCGGCATGGCGCCGCGCGTAGGCGCCCGCCGGACCGAAGTGGGCATGCACCAGCTCGAAGCGGCGCTCCGCGAACACCCGTGAGAAGCGCCGGCTGGCCCCGCGCAGCACGTAGCCCGGCTCGGCCAGGTGCACGCGCGGGAACGCAAAACGCTCGGCGTTGAAGCGCCTCCACGCGAAGACGTCGACCTCCGAGCGCCGGTATTGACGCAGCTGCTCATGCACAAACACCTGCGAAGTCGGCAGGAAGTTGGTGCAGAACAGGGCGACGCGCCGGGAGCGTGGAGGCATGGCGGACTAGTAGTTGCCGGGGGGCCTTTTTTCCACCCGGCCGAATGCGCGGGGTGGGCGCTTATTGCACGGGTGCTGGCGGTTGTGACATACGGACGCCGCCGCTCCCGGCCAGCCGCATCCACAATGAAGATCTTGCTTTGGGCGACCACGCTGCAGGCCGATATCCTCGGTCTCGCGCACCGCCTGGACAAGCGGCCGGCAAGCGAGCTCCTGGTCGTCACCGAGCACCTGTCGAGCTTTCGCCGCAGCCTGATCGCGCGCCGGCGGCCCCTGAACGCGCCGCTGCTCGACCGCAACGATCCCAAGGTACAGGCCGCGGTCGCGCGCTTTCGTCCCGACGTGGTGGTCTGCGACAATCACTTTCCACCCTTCTCTGCCGCGCCGCGCGTGTGCACCATGTGGCACGGCCTGGGCTGGAAAGCGCGGCCCGCGAACGAGCTCGGCAGCTTCTACGCGCAGGTCGAGCGCCTCACCGGCGCCGATCCACGCCTGCCCAACCCGCGCTTCCTGGCTCAGTGCTACCATGAGCGCGACCGGGACTGGCGCGTGAACGCTTGGGGCCTGCACGCGCAGCAGTGCGCCGTGATCGGCAGCTGCTTCGCAGACCTGCTGCGCGGCGAGGCCCCGTACAGCCGGGCCGAGATCGCCAGCGAATATGGCCTGGATCCGGGCCGCAAGACGCTGCTCGTGAACATCACCTGGCACTACGGCAGGATCTTCCCGGGCAGCTATCAGCCCAGCTGGTTCGGGCGCTCGGCGTTCGACGCCGATCTCGCCTTCCTGCGCCAGGTCTTCCAGCGCGCGCACGATCACGAGGCGAATGTCCTGTTCTGCCTGCACGACCGCAAGCGCTACGAGGCGCGCTACCTCGCCGCTCTCCACCAGCTCGCGCACGACTACGGCCCGAGCGTGTGCCTGCGCCACAAGGACGAAGACCCGGACAACTGGGCCGCGCTGCTCAGCGCCGACGCGATGATCGGCAACCTGTCATCGCTGACCACGTTCTTCTACCAGCTGGGCAAGCCCGCAGTTCACCTGTGCCCGCCCGCGTCGGCGCAGGAGCTTCACCTGATGCAATACAAGTCCTCGAGCTTGCGCGCCCAGCACCGCCACGCGGCGGACTCCGCGATCTGGATGAACGACCCGCACGACAATGGGGGCCTCAGCGCGGAGAACGCCGAGCAAGCGCTGGAGGCGGTCAGCCTCGTGCTGACGAACCCTGACAGCTGCCGGGAGAAGGCCCGCGCCTGGCTGGCGGCCCACGTGAGCGATCCACCGGAGTCGGCGTCCGCTCGCTTCGAGCGAGAGCTCGAGCGGCTCGCGGAGGCCAGCTAGGTGTGCGGCATCGTCGGCCTGCTCGGTCGCCATCCAGCTCTCGCCGAGCCGGATCTGGCGATCCAGCGCATGTGCCAGACCCTGGTGTCGCGCGGGCCCGACGCTGGAGGCACCTTCGTGCAGCCCGAGGTCGGCCTCGGCCACCGGCGCCTGGCGATCATCGATCTCTCGGGCGGCGTCCAGCCGATGGAGGCGCTCGGCGGACAGGTGGTGCTCGTCTACAACGGTGAAATCTACAACCACCGCGAGCTGCGCGCGGAGCTCGAGCGCGCCGGCCACAGCTTCGAGACGCGCAGCGACACCGAGGTGCTGCTGAAGGCCTACCTACACTACGGCAGCGAGTGCCCGCGCCACTTCCGCGGCATGTTCGCGTTCGCGATCTGGGACGCGCGCGACCGCTCGCTGCTCCTGGTGCGCGACCGGCTCGGCATCAAGCCACTCTACTACGCGCTCTGCGGCAGCACGCTGGTCTTCGGCTCCGAGATCAAGGCGCTGCTGGCCTCGGGGCTGGTCGACCGCGCGCTCGATCCGCAGGCGCTCGATGACTACTTCGCCTTCGGATTCATTCGCAGCCCGCGCTCGATCTACCGGCAGATTCGCTCGCTTTTGCCCGGTCAGAGCCTGCGCGTGAAGCTCCAGGGCGGCGTGCCCCAGCTGGAGTTCGCGCAGTACTGGCAGATCCCGAGAGCGCTCGCCGGCTCGCCTCGGCTCAGCTGGGAGGACGCGAAACGCGAGCTGGAGCAGCGCTTGCTGGAAGCGGTCCGGCTGCGCCTGCTCAGCGAGGTGCCGCTCGGTGCCATGCTCTCGGGGGGCGTCGATTCCTCCGCGGTGGTGTGGGCGATGACGCGCGCGCAGGAGCGCCCGGTGCAGACGTTCTCCATCGGCTTTCACGAGGCTTCCCACAACGAAGCCCCTTACGCGCGCGAGGTGGCGCGGCACCTCGGCACGCAGCACCACGAAGAGATCGTGACGGCCAGCGCCGTCGCCAGCTTGCCCGAGCTGGTGCGCGACTTCGACGAGCCCTTTGCCGATCCCTCCGCCATCCCCACCTGGTGCCTGTGCAAGATGGTCAGGCAGCACGTGACCGTCTGCTTGAGCGGCGACGGCGGGGACGAGCTGTTCGCGGGTTATTCGCGCTACCGCGTGCTGCGGCGCGAGCGCGCCTCCCGGAGCGCGGTCGGCCGCGGCCTGATCGGCCTGATCGGGCGCTTCTTGCCGCTCGAGGGGCGCGCCCGCAACCGCGCGGATCGGGCCCAGCAGCGCGACCTGGGCAGATACTACGCTCGCTTTCGCAACAATTTCTCCCCGGCGATGCGCCAGCGCCTGTTCGGCCCCGACCTGCGCCAGGCGATCCAGCCGACGCTCACCGACGATCTGTTTCAGCGCGTCCCCCTCGACGGCAGCGAGGATGCCGTGACGGCTGCCCAGCTCGCGGACCTGCAGGGCTACTTGAGCGACGACATCCTGGTCAAACTCGATCGCACCAGCATGGCGCATTCGCTCGAGGCGCGCGTGCCGCTGCTCGATCACGAGCTGCTTCAGTTCGTGCAGTCGCTGCCGCTGGAATACAAGCTGCGCGGCGACCAGCAGAAGGCCCTGCTCGTCGAGCTGATCCGCCCTCACCTGCCGCCGGGCGCGCTGGAGCGCAGAAAGCAGGGCTTCTCGATCCCGCTCTCGCGCTGGCTGAAAGGCGAGCTTCGCGAGCGGCTGCGCGCCGCGGTCGAGGGCCCCAGCTTCGCGGATCCCGCGTTGTTCGACGCCCGCTACGTGCGGCGCCTGTACGATCTGCACCAGTCCGGGCGGCTCGATCTCTCGTTTCAGCTCTGGGAGCTGCTGGTGTTCGACGAGTGGTCGCGCTTCAACGCGGCGCCCGGCTGGTGAGGCCTGCGCGGGCCACGCGCGCGAGCTCCCGGCTGTACCAGAGCGGCGAGAGCGCGAGCGCTCCGAGCGAGTCGCGCAAGCGATCCGCCACGCCGCGATGCACCAGCGAGTCTCGCCAGATCCAGCGCACGGCGCTGATCAGGCTGATCGTGGGGAAGATCGGGTAGAGCGCGAGCGAACGCAGCGGGCGGTGCGCGATCACGAGGTCGTGATAATAGCGGATCCACATCTCGAAGATGCGCACGGCACCGGCGGAGCGCACGCCCGCGCCACCCGGCACGTCCTTGCGCCGCAGCAGGCGGATGCTCGGATCGAACACCAGTCGCTCGCCGGGCCGCCGCAGCTTCTGGAGCTTCAGGCACAGCGGGTGCTCATCATGATTTGTCGAGCGCGGGTCCCAGCCCCCCACCCGCTCGATCACGCTCTTGCGCAGCGACCCCCCGCTGCCGTGCACCCAGCTCACGGACTCGATGCGCTCGTCGAAGCGGCAATAGGCCAGCGGCTCTCCGTAGAAGCTGTAACTCAAACAGTACCTGCGCGCGATCCAGCGACGGTACCCGCACACCTCGTCGGGGCTGTACACCTGGCGCGCCGTGACGCCGATGACGCCGGGATCGAGATAGTTGCGCGCGTGGCCGGACACGAAGTCGGTGCCAAGCGGCACGTCATCATCATCGATCGTCAGCACGATCTCCCTGGTGGCGAGCCGCCAGCCCGCGTCGCGCGCGCCGCCGACACCGAGCGGCTCACTGTACATCATGCGCAGCCGCGCATCGGCTGCTGCCAGCGCATCGAAGCGCGCGCGCAGCTCGGGCGAAAAGCCGCTCTGTTCCATCACGATCACCTCGAAGTCGGGGTGATCTTGAGCCAGCAGCGCCTCCAGCAGCTTCCGCAGCAGCTCCGGACGCTTGTACGAGCGGATCACGACACTGACCGATGGCAGCGCCATTTTCACTCCAGGCACCCGCGATTCCTTCACGCTCCGGCTTGTTACGCGGTCGGTTTCGGCCAGTCAACCATGGCCAAAGCGGCACGCATGCACTAAGAGCCTGTCCAGCCAACTCTTGATTGACGACCGGTACGAGACGAAACGCGGCATGTGGTGGCTCGGCTCGGCCACCGCCGTCGCCCGGGCCATCGACGTGGCCTCCTCACTCGTGCTCCTCGCGCTGCTGACGCGCGAAGAGATGGGGACAGCAGCGCTCGTGGTGAGCACGGGGGCGATCATCGAGGCGGCGAGCGGCATGGGCATCGGCCACGCGCTGATCCAGTCGCAGACGCTGACCAAGCCCGAGGAACACAGCCTGTTCTGGCTCACGAGCGCGATCGGGCTGGGGCTGGGGTTGGTGCTGGTCGCGATCTCGCCGCTGGTCGCCCGGGAGTATGGGCTGCCGCTGCTGTTGCCGATGATCGCGCTGACCGGGCTCAAGCACTTCTTCGTGGGCGTGGCCGTCGTGCCCCAGCAACTGTTGAACAAACAGCTCAAATTTCGCGAGCTGGGAGCGATCCAGGCGCTCTCCACGTTCTTTGAGGCGCTGGCGAAGATCGCGCTGGCCGCCCTGGGTTTCGGTGCCTGGGCCGTCGTGCTCAGCAATGTGCTGCGCGGCGTGGTGCTGGTGGGGCTCGTGCTCGGGTTCTCGGGCTTCCGCCCGCAGCTCCACTTCAGCTGGGCGGAGTCCAGGGGTTACCTGCGCTTCGGCACGCGCATCGCCGGCTCGAGCCTGCTCTATCACGCCTACAAGAACGCCGACTACTTCCTGGTCGGGCGCCTCTTGGGCGTCGAGGTGCTCGGCGTCTACCGGGTCGCGTTTGATCTCGCAATGCAGCCGCTCGAGGTCATCATCCTGCTCGTCAACCGGGTCACCTACCCGATCTACGTGAAGCTCGCGCACGACGCCGCCGCGCTCCGGAATGCCCTGCTGCGCAGCACGCGCTCGTTGATCTTGCTCGGTGCTCCGGCTGTGGCCTTCCTGTTCCTGGCGGCAGAAGATGTGCTGGCCATGATCAACGAGGGCCGCTGGGGCGGCGCGGCGCCCGCCCTGCGCGTGCTGGTCTGGGGCGGGTTGTTGCGCGGCGGCGCTCACCTGTTCCCGCAGGTGTACATCGCGTCGGGGCGGCCTCACTATGCGCTGGTCGACTCGGTCAGCGCGCTCGTGGTGCTGGTCTCGGGCTTCACGATCGGGCTCTCGCTCTTTCCCGAGCTCGGCATGATGTCCGTGTGCTGGACCTGGCTGGCAGCCTATCCCTTGCTGCTGTGCGTGGCGCTCACCCTCACGCGGCGGATCATGCCGATCACCACCCTGGAGTACCTGCGCGCGTTCCTCCCGGGCGTCGCCGGAGCGCTGGTCATGATCGCCGCGATGAAGGGCGCGCTCAGCCTGGGCGTGGCGCAATACGGGCACCTGATCGCGATCGTGGGGCTCGCCGTGGTCGGGCTCGCGGCGTACGCCGGCTATCTGCGCGTCGCCTTGAAGATCGGTCTGCGCGAGCTGGTGCCGAAGAAGCAGCTCGCGCCTGCTTCCAGCACCTAGCCCCGAGGGTCGACCGACCGGCTCTCGGTTCGTTTCCCGGCGAAAACGCGTGCGCCTGCGACTGCTTGACCGCCTCCGCTCGCATCCCCAGATTGCCAGGACGCCCACGCCCGAGTAGCTGCAGAGACAACGTTCATGCGCAAAATCACCATGGTCAAGAAGCTGCTCGCGAGCGGCGAACCCTGCGCCAAATGCGCGCAGGCTCAGGATCTGCTGGAACGGCGCGGCCTGTGGAACCAGATCGACGAGGTCGTCTGGGCCAACGAGACCGACCCCAGCTCCCCCGGCGCTCAGCTCGCTCAGCGGCATCAGGTGGAGCTGGCGCCCTTTTTCATCATTTCAGAGACCGGGCGCGAGGATCGGGTGGTCACCAGCACGCTGAAGCTGGTCCAGGAGCTCGGCGCGACGCCGGCGGCGGCCCCCGCCGCCCCGGAGCTGAGCGACGCGGAGCTCGGCGCAGCGCTCGCCGAGCTCGCGACCGCTCATCCCTCTGCGATCCTGAGCTGGGGACTGTCCCGCTTCGGCGCAGCGTGCGGCATCGCCTTCAGCGGCGCGGAGGACGTCGTGTTGATCGACTTGGCCGCCAAGAGCGGTCTGCCCTACAGCATCTTCAGCCTGGATACGGGCCGCCTGCACGAGGAGACCTACCGCTTCCTGGATCGGGTGCGCGCCTTCTACGGGGTCGAGATCCAGATCCTGTCGCCGCAGGCGGAGCCGCTGCAGGCGTTCGTGCGCAAGAAGGGCCTGTTCAGCTTCCTGGAGGACGGCCACGGCGAGTGCTGTGGGATCCGCAAGGTCGAGCCTCTGAAGCGCGCGCTGGCACCGCTCCGGGCCTGGGCCACGGGGCAGCGCCGCGATCAGAGCCCGACCCGTACCGAGGTCAATGTCCTGGAGTTCGACCGCAACTTCTCGGGCGCGGCGGGCAGACTGGTGAAGCTCAACCCCCTGGCGGGCTGGAGCTCGGCGCAGGTGTGGGAGTACATCCGGCGCGAGCGCGTGCCCTACAACACGCTCCACGACCACGGCTTCGTGTCGATCGGCTGCCAGCCGTGCACGCGCCCGATCCGCCCCGGCGAGCACGAGCGCGCCGCGCGCTGGTGGTGGGAAGAGGCCACCCAGCGCGAGTGCGGCCTGCACGTGAAGAAGGGCTGATCCGGGCCGTTCGCGGCCCCTTTGTGGGGCAGCCCGGGATGGGACAGCGGGGGTGGGACAGCGCGTCGAAGCTGCCGGCAGCGGCGCCCTGCGTGCCCGGCGCGCGCTCAAACACTGCATAAACCACGAAAAATCTGGCGGTGCTGGCTCCGCGATCCGAAAAATCGTCTTGGATGCTCGGGGGATAGAGTGTCTAGTGGGAGCTCCCATCGTGCCCTGCAGCGCGCCTCGTCGCCCTCCGATCGCGCGGGGCACGCTGTGGCAGGAGATAGCCACGCATGTCCGTCTCGTACCTCGTGCACCGCCTTCGCCTCGCGAGCCTCGTCTGCCTGGCGTGGCTGGTAGGCGCTGCGCTGCCGGGTTGCACCCCGCACCCCACGAATCTCGCCAGCGACAGCTCCGCGCTGGGAACCACGCCCTTTGGCATGCAGCCCGCAGGCGGCAACATGGGCAGCTCCACCGCTGGCAGCAGCAGCGTGGGCGGCCCCAGCGGTGGAACCAACGAGAACGGGCCCAATCTCAGCGGCGGACTCTCGGGTGGCTCGATCATGGCGGGCGGCAGCACCAACCCGGTGGGGGACGACGATCCGAGCTGCTCGACGGGCTCACCTCCACAGGAAGACCCGACCTTCACGCGCGTGCGCACCATCCCCGCCAGCAACAGCGACGCGGCGGCGATGATGGGCCAGCTGCAGCTGAGCGAAAAGCAGACGCTGCTCTCCGGCTACGAGAACTTTGACTACAGCAACGGCACGGCCTTCGAGGCCGCGCCGCTGCCGCGCGTCAACTACCCGACCTTCCGCATGCGCGACGGCCCGCGCGGCGTGCGCGGCGTGGTCGCCGAGAAGTCGACCACCTTCCCCGTCGCCGAGGTGCGTGCAGCGGCCTTCGACGTCGGGCTCGAGGAACGCGTGGGCAAGGTGTTCGCCGAGGAGATGCGCGCCATGCGCGCCGATCTGATCCTGGCCCCCACGGTCAACGTGCTGCGCCATCCCGGCTGGGCGCGCGCGCAGGAGACCTACGGCGAAGACCCGATGCTGATCGGCACGATCGGCGCGGCGTTCGTGCGCGGGCTGCAGGCAGGGCCGCAAGGCATGCCGGCGTGCGTCAAGCACTATGCTTGCAACAACACCGACGAGAACCGCGGCGGCAACAACCAGCGCGGCGTGAACGCCATTGTCGACGAGCAGACCCTGCGCGAGAACTACACGCGCGCCTTCCAGATCATCGTCGAGCAGTCGGACCCAGCCTGCATCATGGCCGCGTACAACGACGTGAACGGCTCGCCGAGCACCGAGAACGCCCATCTGCTGACGGATATCCTGCGCAAGGCTCCGAGCGATCCCGAGCGCGGCTTCGGCTGGCTGGGCTTCGTCGTCTCGGACTGGGGCGCCACGCTGGGCGCGGGCCACGGCGCGCTGGCGCTCAACGCCGGCCTGGATCTGGAGATGCCCAATCCCGCGGCCTTCAAGGAGCTCGGCAGCGCGAACGCGGCCGCGATCGATCAGGCGGCCCAGCGCATCCTGAACGTGCGCGCGACCTTCGGGCAGCTCAGCGCCAACTACATCCAGGTCCACGGCCAGCCCCAGGACACCAGCGTCCTGAACAACGAGAGCCACAAGTCGCTCACGCGTGAGGTCGAAGAGAAGGGCGCCGTGCTGCTGAAGAACAACGGCGTGCTGCCGCTCGGCAAGACGATCGGTGATCAGGGCACGCCGAACCTGCAGAGCATCGTCTTCCTGGGCCCCGATGCGGACATCCCGCGCAGCGCGGCCGTGGACGGCCCGCACGGCCTGGGCGACGGCGGCAGCAGCCAGACGTTCCCGCCGTACATCGTCTCCTTCCTGCAGGGCGTGACCGAGCGTGCGGCGGGCGTGACCGTCTCGCAGAGCGCCAACATCGCGGATGCCGCCGGCAAGACGGTGGCGATCATCCCGGTCACCATGGCCCACGCCGACGAGGGCGAAGCTTACGGCGGGGGCGGCGATCGCGACACGCTGACCCTGAGCACCGTCGAGCCGCGGCACTGGACCGGCCAGAAGCCGACCGCGTTCATCAACGCGGTGCGTGCGGCCAACCCGAACATCAAGATCGTGGTGCTGCTGGCGGTCGGCAGCGCGGTGGTGATGGAGGACTGGATCGACTCGGCGGACGCCATCGTGCAGACCTTCTACCCCGGGCAAGAGGGCGGCCACGCGGTGGCGGGCTTGCTGTTCGGCGACGTGAATTTCAGCGGCAAGCTGCCCTTCACCATCGCGGCCAACCCCGGCGATTACCCCATCTTCGGCAACACCGCGCAGTCGGTGACCTTCGAGTACCTGCACGGCTACCGCCGTTTCGAGGCCAACAACACCGCGCCGCGCTTCTGGTTCGGGCACGGGCTCAGCTACACCACGTATCAGTACGGCGAGCCCAAGGTGCTGTGCTCGAACGTGTCCTCCAGCGGCCGCCTGAACGTGGAAGTGATGGTGACCAACACGGGCACGGTCGCGGGCGACGAAATCGTGCAGCTGTATGTCGGCTCCCCCGGCACTCCGGATCTGCTGCACGCGCCCCCGCCCAAGGAGCTGAAGGCCTTCACGCGCGTCACGCTGGCCCCCGGCGAGACCAAAGCGGTGCAGTTGTTCGTGCCCGCTCGCGATCTGCGGCACTGGGGCGCCAACGGCTGGGAGCTCGCGAGCGGTCAACACACCGTGTTCGTCGGGCCCAGCGCGGACCCCGCCCAGCTCCAGTCAGCCACCTTCAACGTCGGTGACTGACACACCAGGCACGCGCGCCAGGCATGACATCTTTCCTTGCCCAGCTGCGATCGGCTGGCGTCCTCCACCCTGGCGCAGAGCAAACCCTTCGGCTACACCCGCACGCGTGATCGGATTGGGCACTCCTCTGGGCTGGCTCCGCACTGCAGGCATCGCGCTGTTCGCGCTCGGACTCGCACTGCCCTCGTCCACTGCGTCTGCACAGGGCCGCCGCAAGCGAGCCAAGCAGGCGCAGCCCGCGCCCGTCGAAAAAGCCGAGTCCTGGGACGCGGACGCTGACGATGCGCTCGCGCCGGAGCCCGCGCCGCGCGCTGCGGAAGCGAGCGATACCAGCGAGCTGACGAGTGAAGAGAGCGACGGCGAACCCGCCGCGGAGACCACCGAGGCGGCGCCCGAGGACGCGCAGCTGGAGATCGGCGCATACGGGCCGCGCCGCGTGGCGCAGGAGCATCGCCCCGACGCGGCGACGTACCGGCTGCCCAAGGATCGCGTCTGGGCGCCCCTGGTCTGGGACGGCGGGCGCATGCACGGACAGGTCGAGCTGGATGTCGGCTACGCCGGCTACGAGTATCCGGAGCACCCGGACCGCCCCAAGGAGTCGCTGAACGACATGCGCGGCCGCTTCGTGCTGGGGCCGCTGTTTCACCATGAGTTTGGTGAGAGCGGCTACTTCCTGAACGTGGTGGCCCAGTTCGTCGCCTGGGTGCAGGAGCAGGCGAACCAGTATCAGATCAACGCCGACGACGTGTACGTGCAGCTCGGCAACGGCGAGAAGTGGGATCTCCAGGTCGGTCGCTTCATGACCTGGCGCGTCTACCACAAGGGCCTGGGCTTCGACCTCTACACGCTGGAAGACAACGGCGCGAGCCGGGCCTTCCCGATCTCGAACGGCACCTTCGCCGTGCACACCTACGAGGTCGACTACATCTTCCTGCGCAACTCACCGTACGTGGGCGGCGAGATCGCGGGCCGCGCGACGCTGCACTATTACCCCGCCGATATCCTCGGCTTCGAGCTGGCGGCCGCCTACGGTCTGGCAGACAACCGCGGCAGCGACACGCTCGGCGCGCGCCTGGCGACGGACCTGCAATGGAGCTTCCTGCAGTTCTCCGCCGCGGCGGAGTACCGGCGGCAGATCCAGACGGGTCCGCCCAACACCGTGCAGGACATGGGCACGCCCATGGAGCGCACGGTGGAGTGCACCGAGTGCGGCTCCTCCAGGAACTACGGCGCGGGCGGCGGCTTGCGGCTGGCGTTCTCGCCGCTGAACCTGGGCGGCAACTTCGCCATCGGCTGGGACGAGAAGGATCAGCTGGTGGGCGACGCGCAGGGCAAGCCCGCGCCCGATCCCAAGGCGACAGGGCGGCGCATGAGCTTCGGCGGCTACCTGGAGCTGGACGTGGGCTCCTGGTTGATGTCACGCCCCCTGATCGTGGGTGCCGGCACCAACCGCACGGAGCTGGTGCTGGACAACAAGAACAAGGAGTTCCACTACCAGTCCGCCGCCTACGCCGCGCTCCCGCTCGGCATCAACGACGCCATGGTCAAGCTGGTGCTGTCGCGAGCACAAGCGGACCTGTACGACGCCACGGATCCGGAGGGCACGGCGTACATCGACCAGCATCCGAATTCGTTCGCGCTGCGCCTGCGCTTCAGCTCCAACTTCTGAGCGCTGAGGGGGGCTCGGGCCTGCCCGGCTCCGCCGCTCCCTAGAATGTGCCCCCTGTGCGGCCTCGAGCTGCCGCGCGTGGGGCACATGCTGGAGTCGGCGGGCTCGCGCAGGCTGCGAGCCCTGATCCCGGAGTCCCCGCGCCTTCTGCTCAGCGCTTCTCGACAGCGCGCAATGCGTCTTCCAGCAGCGTGCTGCCGCGCAGGCAGGCGTAACAGTCCTGCTTGCCGTCGGCGCCGCAGCCGTCGTTGTGGCGCAAGGCGCGCAGCGTGGCCGTGCTGCGTTGATCGCCGCTCTTCAGCACCGAGGGCAGTACTTTCGCGTAGTCATCACAGCTCGCCGCCGAGCGTAGATCCAGCGCGACCTGCAGCGCCGGGGTGGCCTTGGCGCGCTGATCCGCCGAGTACAAGAGCTGCTGCGCCAGGCTGGCGGCGCGGCTGCCTCCGCCCGCCTTCTCCCAGACCGCGTACAGCACGTCGGGACCGGCGGGGCCTGCCCACTGGGTGAGCTCTTCGAAGGCCGGCAGCATGGTCTCCGGGCTGATCGTGTAGTCCACCATGCGGCTCAGGCTGGCCGCCGGGAGCGGCTTGGAGGCAGGCGCGAGGGTCTTCGCGAACTCGTGGAACTCGCGCAGCTTCTGCGCCTGGTAGCCGGTCTCCAGCGCGAGCGTGAGCGCGCTCGTGCGTTCGCCTTGCGGCATCTTGGTGATCTTGTAGAGGGCCTCGCCGTCGCCCGCGCGCGCTCGCTCCGCCAGCGTGGTGGGCGCGCGCGGCGCCGCAGCGGCGTCGTGCAGCGCCTGCACGCTCTGCGTCTGCGCGGCCTCTTCGGGTCGATCCTTCTCGACCAGCATGATCACGCCCGCGCCGAGGCCGCTGCCGAACAGCACCAGGCTGAGCGGAGGCAGCACGTTCTCCAGCATCCAGTTGACGCGCGGCCGAATACCGCTTCCCTCGCCGCCGTGCGCCGGCCCCGCGCCGTCCGGGCGCAGGTAGCGTGAGGCCAGCGCCCAGGCGTCGCGCGCGACCGCGCCGAGTCGCTCGGCGAGCGGCCCTGCGGGCGCCCGCGGCTTGGGCGGCAGCGTCTTGGGATCGACCCGCGGGATCACTCGCGTCGTCGCGCGCCGGGAGTCGCCGCGCGCGATGTCGGCGTCGATGCTCTGCAAGGCAGCGATGGCGGGATCGGCGACCTGAAAGCCGTTGGCGGCGGCCGGGTAGTCGTTGGCCGCCTCGGGCACCGTCGGCAAGCCCATGTGCGTCACCGCATCGTCGTCGTCCTCGCCCACCTCGGCCAGCGGCGGCAACGCGACCGGGCGAGCTGGCGGCCGCGGAGGCGCCTCCGCCGGGGGCGCTGCAGGCATCTGCCGTCCAGAGACCGCCTCCAGATCCGGAATGTCGAAGCTCGGCAGCGGCGCATCGCGGCGCTTGGCCCGCAGCGTCTCCGGAACGGTCTTGCGCTCGGCAGCAGACGCGGCGAGCTCCTGGGCGGCGCCGACGCTCGGCTCGAGCTCGAGCGCCTCATCGTCACCGAGTTGCTCCGACTCGAGCGCGACGGCGTCCATCGCCGCGCTCGACAGCACGTCCGACTCGGACTCGGGGGAGACCTCGATGATGTCGGAGTCGAGGGGGGAAGCGTCGGGCCGCGTCGGCTCTTCGTGCGCGGGCGCGCCCGGGACCAGATCGGCGAGCACCCCATCGGCGTGCGCCGCATCGGGATCGCTCGCCGGCGCCGCCTCTCCGTCCGCCAGAGCAGCGGCTTGCTCGGCGGGTACGTCGTCGGAAGCGATCACGATCTCTTCCGGGTCCTGCTCTTCGGCGAGAGCGCCAGCGGCCGGGAACGCCGCTCCCTCTCCCGGGTGCTGCTCACTCACGGGTGCAGGGTCGATCACTTCGTCATCGATCGCGGCGTCTTCGAGCGCCGCGTCTTCGATCGGCTCGCCCTCGATCGCCGGCACCTCGACGGCAGAGCGCTCCGAGTCCTCGACCGGTGCTTCCGGCTCTTCCACCACCGGAACCGCCACGGCAGGGCGGCCCGCTACCACGGCCGGCGCGCGCGGAACACCCGGGCGAGATTCCGCTGCCAGCGATTCCGCGAGCGCATCCTCGCTCAGCCCCGGGTGAATGTCCGTGGCTTCCTCTTCCTCCTCGTCGTCGGCGGAGTCGGACATCATCAGCTCATCCAGCGAGACGTCTTCGTCGTCATCGCGGGAAGCGGCGGCCGCAAAATTGGACTCGGTGCGCGGCGCCGGCTCTTCGGTGGCCTCGAGCGTGTTGTGGGCAGCAGTGTCGTCCGCCGGGTCATCCAGCTCGGGGCTGTCCGCGCGGAAGTCTTCGGCCCGAGGCACGCGTTCCGAATCGTGACGAGTTTCAAACGTTCCGCTCGCAGACGTATCCGCCGAGCGGCTGCCAGGCTGCGCTCGCCGCTCCGCAGCTCGCCGCGTGGAAGAAGAGCGCGCCGAATCCACCTTCTTGGTCTGCCTGGCCATTTCCGCCCAGTATTACCAGAGCGCGCTCGCGGCAGCGGTAGGATTAGCACCCACGCGCCGGCAAAATCACACACGCTTGCGGATTTTCTCGTAAATTTGCAGTTCTTGCACAAGCCGAAACAGTGCCGAGCCCGCAGCGGGCACGAACGCCTCAGCGTGCCGCAGTGAGACGTACCGCTGCGCCCACCGTGGTGCGCCGATGTGGTGCTCCAGTAGCGCGATCGCGCGGCGCGCCGTCAGCGGCGCGCCGTCAGCAGTGCGCCGCGGGCTCGCTTCAGACGAAGATCCAACCCTCGCCGACCAGCACGCACTGCCCGCCGACACGCAGCTCGCTGAGCTCGCCGTCGACCTCGCGCGCGCTGACGTGAATGCGGCTCGGACGACCGATCTCGGCACCCTGCTCGAACACGAAGATGTGGTCGGGCCTCGAAGGCACCAGCCGATAGTGGATGAGATAGGCGGCGAGAGGCCCGCACGCGGTCTCGCTCGCCGGCGCCTCGCTGATGCCGAGCGCGGGCGCGAACATGCGCGCCGTCGCCGTCGAGCCTGGATGCGCGGCTTGCAGGCAGAACGCGTAGATGTGCGGCGCCTCGAAGCGGCGGATCGTGCGCTCCCAGATGTCGAGCCGCAGGCGGATGCGCTGCAGCGCCTCCAGATTCGCCACCGGGATCAACAGGTACGGCAGGCTCGCGCCGACGGCCTGGACCGGCACTCCGCCCAGCATGTCGTCCATGCCGAGCGAAAGGACCGCCGCCGCGGTGTGGGGCTCGGGATAGCGCGTGCCGAAGCGCGGCACCTCCTGCTTGGTCGTGCTGATCGGTGAGACCAGCGAGACGGAGATGGGCCCGGACGCCTCATCGAAGACCATCCGCTGCTTCGGGTCGGGCGCGGGCGCGCGATCGTGCGCGAGCGCAAAGGCTGTGCCGATCGACGGATTCGCGGCGGTCGGCAGCTCCGCGTGCGGCGAGAAGATGCGGATCGAGTAGTCGTGCGCGCGGTCCACGGGCGGAAAGACGAACGTCGTCTCCGTGTGCTGGAGCTCGCGCGCGATGCGCTGCATCTGCTCGGCGCTGAGCCCGCGCGCGTCGGTGAACACCGCGAGCGGGTTGCCGTGGAAGCGCTGCTCGGTGAACACGTCCACCAGGCGGTAGCGGTACGGCCGCGAGGACCCAGGAGGTGCCGGGTCGACCCGCGAGGCTTGTGGTGACTCTTGGGCGGGGGAGCGGGGCGCTGATGGGGGCATGGCGGCTGAAGAGGCTACGGACGAGCTTTGACAAGCATGAAGCCTGTTCCAGCCGAAGTGTACACTTACGAAACCGTGTAGCAAGATACCCATTGAGCCCGGTCTCGACGCCGTGACCGTTCCGCGCGATGCCGCGCTCGGCCGGCCACGATTGCTACCGGTGAAACGCGACACTAGTGTCGCCAGTCATGAACACGCGTCCACGCCCGGCATCTGGCTTCCGTGTCTCGGCTCTCGGATTCGTCCTGCCGTTGCTGGCCCTGCCGCTCGCCGCCGGCGAGCTCGGCTGCAGCTCCTCCAGCCCGCCCGTGACCCGTCCGGCGCAGGCAGAGCAGAAGCCAGGCGGCGAATTCGCCAATGAAACGCACTTTGGTTCGCTGGTGCAGCTCACCGACGGTGGCGACAACTCGGAACCGTTCTGGGCGTTCGCCGGCAATGAGTTGATGTTCCAGGCGCACGACGGCTCCGGCTGCAACCAGATCTATGCGCTCGCGTTCGATCGGCAGGGCGCGGAGCCGCGCCAGGTGTCGAGCGGCAAGGGCGCCAGCGCGGGCGCGCGCTTCCTGCCGGGCGACCACGAGATCGTGTACGCCTCGACGGAGCTGGCCGGGGAGGGCTGCTCGCCTCCGCTCGACGGCAACCCGGGCAACGCCTGGCCGCTCTCGTCCGGTTACGACATCATGCGCGCCAACGTCGACGGCTCCCATCGCCGCTCCTTGACCGCTGCCGGCGGCACCGGCCCGGCTGCCTCCGCCTACGACGGCGAAGCTTCCGTTTGCAGCAAAGACGGCTCGATCCTGTTCACGTCCTCGCGCGACGGAGACCTCGACCTCTATCGCATGGACCCGGACGGGCAGAACGTGAAGCGCATCACGCACACGCCGGGCTACGACGGGCGGGCCTTCTTCAGCCGCGACTGCGAGAAGATCGTGTGGCAGGCGTCACGCCCCACCGGCCCGGCGCTGAAGGAGTACCAGGAGCTGCTCGCCCGGGGCCTGTTACGTCCCAGCAACCTGGAGATCTTCGTCGCCAACGCCGACGGGTCGGACGCGCGCCAGCTGACCTACTTCGGCGCCCAGAGCTTCGCGCCGTTCTTCGCGCCCAGCGGCAGCCGCGTGCTGTTCTCCAGCAACCTCGGCGATCCGCAGCGTCAGGAGTTCGACATCTGGGCCATCGACAGCGACGGCACGCACCTGGAGCAGATCACCTACGCGCCCGGCTTCGACGGCTATCCGATGTTCTCGCCGGACGGTAAGTACCTCGCCTTCTCTTCCAGCCGCTCGGCGCGTCCGGACAGCGCCGGCGCCGCGGCGGGGACCACGCCGACCAACGTGTTCGTGGCCGAGTGGAAGGAGGGTGCCGCGCAACCCGCGCAGGAGAGCGCGGCCGATCGCGTCCTGCGCGACATCGCCTGGCTGGCGGATCCCGCCCGCGACGGTCGAGGCGTGGGCACGCCGGGGCTGGAGGCATCGGGCGCGTACATCGAGGCGCAGTTCAAGGCGCTCGGGCTCGAGCCGGCGGCGTCGCCGACCTCCTACCGTCAGGCGCTGGACGTGGTGTCGAGCGTGCAGGTCGGCCCCGGCACGGCGCTCGCCATCGCGGGCACGGCGCTGCCCTCCGATCAGTTCCAGCCGCTCGGGTTCTCCGCCAGCGGCGCGGTCTCCGGCAAGCTGGTGCTCGCGGGCTACGGCATCCAGAAGCCGGAGCTCGGGCGCAAGGACCTCGATGGCGCCGCGCTCAAAGGCAACATCGCCGTGATGCGCCGCTTCGTGCCGGAGACGCCGCAGTTCAAGGACGTGCACAGCGAGCTGCGCGAGAAGGCCTGGGGCGCGCGCGATCGCGGCGCCAAGGCGCTGATCATCGTGGACTCGCCGGAGCGCCCGCCGGGGGCGGCCGCGGACTGGAAGGCGCCGGACGACGCGGTGTTCCCGCGCATCGAGCGCGATAGCTACGGCGATGCCGGCATCCCCGTGCTGATCGTCAAGCGCGCCGCCTTCGCGCCCACGCTCGAGCAGCTGGAGAAGGGCCGCCCCGTCAGCGCCCAGCTGAAGGTGGAGCTCAGGCTGGCGCGGCAGAACGTGTTCAACGTGCTCGCCCGCTTGCCCGCGCGCGCGCCCGCCGATCAGCGCTTGCCGGGCATCTTCGTGGTGGGAGCGCACTATGACCACCTGGGTTACGGCGGCTCGTTCTCGCTCGCTCCCGATGATCACTCCCCACACGTCGGAGCGGACGACAACGCCTCGGGCGTGGCGCTGGTGCTGGAGGTCGCGCGCCAGCTCAGCCAGGGCCATGCCACCCGCCGCGATATCGTCTTTGCCACCTTCACGGGCGAAGAGATGGGCTCGCTCGGCTCATCCTATCTGCTGAAGAACCCGCCCCCGGGGCTGGAGCCCAAGAACATCCACGCCATGATCAACTTCGACATGGTGGGCCGGCTGAGGGACAACGCGCTGCTCGTGATGGGCGCCGCGAGCGCGGACGAGTGGCAAACGCTGGTACCCCCGCTGTGCGAGCAGAACCACCTGCAGTGCAAGATCGGCTCCGCGCTGAACAGCCGCGGCGGCAGCGATCATGACACCTTCTACGCGGCGGGTGTGCCGGTGCTGCACTTCTTCACCGACACGCACAGCGACTATCACAAGCCCAGCGACGTGCCCTCCAAGATCAACGCGGCCGGCGTCGCGCAGATCGCGCAGCTGACCGAGCAGCTGCTGGAGCGCGAAGCTCAGCGCGGTCCCCTCACCTATCGCAGCTTGCCGCCGGCCCAAGACGACGGCAAATCGGATCGGCGCTCGTTCAACGCCTCGCTGGGCACGATCCCCGACTATGGCGGGCCACCCGACAACCAGAAGGGCGTGCTGCTCTCCGGCGTGCGGCCGGGCAGCGGCGCCGCGCTGGGCGGCCTGCAGCGCGGCGACATCCTGGTGCAGCTCGGCGATCGCGCGGTGGACAGCGTCGAAGACCTGATGTTCTGCCTGAACAACGCCAAGCCCAACCAGACGGTGAAGGCGGTGGTGCTGCGCGAGGGCAAGCGGGTCGAGCTGAAGGTGACCTACCAGGAGCGCGGCGGTGGTGGCGGCTCGCCCCACAGTGATCCCAAGAGTGATCCCAAGAGTGATCCCAAGAGTGATCCCCATGCGGCTCCGGGGGGCGCACCCCGCCATGGCGGCGGTGCGGGCGCGACCCCGCCCGCCCCGAGTCATCCTGATCCTGGGCATGCCGCCGCCAGTCCGAACGGGGCTGCCCCGAGCAGCACCCGGAAGCCGTAAATTCAGCGCGGGCAGCCGTGCCCGAGCAGGCGGGTGCCCTGCGCCAGGCCTGCCTTTTCGCCCCGGGGGCGGCTGCGCTTCGTGCTAAACCCCCGGCCTCCGTGCCGCCGGGCCCAGGCCCTGGCCAGCACCCCCAGTATCTGGAGAAGAACGCCGTGGCCCGATTCATCGACGAGCTCAAACGCACCCATGACTGCAACGCGCTGCGCGCCTCGGATATCGACAAGGAAGCGGTGCTGTTTGGCTGGGTACAAAACCGCCGCGATCATGGCTCGATCATTTTCGTCGATCTGCGCGATCGCGAGGGCGTGACACAGATCGTGTTCGACCCGGAGCGCTCGCCCGAGGCGCACGCGGTGGCCAGCCAGCTGCGCAGCGAGTGGGTGATCGGCGTGCGCGGCACTGTCAGGTCGCGCGGCGAGCAGTTCAGCAAGAAGGAAGGCAAGATGGTGAGCGCCCGGAACGCCAATCTCGCCACGGGTGAGATCGAGCTCAGCGTGCTCGAGGCCACCATCTTCAACCGCGCCGATACGCCTCCGTTCGCGATCGAGGACAACAGCGACACGCGCGAGGAGCTGCGGCTGGAGCACCGCTACCTCGACCTGCGCCGGGCTCCCCTGCAGCGCGCCTTGCGCATGCGCCATCAGATCAATCAGGCCACGCGCCGCTACCTCGCGGACCAAGGCTGCCTGGAGATCGAGACGCCCTTTCTGGTCAAGTACACGCCCGGCGGCGCGCGCAACTTCCTGGTGCCGGCGCGCCTGCATCCGACCAAGTTCTACGCGCTCGCGGAGAGCCCGCAGCTGTTCAAGCAGCTGTTCATGGTGGCGGGCTTCGACAAGTATTTTCAGATCGTGCGCTGTTTCCGCGACGAGGACCTGCGCCTCGATCGCCAGCCGGAGTTCACGCAGATCGACATCGAGCTCAGCTTCGTCAACCAGGACGACGTGTTCCGGCTGGTCGAGGGCCTGATCTTCACGATCTGGAAAGCGGCCGGCGTGGATCTGACGGCGATCTACCCAGACGGGCGCTTCCCGCGCCTGCGCTTCGACGAGTCGATGGAGAAGTACGGCAACGACAAGCCCGACCTGCGCTTCGGCATGCCGCACGTCGACCTGACCAGCCTGGTCGTGGAGTACAACGGCGGCGGCGTTCCGTTCTGGCAGCCGCTGGCCGAGAAGTTCCGCTCCGGCGAGTACCGCAAGGATCTGCCGCAGGAGATCGTCAAGGCGATGCGCATCCCCGCCAGCGCCAACCTGTCGCGCGCGGACGTGGACAAGTTCGAGGTCTCCGCCAAGAGCATGGGCGCGGCGGGCCTGGCGCGCGCCAAGGTCGGCGCGGATGGGCAGTGGACGCAGTCACCGTTCGCCAAGAGCATCACGCCGGAGCTGTGCGCGGCCATCAACCGCGCGCTCGGCGCGCAGGAGGGGGATCTGCTGATCTTCCAGTTCGGGCGCACGGCGCTGGTGCACACCGTGATGGCCAACCTGCGCGTGCAGATCGCCAAGAAGCTCGGCCTGATCCCGGAGGTCGGCCACGGCGGAAACTGGAACTTCCTGTGGGTCGTCGATCCGCCGCTGTTCGAGTACGACGAGGAGCACAAGCGCTGGGCCGCGGCGCACCACGCCTTCACGCGCCCGCACGACGAGCACGTGGCGCTGATCGAGAGCGATCCGGGCAAGGTGCTCTGCTACCGCTACGACCTGGTGCTGAACGGCTTCGAGATCGCGGGCGGCTCGATCCGCTTGCATGATCCCAACGTGCAGGCCCAGGTGTTCAAGGCGCTCGGGATCGGCAGCGCCGAGGCGCAGGAGAAGTTCGGCTTCCTGCTCTCGGCCCTGCGCTACGGCGCGCCGCCGCACGGCGGCATCGCCCTGGGCATGGACCGCCTCGCCATGTTGCTCTCCAGCACCGAGAGCATCCGTGACGTGATCGCCTTCCCGAAGACACAGAAGGGCACGGATCTGATGAGCAACGCGCCCGGCGGCGTCGCCCCCGCCCAGCTCGAAGAGCTCAGCATCGCCACCGTGGCGAAGCCCGAGAAGAGCTGAGTGGCGAAGCCCGAGAAGAGCTGACCCGGCACAGCGCAGGGAGTCGGACCGAGGGTCCGGCTCCCTGACAGCTTCTTCTCAGTGCTCGTCGCCGTTCAGGCCCGGCACGACGCGCGTCAGGCGCTTGCGCACAGCCTGGCGCGCCAGCTTCACCAGCACGTTGCTGTCGGCACAGTCCGCCAGGATGCCGAGCGGGATCTGAAACCCACCCTTGTCGGCGCGGCCGCCACCAAAGGGCCGACCCGACGGATCGGTGCCGAACGCGGCCTCCATGAACAGCGCCGGATCGACGCTGGCGCTGTTGGTGCGCAGCGAGCCGTCGATGCGGTCCTCCACGATGCCGAACACGACCACCGTGTCGATGTCCTCGCGCCGCAGGATGAAGTCCGCCGCGGTCGGGATCGCATCGCGATTGGTCGACGAAACGCGCCCCACTGAGGCGAACGCGAACTCGCGCACCACTTCCAGGTCGAGCAGGGCGCGGCCGATCGCCGTCATCGACTCCTCGGCCATGCGCCGGTGCCCCACGCGCAAGAGCAGCGGAGTGTCGACATGCGGCTTGAGGTAAGCGGCGGCCCGGAAGTCCGCGGCCGTTGCCAGCGAGAAGTCGTCGGTATCGGTCTCGATGCCGAAGAGCAGCGCCGTCGCGACGCGCGTGTCCTCGATCGAGTCGCTGGCGAACGGCGAAAGCTCCGCCAGATACTCGGAGTAGATGGTGCAGGTCGCCCCCACGTCGGGCCGCACATCGGAGAACTCCGCGGTCAGCTTGGCCGGCTTGCGGTGATGGTCGACCACCGTGAGCAGCTTGAGCTTCTCGGGCAGATCGATGCTGCTCTCACTGCTGCTGGTGTCCACGAGGGAGAGGAAGTCGTAGTCCTGCAGCTCCTTCGCGTCAGACACCTGCCGCATGTTGAGATTGAGCAACTTCACCAGTGCGCGGTTCTCCGGCCGAGAAACCGGCAGAACGTGCGCGATGGTGGTGTTGATCTCCATCTTCTCGCAGATCAAACGGTGTGCGAGAGCGCTGCCGATGGCGTCAGGGTCCGGGTGGCCGCTGAGCAGGATCAGCAGAGACTTGCCCCGAGCCTTCTCCAGGGCCTTCTCGAACTTCCGAAAGGGTTCAATTCCGTTCATGAGCACAGCGGGCAATCTCGTTCTGCCGCTCTCGGCGGCGCCAATTGCTGTCCAATCCCCTCTGCCTGTCAATCACCAACGAAGATTCACTGGAGAATCAATTTGCATCAGGAGCTCGCTGCTGATCGTTCGGCCAGGGCTTTCGTCTCGATGGGTACTCGGCGGCGCCTCGGATGCGGGCTGCCGCCGCGGAATTGGCTCGGGGTGCGGGGCTCGACAGAGGGCAAACGACCTCGGCCAGAAACGCCAAAGAGCAAGGCGGCGTTCTGGATGGCTGAAACTGCTGTTTTTGGCCCCTTTGTTCACGAAGTGGCCCGTTTCTGGGGAGCGCGCGCGTATGTTGCACACCCACGTCGGCCGTGCACGAGTCGGGTTGTCGCAAACTTCGTGCTATTGTCACCCCGGGCCGCCGGCGAGCTGACCGACCATGTTACAAAAGCTGCTGACGCTGGCCCTCGGCGTGACCGTCGTCGGGCATCTGTTCTTCCGGCCGCAGCTGAAGCAGCTGGGTCGAAGGATCGATCGCGCCGTCAGCGTGGCTGCCGTGCTGGTCGTGCTGATCTGGTTGGGCCAGCTCGGTCTCGTGCTTTGGCGCACCTCGCTTCACTGAATGCGTCACTGAACTGCCGTGGGAAAGCGAAAGTATCGAGGGGGCACGGAAGGTGCCGGGGGTGGCTCGGCATCGCGCTCGCTCGCCGTCGCCAGGACCGCCCGATGCCAGAACTTGCTCATCGCGCAAGCCATTGGCAAGCGACGCACGCCGCGCTCCTGTGATCTTCCCTGGACGCGGGGCGCCTTTCAGTAGGGCAGCCCGGGCACGTTGAGCTCCACCGAGTACAAGCCACCTTGCGACCCCTGGGTGAAGCTGCTGACGAACAGGGTCGTGTGGTTGGTCCCCCCGAAGGCCACATTGGTCAGGCCTTGGTTGTCGAAGCCTTGCGGTCCGATCGTGCCGAGCAGCGTCCCGTCGGCGCTGAACACCCGGATGCGGCGCGCGGAGTTCTCGACCGCATAGACGTTGCCAGCGCAATCCATGGCCATGCCGTCCGGCACTTGCAGCGCCTGCTGGAAGGCCTTGATGGGCGTGGCCACGCCCGCGGCATCGAGCGCGTAGGAGCGCAGCACGCTGCCGCCCGTGACATACAGCGTGTTGCCGTCCGGCGAGAGCGTGATGCCGTTGGGCTGATCGATGCTGTCGTCGACCACGCTGATCGCCCCCGGCTGGCCCCCCTGCGCGGGCGCGATGCGATACACGCGCGTGTCTCCCTGGATGCGGCCGGACGGGGACTGAAAATCCGGATCGGTGAAGTACAGGTTGCCGTCCGCGCGCAGCACCAGATCATTGGGCGAGTTGAAGCGCATGCCGTTGAAGGTCTGCGCGCCGCGCGTGAGCGTGCCGGCGGGTAAATCGAGCCGCGAGATGCCGCCGACGTCGTGCGCCGCGAGCAACAGATCGCCGCTCGGGTCGAGCGCGAGCCCGTTGCTGCCCGTGTTCGGGAACGCGCCGCGCTGCACGCTGCCGCCGGGCACGAAGCGGTTGATCTGCGAGCTATTGTTGCCGGCGATCTCCGAGAAAAACAGCGCGTTGCCGACCCACACCAGGCCTTCCCAGTTGACATTGTCGTTCCCGCCGACGGACGCCAGCTTCTGGATGCTCGGGTTCGCCGGCAGCGGATCGCCGAAGGGGCCCGCCGGGCAGCTCTCCGCGCCGACGCGCCCGACCGGAGCCGCGCCGCCACCGCCGCCGGAACCCGCCACGGACGCGCCGCCGCTCCCGGACCATCCCAGGCTGCCGCCATTGCCCTCGCGGACGCCGCCGCTGCCGCCACTGGCGGCCCCGGCAGCGCCCGCCTGCCCGCCCGCGCCTGCTTCTGGGCTGCCCGAACCTGCGCTGCTGCCCGCGCTGCCAAACGGCCCGCCGTCGAAGCTCGGCCCTGCATCGGGGCCCTCGCCGCTACAGCCCAGGAAGGCGAAGCTCCCTCCCAGCAACCACGGCGCGACGATCCAAGACCACACCCGGCGCAAGCGCTGCCCAGAGCTCACTGATTGGATCTACCACCCGAGACCCGAGCGAACGATGCGATCTCACCCGCTTTGACGTGCTCGAGAAGTTGACTCGCTGGAGGGGGCCGGTTAACCGGTTCGGTATGCTGGAAAGCCTGACCGATACTGCTCCGAAATCGACGATCCCTCTGACGGCTCTGGAAGCGAAGGCGCTGTCGGGATGGCTGCGCAAGCAACCCGCGCGCACCCAGCGCTGGGTCAAGAGCACGCAGTTCGAGGCCCTGGACGGCGAGGTGTGCCTGGTGCCCGGCGGCGACGGCAAGGTCGCGCGCGTGCTGGTCGGGATCGCTGCCGCGGAGGATCCCTGGTGCTACTCGGTCTTGCCCACGAAGCTGCCGGAAGCTCGCTATCGCCTCGATCCTGCTCCCGAAGCGGGGCAAGCCAACGCGGCCGCGCTGGGCTGGGCGCTCGGCACCTATCGCTTCTCTCGCTACAAGAAGCTCGACGCGAGCTTCGCCAGCCTGAGCTGGCCCGCCGCGGCGGACCGCCCGCGCATCAGCGCGCTGGTGGAGGCCATCGGCCTGTGCCGCGACCTGATCAACACGCCGGCGGAAGACATGGGCCCCAGCGAGCTGAGCGCGGAGGGCCAGCGCCTCGCCAAGCAGCACAAGGCCAAGGTCAAGGTCACGAGCGGTGACAAGCTGCTGGAAGGCTTCCCCTCCGTGCACGCGGTCGGGCGCGCCGCACACCAGCCGCCGCACCTGCTCGACCTGGTCTGGGGCCGCGAAGACCACCCCAAGGTCACGCTGGTCGGCAAGGGCGTCATCTTCGACAGCGGCGGGCTCGATCTCAAGCCCGCCGCCAACATGAAGCTGATGAAGAAGGACATGGGCGGCGCGGCGCTGGTGCTCGGCGTGGCCCACGTGGTGATGAGCCTGGGCTGGCCCATCCGGCTGCGCGTGCTGATCCCCGCGGTCGAGAACAGCATCGGCCCCAACGCGATGCGGCCGCTGGACATCCTGCGCACGCGCAAGGGGCTGACGGTCGAGGTCGGCAACACCGACGCCGAGGGCCGCCTGATCTTGAGCGATGCCCTGGCGGCCGCCGACGAGGAGCAACCCGAGCTGTTGATCGACGCCGCCACGCTGACCGGCGCCGCGCGCACGGCGCTCGGCACTGCCCTGCCCGCGCTATTTTCGAATCACGACGAGACGGCGGCGGAGCTCCTGGCCGCAGGCCTCGCCGCCCGAGACCCACTGTGGCGGCTGCCCCTACATCAGCCATACGCCAAGCAGCTGGAGAGCCCGGTGGCGGATCTCTGCAACGTGACCAACGACGGCTACGGCGGCGCGATCACCGCGGCGCTGTTTCTCGAGCGCTTCGTCTCCCCCAAGACGCGCTGGGCGCACATCGACACGATGGCCTGGAACCTCGACACGAGGCCAGGTCGCCCGGCGGGCGGGGAGGCGTTCGCCCTGCGCGCGCTCGTGGAGCTGCTGCGGCGCCGCTACGCTTCGCCCGCCTCGTGAGCGCTCGCGACTCGATCGGCGTGGGCGAGGCTCGAAAGGCGCGGTCCTCGCCCCGCCGTGCTAGGCTCGTGCATGGGCATGGATAAGGACGAGTTCGTCGAACGGCTGCTCCAGGTGATGGAGGGCAAGAGCCACTGGGCGTGGCCGCTGTTTACGTCCGGGCAGGTGGCGCGCGAGCTGCTGCACGTGCACTTCGAGCAGGAGTACGAGACCTACGTGCGCGACTTCCCGGTGCTCGTGGCGCGCGCTTACGTGCAATGCCCCGTCCCGGAGGTACGGCGCGAGCTGGCCGAGAACATCTACGAGGAGGAGACGGGGGGCTTGATCGCCGGCCGCCCGCACCCCGAGCTCTTCCTCGAGTATCCGCGCGGCCTGAACATGGACGTGTCGCGCTTCCAGCGCGTGGAGCTGTTGCCCGCGGCGCGCCGCTACCGGGCCGTGCTCGATCAAGCGACGCAGAACTCGGGCTGGGAAATCGCGGCCGCGGTCTCCACGCTGTTCATCGAAGGCACCGCGTACGAGCGCGGCGAGCTGGACGAGGACGCGCCCCGCCGCCCTGCCCCGCCGCTCGAGCAGCACCCGCTCGTCGTTCACTACGGCCTGCCGCTGGAGCACCTGGCGCTCACCAAGGCCCACCGTCAGGTCGAGGGCGAACATCGCGCCGCGGCGTGGCGCATCATCATCGGCCACGTGCCGGAGGTGGCGCGCGAGCGCGTGGTCGAGGCCATGCAGAGCGCGCTGGAGGCCTGGCTCGCCTATCGCGATGACGTCGCCGCCGCCTGCGGGCTGAGCCGCCCCGAGGCGCGCAGCTCACCGCCGCGCGCCAGCGGCGTGTGGACCTCGGTTCGCCCCGGCAAGTGAGGGGTCCGCGGAGCTCAGCGAGGAGCTTCGCTCAGGGCGCGCTCGCAGCGGGAGCGCCCTCCAGCTCCGGCTCCTTGCGCCAGGGCGCGACCTTGCTCAACAGCAGCAACCCCGGCAAGGCGAACAGCGCGCAGCTGAAAAAGAACCATTCGTAGCCGACGGCTTCGATCAGATAGCCGCTGGAGGCGCTGGCCAGCGTGCGCGGCAGGGCCGTGAGGCTGGAGAAGAGCGCGTATTGCGTGGCCGTGAAGCGCCGATCGGTCGTGCGCGACAGAAAGGCGACGAAGGCGGAGGTGCTGAGCCCGCTCGCCAGGTACTCGCAGCCGACGACCCCGCCGAGCAGCCACACAATGGGCCCTCCTCGCGCCAGCAAAATGAAGCCCAGGGTCGAGCCCACCTGCATCAAGCCGAAGACCCAGAGGCAGCGATTGATGCCCTTGCGCGCGATCGCCACGCCGCCCAGCATCAGGCCGGCCAGGGTTGCCGGCACCCCGACGCCCTTGGCCACCGTGCCGATCACGGTCTTGCTGAAGCCCACGTCCAGGTAGAAGGGCGTGAGCAGCGACAGGGCCATGGCGTCGCCCAGCTTGTAGAACAGCATGAACGCCAGGGTGAGCAGCGCGAGCGCGTGATCCTCACGCGAGAAGAACTCGCGGAAGGGCCCGATCACCGCCTCGCGAAAGGTCGCGGGGGCGCGGGCCGCGACCGGGCTCTCGGGCGCGAACAGGCTGGTGAGGATACCGACCAGCATGAACGCGGCCACGATCGCGTACACCGACGACCAGGGCAGATGATCCGCGAGGATCAAGGCCAGGCTGCCCGGCACGAACTGCGCCAGGCGATAGGCGTTGACGGTGAACGCCGTGCCCAGGCCGAGCTCGTGATCGGGCAGCAGCTCGCGCCGGTAGGCGTCGATCGCGATGTCCTGGGTGGCGCCGAACAGCGCGACGGCTGCGGCCAGAGCGGCCACCGTCCCGACCGAGCGCGCCGGATCGATCCAGCCGAACGCGGCGATGCAACACAGGAGCGCGACCTGCATGCACAGCGCCCAGCCGCGGCGCCGCCCGAGCCAGGGCAAGCGATAGCGATCCAGCAGCGGCGCCCACAAGAACTTCCAGGTGTAGGGCAGCCCGGTCAGGTTCATGAGCCCGATCTCGCGCAAACCGACGCCCGAGTCGCTGAGCCAGGCTTGCAGCGTCGTGAGGCTGACCCACAGCGGCAGCCCCGAGGAGAAGCCCATCAACGCGCAGATCAGCATGCGCCGATTGAGCAGGGATCGGAGCCAGCCGCCGGCGGGCGTGGGGCGCGGGGTCACCGGCTCGATCCTGCCACGAGCTGGGCCACAACTCGTAAATTTCGGCTCAACCCGGCTGCGGCAGCGCCTCGCAGAAGGCGCGCCACTCGTCGGGCGCGGTCTCCAGATCGATGCGCGGCGGCAACATGGGCAGCGTCTGCGGGCGGTACGGGCGGCGCAGCGGGTCCATCCCGGCCTGCTCCGGAGTCCGGTTGCCCTTCTTGCGATTGCACGGGTGGCAGGCGCTGACGATATTTTCCCAGCGCGTGGCGCCGCCGCGGCTGCGGGGCAAGACGTGATCGAAGGTGAGCTCCGACGCAGGTAAGCGCGTCGCGCAGTACATGCAGGTGAAGTTGTCCCGCGTGTAGACGTTCAACCGCGAGAAGCGCACACCACGTTTCACCGTGATGACTTTCTTCTTCAGGCGCAGGACGGCGGGCGTTTTGATCGTCGTCGACGGGGATCGCAGCTCTTCGGAGTAGGATACGAGCACATCGACCTTGCCCAGGTACATCATGGTCACGGCTGTTTGCCAGCTCACGACCTTGTGGGGGAAATACCAGGGAGTGAGGATGAGAGTGCGTTTACCCATGCCTCTCCGTAGAAACCCAGCGCACGCCATACAGTAGCACGCCCGGGAGCGCCCCGCCCGGCTCCGCTGCACATCGCGCGAGCGAGGGCGCCAGTGAGGCTGGCGCAGCGCAGTCCGGTGCCATTCCGCCGCAATCTCGGGCCTGCGCTCCGCGGAATATCGGCTCACCAGTCAACGCCGCTGGACGCTCGCTGCGAGTCGGGGCTAAACTTGCGCCTCGTTTTTCCGCGGCCCGCCCGGCTTCTCGGGACAGCCGGAACCCAGTATGCTCACGACCGTCACGGCAGGCCCGTACACGATCCGCGGACTGTCGGTGGCCGGCATCCAGACCAGCCTGTTCGTGCGCGAGCTGGGTGTCCTGTTCGACGTCGGCATCGCGGCGCGCAGCTGCGCCGGCGCGGAGAACGTGTTCCTCAGCCACGGGCATGCCGATCATTGCGGCGCGCTGGTCTCGCTGCTGGGCATGCGCGGTCTCATGCGCCTGCCCCCGCCGCGCCTGTTCTTGCCGGCCGAGATCGCCGACTCGATCCGTGAAGCGCTGCAGCTGTTCAGTCGCGCGCAGCGCTACGAGTTCACGATCCAGACAGAAGCGCTGCTGCCGGGCGACGAGCGCGAGCTGCGCCCGGATCTCTCCGTGCGCGCGTTTCGCACGCACCACACGGGCCCTTCCCTCGGCTACCAGTTCTTCTCGCGCGTGCCCAAGCTGAAGCCCGAGTATCTGGGCCTACCTGGCAAGGAGATCGCGCGCCGTCGCCAGCAAGGCGACGATCTGTTCGACCACGACGAGCGGCTGGAGCTCGCCTACGCGACGGACACGCTGTTGCACGTCGTGGAGACCACGCCGTCGTTGCTGCGCACGCGCGTGTTAATCCTGGAGTGTTCGTTTCTCGATGAGCGCAAGGCGGTCAGCGCCAGCCGCTCCGGGGGCCACGTGCACCTCGACGAGCTGCTGGAGAAAGCCAGCGCCTTCCAGAACGAGGCGCTGGTGTTGATGCACTTCAGTCAGATGTACTCGCCCGCCGACGTGCACGCGATCCTGAAGCGGCGCTGCCCGCCGGAGCTCTGGCGCCGCATCGTGGTGATGGCGCCGAGCAGCGGGCCCTGGCCGGGCTGAATGCGGGTTGCGCCGTGTCGGCATCTCTATATGCCGCGCCGCGGCGCGGACTCGAGTACCGGGATCAGCGCCGGCGATGACCACCTCAACCCGTTGCGATCCAACGAAAAAACTCGCCGCCCACTCGACCTGCCGAAAGCGATCGGCTAAAAGGGCGGGCGATTACGGGATTGACCCGCTAATTCTGTTCGCCCCAGGAGGGTTCCATGAAGCTTGATATGTCGAAGACTATTGCCGCGTTGGCGGTTGCTGGTTTGACGGGCGTGGTGGCTTGCGGTGGTTCGACGCCGGAGCCCCAGACGCCGGCTGCGCCGGCTTCTGCCGAGGCCGCCGAGTCCGCGCCGGCCGCCGATGGCGCCACCCCGCCCGCCGAGGGCGCCGAGGGTGCCTCCGCCACCGCAGAGGGCAAGGAGTGCTGCAAGGGCATGAACGAGTGCAAGGGCAAGGGCGGCTGTGCCGTCGAAGGCAAGCACGAGTGCAAAGGCAACAACGAGTGCAAGGGCCAGGGCGGCTGCAACGGGCACTGTCCGAAGTAACTCGCAGCGAGCTCGCGAAGCAGGTCGCGCTGGTTTTGCGGGAGCAGCCCGCACCCCGCGTCCGACGCGCCGAGCCGACGACATAGCCTCCGGCGAACAGCTGGCGGTGGGGGAGCCTACCCCACCGCCTCCCTGTCCGGAGGCTGTTGTCGTTTGTGGGGGTCGCGGAGATCGGGTTGCCGCGCCCACGTGGGCGATGAAACACCGCCCGCTGCCCGGAGCGCAGCTCGAGCTTTGCGGCAACGGGTCACGGCACTCGCCGGCGCGGTCCCGGCTGAACGCCAGGGAACGCCAGGGAACGCCAGGGAATGTGGGACGCGGGCGTCATCGCGCGCCGGATGCTCCTACCGATTGGTCATCGATTCGTAGCTGCCAGCGACCCGGAGCGCAGCCATCGTGCAGCCGGGAGCATGGCGTCCGGAGGAAAGGAGGGTGGGCCGGACCTCAACCTTCGCGGCAGGATCCGAAACTTCGGGACGCTCGGCGGCCGCGAGACGCTCGGCGGCCGCGGACCCGTCGCCCGCGTGGCGCGAGGTAGGCGGCGACGGGGAGACTTCGGGCGGAGCCGGGCGGCGGCGTGCGGCGACATGCGGTGGACGGCGGCGTGCGGTGGCGGGCGGTGAGCGCCGTCGGCGTGGATTGCGCCGTGCGACAGGGCCCCGAACGAGCCGCCCGTTTCGCGACGGGATGGCGAGCGCGACAGGGCTCCCAGCGCGAGGCGGCGCGTCCGTCCACGAAAACCCTTCGCGCAACTCAGGGCACGCGCGCAGGACAGCCTCGTGCACCGCACGACTGCGCGACCCCACGCCTCCGCAGAACACGGCCGCCGCGTGACGCAGCTGCGCGCCACACGACACGGCCCCCGCGCGATACCGCTGCGCGCAGGAGACTTGAAATCGCATGTGCCCGGTCGATTTCGCTGGACGCGATCTTTGTGCCTCGATCGCTCGCGAGCGCCGATGAGCTCGAAAGCTTGGGTTGCTCCGCCGCAAAGCCCGCTAGCAGAACGTGCCAGCGCTTTCAGGTCAAAAACCGCGTCGCACTCGCTCCGCGCGGAACTGGGCGGCAATACGAGCCTCGGACATCGTCATGGTAGGCTGCCCAGAGCGGGAGGGCAGCATGAGCGAATGGAAGATCGCACACGAGGCGTTGTCGCGGCTGGCACGGGAGCGAGCCGCAGCCGACGCGCTGGAAGGTCACTGGCTGCTGCGCGCTCGGCGCGCGCGGGCGCACGTGCACATGGGCTTCGGCAACTTCGTCAGCTACGTGGAACAGCTGTTCGGTTACACGCCACGGTCGGTCCTGGAAAAGCTGCGCGTCGCCGAAGCGCTGGAGCAGCTGCCGACAGCGCGAGCGGCGCTGGAGCAAGGCCAGCTCGGCTGGTCCGCCGTGCGCGAGCTCACGCGGGTGGCGGAGAGAGAGACGGAAGACGTCTGGTTGCAAGCGGCACGAGGAAAGACGGTGCGTCAGCTCGAACAACTGGTGGCCGGCAAGCGTCGCGGAGATGCGCCGTCGGACAAGCCAGATCTGCGCGCAGTGAGGTACGTGCTGCGCTTCGAGGTGACAGCAGAGACGTACGCGCTGTTTCGGGAGGCGCTGCGGGAGCTCCGGCGGCGCTGCTCGAGCTGTTGCGACGATGATGCGGCGCTGCTCGAGATGGCGCGCTGCATGCTCGGCAGTCCAGCACACGGCGGACGGGACGAGGGCCGTTCGAGCTACCAGATTGCAATCAGCGTCTGTCCGGAGTGCCGCAGCGGGCGCCAGCCCGCCAACGGACAGCTGGTGGCCGTCGCGCCCGAAATCGTGGCCATGTCCGAGTGCGACGCGCAGCGCTTGCCGGCGCTGGAGGGGAACGCATCACACGAGGGGCGACCGTCCGCCGACGCTTGCGGCCACACCGGCCGCGCGGAATGCGCTGCTCGCGAGGCGCGCCCTGCCGCCGATGCCCACGTGGGCGGCAGGGACCACGAGCACGAGCACGAGTCGTGCCCTGCTGCCAGCGCCCACGTGGGCAGCGCTGGCACTGACCCTGCTCCTGCGCAGAGGGGAAAGCGGGCCAAGCAGGACATCCCGCCGGCGCTGCGCCGTGGCGTGCTACGCCGCGATGAGCGGCGCTGTCGCGTCGCGGGCTGCCGGAATGCCACCTTTCTCGATCTCCATCACATCCGGCCACGCTCCGAAGGCGGAAGCCACAGCGCGGACAATCTCGTCACGCTGTGCTCGTTATGCCGAACTCGGCATAAGGAGCATTATGCCGAGTTCGGTTTTATGCCGCGTACGGCCGCCCGGGTGCTCTGGGCTA
>DASTRX010000090.1:0-39131 GCA_035760985.1 Polyangiaceae bacterium
GTGCGCAACACTCTCGCAGCGCCGCGCCGCCGAGCGATGTCCGATCTGCGCCGCTCAGCGTCCCGAGGGTCCGGACCGTGACGTCAAGCTGAGGCCCGGCCACCCACTTCCTCTCGCACAACGTGCGCACGGCGTGCGGCGTCGTCCGCCGGCGTGCTCCGGCGGCTCTGTATTCGCAATCACACGCGGATCGACCGCAACGAGTCCTTCAGCGACGGCCGCACCGAGGACTGCGGCGGCGCGCTCACGATCGGGTTGTTGATGGCGGGCGGCGCGACGCGCAGGTTGCTCAGCGAGCGCGTGATCGGGCTCTTGGCATGGTTGGCGAGGAACGTGCTGTATTCGCTGGCGGGCATCGGGCGGCTGATCAGGTAGCCCTGCGCGATGTCACAGCCGAGCGCGATCAAGCGGCGCAGCTCGCCCTCGGTCTCGACGCCCTCCGCCACCACCTCCAGGCCGAAGGCGCGCGCTAGCTTGATCACCGAGCTGGTGATCAGCGCGTTGCTCTCGTTGGTGTCGATGTCGCGCACGAAGCTGCGGTCGATCTTGAGCTCGCGCGCGGGCAGGGTGCGCAGGTAGGTGAGCGAGCTGTAGCCGGTGCCGAAGTCGTCGATCGCCAGCTCGATGCCGATCTCGCGGAAGCGCTCCAGCACGCCGGCGGCTCGCTCGGGGTTGGCCATCACCGCGCTCTCGGTGATCTCCATCATCATCCGGTCCGGCGCCACCTTGCCGCGCTCCAGCAGTTGGGCGAGGTGCTCGGGCAGCTTCTCGTCCGCCAGGTTGCGCGCGGACAGGTTGATCGCGACGCGGGTCTGGATGCCGGCCTTCTCCCACTCCGTCAGCTGGCGCAGGGCCTCTTCGACCACCCACGCGGTGAGCGGCTTGATCAGGCTGGTCTGCTCGGCGAGTGGGATGAACTCGCCCGGCGAGACGCGGCCCAGCTCCGGGCTGTCCCAGCGCACCAGCGCCTCGGCTCCGATGATCGCGCCCGACGCGAGGTGGAGCTTGGGCTGGTAGTGCAGGATCAGCTCGTTGCGTTGTACCGCGGAGCGCAACATGCCGAACATCAACAGCCGCCGCCGCGAGTCCGTGTCCTTCTCGGTGCGATAGATCGCGAAGCGCTCGCCCTCGGCCTTGGCCTGGTTCAGCGCCAGCTCGGCGCGCTGTAGCAGCTGTACGCTGTCTTCCGCCAGCGTCGGGAAGGTGGCGACACCGCACAGCGCCTCCAGCTCGATCGGCGTCTGGTCGAGGTAGAAGGGCGTCTCCATCAGCTGGTACAGGCGCTCCGCTGCCTGGCTCGCCGTCTTCGGATCGACCCCGTGGCGCAGGATGCCGAACACGTCGGCGCCCAGCCGCGCCGCCGCGTCGGCGCCCTGCAGCTCGCTGGCAATGCGGGCCGCGACCTGCTCCAGCAAGCGGTCGCCGGTGGCGTGGCCCAGCGTACCATTGACTACCTGGAAGCGCCGCAGATCGAGCAAGATCAGGGCCAGGGTAATGCCGTTGCGGCGCGCATTTTCGACGGCCTCGGCCAGGTGCTTCTGCAGCCAGACGCGGTTGGGCAGCTGCGTCAGCGCGTCCTGCACGCCCTGGTGTTCCAGGTCGCGCTGGATGCGCTCGCGCTCGGCGAGCTCGTGCAACAAGGGCCGATACCAGCGCGTGTAGAGCAGCGGCAGCGGCAGGAGCGACAGCACGAAGCTGCCGATCGCGGCCGCGAGCCGCCAGCGATCCAGGAGCAGATTCAACAGTATCACGCCAGCCACGTCCGCCGCGAGCAGCGCTGCCGCCAGCGCGACCGGCGGGCGCTGCGGCAGGGGGCGTGGAGAGGGAGACATGGGTGTTGCGCGGTGGGCCGCCTGCCTCCTGCGGCGCGGCTCCCACCTAGCCAACGATACGGATCGGCACGCGAGGCGCATTACTACCGCCCGCCGCAGCGTGTCGTCTCGCGCCATGCGCGGGGTCCCGCGATCGCCCGCACGCGCGCGCCGACCCATTGGCCTGACGCGCCGCCAGCCAGAAAACGCGGCTGCAGCGGCCTGCGCGTGTTAGCGTCTGGCGCCGTGTCAGCGCCCCTCGAGCCTGATCCCGACGAGAGCGAGCCCGCCGAGGAAATGGAGCCCCCGCCCGCGCGAGGCAGGCGGCGCGTCGCGGCTCTGAACAAGGACAAGCCGACGATCCGCGTGGTCGCGGAGCGCGCGCAAGTCGCGGTCAGCACGGTCTCGCGCGTGCTGAACGGTGGCTACGCCAGCGCCGCGGCCAAGGGCCGCGTGCAGCTCGCGATCCAGGAGCTCGGCTACGCGCCCTCGATCACGGCGCAGAGCTTGGTCACCGGGCGCTCCGGCTGCATCGGCGTGGTGTCGTACACGAGCCAGACCACCTGGTTTTCACAGATCCTGGCCGGCGTCGAGGAGCAGCTCGCTGATAGCCGGCAGAGCGTCTTGCTCGCCAGCCTGATGCTGAACGGTCGCTACGATTCCAGCCGCGTGGCGGCCTGGATCACGGAGCGTCGCGTCGACGGTCTGATGTTCATCCGCTACACGCGGCGCGAGCACGGGCTGTTCACTGCAGCGGCGGCCGCTGGTCTGCCGGTGGTGCTGATCGGGCCCGACATCAAGGCACCAGCGAGCTCGATCGTGCGCTGCAACAACGTGGACGCCGGTCGCATCGTCGCCGAGCACCTGATCGGCCTGGGTCATCGCCGCATCGCCTTCGCGGGCGGCCCGCGCGATTCGATCGACACGCGCGACCGTCACCGCGGCTTGAGCCAGGCGCTCGCGGAGCGCGAGATCGAGCTGCCGGAGAAGCGCGTCTGGTTTGGCCCCAACTACGGGCCCGAATCGGGCGTGGAGTACGCGCACTCGTTCCTGGCGCTGCCGCAGCGCGGGCGCCCGAGCGCGGTGGTGCTGGGCAACGACGCGATGGCGCTCGGTTTCATGCGTACCGTGCTGCAACAGGGCGTGAAGATCCCCGAAGAGGTGTCGGTGGTCGGGTTCGATGGCATCCCGGAGGGCGGTCTGTATTTCCCAGGCCTGACCACAGTGCTACAGCCGGCCCACCGCATGGGCGCGAGCGGCTGCCGCGCGCTGCTGGAGTGCATCGCCAATCCCGACCTCGAACGCACGGCGGATGTGCAGTACGGTGTGGAGCTCGTGGTGCGAGAGAGCACCGGCGAGGCACGGAGTTCGAAATGAAAGCGCGTCAGCGGTCGTCCGGGCCGCTTCGAGTGTTGCACGTCGGCGTCGGCAATCGCGGCGTCTGGCCGCTGGAGAGGTGTACCGCGCAGGCCGGCTTCGTGCCCGCGGCGCTGTGCGATGTGCGCGAGTCCGCGCTGCGCGAGGCGCGCGAACGCACGGGTCTGCCGGAGTCGGTCTGCTACGAGAACTACACCGAGGCGCTGGCGCGCAGCGGCCCGAACATCGACTGCATCATCATCTGCGCGCCCACCATCTTCCACGTGCCCTACGCGAGCCAGGCAGTGGAGGCGGGCATCCCGGTGCTGGTGGAGAAGGGCATGGGCCCCGACTGGGCCAGCGCGCGCGCGCTGACCACCATCACCTCGGATCGCGGCGGCAAGGTGTGCGTGGCGCAGAACTATCGCTACAACCCGCTGGAGCGCACGATCCGCCGCGCGCTGTCCGAGCCCGGCCACCCCGCGCACCCCGGGGCCGTGCACCTGATCAGTTACGCGCAGCAGCGCGTGCGTCCGGAGCCGCGCACGCTCTCGTATCCGTTCGCCAGCGTCTGGGACATGTCGTGCCATCACTTCGACAACATGGCGTTCTGGTTCGGTCCGATCGCGTCGATGACGGCGCAGAGCTGGGGCGCGTCCTGGTCGGCGTACACGCACGACAGCAACACCACGGCGCACATCCGCTTCGCGAGCAAGGTGCGGGGCCACTACATCCACACCCATGACGCCGCTCGAGCCAGCTTGCGCATCGAGATCCACGGCGAGCGCGGGGCGCTCGTCTACGACGAGGAGGCGGGCGGCCTGACCTTCAACGAGCGGCCGCTGGAGCAGTTCGGTACGAGCCCCATCCAGCCGGTCACGCTGGACGAGGCGCACGGTGAGACGGACCTGCTGCAGGATTTCTATGCTTACATCACGCGCGGCGTCGAGCCCGGGGTGAGCGTGCGGCACAACCTCGAGACCATGGCCGCGTGCGAGATGATGGTGCGCTCGATCACCGAGCGGCGCGAGTGCTTCCGCAAGGAGCTGAACTCCTGACGGGCTCGTCGCCCCCCTCCAGCAAGAGAGAACGCCGCCGACCTGCGCGGCGCGGGTTGACGCTGCGCACGTTCTCGATCGGCGTCCCGCTCGCGTGCGTGCTGTTCGCGCTGCTGCTCGTGGGCGCGGGCGCGGCGCTTCGCCCAGCCCCGAGCGCAGTGCCTCGCATGCCCTCCGAGCAAGAGCTGGCGGCGGCGCAGAAGGCGCGCGACGTGAGCTTCGATGCCAGTCATCCGGACTCGCTTCCGCGCTTCGAGAGGCCGATCGTTCCGGAGCAAGCCCTGGACGCCCCGTGGTGGCCCGAGGGCGAGTCGCCGATCCTCGCCCAGCTGGTGGCGGAGGGAAAGCTGCCGCCGGTGGCGCAGCGCGTGGGGCCGGAGCCGGTGGTGCTCGACGGCGCCACGGGCGCGCAGCCCGGGGGCACCTCTCTCGGCAAGTATGGCGGCACCTGGCGGCAGGTGGTGACCTCGGCGGACGAGGTGTCCAGCATCGAGCTCGGGATGGGCTACTCCAGCCTGTTCCGCTGGTCGCCGCTCGGTGACCCGATCGTGCCGCACCTGGCGTTGAGCTTCGACGAGAGCCCCGACCGCAGGGAGTACGTCGTGCACCTGCGCCCGGGCGTGCGCTGGTCCGACGGCTTTCCCTTCGGCGCCGATGACATCCTGTTCTGGTGGAAGTACCAGCAGCTCGACACGGCCTTGGGCGATGGCGCGCCGCCGATCTGGCTGCGCTCGGGCAAGGGCCAAACGCGGCTGGAGCAGCTCGATGAGCTGACCTTCAAAGTCAGCTTCGACGAGCCTTTCGGCAATTTCCTGGAGGTGATGGCAGCCAACAGCTTCCTCATGACGCGCTTTCCGAAGCACTACTTCGAAAAGTATCAGCCCGCGCTCGCAGACAGCGAGTTCCTCGCCGCGGAGCTGAAGGCGTTCGGCAGCACCGACCCGCGGTCGCTGTGGCGCGAGCATTTGATGCGTTGGGACAACCCCGAGTGTCCGCGGCTCTGGCCCTGGATCCCGCGCTCCGCCTCCACGTCTCCGCCGTTCCTCTACATGCGCAACCCGTACTACTTCGCGGTCGATCCGCAGGGCAATCAACTGCCGTACATCGACCGCATCCAGTTCGACCTGAAGGCCTCCGAGGCGCTCCCGCTCACCTTCACCAGCGGCGAGCTGACGCTGCAGGGCCGTCACTTCAGTCCCGAGAGCTACACCGAGCTGATGAGCCGCCAGCAGGAAGGTCACTACCGCCTGCTGCACTGGTACTCCGCGGCGCGCAGCACCTGGGTCATCAACCCCAACCTGACCCGTTACATCGACCCCCTCGAGCCCGCGACCGCCAAGAAGGCGAAGCTGCTGGCGGACCCACGCTTTCGGCAGGCTCTCTCGCTGGCCATCGATCGACCGGCGATCGTCCGGGCGCATTTCGACGGCACGGTCCGCGCGTCGCAGTTGGAGCCGGGTGGGCCATCGCCCTTTCACAGCGAGCGGCTCGCCAACGCCTTCATTGACCACGATCCGGCGCGAGCCAACGCGCTGCTGGAGGAGCTGGGGCTGAGCCAGCGCGACCTGGACGGCATGCGCACGTTCGCGGACGGCAGCACCATGACCTTCTTCCTGACGTTCACGGCCGACCCCGGCCGGGGGCCGGCGGAGCTGGTGCTGGACGACTGGCGCGAGGTGGGCGTGCGCGTGATCGCGAGAGAGCAGTCGCAGGCGCTGTTCCAGCAGCAGCGCGACTCATCCGACTTCGATCTGACGGTCGGGATCAGCGACGGCGATCACTTCCCCTTGCTCGACTCGCGCAGCTTTGCGCCGCAGGACAGCGAGGCATTGTACGCCAGCGCCTGGGGGCGCTGGTTTGCCCGCGGCGGGTACTTCGGTTCGCCTCGGGCGCTGGAGCAGAAGAACGCCTACGCGCCACCGCTCGATCATCCGATGTACGCCGCGTACCGCGCGCTGGTGGAGGCTCGGCAGCTCGGTACGCTGGACGAGCGCGTGGCGCGCTTCCGCGAGGCGACCGACATCGCCGCCGAGAACCTGTGGACGATCAACATCGCGCAGGCACCGCCCTTCCTGGTCGTCGCGAAGGAAGGCCTGCGCAACGTCCCCACGAAGGCCATGTATACCGCCCGCACGCCGGCCAACGCGGGCGCCGAGACGTACTACTTCGAGGAGCCTTCGCACGCGGCCGACGCCGCCACGCGCGACGCCATCGAGCACCTGACGCCGCTGCCGCGCCCGGGCGAGCTCGCGCCCAGCGCGGCCGTCGCGGCCCCGCGCAACCCGAACCGAGAGCTCGGCGAGATCGTGCGCTGGAGCCTGCTCGGCATCGCAGCCGCATTCCTGCTGCTGGTCTCGCTGCGGCATCCCTACATCACGCGGCGCATCCTCGTACTGGTGCCGGCCCTGGCGATCGTCTCGCTCGTCGTGTTCGCCGCCAGCGACCAGCCGCCGGGCAACTACCTGAGCGCGCGGGTCGTGGCGCTCTCGGAGCGGGGCGACAGCGACGCGCTGGCGCAACTCGACGAGCTGCGCCAGCGCTTTCACTTCGACGAGCCCGCGTGGAAGCGCTACCTGCGCTGGGTCGGCGTGAACTGGTTCACCACGCACGACGATGAAGATCGCGGCCTGTTGCAGGGTTCGCTGGGGCGATCGCTGGAGACAGGGCGTTCCATCAACGAACTGGTGGGAGATCGCATCGTGCTCACGGTGGCGATCGCCATCGCCAGCGTCCTGCTCGCCGGGCTGGTGGCCCTCCCGATCGGCATCTATTCCGCGGTACGCCGGAACTCGCTCGGCGATCATCTGCTCGGCCTGCTCGCCTTTGTTGCCCTGAGCGTGCCCCCGTTCTTGCTGGCCCTGCTCTTGCTGCTGCGGGGCGGCGTCCCGGGCTCGTTCTCGCCCGGGCTTGCTGCGCAGTCGGGCTGGACGCTGCCCAGCGCGATCGAGCTGCTGAAGCACGTCTGGATCCCGGCGCTGCTCATCGGCGCCTCGGGCGCGGCGGCCCTGGCGCGGCTGCTGCGCACCCAGCTGCTCGCCGAGCTGAGCCAGCCGTATGTGACCGCCGCGCGGGCCCGCGGGGTGCAGCGGCTGAAGCTGCTCTTCAGGTACCCGCTGCGCGTGGCGCTGAGCCCATTCGTCTCCGGCATCGGCGCCCTGTTCCCGCACCTGATCTCTGCGGGAGCCATCGTTGCCATCGTGCTCGGCTTGCCGAGCGTCGGTCCGCTGCAGCTCGGCGCGCTGCTGAACGAAGACACGCACCTCGCCGGAGCCATGCTGATGGTGCTGAGCTTGCTCTCGGTGTTCGGCACGTTGCTGGCGGATTTGCTCCAGCTCTGGCTCGACCCGCGCATCCGTCACCAGAAAGGGCCGGCCTGAACGTGGTGGATTCGTTGCCCCAGGGCGCGCCGGCGCTGGAGCAGGTCGAAGCTCCCTCGCTGGTGCCGGAGAGCGCGAGCGGTGCCGCGGCGGCGGGCACGCTCTCTCACCGGCAGCGGATCGGGCTGCGCCTCAGCAAGCACCGCCTGGCGGTCGCGTCGCTGTGTGCGCTGTTCGTGCTGTGTGCGCTGGCCGCCTTTTCCGAGCCGCTCGCGCCCTACGCGCCGGACGCGCGCCACCTCGACTATCCCTACGCGCCGCCGCAATCGCTGCACTTCGACCCGCAGCGTGGGCTCTACACCTATGCGCTGCAGCGCCACGTGGACCCGATCAGCTTTCGCAAACAGTACGTCGAGCTGGCAAACGAGCCGCTGAAGCTGCGCTTCTTCGCGCCGGGTGAGCCCTACGAGCTGTGGGGGCTGATCCCCATGAACCGCCGCCTGCTCAGCGTGGAGCAGCGCGAGCTCAGCGCGGGCGCGGCGCCGTCCAGCTTCTTCTTGCTGGGCACGGATCGCTACGGGCGAGATGTCCTGAGCCGTGCCATCCAGGGCGCGCGCGTCTCGCTGTCCGTCGCTGGGATCGGCGTGCTCTTCAGCGCCGTGCTGGGTCTGTGCCTGGGCGCGCTCGCCGGCTACGTCGGCGGCCGCACCGACCGCTTCATCCAGCGCGCCATGGAGCTGGTGAACGCCTTCCCACAGCTGCCGCTGTGGATCGCGCTCAGCGCGCTGCTGCCCGCAGACTGGCCCGCGCTGTCCATCTGCGTCGCGCTCAGCCTGTTGCTCGGCGTGCTCAGCTGGACGGGCGTGGCGCGCGTCGTGCGCGGCAAGATCCTGGCCTTGCGCCAGGAAGAGTACGTGCTCGCCGCCCGCCTGATGGGTGCCAGCCGCTCGCGCGTCCTGTTCCGCCACCTGCTGCCGGGCGTCAGCGGCGAGCTCCTCGTCGCGCTCACGTTGGCCGTGCCGGCGGTGCTGCTGGGGGAGACGGCGCTCAGCTTGCTCGGCCTGGGCCTGCGCCCGCCGCTGGTCAGCTGGGGCGTGATGCTCCAGGACTGCATGGATGTGAAGGCGCTCCGCTCCCATCCCTGGCTGCTCTCCCCGGCGTTGCTGATCATCGGCACCGTGCTCAGCTTCCACCTCCTGGGTGACGGCCTGCGCGAGGCGGTCGATCCGTGCGGTTCCAACGCCCGATGACCGAGAGCGCTCCCTTGCTCGAGGTGACCGACCTCCAGACGCACTTCCACACGGAAGAAGGCACGCTGCGCGCGGTCGACGGCGTCAGCTTCCGACTCGACCGGGGCCGCACGCTGGCGCTCGTGGGCGAGTCCGGCTGCGGCAAGAGCGTGACCGCCCGGTCCCTGTTGCGGCTGATCCCCGCTCCGGGGCGCATCGTCGGCGGCTCCATTCGCCTGCACGGCGGCGATGACCCGCCGCTCGACGTCCTCGAAGAGCGAGAAGACTCCGCTGCGCTCCGCAACCTGCGCGGCGGCCGCGCGGCGCTGATCTTTCAGCAGGCGGCGGCCGCCGCGAGCCCGGTGCACACCATCGGCGAGCAGCTGCTGGAGGCGATCCGCGGCCACCAGAAGATCGGCAAGATGGGCGCCAGGCAGATCGCGCTCGAAATGCTCGAGCGCGTCGGCGTCGAGGACCCCGAGCTCTGCCTGCGCCGATATCCGCACGAGCTGTCTGCCAGCCTGCGCCAGCGAGCGATGATCGCCCTGGCGCTGGTCTCCCAGCCTGAGCTGCTGATCGCCGACGAGCCCACGGCGGCGCTCGACGTCACCAGCCAGGCCCAGGTCTTGATCCTGCTGAAGGAGCTGCAGAAGAAGCACGGCCTCGCGCTGCTGCTGATCAGCCACGATCTCGGCGTGGTCGCGCAGATGGCCGACGAAGTGGCCGTGATGTACCTGGGCCGCGTCGTCGAGGCCGGTCCGGTGCGCACCATCCTCAAGCGTCCGCGCCACCCGTACACGATCGGTCTGCTCGAGGCGCTGTCCGGCCTCACGCCGCTCGGCAAGCGCCTGCCCGGCCTGCGCGGCTCGGTGCCCGCGCTCAGCGACCTTCCTCCGGGCTGCGCCTTTCATCCCCGGTGCAACTACGCCGTGCCCGGCCGCTGCAACGTCGGCTCGCCCCCGCCGCTGGAGCGCTTCGCGGGGCAGGGGGCAGGGGAGGATCGCTCGGCTGCGTGCTGGCGCACGCGGGAAGTGGCACTGGAGCGCCTCTTGCACCGTCCAACAGCAGGAGGGCCCGCTTCCACTCCGTCGCTTACGCCCGCTGCGCCCTCCGAACCGGCCCCGCCCGCCAGCACCGCCGCTCTCGAAGACCCCACCGAGCGCGTCACCGAGACCGCGGCGCCTCCCTTCGTCGCGCCGCGCGCGCCGGGCCCTGCGGACACGCAGGCGGAGGCCGAGTGGTTCGACAGCAAGGACTTCGAGTCCGTGCGCGAGGGCCCGGGCGGCGACGAGGAGCCCGCGCCGTGAGCCTGATCGCGGACAGCCCCACGCTGCTCTCGGTGCGCGGGCTGTGCAAACACTTCCCGGTGCTGTCCAGAGGCCTGTTTCGGCGCCGGATCGGCGTGATCAAGGCCTGTGACGGCGTCAGCTTCGACCTGGCGCGCGGGGAGACGCTGGGCATCGTGGGCGAAAGCGGCAGCGGCAAGAGCACCCTGGTTCGCAGCCTGCTGCGCGTCACGCGGCCCAGCTCGGGCAGCGCGCTGTTCTACGGAGAAGACCCGGTCGATCTCGCGACGCTCTCCAGCCGCGAGCTGCGGCGCGTTCGCCCGCAGCTGCAGATGATCTTTCGCGACCCGTTCCGCTCGCTCGACCCACGCCGGACGATCGAGCAGATCGTGGCCGAGCCGCTGCGGATCCAGCGCCGCGCGCGCGGCGCAGAGCTCGAGGATCGCGTCATCACGATGCTCCGCCGCGTCGGCATTCGCCCGGAAGATCGCGGCCGCTACCCGGACGCCTTCTCCGGCGGCCAGCGCCAGCGCATCGGCATCGCGCGCGCGCTGATCCTCGAACCCGCGCTCGTGGTCGCCGACGAAGCCGTGTCGTCGCTCGACGTCTCCGTGCAGGCGCAGATCGTCAACCTGCTCCGGGAGCTGCAGGAAGAGCTGGGGCTCAGCTATCTGTTCATCGCCCGCGATCTCGCGCTGGTTCGCCACATGGCTCAGCGAGTGGCCGTGATGAAGCGCGGCATGATCGTCGAGCTGGGCGAGACAGAGCGCGTGTTCGACGAGCCCCAGCAGGACTACACCCGGCGCCTGCTGGGCAGCGTGCTCGATCCGGACCCGGATCGCCCGCGGCTGTAGCTATCAGGCGCTCGCGCAGCGCTGCGCGATGGCGCGCGCCAGCCGGTAGATGCTCTCCGGCGCGCAGCCCTCCGCGTCGTTGTTCACCAGCACCAGCGCCGGCACGTCGTGCCGCAGGGCGTTTGCGACCAGCCGCGCGATGGCTTCACGCCGGATCGGGTCCTCGAGCACGATGCGGTCAAAGGGCGCCAGCCGCTCGCTCGCGGCGGCGTAGCTATCGCCCGGCGGAAACAGCCAGCGCACGATCAGCGGCCGCCGCGCGACCGGCGGCAGCGCCTTCGCCTGCGCCAGCACCGACGGCATCTCGCCCCAGGCGTTGTGACAGTGCACCCCGCCGCCTGCGCTCAAAGCAGCGGCATACGCCGCGCTGAGCAGCGCCGGATTGCGCAGCTCCACCGCGTACGTGATGTCCCTCGGCAAGGCCTCCAGAAAGCGCTGCAGGCGCTCCGCGAACACCTGCGGCGCGCCAAAGTCCTCCGGCGAAAACTGAAACAACAGCGCCGACAGCTTCGCGCCCAGCCCCTCCACGCTCGGCCCGATCACCACTTCGCTCGCGTAGCCGGCATCGAGGAACAGAGCGTTCGCCTCCCCCCGCTTCTTGCCGTAGCGCGCGTGCTGCGGGAAGCGCTGGATGGTACAGGCCTGGTGCGCCTTGACCACGAAGCGAAAATCCTCCGGCACCTGCTCTGCGAGCTCCCGCAAGCTCTCGCTCGAGGGCGGGTCATAGTAGCTGCGATCGAGCTCGACGGCCCTCAGCAGCGGATGCTGCGCGTACGCCGTCAGCCCTTCCGCCGCCAGCCGCTCCGCTCTGGCATTCGCGGCGTAGACGATCCCGCGCCAGCCCGGGAACGTCCAGGACATCGTTCCCAGCCGGACCACAGCGGGCAGCTGCGCGGCGAGCTGTGCGTGCTCGGAGCGAGGCGGCGCTGCTTCCAGCCGCTCGCTGGGCAGCTCGAACAAGGTGGCTTGTAATTGCTCCGATGCGGCCATTGCTCACCGTGCGCGCCGCAGCGCGCAACCGCCAGCTATCACGAGCTGGCTGGTTGCGTGATGGTGCTCATCCGAGCAGCGCGTGAAGTGGGGAACAGAAGGGAGGGCTGCCCGGGCGCCGCGTCATTCTTCGCGCGGCGCGGCGCGTGTGGAGAAAGGACCCAGCGAAGAACACGCGTTGCGAACGTTTGCTGGTTCTGGTCGCAAACGAAAATGGTGTGCGAGCGCAGCCATTCTCGAGCAGCTGGATGGCGATGGCGTGAGCCGTGCCACTTGAGGGCGAGCGTGTTTCATGGGAGTCTCACGCTTCACCGCGGAGCGCCCAGGGGACCCATGCCCGCGGTACAGGATCGAGGAGGAACGCTTGGTGAACTGTTCATCGAAACGATTGCGTCTCGGATTTGCGGCTCTGGTTGGCGTGAGCGTGCTCGGGGTCATCGGCGCAGGCAGCTCGCGAGCTGCTGACCCTGCGCGGAGGCCGCCCGGCGCTCGTCCGCGGCAGGCGCTGGAGGAGCTCGGCCGCCAGCTGTTCAATGACCAAAACCTCTCTGTCTCGCGCACTCAGTCCTGCGCGAGCTGTCACCAGGCAGAGCAGGCCTTTACTGGAAACAACCACCCTGATCCGCTGTTCCCCGTGGCCATCGGCGCGCGCCCCGAGCTGATCGGCAACCGCAACGCTCCCACCGCGATGTACGCGGCCTTCATTCCCAGCTTCAGCTTCGTACTGGATGAGGGCGAGTGGATCCCGCGGGGCGGGCAATTCTGGGATGGCAGGGCGGATACGCTCGCGGACCAGGCGGCGGGGCCCTTCATCAATCCCAGGGAGATGGCCATGCCGAGCAAGCAAGCGGTCGTGCGCCGGATCCGGCACGCCGACTACGCCGACAGCTTTGCGCGGCTGTTCGGAGTGCACATCTTCGACGATGTCGATGCGGCCTACGCTGCCATGACCCAGGCGATCCAGGCCTTCGAGCAGACGCCCCGCTTCAGCCCGTTCAGCTCCAAGTTCGATGCGGTGCTCAGGGGCGAAGCGCGCTTCACTCGGGACGAAGCCCGGGGCTTCGCGCTGTTCAAAGATCCCAACAAGGGCAACTGCATCGCCTGCCATGCGGGTGAGGAAAGCTCGCGAGAGCCCACGGACTGGCTGTTCACCGACTTCACCTACGACAACCTCGGCGTGCCTCGCAATCCGGAGATCCCCGACAACGCGGCTCCGGCCTCTTTTGATCTCGGCCTGTGCGCGCAGCCCGGCATCGAGGCGCGCGTCCCGGAAGCCGTCACCGACAAGGAGGCGTTCGTCGCGAGCCTCTGCGGCGCCTTCAAGGTGCCGACCCTGCGCAACGTCGCGGTGACCGCGCCGTACATGCACAACGGCTACTTCAAGTCGCTGCGCGACGTTGTGGAGTTCTACGTCACGCGCGACACCGACCCCGACCGCTGGTATCCGCGGGTGCACCGCCGCGCGCAGAAGTTCAACGATCTACCGCCCGAGTACCAGGCGAACGTCAACACCAGCGAAGTTCCTTACGACCTGCAGCGCCACGACTCCCCGCACCTCTCGCCCGGCGAGATCGATCAAGTCGTGCAGTTCCTCGGCACGCTGACGGACGGTTACACGCCCTGAGCGAGGCAGGGACGGGCGGCGGAGGGCAGGGCCAGCCGCCGCCCGGCGCGGGAGTGTCAGCGCGTCGACTCGAAGAAGCTGAAGATCTCGCTGTTCGCGAAGCAGGGCCAGCCGTGGTTGGTCGGGGTGCCGTTGTCGATGTAGTTGGGGTCGTTGTGGTTGCAGAACAGCGTGGTCGCTGCGCAGCCGTTGTAGGAGACGCAGCCGGGGTTGACCGTGGCGTTGTTCGCGATCGAGCTGCAGGTGCCGATGTTGACCGGCGTGGTGTTGTTGCTGCACTGGTTCGCCCCGGCGTACTGGCGAATGTCTTGAGCGCCGTTCAGGTCATTCGGGCGCTGGTTGTCCATCAGTCCGTGGATCAACAAGGTGGGCACCGGCGTCCACGCGGGATTGCCCAGATTGTTGGACGACACCGGCGCTACGGCGGCGAAGCGGCTCTCCCGGGCGCGGTTGTCGCCGAGCATGCCGGCGATGAATTGAGCGCCGGAGCTGTGACCCATGGCAAAAATGTGGCTGGTATCGATGCAGCGCTCGGAGAGCACCTGCGTGATCAAGCGCTGGAAGCGCGGGTAGTCCGTTCCCAGATCCCAGGCGTTGCCCTGGCTCTTGACGAACGCCATCACGTAGTTGTTCTCCAGTTGGCTGTTGGGCGTACGTGAATCCACGGTGCGCATTTGCTCGTTCGTCCGCCCCGCCCCATGGAACGCGAACACGATCGGAAACGGCTTGCTGCCATCGTATCCCTGCGGAAACGTCAGGATCGTATTCGGGTCGGCGATGGTGGTCGGATTCGCCGGCATGCCCTGCGACACTCCGCAGCCCGGGCTGGCTGTCCCGGCAGTGGGAGCCGGATTCGGCGCGGGTTGCATGGGCGGCGGCTGCTGCTCCGTGGGCTGCTGCTCCATGGGCTGCTGCATCTCCGTCGGCTGCGCGGGTTGCGTCGGCTGCTGCGTGGCGGTCCCGGTGCCACCGGGCGTGCCGTTGGCGGGCGCCGGCGCCAGCTGATTCACCTGGGTGGATTCGCTGTTGGGTGCCGCCGTTCCGGTCGGCGCGGGCGCGTTGCCCATGGGGTTCGTCGCCGGAGCCGTCGTGGTACCGGGCTCGTGATAGGGCGGCAGCGTGGCGCCGCTGCCCTCGGATCCACCGTCGGAATCCGAGGAGCAAGCAGCCGCGGCCAGGGACAGGAAGAGAAAGGCACCCGAGCGAAGGGGATGGTTCACGATGCCATGGTACCCAAGGGCCGGCAGGGGGTCACCCATTCTCGATGAAACGCGCTTGCTGCCGATCGCGCCCGGCGCAGCGTGGTCCAGGGCCGTTACGCGCCGGGTAGAATTGTTGCGCCCGGTTCCCAGTCCCAGCCCAGAATGACCCAATCCTCCACGCCGTCCCGGTAGCGGTGCAGGGGCTGGAAGCCGACGCGCTCGTGGGCGCGCAAGGAGCGCGGGTTCCGCAGCGAGACCTCGGTCACGAGCAGCTCGAAGCGCTCGCGGTACTGCTCGCGATGGCCGCGATAGAGCGCATCGAACACGCCCTGTCCGCGGAAGGGCTTGGCGACACAGACCTGCCCCATCACATAGAAGCGAGTCGCCGGCAGCGCTCGCCCCCGCCAGGAGAGGGTCTCGAACAGCCGGAACATGGGCTCCAGGATGGGCACGAAGGCGCGGGCTTCGACCCGCATGGTGAGCGCGTAGCCGGCGAGTCCGTGCTCGCTCCTGGCCACGATGCTGGGCGCGAGCGCATGCATGCGCTGCAGGCTCTCGAGGTCGTGTACGACGGTGACGAAGCCCTGCGCCCGAGCTTCGTCCGCGCTGACGTTGGCAGCCAGGTTGGCGCGCTGCAGGCTCAGGACCTGCTCCAGCTCCGCGGGGTCGCGCACGGCGCCCACCGTCCAGGCCGCGTTCATTCCACGTCGATGGGCGGCACGGCCGCGCCCCTGTGCAGCAGCCAGCCGTCCACCAGCGGCTCGACCACGACTTGCCCCCCGACAGCCCAGACGCCACCGTCCGGATCCACCCAGACCGAATGCAGCGAGCGGTTGTCGTCATCCGGCGGCAACCCGGTGTCCTCGGTGCGCCAGCCCGCCGCGTCACGCCGGGCGACGTAGCCGAACTGTCCGACGGCGTAGCCGCCCTGCTCGGTGAGACACACGCCGACCAGGCCCTGCGAACCCTGGGGGCTCTGGTTTTGCCAGGGCTCGCCCGCCGGCGCGGAGATGTCGCGCTCCAGGATCAGGCCGGAGCCATAACCGCCCACGGCCGCGAAGCGTTGCGAGTTGGCGTGCACGGTGAACAGCGACTCCGAGATGCCGATGAACGACTGCGCCAGCGCCGCGCCATCCCAGTGCAGCACCTTGCCGCCGGTGCCCACGAGCCACACGTCGTCCGGGCCGTGGCCGAAGGCCTTCCAGAGCGCGTCGCTCGCCGCCAGCTGGGCGGGGAAGCCCGCGGCGGGCTGCCAGCTGTCTCCGCCCATGTTGCGCCACGCGAACGCGCCCTGCGCCCCGCCCGGCGCGCCGCCGACCGCCCACAGATCATCGGGGGATGAGCCCCAGATGCCGAACACCGTGCCCGTGCCCGGAGTCTGCATGCGCGTGAACTGTCCGTCCTGGTAACGCAAGATGGTGCCGCCCGCGCCGCCCAGAAACACGGGCCCCGACTCGAAGCCAAAGGCCCACCACAGGTCTCCGTTCTGTCCCGTGGGCAGGCGCTGCCAGCTCACGCCATCAAAGTGCAAGACCAGCGGCCCCAGGCCGTCGCGCGCGTCGGAGCCCGCCGCCCATACGTCGCTCGCGCTGGTGCCCCAGACCGAGAGCAGCGCGGAGTCGAGGTGCGGCTCGACGATCTGCCAGCCCGGTGACGAGGCCTCGGGCGAGCTGCCGCAGGCCGACAGCAGCGCTGCCAGCAGCCCCGCGCTGGCGAATCGATACAGCGGCGCCGCGCCGCCAAAGTGATACAGCGGTGCCGCGCAAAGCCGACCCTTCATGCTGCGCCTCGAGGCTCAGTAGTACAGGCGCACCGAGCGGATGCGGTTGTTGCCCGTGTCGCTGATGATCAGCGTCTTGCCCGTGATCTCGATGCCGTACGGGCGGCGCAAGAGCGCCAGCTCGGGTGGACCGCCATCGCCGGCGTCGCCCGCCACGCCGCATTGCCCGACCACGGTGGCGATGGTGCCTTCGGGATCGATGCTGCGCACGCAGTGGTTGTAGGCGTCGGTGAAGAAGAGCGTGCCGTCGGGGCCGAAGGCCAGATCCACGGGGTTGTTGAGCTCGGCCTCGCTGGCGGGCCCGCCGTCACCCGAATACCCTCGCTGGGCGACTCCGTTGACCGGCGCGAGACCGGCGATGCGGTGCACCCTGCCGTCGGGATCGATGCGGCGGATCAGCGAGTTGCCCGAGTCCGCGAAATAGAGCGAACCGTTGGCGTCGTACACCATGCGCCCGCCGGGGTCGGCGCTCTGCCCCAGGGGCTGCGCGATGCGCATGGTCGCCGCCGCGACGTCGTCACCATTGTAGCCGGGGGTGCAGGGGTTACCGCAGGTGAGCGCGGGGTCGCCGCAGCTGCTCTTGCCGGACGCGGAGCTGCCCATGGGCGCGCAGGCGCCCGGCGCCACACCCTCCGCGCACGCGCCGGGGCCGGCCGGTGGCGGCGCGTCGATCACGCACTGACCGTAGAGCGTGTGGATGTTGCCGGAGCCGTCGACCATGCGCAGCACCTGGTTCGCCTGATCCATGATCACCAGGTTGCCCTGCGGATCCCAGACGATGCTCGTCGGCAGGTCGAGCGCGGACGTGAGCGCGGGCCCATTATCGCCAAAGTACGCGCGCCGCCCGTCGCCGCAGGTGTCGACGATCTCGCCGCTCGCCAGATCCAGCGTGCGCACCTTGCTGTTGTGCCACGCGGCGATCAGCAAGCGGCTCTCGTCGGGCGTGAACAGGATGCCCGTCGGATGATTGAAGTCCCCGTTGGCCGGATCATCGAGACTGCCGCCCAGCTCGCCGCGGCCGGCGACGTGGTAGATGACGCCGTCCACCACCTTGCGGATGCGGTGGTTGTTCCAGTCCAGCAGATACATGCTGCCGTCGGAGGCGGTGAGCGTGTCCTGCGGAAACGAGAGCATCGCCTTCAGCGCGGGCCCGTCGTCTCCGGAGTAGCCGTTGTGCTGGAAGTCGCCGGCGCCCACGATCGTGCACAGCACGCCGGGCGTGGTCGGGTCGCAGCCGCGCTCATCGTCGCCGCAACCGAGCGCCGCCGCTGCGCACAGCGCGAGCCAGAGCAGCTTCCGCTGCTTCATCGCTGGACCCTCAGGATGCGACTGTTGCGCGTGTCGGAGATGTACAGGTTGCCCTCCAGGTCGAAATCGATGCCGAAGGGACGATACAGCCGCGTCTCGGTCGCGAGCTTGCCTTCCTTCGCGTCCAGGCCTGGCTCGCCGGTGCCGGCCACGGTGCGAATGCTGCCGTCGCTGGTGCTGATGGCGCGGACCACGCTGTTGTAAGTGTCCGCCACGTACACGTCGCCCTCGGGCCCGATCTCCAGATCCTGCGGGTGATAGAGCGCAGCCTCCGTGGCGGGCCCGCCGTCTCCGGAGTAGCCGGCTTCACCGCTGCCGGCGAACGCATCGATGATGCCGGTGTCGAGGTCGATCACGCGCACGCGGTTGGCGAGCGTGTCGGAGAAGTAGAGCTTGTTGCCCGCGAGCGCGAGGCCGCCGGAGGGCTCGGGGTTGGAGCCCGCTTCCAGGCTCAGGTTGGCTGCCTTGGCAGGGCCGCCGTCGCCCTGCACGCTGCCGTCGCCCTGCACACCGCTGCCCGCGATGGTGTCGATGATGCCCTTGCTGTCGATGCGCCGGATGCGGAAGTTCTGCTGGTCGACGATGTAGCGTTCGCCCTCGGGACCGAGCACGAGCGAGCGCGGTTGCTTGAACAGCGCCTGGCTCGCCGGCATGCCATCACCGCGGAAGCCGGGGCCCGCGCCGCACTCGATGTGATCGTAGAGGCTCTCCGGGTCCAGCGTGCGCAGCTTGTGATTGTGCCAGGCCATCACCAGCAAGGTGCCGTCGAGGTCAAAGGCCAGATCGGTCGGGTGATTCAGCGCCACCGTCGTGCCCAGCGCGCCTTCCGCCGTGCCCTCACCGGGGCCGCCGTCACCCGGGAAGCCGGGGATCTCCGTCTCGCCCAGCACAGTCTGCACCGTCTGATCCGGGAGCACGCGCCGCACCATGTGGTTGTTCCAGTCGATGAACCACACGATGCCGTCCTCGCCGAACACCATGTTCATCGACCAGTAGATCTTGGTGTCCTCCCGGCGGTGGCCGTCGCCGTTGAAGCCCTCCTGGCCGGGCAAGCCGAGCCAGGTGCAGGCGTGCCCGCTCTCGCTGCAAGAAGCGACCGACAGGGCGCCGACGCGGCTCTCCACGTCGTCGGAAGAAGAGGAGCAGCCCAGCGCCGCCGCGGCTCCGAGGAGCAAATGTACGAACTTCATCGACTGCCTTTGGGTGGGGAGAGGGGTGTCACCTCTCGCGCTGATGTAGCACACGGGAATCGATCTTCGAAACCAGGCCCGTTGCCCGGTTCGCCGCTCAGCCAGCGCCTTCGACCGAGGAAACTCGCTCACTTGGCGCGTGCTTGCGGACAAACTCCACGATCGCGTCCGCTGCATCCCCGCGTGTCGGAATGGCATGTGGCCCAGGCCAGGTTACCACCTGGCGGCTCGGCGCCGAGAACTTGGTCACCAGCAGCGCCGCGTGCTTTGCGAGCGGGTCCGCTTCACCCCAGATGTGCAGCGACGGGATCGTGAGCGGCTCCTCGAAGAGCGGCAAGAGCTCCGCCGCGCGCGGCGGAAAACCGCCGACGAGCACCACGAAGCCGAGCGACGGCAAGCTGCCGCGCTGGGCGACCGCGCTCAGCGCCGCCGCCACCGCCGCACCCTGGCTGAAGCCGAGCAGGCCGACTGCCGGCCGCTGCTGCAACTCCGCGCTCAGCCGCGCTCGTGTCTCAGCCCAGCCTCGATACTGGCGACCGTCCTCGCCGGAGTTCCACCACTCCAGGTTCGGCGGGGGCGAGGGGCTGCCGCCCATGCGCCGCAGCAGCTGGGCCACGGAGGCCTCGCTGGCTGTATGCGGCGCATCGGGGAAGCTCAGCTCGACGTGCTCGGCCAGGCGCGGCTCCAGCGCACCCAGCAGCCGGCGCAAAGAGGCGCCGTTCATGGTGAAGCCGTGCAGGCCGAGCAGCATGGTTCGCATCGAGGCCAGTGTATTCTCGTTGCGCCTCTGTGCGACCGCCAATAGGGTGAGCGCCTCGCCATGTCTTCGCTGCTCACCAGTTCGCGCGGTTACACGTTCACGGCAGTTTTTGCGGCCTTTGCGTTCGTGTCGTGCTCGACACCTTCGGCGCCGCCAGCAGCTGCCCCGGAGCAGCCCTCTGCGACGGAGGCGCCGGCGCCCTCGGAGCATGGCACAGAGGGGGCCCTGCCCACGGAACCGGAGGTGCACCTGAAGGAGCCGGTGCAGCTCACCTTCGGCGGCGAGAACGCCGAGGCATACTGGTCGTTCGACGGCAGCAAGCTGATCTATCAGGCGCACGAGGGCGAGGGCTGCGACCAGATCTACGTGCGCTCCGCGCATGATCCCGCCGCCCAGCCGCAGATGGTCTCCACCGGCAAGGGCACCACGACCTGCTCGTACTTCCTGCCCGGCGACAAGGAGATCATCTACGCCTCCACGCACCTGGCGAGCGCCGAGTGCCCCGCGCGCGCCGATCAGAGCCAGGGCTACGTCTGGGCGATCTACGAGGGCTATGACATCTTCCGCGCCAACGCTGACGGCTCGAACGTGCGGCGCCTGACGGAGACGCCGGGCTACGACGCGGAGGGCACGGTCTGCCCGATCGACGGCTCGATCATCTTCACCTCCGTGCGCGACGGGGATCTCGAGCTGTACCGCATGGACGCGGACGGCAAGAACGTGAAGCGCCTGACGCACACGCCTGGCTATGACGGTGGCGCGTTCTTCAGCAGCGACTGCAAGAAGATCGTGTGGCGCGCGTCGCGGCCGCAGGGCGCCGAGCTGGAGGATTTCCAGAGGCTCTTGAAGCAGGGTCTGGTCCGTCCCACCAAGCTCGAGCTGTTCGTGGGCAACGCGGACGGCAGCGATGCCAAGCAGGTGACTCACCTCGAGGCCGCCGCCTTCGGCCCCTACTTCTTCCCCGGCTCGAACCGCATCATCTTCTCCTCCAATTACGGCGATCCGAAGGGCCGCGAGTTCGACCTGTTCGCGATCAACGTGGACGGCTCGGGCCTGGAGCGCATCACGCATGCCTCCGGCTTCGACGGGTTTCCCATGTTCTCTCCGGATGGCTCGCGGCTGGCATTTGCCTCGAATCGCGCCTCCAAGAAGGGCACGTGGGACACGAACCTGTTCGTGGCCAACTGGGTCGATGCTCCCGCGCCCAGCGCCTCCGCCAGCTCCAAGTGACGGAAACACCTGCGTTTCCGGACTGTTTCCAAATTGGTTGCACAGTTGCGGCCCCGTTAGTTAGGAGACAGTGCCGTGATGGTCGGCGGGGGAGTAGGGCAGAGCGGTGAGGCCCCCGAGGTGGTGGAGCGCCCGGGACGGGCGCTCTGGCTGCTGACGGCGCTGGAGCGCGTCAACCGCACCATCCTCACGGCGGCCACGCTGGAGGCGATGCTGACCGACGTGCTCGACACCATGCTCGAGCTCTTCGAGTGTGATCGCGCCTGGCTGCTGCATCCCTGCGATCCGGCGGCGGCGAGCTTCACGATCCCCATGGAGCGGACCCGACCGGAGTGGCCGGGCGCGGGCTTGATCGGCGAGCGCATCCCGATGTCGCCCGAGACCCAGCGCGCCCTGGCCGCCGTGCTGCACTCGGCGGGGGCCGCGCGCTGGGACGGAGCGCACGGGCCCGTGCCGCAGCAGGAGCAGACCTACGCCCGCTTCTCGATCCGGTCGCAGATGCTGCTCGCGGTCCATCCCCGATCGGGCCCCTCCTGGTGCTTGGGCATTCATCACTGCGCGCAGGCCCGGATCTACTCCGATGACGAGGCCGCGCTGCTCGAGGCGATCGGAGCGCGGCTCGCCGACGGCTTGACCGGCTTGCTGGCGCTGCAGGCCTCTCTCGCCGACCGCCGGCGCCTGGAGCAAGCGCAACAAAGAGCGCGGCTCGGCAGCTACGAATGGCGGCGCGGGGACGCCGAGGCGTACTGGTCGAAGGAGCTGTACCGCTTGCTCGGCGTCGAGCCGGGAACGAAGCCGGCCCTGTTCACCAGCGTGATCGACGCCATCCACCCCGATGATCGCGAGCGCTTCCAGTCCCACGTGGGCCGCATCATGCAGCGCGGCGGCGAATATGAGGTGCAGGCGCGGGCGCGCCGCCCCAACGGCGGGGAGTGGATCATGCACGCCTGGGGGCAGGCGATCGTCGACGTGAATGGGCAGCTGCTCAGCATGATGGGCGTCGCCCAGGACGTGACGGAGCGGGTGCAGGCGGAGGAGCGGCAACGCCGGCTGGAGGCGGAGCTGCGCCAGTCGCAGAAAATGCATGCCATCGGGCAGCTGACGGGCGGTGTCGCGCACGACTTCAACAACTTGCTGACGGTGATCCTCGGCAACCTCGACGAGATCCGCGACCAGCTGCTGGGTAGGCCGCTGGGCATCGAGCTGCTCGCTCAGGTGCAACGAGCGGCGACGCAAGCCGCCGAGCTGACGCAGCGCCTGTCGGCCTTCTCGCGGCAGCAGCCTCTGCAGCCGCGAGTGGTCGACGCGGGGCGGCTGGTGGCCAACCTGGAGTCGCTGCTGCGCCGCACGCTCGGCGTCGACATCGCGATCGAGGTCGTGCAGGGCGCGCGGCTGTGGTCGTGCGAGGTCGATCCGGCGCAACTCGAGAACGCTCTGCTGAACCTGGCGGTCAACGCGCGCGACGCCATGCCCAGAGGCGGTCAGCTGCGCATCGAGACCGAGAACGCGCGCATCGAGCCCGCCGACGCTCAGGAGGAGCTGCGGCCGGGCGAATACGTGCTGGTGAGCGTGACGGACAACGGCGTGGGCATGCCCGAGCAGGTGCTGAGCCGCGCCTTCGATCCCTTCTTCACCACCAAAGGTCCGGGCCGCGGCACCGGGCTCGGCCTGAGTATGGTGTATGGCTTCGTGAAGCAATCGGGCGGCCACGTGCGCCTCTCGAGCAAGCTCGGCGTGGGCACCTCGGCCAAGATCTATCTACCCCGCACCCTCCAGCCGGCGCAGCCCACGGAGCCGCCGCGCGGCGCGTCGGAGGATCCGCGGGGCAACGGCGAGGCGATCCTGGTCGTGGAGGACGACCCCCACGTGCGCTCGCTCACGGTGCGCATGCTGGAGCGCCTGGGCTATCGCGTGTACCTGGCGGAAGACGGCCCTTCGGCGCTGAGCCAGCTCGACGATCATGCCGACATCGCGTTGCTGTTTACCGACATCGTGCTGCCCAACGGCATGAACGGCGTCGAGCTGTCGAAGATCGTGCGCCGGCTGCGCCCGGAGCTGCCCGTGCTCTACACCTCCGGTTATACAGAGAACGCCGTGATCCATCACGGCCGGCTCGACCCCGGCGTGCAGCTGCTGGAGAAGCCCTTCACGCGCGCCGCCCTGGCGCGCCAGGTACGGCAGGCGCTCGCGTAGAAGGCGCTCCAGTGATGGTTGCGCGCGCTGACCGCCTCAGGGGTTGGGCAGCGGCAGCGAGACCACGAAGGTCGCGCCCTTGCCGGGCGTGCTCTCCACGCGGATCTCCCCGCCGTGCCCGGCCTGGACGATGTGGCGCGCGACCGTGAGCCCGCGGCCGAGCGCCGTACCTGGCGGCTTGGTAGTGAAGAAGGGATCAAAGATGCGGGGGAGGTCCTCGGGGGCGATGCCGACCCCGTCGTCCGAGACCCAGGCCTCGATGCTATGATTGGTGCGGCGCGTGCCCACGGTCAAGGTGCCCTTGGCGGGGGTCAAACGCGCGCCGAGCGCGTCCGCCGCGTTGCGGATCAGGTTGACGAACACCTGGGTCAGCTCACTGGGATCGATCGAGAGCAGCGGCAACCCCGGCGCGTATTCAGTGCGCGAGTCCGCCAGCAGGCGCCAGGTGTTGCGGGTCACGTTCAAGCTGGTGTCCAGCACGCGCGCCAGGTCGGTGGGGATGCGGCGCCCGTCGCCGGGCTGCGCGAACTGCGCGAGCGAGCACACGAAGGCCGCGACGGTCTCGACCCCCACCGCCGCTTCTTCGATCGCGAGCGGCGCCTGGCGCAGCGCGTACTCGATCTTCGGCGAGGAGAGCGCGCGGCTGAGCTCCTCGATCGCGGCCTCGCGCTCGGCGGGCTCTGCGCGAGTGACCCGGCCGGCGCAGGCCAGCGGCTCCGTCAGCATGCGCAGGGCGCGCTGCAGAAAGGCGAGATTGTCACCGATGTACTGCGCCGGCGTGTTGATCTCGTGGGCCACGCCCGACGCCAGCTGCCCCAAAGACTGCAGCCGCTCGGACTCGCGCAGCTGCTCCTCGTACAGCTGGCGCTGCCGCTCGGACAGCTGCCGCTCCCGGATGTGACGCAGCGAGCGCACGAGCCAGCGACTGAGCTCGCTCTTCCACAGATAGTCGTGGACGCCCTGCTGCAGCAGCGCGCGGGCGAGCGGCTCGTCGCCGTCCGCGACCAGCGCGATCAGCGTGGCACCGCGGAACAGCGACTGCAGCTCGCGCGCGCCGGCGGGCCCGGAAATATCCGGCGAGCTCGCGTCGAACACGACAATGTCGGGCACAGACCGCGCCGCGCGCGCCTGCGCCTCCTGTAGCGAACGAGCGACCGCGCAGGAATAGCGCGGCTCGCTATCTCCGGCGAGCGCCCCGCGCAGGCGCAGCGCGTCTTCCGCGTCGCCGCCGACGAACAGCAGCTCTCCGGCAGGAGCCGGGGCCGGCAAAGACGCCAGGGCGCGTGCGGGCACTGCCACCACCGAGCTCCCTCAGGCCTTGACGCTGACGGTCAACGGTTCGTGCAGGTTGTGCCTTGCCGCCATGCGCCGCAAGAGCACGGCGACGGTCGGCGTGACCTCCTGACCGCCGCGCGCCATGACCACCCCATCCATCGACTTGGCATCGTCGACCAGGAACATACCCATCTTGAGCTCCTGCGCCGTGAGCTTCAGCTGCTTGCGGTTCTCCAGCGTCTCGAACTCCGCCTGCGCGAACGGCTCTGCCACTCGCTTGTCGAAGCCCTCCGCAGCCAGCGTGTCGGCGATCACGCGCGGCACCGGCCGCTGGTGGCTGAGCTGATCGGCGCGCTCCGCTGCGAGCACGATGTGAGCCGCCCATAGCAGGCGCCCCGCTGCCTGGCCGCGGTCGACGTCCGTCAGGGCAGGGGGCGGCTCCGCCAGGCGCTCGATGATGCCGAGCACAGACTCCAGCCGCGGGATGTCGCCCAGCAGACCTTGCGCGGTGCGCGGCGCGGTGCCCAGCAGTTGACCGTCTTCAGCGCTGACGGCCTGACCGCCGTAGGCCCGCTCCAGCAGCTCCGTCGGCATGCCCACATAGCCCAGGTGGGCGAGCATCACCGCCAGGTCGAGCTGCCAGGCATCCACCAGGCTCAGCGCCTTGCTCACCTGCTGCACCAGGCGATTGACGCGGCAGGCGCGCGTGAAGGCGACCGGGTTAACCAGGCTCAAGAGCTCGGTCAACACCTTCACGCAACCGTACAGGGTCTTCTGCAGCAGCTCCTTCTCCGCCGTCATCAGCCGGTGCTGCTCCATGGCGTCGTCCACGGCGCGGCGCAGCGCGTCCGCGTCGCAGGGCTTGGTCAGGAAGCGAAAGATGCGCCCGTAGTTGATGGCGCGGGTGGCCGCCTGCATGTCTGACTGCCCCGTGAGCAGGATGCGCACCATGTCCGGCGCCAGCTGCGCGGCGCGCTCCAGATAGGCGGCGCCGTCCATGCCGGGCATGCGCATGTCGGAGATCGTCAAGGCGAAGCGCTCGCGGCGGATCAGCAAGGCCAGGGCCTGGGCGCCCCCTTCGGCCGTGGTCACATCGAAGTCCATGCCCAGCGTGCGGCGGATGCCCTCCAGCACGCGCGGCTCGTCATCCACGCACAGGATGCGATTTCGGACGTCCTCGCTCATCCCGACTCCCGATCCCAGAGCTCGCGCGCTTCCTCGATCCAGCCATCGAGCTTGCCGAGCACGCCCAGGGACTCGAGGTGGGCGCGATCCAGCTGCAGCTCCGCGGGGCGGCCGGCGCGTTCATTTTCGATGGCGTGCACCAGGGCGTCGGCCACGTGCACGATACTCGGCAGGTCGAAGGTCGAGCTCTGGCACACCGCCGGCTGATGGTGAAAAGCGACCGCCTCCACGAGCGGGTGCTCGATACCCCACAGGCCGAGCAGGTACGCGCCCAGCCGCCCGTGATTGGTGCCGGTGATCTGCTCCTCGGTCGCGGGCGGGAAGCTGTGCCCGACCACGCGCTGGCGCGTCAGCTGACGCATGATCTTGGGCGCGCGCGAGGCCAGCACCAGCTTGCCGATATCGTGCAGCATGCCCGCGAGGAAGGCGTACTCACCGGTCTCGGCGTCGGGGGCGATCTTGCGCGCCACCCCGGCGCACACCAGCCCATGGCGCTGCTCCTGATCGAGCGACAGTCCCCCCAGCGACTGCTTGGGGCTGAAGGCCGAGAACACCTCCGCCGACAGCACCACCTTGCGCAGCATGCGCATGCCGATGAAGCTCACCGCCTGGTCGATGCTCACGAACTTGCGCTTGGCGCCGAAGAAGGCGCTGTTCGTCAGGTGCAAGACCTTGGCGGCGAGCGCCACGTCGCCGCTCACGATGCGCGCGATGTGACCGAGCTCGATGTGCGGATCGGCGATCGCCTCCGTCAGCCGCGTGTACACCTCCGGGCGCACCGGCAGCCCGGCGACGCTGCCGACGAGCGTACGCAGGCTGTCGGATTCGAGCAGCGACTGCAGGCTCAGGCTGCGCCGCACCACCTCCTCCAGCGTGGCGGGCTTGCAGGGTTTGGTGAGGAAGCTGTGCGCGACCGGCATCGCCCGCAGCGTGGCCTCCAGCTCGGCGTGCCCGGTGAGGATGATGCGCACCACGTTCGGGTACTCATCGTGCACGTGTGCGAGCAGCGTGGCGCCGTCCATGCCCGGCATGCGCATGTCGGACACGATCACGTCGAACTCGCGCTCGCTCAGCTCCGAGAGCGCCTTGTCCGCGCTGTCCACGAAGGACATGTCCCAGCTGTCCGCCATCTCGAACAGCATGCGTTCCAGGCCCTGCAGCACGCCCACCTCGTCGTCGACGAACAGGATGCGCTTCCTGGAGTCAATGCTGGCCGGCTGAGTCATACGGGCTCCTCCGCCTTGGGAAGCTGAATGAAGAAGGTGGTGCCGCGCCCGACCTCGCTCGTGAAGAAGAACTTGCCGGCGTGCCTGTTCACGATCGTGGCGTGGGCGAGCGGCAAGCCCTGCCCGGTGCCCTTGCCCACGCCCTTGGTGGTGAAGAACGGCTCCATCACCCGCGGTTGGAGCGGCTCGGGAATGCCGGTGCCATTGTCTTCCACCTGCAGCTCGACAGAGTCAGCCAGGGCTAGCGTGCGGATCACGATCTTGCCCAGCTGACCGCTGTGTGGCGCGGCCCAGCGCGCCTCGATGGCGTCGGCGGCGTTGACGATCAGGTTGATCAGCACCTGACCGAACGCCTGCGGATGGCCGTGCACGGCGGGCAGGTCCTCGCACAGCTGGAGCTCCAGCTCCGCCTGATAGCGCCAGCAATTGCGCGTCACGGTGCTGGCGGTGCGCACCAGGTGATTGAGATCCATGGGCTGCGCCTCGTCGCTCCCCGGGTGCGAAAACTCCTTGAGCGCCTGCACGATCGCGCGCACCTGATCGATGCCGGAGCTGCTCTGTTCGATGGCCAGCGGCGCTTGCTCGCGCAGGAAGGAGAGCCGGCTCCTGGCGATCTCCTGCTCGCAGCGCTCCAGCTCACCCGGCGCCGGGCCGCCCGCGCGGCAGGTCTGCACCAGGCGCTCGAAGGAGCTTGCCAGCTCCAGCAGGCGCTTCACGGTCACATGCAGGAAGCTGGTGTTGTCACCGATGTACTGCATGGGCGTGTTGATCTCGTGGGCGACCCCCGCGGCGAGTTGGCCGATGCTGGCGAGCTGCTGAGCCTGTCGGAGCTCGCGCTCCAGGGCCAGGTAGCGGGTGTCGCTTTCGACCTCCCTGCTCGCTCGTGGTTCCGTGATTGCCCCCAATGGTTTGCCCCCTCCGCATCCCGGCCGGCGCCTCGCGGCGCGGCCAGGTCCTCGCATCTGCCTACCAGCGCAAAACGGCCGAAGGCTGCTCGTCGGTAGAGCGGCAGCGACAATTGAAATGCGCTGTTGCCGACTGCCGCACGACACGGCTCAGATCCTGGGTCGAGGTAGGTGCGCTGCGTCCCGGCACTGCAGCCAAAGGTTTGGGGCGATTATGCCAGGTCCGACGCCGGTCGTGCACACAGGTTCGACCGCGTCGTCTCTCCGGTGCCATGGATTCGACCCTCTTTCATCATGTGCTGATCGCCGACGACTCGCCGGCGATCCGCGAGGTGCTCGCCAAGACCCTGGAACGCGAGGGCAATCTGCGCGTGAGCCAGGTGGAAAATGGCGCGGAGGTGCTCCGCTTCATCGAGCAGACGCCGCCCGACCTGCTGATCTGCGACCAGCACATGCCCGTGCTCAATGGCCTGCAGGCGCTCAAGATGCTGCGCCGCCGCTGGTCCGCACTGGAGCTACCGGTGCTGGTGCTGACCGGCAACAAATCCGTGAGCGAAAAGGTCGAGGCCTTCCGCTTCGGAGCAAATGACTACCTGACCAAGCCGACACACCGCGAAGAACTTCTGGCGCGGGTCAAGGCACAGCTGGCGCTGAAGACCGCCGTGCAGCAGAACCTGGCTGCCCGCGAGAGCCTGCTCCAGGCCAGCAAGCTACAAACGGTGGGCAGGCTCGCCGCCGGCCTGGCGCACGAGCTCAACACACCTGCACAGATCGTATCCGACAACCTGCACTTCCTCCAGCGCAGCCTGGCCAGCCTGAAGACCCTGCTCACGCCGCTGGCCGCATGGGCGGCGGGGGAGGGAGCATTACCCGAAGAAGCAGCGGCTCAGCTGCGAGCCGCCTGGCGCAAGCAGCGCGTCGACTTCGTGCTCTCCCAGGCTCCCGAGGCCGCGGGGCAGAGCCTGTCCAGCGTGGAGCGCATCGCCAGCTTGATCGCGGAGCTCAAGGCGTTCACTGGCGATGGCGGCCAGGAGGAAATCTCGTGCAACAACGTGAACGACGCGATCGCCAACGCGGTGGCGGTGTCGCGCGGCTTCTGGCGGGAGGTCGTGCAGGTCGAGCTGCAGCTCCAGCCCGACTTGCCGAGCGTCCCTTGCTACGCGGCCGAGCTGAACCAGGTCATCCTGCAGTTGCTCTACAACGCCGTCGAAGCCGTGCGCGGTGACTTCCGCGCGCCCCCCGCGCAGCAGGTGCGGCAAGATGAAGCGCGCCGAGGGCGGGTCCAGATCCGCTCGCGCCCATCCGGCTCCGGCATCGAGATCCTGATCAGCGACGACGGCCCGGGAGTGGACCCGGCGATCCGCGACCAGATCTTCGACCCCTTCTTCACGACCAAGCGCGTCGGCGCGGGCACGGGACAGGGCCTGGCCGTCGGCTATGACGTGATCGTGCGGCGCCACCAGGGGCGGCTCAGCTGCGAGCAAAGCCCGCTCGGTGGCGCCTGCTTCCGCATCTGGCTGCCTGGGCTGGCCGGTGCGCGGAGCGGCGTGCCCCTGCACTCGCTCTCGAGGCAGGCGACTAACGCCCCTGAGGCAACCCCGGAGTTACCTCCAGCTGCACCAGACGCGTGTGACGCAGCAAGCGCATCGGCAATTTGCGCCCCTGCGCTTCGTCGCTGAGCACGCGGTGCAGATCATCGACGCCCAGGATGGGGCGACCGCCGAACTCCAGGATCAAGTCTCCCTCGCGCAGCCCGGCGCGCGCGGCGGGCCCGTTCGCCTCCAGCGTGGTCACGAAGGCGGCGCTCTCCTGGGTCAGGCCCAGCTGCCGCACCAGCCGCAGCGGCAGCGGCGCCGTCTGTGCGCCCAGGCCGAGAAAGCCACGCCGCACCACGCCGTCGCGCAGCAGCTTCATGGCGATCCATTTGGCCATGTCGATCGCGATCGCGAAACAGATGCCCTGAGAGCGCAGGAACATCGCGGTGTTCACGCCGATCACGCGCGCGTCGGAGCCCACGAGCGGACCGCCCGAGTTGCCCGGGTTGAGCGCCGCGTCGGTCTGGATCACATCGTCCACCAGCCGCCCTGACTCCGTGCGCAGCGATCGCCCCACGGCGCTCACCACCCCCGCCGTCACCGTCCAGGTGAAGCCGAACGGATTGCCGATCGCGATCGCGATGCTGCCAGCCTTGAGACGCTTCGACTCGCCGAAGCTCGCGTGCGGCAGCTCCGGGCCGGCGATGCTGAGCACCGCCAGGTCGGTGCGCGGATCCTCGCCCACGATGCGCGCGCGCTGATGCTCGCCGCTCGGCAACGAGACCTCGATCTGCCGCGCCTCGTGCACGACGTGACTGTTGGTCAGGATCAGCCCGTCGGGTGTGAAGATGAACCCGGAGCCACTGCCTCGGCGCTCGGCCTCACCGCGCTCCGACTTGCTGCCGACCTCCACCTTGACCGTGGCCGGACCGACGCGCTCGGCGGCCCGGGTCACGGTGCGAGAGTAGGAGTCGAGCAGCGCCGCGTCGTCGGCGCTGGCGGGCCCTGACCGCTCAGGACCCAGAGACCAGACCCCCGACGACGCGCCTTCGGACGAAGGAGTGCTGTCCGCCAGCGGTCTCTCGCGACCACTCGGCGAACCCGCGCTGCTCGCGGTCACACCGAGAGCACCCCCGTGCGCAGCAGATACGCGAACTTCTTGCGCTGCTGCTCGTCGAGCAGCGCATGGATCTGACTCAGCGCATTCTTCACGTTCTGGCGCAGCCGCTCGGCGCTGCGCGCCTGCTCCTCTTCGGCGGCGTCGACCTTGCCGCCGTCGAACTCCGCGCCCTCGAACGCTGCCGCCAGGGCCGTGGTCCGGCGCCGCTGATCGACCTCCGCCTGTGCGCGCTCCGTCTTCAGCGCGCTGAGCACGGTGGCGAGCTGCGCGACCTGCTCGTCATTCAACTCCAGCTTGTGGGCGAGAAAGCGCAACGGCCGGCGCACGCCGAACCCGCCGCCTTCGTCCACGGGCGAGGCGTACCATTCCGGCCGCCCACGCCGAGCGAAACCGCGACCGCCGCACGCACCGGGCCCGCAGCCATGCGCGGCCGCGTGCTCCTCCCAGCCTTCGCCGTGCCCCGATCCGTGCGGATGACCGTGCCCCGAGTGACCGTGCCCCGAGTGACCGTGATGGCGCTGCCAATAACCCCAAAATCCTGGGTGCATTTTTCTATTCTTCCTTCTGCCAAGGCTCTCGCGCTTGGCGGGATTGCTGGTGCGGGCGATCTGCCACGCACAGTGATTGAGAACTAAGTCTCACGCCTGAAACTGTCAAGCCATCGTCCGCTGCCGAAACCGTGGCTGCGCCGCGGCCACCTTTGACGCGCCCCCACGGCCTGGCGTACAGGCGAGGGGAGAGCGATGACCAATTCGAGCGAAGACCTACAGTTGCAGGCACTCCAGGACGACTACGCCGCGGGTCGGCGCAGCCCGCTCGACACCCTGCGCCGCGCGCACGCGCGGGCGCGCGAGGCACAGCCCACCCACGCCTGGATCACCCTGCTCGACTGGGTACGCATCGAATCGCAACTGCGCCAGGCCGACGAGCGGCGCGCGGCGGGCCAGGATCAACCCCTGTACGGCGTCCCCTTTGCCGTCAAAGACAACATCGACGTCGGTGGCGTCCCCACCACCGCTGCTTGCCCGATCTACGAGCGCGTCCCCGGAGCCTCGGCGCCGGTGGTACAAGCCCTGCTCGACGCCGGCGCGATCGTCTTTGGCAAGACCAACCTGGACCAGTTCGCGACCGGATTGGTCGGCACCCGCTCCCCGTACGGCGCCTGCGCCTCCGCGCTCGATCCCCGCGACATCTCCGGAGGCTCCAGCTCCGGCTCCGCCCTGGCGGTGGCACTCGGCCACGTCAGCTTCGCGCTCGGCACCGACACCGCCGGCTCCGGCCGCGTGCCGGCGGCGCTGAACAACATCGTCGGCTTCAAACCCACCCGCGGCTGGCTCAGCACGCGCGGCGTCGTGCCCGCGTGCCGCAGCCTCGACTGCGTCTCGGTGTTTTCGGCCAACGTCGCTGACGGCTGGCGCGTGCTCGAGATCGCTGCCGGCTTCGACGCCGCCGACCCCTATTCCCGGGCGGCCCCGCCCGGCACCAGCGCGCTCGACGTCCCCGGCTTCCGCTTCGGCGTGCCCACCCAGCTCCAGTTCTTCGGCGACGACGCCAGCGAACGCGCCTTTGGCGAAGCCATCGCCCGCCTCGAGCAACTCGGCGGACGCGCCGTACCGATCGACTTCACCCCGTTTCGGCAAGCGGCGGAGCTCCTGTATCAAGGCCCGTGGCTCGCGGAACGATCGCTGGCCTTCGGCGAGTTCATTCAGCGCGACGAACCCGGCGTCGACCCCACCGTCGCTGCGATCGTCCGCGGCGCATCCCGCCTCACGGCGGCGGACGGCTTCCGCGCCCAGTACCGCCTGGCGGAGCTCACCCGCGAGACCAACACCGTGTGGCGCGAGATCGACACCCTGATCGTTCCCACCACCACCACCACCTATACCCAGCAACAGATCGCGGACGACCCGATCGAGCTCAACTCCAGACTCGGCATCTACACCAACTTCACCAACCTGCTCGACCTGTGCGGCGTCGCGGTACCCACGGGCTTCCGCGCGGAACGACGCCCCTTCGGCGTCACCCTGCTCGGCCCCGCCTTCAGCGACCGAGCCCAGATGCAACTCGCACAACGACTCCACGCCAGCTGGCAGCCCACGGTCGGCGCCACGCGCACGCCAGTGCTCGCGCTCTCCCAGCTCCCTCCACTGCGCCGCGTGACCCCTGCAGTCGCCCCGCGCCCCCGCGCCCACCAATCCATCTCCGTGGCGGTCGTCGGAGCCCACCTCAGTGGCCAGCCCCTCCACCGCGAGCTCCTCGAGCTCGGCGCCCGCCTCGAGCTCGGCACCCGCACCGCCCCGCGCTACCGACTGTACGCCCTCGCCGCCACCGTACCTGCCAAACCCGGCCTGATCCGCGCCAGCGCACCGGCGGCGGCGATCGAAGTCGAAGTCTACCGACTCGACGCGGCCGCCTTCGGCCAATTCGTCGCTGGCGTCGCCGCCCCCCTCGCCATCGGCAACCTCGAGCTCGAAGATGGACGCTGGGTCAAAGGCTTCCTCTGCGAAGCCCACGCCACGCAAGACGCCACCGAAATCACCCACCTCGGCGGCTGGCGCGCCTATCTCGCCTCCCGCGCCCGATAGAGCGAGTGGGCTCGCCCCCACAGCAAACCGCCGCACCCCAGAATATGCCCACCCAGCGGCACTCCGAGCGGAGCTGCAAGCCACTGAACCCCCCTGACCAAGAGCCCTCGCGAAACCTCCCCGACACGCGCCAGCGACCGGCCACCAGCGAAAGCTTTCCGCCCCAGCACGTTCCCACCAGCGCGCCCGCAACCCTCCAACGGACCAGCGCGAGCCGCTCACGGCGCGCAGATTCGATGTGGCGCTGTAAGGTCTGACTCGGCCGGGCCTGGGCTGCGAGTTGTGAGCCTTGGCCCTGTTTGCGAACCTCGGCGCGCGAGCGCCCATTGGTCCCCCGAGCCATTGGCTCCCCGAGCGCCATTCGCTCCTCGAGCGGACCGCGCCCCCCCGCGCGTCCTCCGCTCGCACACCCGCCCCCTAACGAGACCGCGTTAAGCTGCGGGCGCTGCAGACTCGCTAGAACCTAGATGTTCGACTCGACCGCTGCCTTGGGCGAAGCCAGCAAGGCAGCGATGTACGACATCCCGGTCAGGAACCTGCCAGCTTCAACGCGCCGATCTCCGAGAAGCGCCTCCCTCCGCACCCAGGCACCGGAGCAAAGCCCCACCATCGGACCGGCCCGCTCATCCAAAACTGGACACGAGAAAGGATTAGTGCCATATTCAATGCATGCGAGCCCCCCGGCAACTCGAGCTCCGCTTCGCTGCACGGGGCGGCCGCCGCGCGGGCGCGGGCCGTCCTCGGAAGGCGGGCGCGGGCATATCGCACCTGCGTCGGCCGTCATTATCGCGGCACCATCCGCTGCACGTCACACTGCGCGTCCGGCGTGGCATCTCCTCGCTGCGCGAACACGCCGTGTTTGCGAGCATCCGCCGGGCGCTCCACGCCGGAAAGGACCGCTTCGGCTTCGCGCTCATCCAATTTTCGGTACAGCGCGACCACCTGCACCTGATCGCGGAAGCGCGCGATCGACGGGCGTTATCGCGTGGCTTGCAGGGATTGTCGATCCGCGTCGCGCGCGCGGTGAATGGGCGCCTGCATCGCGAGGGGAAGGTGTTTGCTGATCGCTATCATGCCCGCGCGCTGAAGACGCCGCGCGCCGTACGCCTCGCGCTGCGCTATGTGCTGCTCAACGCGAGAAAGCACGCCTCCTCGGTCCCCGCCGGCTTCATCGATCGATGCTCCTCCGCCCCCTGGTTCACTGGCTTCACGCGCCCGATCGAGCTCGCGTTCGGCGCCCGCGCCGCGCGCGCCGAATGGGAACGCACGAGCGGCTCGTCGGACCCTCCCGTCATGCTGCCCCACAGCTGGCTCTTGCGCGCCGGCCAGCTCCGTGCGGGCCCGTTCGACGTGGATGAGATTCCGGGCGGCTGAGCGCCTTCCGCCCCGCCCCGCCCCGCCGAGCAGGGCGCCGCCCGCGCACCTCGCAGCGTTGCGACCGCCGCCCGCCCCAGCCCGCGGAGCGCCGCCTAATTCTATGATGGCGATCGGTTCGTGCGACCGATGGCCATGGCTCTCGATCTGGATTGCAATCGCAATTTCGGGCCCGTGAAAAGCGCTCTGATCGCGTGTTCAGATTTCCTAAATAATATCGATCATTTGCGGGCTTACGTGACCGGCATTGGGCCTAGCTCGTGCGTTTTAACTCGTCTTTGGTGCACCAAACCGCCGTGCCATCAGCGCTAGGTGGCGCTCTACGTCCGCCTCCGTGCGCAGCTTCGCATGGTACGTGAGCGATACATATACCCCGGCTATTGCCGATCCGTCGGCCTCCCAGACGAAGCGGACCCGCTCTCCGGGCAAATAGCGAACGGCAACGAACTCCGCAGGGCCGATCGCGCGAAGCTCCGCCATTTCACCATAGTCCGTGTACAGGCATCCCGCGCGGATCTCGAAGTAGATGTCGTAATAACCAAGCACGGCGTACTTGCCGACGAACTCGCGTAGCACTGCTTGGCTCGCTTCATAAGCCGGCAGCTCATCGAGGCAATCACCACTCGCAAAGCCGAAGAAATCTCGCTCTACATCGCGATCTTGGTCCGCTCGATCGGGAACGCCGAGCAGCCGCTCGACACCAGCCACGTGTTGCTTCCATAGTACCCTTGAGCGCAGAGAAGGGCCTGCGATGAGGGTGAAATAGGCAAAATCATGGAGGTAATGGCAATAAGCGAGGTAACCTGGCTTGCCTCCCGTGTGAAACGGTAGCTCGGCACCGCAGCGCCTTTCGACGAAGAAACCCATCGCCGGAACGCCTGGCTGCTGTCGCACGCCGGGCAGGGGGCGATATGGGCTGGCGGTCGTCAGACGTTCGCGAACACCAGCAGACAGCAAGGACTGCTCTGTGCCTGCATGCAGCAAGTGCTGCATAAACACACTGAGAGCATAGGCGGACATGATCAGGCCGCCTGAAGGGAGATCATTGTTCGTGAAGGCTGGGCCCCGCAGGAGCGCCCCGTCAGCGCCTCCCAAATCCCCCGGAATGGTCTGTTCATCGAAACAGTAGCCGGTGCCTTCGAGCCCTAATGGATCAAAGACCCGCTCTGTCATGAAGTCTTCGAAACTCTGTCCGGAAATGCGCTGCAGGACTAACCCAAGCAGGTCATAGCCGACATTGGAGTACTGAGCTCTTTGCCCGGGAGGATGGATAAGCGCCGCCCCGCTCAGCATGCGCGGCAGCTCGTCGAGCTCCCAACGGCGCCCAAAGGTTTCCTCCGCAGCGACCTCGGTGGGCAACCCCGCGCTATGCGTCAGAAGGTGCTCTATTTGAATCGGCTGTCCACTACGAAAATCGCTTCTCAACCTTACTTCCGGCAATAGAGTTGCAAGCTCCGTCTGAAACGAGAGCTGACCGCGTTCCACAGCCTGGAGAACCGCAAGCGCGGTGAATACCTTCCCCAAGGAGCCCACGGGGAAGCGAGCATTCTCATCGACTACCAGGCCCGTACTGGTGAGGGCATTCTGCACCTCGAATTGTGGCGGGCGCCCACGATGTATGGTGCCGCTGATGGAATGCCGAATGCCTGCGAGGGCGTTCACCGGCCTTGCCCCCTTGAACGTTGAACCAATAGCTCCGAGAGGAGCTTCACGATCCGAGGGATGGTGCCGAGTTGGGCGGCGTAGAAGCAGTGAAATGGAATCAAAATCCGAAATCCTCTTCAGAACTGACAGGGCCACGGTGCTTCGAGTAAGAAAGTTGAAGTTTTGGCCATCGCACGAATGGCTGGGTTGGTACGAGGCCACTGATCTCCGTCAGAGGTCTTGTCGGGAGCAGTGTCTGCGGAGCGATCTCAACCCCGCTGCGCGCGTAGCGCAAGCACTGGCGTTCGATGGGCTGATGCTCGAGGAACTTGTCGGCCGTAGCTTCGATGATCAATCGGTTGCCGAGCACGCTGCGCTCCACGATGCGCGGTGGCGGTGGGGCTGACACGATGGTGCCATCCAGCTCGCACTTCACCGCCTCGTCGCTCCGCCGCACGACGAAGATCTCCGCTGGCTTGACTTCGAGGTACTCACACTGAGTGTGCCCCAGCGGGCTCATTTCCAGTCCGCACTTCGGACAGAAGCGCAACTCAGGCGGGACACCGTTGTATTGCGGAACCCGCTTCAGGTCGGCGGGGAACGCTAGGCGTCCCGGATGCCGGCCTTTGCGGGACCTCTTCTTCGGGGGGCTCTTTTCGGGCGGGTTACCCACCGGCGGTGCCTGCTCCGGCTTGTTGCCGGCCGGCGGCACGAGCACAGCCCATGTGAATGCCAACTGCGCCTCGAGCGCTTTCCACCGCTCGGAGCGCGGCCGGGCTCGGCGCAGGTGGGCGAGCTGTTTGGTGAGCTCGGCGTTGATGCTGGTGAGACGCGACACCAGAGCTATGATGACGGCAAGCAATCGAGTGAACGCCAGCTGCTTCACCATCTGCTCGAGCCAACACTTCAGCTCGTCGAGATTGCTCGGCACAACGTTGCTGGATGTGAAGGAGCCCGACACGCAACAGCGTAGCTACCGCATCGAGCCTTTACTCGTCACTCCTCTCGCGAAGAACGACTGCAGATCAGCCGATCGGTTCGATCGTTCGATCAGCCAAACTGGCGCGTCGTCTCATTCGCGTGGTGGTTGCCAACGAGGGCGTCTTCGTGCGCCGCGAAGATCGATGCCTTCGAGAATGAGCCGAAGCTCTGCTGCCTCCACCTTGCGAGCCGTACCCGATGCACCGTCCGTGACCCCCACGCTGAACCGCCCGCGCTCGATGCGTTTTGTCCACATCGCGATGCCGTCGCGATCCCAATAGACGACGCGCACGCGATCTCGACTGCGCGTGAAGAAGATGAACAGATGGCCCTCGAAGATGTCGTGCTTCAGCACATCTCTCACCAGTGTCATCAGGCTATCGGGGCCCTTGCGACCGTCGACGAGCTCGGTTGCCAAGAACAGGCGAACACTCGGTGGCAGACCCCACATCACTGACGCTCCAGCAGGGTCACGAGCGCAGCGACTCGCTCCAGACTCAGCCTCTCCGGCACGCTCAGGCGTCGACCACTGAGCAGCTCGATGTCGATGCGGTCCGCAACGAGCGCTCGGCCACTCACGGCCGGCAGCTCCACTTCCACCAGACGTGGTGTAGCGCTGGCTGTGAGCGCGCGCCTCCTCTCCTTACCTCGAAGGCGAGAACACCATTGGTAGACTCGTGTCATCGGCAGTCGGTGCACCTCGGCAAACTGCTTCGTGCTCAACCCCGAGCGCTCCAGCTCCGCTAGTATCCAGCTCCCTTCGGTCACCGACCAACGACGTGACCTGCGAATCGATCCCCACGACGGCTCACTGACTTCTTTTGGCATTTCCGGCCGATGCCCGATCGCGCTCCCGTCCGCCAGACGCCGTTGCTGGATGGGTTACGGTTCATGTGCTCGCAGGGTGCGTGCGAACTTCTTGATCGGTTCGATGCGGGTGCGCAGGGCTTGGCGTGTCCAGGTGGCCAGGAAGCGCCTGCCGGCCCAGACGGTCGTGTAGGTCCAGAAGTGCTGGAATTCTTCTTTGAGTAAGTAGGCTCGGACGGTTCTCAGATTCCAGGTGAGCAGCTCGCGCAGTCGGCCTCGTTGCTTGCTCGTGAGGTTGTGCTTGCGTTTGAGCAACACCCAGCGTGTCTTCGTCAACGCTGCGTGTTTTCCTTTTGCGCGCAGGCGTCGCACTTCGTCGCGTCGGACCTGATCGATGGCCTTGCTCATGAGCTGCATCACGTGGAATCGGTCGAGCACGTGCACGGCATGACCACATCGAGAACGCACGACACTGAGAAACGATGCCTCGGGCCCACTCGTATCCCCTGCGGCAGCGGCAGCCGCTGCGACCTTGGCGATCTTCCGCTCGTTACTCACCTCGGTGCGTACGATGTGACTCGTGACCAATGCGTCCATGACGGGCCAGTCGCCGGGCTCGAGCTGTAACTGCCTGATCCGATCGCGGAGCTGACGAAGTCCATCCAACGTGACCTCGAGCCGCTCCGGCGCCGCGCCGACTTGCCCACGAGGTTGCCGTGCCCTCGCACCAGGTGAACCGCGCGCCGGACGACGTGAGGTCACATCGCCTCCCCGATCAGGGCATCGATGACTGCCCAGTCGCCGGGCTCGAGCTGTCGCTGCTCGATCCGGTGGCGGAGCTGACGAAGCTCGTTCAGGACGACCTCGAGCGGCTCCAGCGTCGCGCCAACTTCTCCAGGCGGGCGAGCGGCAGCCTCGCGTGCGAACTTCTGCTCCAGCTCCGCAATCCGCTCGTCAATCCATCCCGCTGCCATGGGGCGCTCATCGCCGATCTGCGCCCAGATGGAAAGCGCAAAAAAAGATGGAGCGATATGGATCACTTACGCGCAGCCTGAATGGCTCCCTGCGCTTCGAGGCGGCTGCGCTCGAGCCCCCCGCTCGCCCGCCGTCAGGGCACCTCGCCGTCACGCTTGCCGGAACGGTAGTGCGCCGGGATAAACCGGCAAGAAGGAAAGGATGAAAGAGCCTCACATCGAAGGAGTAGCGACCCACGATGACCCCGAGTCATGCGCGGCTATCCGTGAGGGTAGACGTGAAGCGTTGACAGGGGCACGTACGGGCTCGGTATTGAGCCGCGAAAACAGGC
>DASTRX010000091.1:0-2667 GCA_035760985.1 Polyangiaceae bacterium
GCGGAGCCGAGGCGCCTGCAGCTGATGCGCAGTGCCGTTAGGCGGACCAACGGCATCACAGTTGGTCGCCACCACCCGTAGGGAGACCATGAGCGACCTCAGAGCTGCCATTGCTGCCGAGTTGCTGACCCGCACACGGGAGACGTGGGCGCTCTACCAGCGAGTGCGAAATGCGCCGGCGGCTGAACGGAATCCCGGCGTCGTCCGGGCGCTCACTCGCTGGTTTGCCACGGGCGCGCTTGCGGTCGGCGGGCTGGTAGTCGTCGGCATCAACGTCGTATGGCACCCCTCAGCGATGGCACTTTACTGGGGAATGGGCTGCTGCGTCGCCGGACTCATGGTCAACTCCTCGGCAGCGGAGAGCGCGCTGGAGCTCGATCGCGCGGCCCGACACGCACGTCGGCGACGTGGTCGCCGCCATCGCGATCCGGCCGCCTAACCAGCGCATGCAGCTGCCGAGCGCGAAGCCACGGAGTTTCGTGCGGGCGGGAGCGCTCACTGTTGGGCTCTAAGGAAGCGTAGGTTTGTGCGGGCGCGACCCTCGCGCTCGCAACTGATGCGCGATTGCGTTAGGCGGTCTCGCGACCGAACAGCCAAAGCGGGTGTGAACTGCCGGCGCAGATGAGCTCGGCGGGGTGGCGCGCCAAGGCTCCTGGTGGCAGTGCAAGCGGCGCCGTGGCGCGCCGGCGGTCCGAGGCGGCGTCAGCCTGAACGGCGCCGCCCGAGCTCGCCGCCTAACCAGCGCATGCAGCTGTCAGGCCCAAGGCCGCGAAGCTCCCCGCGGGCGGTACCCTCCGATGGCGGCGCTGCGGAAACGTTAGTTGGTGCGGGCCCGAGCCTGAGCGCCTGCAACTGATGCGCTGTGCCGTTAGCAACTGTCTTGTCAACTGCGCGCGATCTGGGCGTTCCAGGTGGTATTCGCGCGCACCATCGCGTTGAGGATCGTGAGCAGTTTGCGCATGCAGGCGACCAGCGCGACCTTGGCCGGCTTCCCCGCCGCGCGCAGCCGCTGGTAGAAGGCCCGGATGACCGGGTTCCAGCGCGTCGCCACCAGCGCGCCCATGTAGAGCGTCGCGCGCACCGGCGCCCGCCCGCCCCAGATCAAGCGTTTGCCGCGCAGCGTCCCGCTGTCGCGGGCGAGCGGCGCAACGCCGACCAGGGCGGCGATCTCCTTCCGGCTGAGCCGGCCGAGCTCGGGCAGCTCGCCGAGGAGTGTGCGGCTGACCACTGGGCCAATGCCAGGCACGCTCTGCAGCAGATTGTCGCGGGCGCGCCAGACCGGGCTCTGCTCGATCAGCCGGCCCAGCTCGTCGTCGACGTCGCCCAGCTGATGCTCGAGCCAGCGGATGTGCTGCTGGATCCCCTGGCGCACCGGCGCGCGGGCGAAGCCCAGGCGATTCCGCTCGGCCACGAGCATCTCGAGCAGCTGCCGGCGCCGGGTGAGTACCGCGTCGAGCGCCTGCGCCGCGGCGTCCGGCAGCGGGCGCGGCGCGGGCCGCACCCGCTCGGCGAAGAGCGCCAGGACTTGGGCGTCGATCGCGTCGGTCTTGGCCAGCTGCCCCGTGGCCCGGGCGAAGTCGCGCACCTGGCGCGGATTCGCGACGACGACCGGCAGGCCTGCGGCGGCGAGGGCCGCGACGGCGGCGAGCTCAAACCCGCCGGTGGCTTCGAGGACGACGAGCGCCGGGGCCAGCGCCCGGAGCCGGGCCACCAGCGCCGGCAGCGCGGCCTGATCATTCGCGCAGGTCCAGCGCTCGCCGCTGGGGCGGACGGCGACATCGAGCGTAGCTTTGGCCACATCGATCCCAACACAGACGGCTGGAGCGGACATAGGAGCCTCGGCGTGAGAGGGCGCTCGTCGGGGCCCCGCCTTGCGTGATGCGGACTCATCGGTCCGCGCAACTGTTCGGGCTCGGGACGGGCGGCGGGTGACGCCCCGGCTAACGGACGGTCTCGACGACCCAAGGCAGATCGAGCTGTCACCCGCCATAGTCTGGCTCCTGTTCTAATGCGAAGCTAGATACAAGGCGGACGCCGACGTCCCGTTCGGGCACGGGCCTCCGCCGTGGGTTCGTGGTCCGCCCTTGGTCTCGTTCGTCACGATAGCAGACCCTTACGGAGGTAGCCGCGATGCCTTCTCCTGCGCTCGATCCCACGCTGCTTGCCGCCCGGCTGGACCGCCTCGAGGCGCAGAACCGACGCCTCCGGCTCACGGTCGCCACCCTCGCGCTGGCGGGCCTCGGGCTCGGCGCCGCCGGCTTCGCCCGGCGGCCGCCGACGGTGATCCAGGCGGAGCGCTTCGAGCTCGTCGATGCAGCCGGGCAGCGGCGCGCCCTGCTTACGGCCGACAGCGGGGCGTTCTCCCTCGTGCTGTATGGGCGGCGCGGGCAGCCGGCCGCCGGGCTGGCGCTCTCCGAGATCGTCCCGCGTCTGGCCGTACTGAATGGCGCGGGTCGCGTGATGGCCTCGCTGGGCGAGGCGACGGGCTACCCGACGAAGCCGTAGGCGCGCGCATTCGCGCGCCGCGCCGCCTAACCAGCGCATGCAGCTTCCATGAGAAGGATTTCCCGTCAAGGCCACCGTGGTGGCCTCGAGGGCCGGCGCTCACCGACGCGCTTCCATTCGCACTCGACGTGGGGGGCCGATGGCCCCCGGTGCAGTTGGCGG
>DASTRX010000092.1:0-74079 GCA_035760985.1 Polyangiaceae bacterium
GGGCGTCGTCTGCAGCCGAAACGAAGGACATCCCTGCCTGGTAGCACCGAATGCGCTGCTAAGCTCGGCCCGGTGGTGCGTCGTGACGCGACGGAAGGACTGGCCCCGCAAGGGGAAGGTTCGGCCGCTGCTCGCTACGCTTCTCCCGCGGGTGGAAGTCCCGTCCCGGTAAGCGTCGGTGCGCCGGGTAGCAGGCCCCAGGTATTGGAGGGAGACCTCCGTGCCCGAGCGGGGCGTCGAAAGCCCGTCAGGCGGCGCAAGCCGCGCAGCGGGGAGCAAGCACACGGGCCGCAACATCAAGTGAAGCCTGCAGCCTCGACAGATAAACAATCCGGGAGCCGAGCCGCTCATGTCACGGCGAAGGCAACACCCGTCGCGCCAGTACCGAAACGCGCGACGGGTTCCGGCGGGGTACGGGGAGCAGCACGCGTACAAGGAGGAGCGCGGAACACGAGAGACCCGTCTGCACGGCCCGGGTCGGGGCAAGGTGGCACGTATAAGGCAAAGCCGAAGTCGTGCGCTGTGCAGCGGGAGTCCGAGGGGATCGTAGTACCGTCGATGGTTGCGAAGAAGAACGCGATCGGAGGGAAGGGTCCCTGCGGTGGTCAGGTTGACGGAGCAGGTAAGCGCGAGGGAATGGCCGGCAAGACCGGACCTAATGACCCCGGCGGCCTCGAGCCGCGCGACAAAGTGCGAGAACTGCAACGGCGACTGTGTGCTGCAGCCAAGCGAGCACCGGGTCGGCGTTCCACGCCCTGTATGACCATCTCTGGAGGGATGACATCCTTCAGGAGGCGTGGAAGCGAGTGAGACGGAACCGGGGCGCTGCTGGAGTCGACGGCCAGTCGCTCCGCGACGTCGAGCAGTACGGAGTCGAGCGCTTCCTCGAAGAGCTCGGCGCTGGGCTGCGAGCAGGCGAGTATCGACCGCAGGTGGTCCAGCACGTGGCACGGGGGCATGGCCTGCGCTCGCGCCCACTCGAGCGAACGCATCCGGCGCACTCGATCGTGAGTTGCTCAGCCCAACACCAGCGCGGCTCGAGAGAGCGAGGTCTCGACCCGCTGCTCCAGCGCTCGACGAGCATCTTGGAACAGGTCAGGTAGCTCGCCCGCGAGCTGCCGCAGGCGCGCGAGGTTTGCCTCCAGGCCCGCGCGAAGACCCTTCTCGGTGTTGAGTCGCACTGAGTCGGCGAGCCGCTCCAGCGCGCGCGCATAGTCATGGCGCGAGAACAGCAGATCGGCGGCCGCTGCAGTGGACCGTGCCAGGCCGACACCATCGCCGAGCTGCAACTGCAGGGCGCGAGCGTCTTCGAGCAGGCGCGCGCAGTCATCAAAGTGGCCGAGCCGCAGCTGCAGCCGCGCGAGCGTCTCCCAGACGCGGCCGAGGTTCTGCTGGTCCGCCAGACTGCGGTAGGCCTCCTCGGCGGCGCGGCCGTGCTCGATGCCGAGCTGCCAGGCATCGCGCTCGCGGCCGGGGCGAGCCGCTGCTTGCAATAACAATCGCGCCAGCAGGTGCTCCGTTTCGGCGAGCTCCACTGTGGCAGCGGGATGGGAAGCCACCACTTTGCTGAACACCTCGCGCGAGCGAGACAGCAGATAGTGCGCGCGCACGGGATCGCCGAGCTTGACCCAGACTGCGGCTTCGTCGTTGAGCAGTCGAGCGGCATCCATGGGGTGCCCCGCATCCAGCATCAGCTGGCTCGCGAGCCTGAGCTCGCGCAGCGCCGCCTCGAGCGCGGCGGGGCTGCCGATATCGTATTGCACGTGTGCCATCAGTGCAGCGAGCTCGGCGCGCAACGGAGCGGGGTCGCTCTCCTGGACCAGCTGGCGGCACTCCGCGAGCGTCGCCAGCGCCCCGTTCAGGGTCGCTTGCTCGTCGCCCGGCGCGCACTGCCAGCGCGAACGCCCGGCGATCATCAGCGCCGTCAGCTGAACGCAGCGGCGTTCCTCCCGGTCGGGCAGGTTCGCCGAGAGCGCCAGCGCCTGCGCTGCATGCTCTAGCGCTCGGGGGTGCAAGCCGTCCAGGGCCGCGCGCTGCGCGGCGGCGAGGTGCTGTGCACAGGCCGTGACCCACATGCCCGCGGCCTCGGCGTGGCTCGCAGCACGCTGCTCATCGGCGGTGGGGGCGGCCGTCGCGCCAGAGGGGCTCGCCACGCGCGCAGGCGGATCCGTTTGATGTACCATCGCTGTCGCCTCTGCGCCGTCGGTAGGCGCGAGCTCGCGCTCCAGGCGCTGCCACCACTCGGCAGGCCGCGGATCCTGCCACTCGCCGTGGTGTTCATCCGCGGTGTCCAGGAGCTCGCTCGCGGTGGTTTCCGTCGCCGGACTCGCTGTGCTTTCGGTCGGCATCGCTGGCTTGGCCTCCGGCAGCGGGCTGGCAGGCGCTGCGGGCGGCTGTGCGGCTCGGCCCATGCGCTCTGCTGCGATCGGCAGGCGCTCGCCGAGCGGAGCAGGCAGACCACCGAAGAGCTGCGCGAGCCGCTCGTGCCAGGCGCGCGCCAGCGAAGGCAAAGTACCCTCGCGCAAGCGGCTGCCGAGAACCGGCTCCAGCCGGAAGATTCCGCTGCCGCGATCCTCGATCGGCCAGCCTCGATCGACCGCTTCTTGCAACGCAGCGAGCACCTCGAGCTCATCCAGCCCGAGCAGCTGTGCTATCACCGCGCTCTCGAAGCGATCACCGATGGCCGCCGCGGCCCGCAGGATGCGCAGCAGGGCAGGGGTTGGCGCGAGCAGTTCCGGCGGGGTCTCGCGAGCCCAAGGCACCGTGCTGGGCGCTTCCTTCGCGCCCGGCGTCCAGAACGCCTCGCGCGGCAGGCCCCGCTGCAGCTGCTCCAGGAGGCGGCGCGCGGGCCCGACCGGTTCCCTGGAGTCGAAGCTCAGGAGCAGGGGCAAGCGCGGCTGGGTTTCCTGCTCGAGGAGACGGCCCAGCACGACCAAACTCGCTTCGTCCGCGCGGTCGACGCTCCTCAGGAAGAGCGCGATCGGAGGCTCGCCGGCTTCAGCGATCGGCTTCGTGAGCAGCTGGTAGCGAGCGAGCGCGGCGGAGCGCTCGGGCTCGCCGAGCAAGCGGTGCCGCAAACTCGCCCGCAGCCTCTCGGCGGCCGCATCCAGCAGCGCCGGACCGGCTGCGGGCTGCAGCGGGCGCAGCACTGCGCAGGCCGTGTCCAGCGTCCCCAGTGGCGCCGAAGACGCCGCGCCGTCCACTGACAGCAGGCGCAGCTCGCGCGCGTCGGGCAGGGGAAATGGACCCTTGCTGAACACCACCGCATGCTCACCGCGCTGCAACCGCTGCCACACTTCTCGCCAGTCGTTCATCATTCGAGATCCTTCTTCAGCGACGCGAGGCGTCGCGCCGACCACTGCAAGGCCCTTGCCCCGGGCTCCTTCAGAACGCGAGCCCGGCGACGAGCCGCACGTCCCCGTCCAGGCGCTCGATCGGTGAGTCCGCCGAGACCTGGAGCAAGGGCGTGCGGCCCCCGATTCCGACGCCGAGCAAGCAGAGATCGTCCGGGCCAAACAGGAAGTTATACTGAGCCATGGCGCCAACGGTCGGCACGGTGTCGAGCGGAAGCTCATCCAGGGCATCCGGTTCGCGATACACCCGCAGCAATCCGAGGGTCGGGCCCAGGCTCAAGCCGCTCGGGGCATTGCCCCACGGATAGACCAGCGCCTTCAAGTACAGCCAGCGCGCGCGCACATCGGCAAACTCGTACCAGCCAGACACGCCCAGCGAGGCGAGCGCAGTGACGCGGAACTCATATTCCGCGCTCAGCGTGCCAAACGGGATGAACACCGGGTTGATCGCGACCAGCTGTGTGGGGCTTCCGGCCGCCGTCTCGTCCAGACGGGGCGCAGCGCCCGCGGGAATGGCCGTGATCACCAGCGCAGCACTGAGCGCCCAATGTCGCAACATGCCAGGACTCCACATGCCCTGACCCCCAGCAAGGGCTGTGCCGCCCCTTCAGGCGCCGCAGCGCGGACCTTACCTGCAGTGCTAGCGCAGGCTCTGCGCCAGGGCTGCGCAACGGCGCAGCTTCTGCGACTCCAGCAGCGGCCGCGCCCTGAAAAATGGCCTTGGCACACTGGCTGCTAGGTTGCTCGACGTGCGTCCCTGGAGGGGGCGCGTGCCGGCGAGGGCCAGGAGAGCGGTTTCTCCACGCACCCCGCCGTCGAGAATTCAGGAGGAGAACATGAGCATCGTACGCTGGGATCCGTTCCGTGAGCTGGAAGACATGAGTGATCGTCTGAACCGCGTCTTCGGGCGCGCCGGTCTGTCCCGCACCGCCGACGACAAAGGTACCTTCGTGACGTTCGACTGGGCGCCGTCGGTGGACATTGCCGAGACTCCGGAGGCCTTTGAGATCAAGGCGGAGCTGCCCGACGTGAAGAAAGAGGACGTGAAGGTCACGGTCGAGGAGGGGCAACTGCGCATCTCCGGTGAGCGCAAGCAGGAGCGGGAAGAGAAGGGCAAGAAGTTCCACCGCGTGGAACGCAGCTACGGCTCCTTCATGCGCAGCTTCTCGCTGCCCGAAAACGTCGACGATACGAAGCTCACGGCCGAGTACAAGGATGGCATGCTGAACGTGCGCCTGCCCAAGACGGAGAAGGCCAAACCAAAGGCCATCGCCGTCAAGGTGAGCTGAGCCAGCTGCTTTTTGCGCCGTCCGCGCGCCCCCGGGATCCGAGTCCTGCCCGGGGACGCGCGGCCGCGCCCATTGCTGTCGTGACAGCACTCAGGGCCTGAAACCGCCGCTGAGGCCGCGTCATGCACGCGCAGGAAGAACCGACCCTCCTCGCGTAGGCGATCGAGCCAGCCCGCCCGCCGGAGCACATCCCGGACAGGGCCTTTCACTTCGGCGAACAGCAAGCGGATGCCCTTGCCCTGCAGGCGCTCGTCGATCTCCAGCGGCGCATGGAGCGCGGACGAGTCGAGCTGATTCATGCCGCTGGCGTCGAGGATGATGGTGCGCAAACGCGGCCGCTCGCCGCACAGGGCATCGAGCGAGTGACGCAGAAACGTGATGTTGCCAAAGTGGAACTGCGCGTCGATGCGCAGGATGAGCTGGTCCTCGCGACACTGCGCGTCGGGAAAGCGCAGCACGTTGCGGTAAGAATCAGTTCCCGGCAGGCGGCCGAGCATTGCCAGATGCGGGCGGGTCGTGCGGATCAGGAACCAGAGCACGGAAGCGCCGACACCGATGGCCAGACCGAGCTGCGCGCCCAGCGCCAGGGACGCAGCAAAGCTGAGCAGCAGCAACCAGAACTCGCTGCGCTGGACCACCCACAGGCGGCGCGCGTAGCGCACGTCGACCAGGCTGGAGACCGCGTTCAGCACCAGCGCCGCCAGCACGGCCCTGGGCAAGAAGTGAAATGAAGGCGTGAAGAAGGCGAGCGCGAGCGCGACGAACAGTCCGCTGAGCAAGCCCGCAGCGCGCGTGCGAGCGCCGGCGCGCGCGTGCACGGCGGTGCGCGAGAGCCCGCCAGCGACCACGTAACCGCCGAAGCAGCTCGAAGCCAGGTTCGCTGCGCCGACCGCAACCAGCTCGCGATTCGCTGACAGCTCGGCTCCCGCCGCCAACCGGCGGCCCACGCTCAACGATTCCACGAACGAGACCAGCGCGATCTGCCGGCGGCGGGCAACAACTCGCGCCAGAGCGCGAGCTGTGCGAGCGGCGAAGCCAGGCGCGGCAGGCCCGCCGGCACGGCTCCCACTACCGCCACGCCGTGCCGGTCCAGGCGCAGCAGCGCGCTGGCCACCGTCGCGACCGCGACCACGGCGAGACTACTCGGCCAGCGGGGCCAGCGTTGGCTCAGCCAGCGTGTCGCGAGCCAGGACCCGAGCCCCAACGCGAGCGTGGGGGCGTGCAATTGCCGGAGCTGAGCGCCCCAACCCGCCAGCACCTCGTCGATGCGTGCGTTCGGCAGCGCGATCCGGAAAGCGGCCCGAGCTGGCTCGCACCGATCAGCAGTGCCGCTCCGGCGGTGAACCCGCTCAGCACCGGACGGGAAAGAAAGTTGGCGACGAACCCCAGCCGTGCCGCGGCGAACAGCAGTTGCAGCACGCCCACCAGGAACGTGAGCAGCAGCGCCAGCTCGACGCGGTTGGCTGCGCTCGCCTGTGCGAGCGGGGTGACCGCGGCCGCGAGCAGCAGCGAATCGATCGCCACCGGACCGATCGAAGAGCGCGGGCTCTGGCCGAGCAAGGCATACACGAGCAGTGGGACCGCCGCGGCCAGCTGGCGCGAGCTGGCCTGCTGCTCCGGTCCCGGCGCGCGCAGCGCTGGCTCGTCATCGGCAACCGCATCTGTGGCCGCCGTGGACGGCAACTCGGCTGCGCGCTGGCGCCGCCGCCGCCAGCACGCATGCCGGACGATGGAGAACAGCCAGGTGCGCAGGGCTGCGTCCCCGCGGTACCCGCCGAGCCCGCGCACGGCCGCCAGCAGGCCATCCTGCAGCGCGTCCTCGGCGTCGGCGGTGCTGCCGCACATGCGCCGCACGTAGCGCCAGAGCTGCGGCTGGTAGCGCTCCAGCAGCTCTTCCAGTGCCCGCGCGTCACCTGACTGAGCAGCTCTCACGAGCTCGGCGTCGCTGGCAGCCGTCATGGTCTCAGCCTGGAACTGATCGATACGCTGGTTCACATGAGCTCGCAAGCTGGAGCCCGCTCGCTGCCCCGTCGGGCGCGGCTGCTGCAGAAAATGCGGCTTCCGCGGCTCCAGCGCAGAACCTGCGCCTGGCTCGATCGCTCCCGCTGGGCAGGGTGATGCGGTGGCACCCCGGCCGATGGCATGGTGCATGCTCCTGGAAGTGCATGGACATGACGATTCGGTCGCGCCAGGCGCGCGGCCCCGGCCAAGAGGCATTGGAGGTCGTGGAGCGCAAGGGCATCGGGCACCCGGATACGATCTGTGACGCGGTGGCCGAGCACGTCTCGCAGCGCCTCTGCGCGTACTATCTGGAGCGTTTTGGCGCCGTTCAGCACCACAACGTGGACAAGGTGCTGCTGTGCGCTGGTTCGGCGCGCGCAGTGCTGGGCGGCGGGGAAGTGCTCGAACCGATCGAGATCTACCTGGCGGGCCGCGCCACGGACCAGGTGCACGGAGAACACGTTCCGACCGCGGAGATCGCGGTCGAGGCCTGCCGCAGCTGGCTCCGGCAACACCTGCCCGAGCTCGACCCGGTGCGGCAGGTGAGGATCGTGCCGCGCCTACATCCTGGCGCCGCGAGCCTGACGGCGTTGTTCGCGCGCGCGACGGGCGTGGCCCTGGCCAATGACAGCTCGTACGCGGTGGGTTTCGCGCCGCTCACGCCGCTGGAGCAGATGGTGCTGGAGGTCGAGCGGCGCCTGAATTCCACGGACGTGAAGGGCGAGCATCCCGCCATCGGCTGGGACATCAAGGTGATGGGAGTGCGCCGTCACGCTCGTGTGGATCTGACCATCGCCTGCGCCATGGTGGCCCGTCACGTGCCCGACCTGAACGCGTACGATCACGCCAAGGAGACGGTGCGCCGGCTCTCCGTTGCGGCGGCGGAGAGCATCGCTGACCTCGAGGTGCACGCCGCCGTGAACGTGGCAGACGACGTTCAGCGCGGCGATCTCTACCTGACGGTCACCGGCACCTCGGCAGAGGCGGGCGACGACGGCGAAGTCGGGCGCGGCAACCGTTGCAGCGGGCTCATCACTCCTCATCGCAGCATGACGATGGAGGCCGCGGCAGGGAAGAACCCCGTGAGCCATGTCGGCAAGCTCTACAACTTGGCGGCGCAGCGCCTGAGCCAGAACCTGGTGGATCGCTTACCGGACGTGAGCGATGCGACCTGCCGACTGGTGAGCAGGATCGGAAGACCCGTCGATCAGCCGATGATCGTCGACGTCGAGCTGGGGATCGCGCCGGATCATCTGGCCAGCGTGCTCGAGCCGGCAGAGCAGCTGGTGCGCGCAGGTCTGGGAGATTTGGGTGGTTTGCGCCGCGCGCTGCTCGAGGGGCGCCTGCGCGTGTACTGAGCCGCGCCTGCGCTCCTCGAGCGGCGCCGCGAGTCAACGCACGCGAAACGGGCGTTGCTCGTGCGCGCACACGAGTTGCGCCGCCTGGCGGCCTGACATGAGGGCAGTGGGCACGCCGCCGCCCGGCTCGACCCATTGCCCCGCCATGTAGAAGTTCCCGAGCCCGGGCAGCGTCTTCTGCACGTGTCCGAAGAAGGATGCGGAGCTGGGCCGCCAGCCCTCGTACGCCCCGCGCCAGGAGCGGGCGGACCTCCAGAAGGTCAGCGGCGTCGCAACGTCGCTGACCTCGCGCTTCGCGCGGACGCCCGGCAGGTATTCGTCGAGCAGCACCAGTGCACGCTGTGCGAGCGCGTCCTTCTCACCATTGTAGCCGGCCCCCCGTGTGGCCCACCAGCCATAGTCGGTGGGCAGCATGAGCTGTACGACGGCGTGCCCAGGCGGCGCCAGCGCCGGGTCCTCGTTGTGCGTCACGATCAGCAGGTGATCGGTGCTTCGCCCACCGACGTCGAATGGTGCTATGTGATCGACAATCCAGTTGTGGGGTGTGCCGTGCAGCGGCAGCGCCACCCCGTAGCTCAGGAGCACGATCGGGTCGAACAGCTTCCAGCTCGCCATGCGCGCGCGCAGCTCGTCCGCGCCGTATCGTCCCTGCAAGAGCCGCAACACGGTCTCGGGCGCGCTGGCGGTCGAGATTACCAGATCGGCTTCGAGGATCTCGCCATCCACGAGTCGCACCCCCCGCGCCGTATTGTCCGAGACTAAGATCTCGTCTACCGTCGAGTTCAACAGCACGGCGCCGCCGCGCTGCTCGTAGCTCGAGACCAGGGCGTCTCGAAAGCGCGCGCTCCCGCCTTCCGGACGCGACAGGTAGCCCTTGTTCAGGTAGCCGAGGATCATGAGCAAGAACAACGCCGGCGTCTCTTCCGGGAACAGCCGACAGAACAGGCGCCGCAGCAGCGGGCTCTCCAGCTGTTGCTCGGCCCATAGGCTCACCGGCTTGCGAAAGTGAACCAACGTGCCCATGTCTTGGCGCAGGTCCCAGAGGCGGCCGAGGTGATCGCGCAGGCTCGAGAGCTCGATCGGCGGATCGATCGGTGGCCGCATGCTGGCGAACAGGCGCGCGCCCTCCATCAGCCGCTCGATCTCGGCGCGGTCGGCGGGCGAGACCTCGGTCAAGGTGCGAGCGGTCGCCTCCAGATTCGAGCTCACGGCCAGATCCGTCTGCGTCTGCAGATCGCGGTAGGCGACGAACTGGTCGATGACGCGCAAGCCGATGCGCGGCACGATCCCGAGCTCTTCGTAGATGGAGGCGAAGGCCCCTCCCGTCAGCCACTGAATGCAGCCATCGATCGTGTAGCCGCAGCGCTGCCAGGCGTTACATACGCCGCCGAGCGAGAGGCCGTGCTCGACGATGGTCGTGCGATATCCCGAGCTGCGCAGGTAGCTACCCGCGGAGAGCCCTGCAAGTCCGCCACCGATGATGATGACGTGTCGATCGCGAGTCATGTCCAATTCTCCTGTGGCACGAGGCCGTCAGCGGGACGAGCAAGATGCAGACCAAGCTTCGCTCGCTCGCTGCGGCAGGCACCGGCCGCGCGCGACGCAAAGCCTGCGCGCCGCCCGTGGCTCGCGCGGAACCTGCGCTGCGGACGCAGCAGCAGAGGGCTGCGCACAGGTGAGGCGGATCGGCATGATCATTGCTGAGGCGTTTCAAAGCGAGGACGGACCTCGCGCACCCCCTTTCAGGAGTCTGCAATGCACGTCAGCAATCCCTCTCAAATTTGGACTGTCATCCTGGCGGGAGGGGAAGGAACACGCTTGCGCCGGCTCACGCACGCGCTGCACGGCGAGGATCGGCCCAAGCAATTCGCCTTCATCCATGGCGGTCGCTCGCTGCTGCAGAGCACGCTCGCGCGCAGCGCGCGCTGGAGCGCCCCAGAGCGCTCGGTGGTAGTCGTCTCGCGCGAGCGCGAGGCACTGGCGCGCAGCCAGTTGCCGAAGGGATCGCCGGTGGACCTCGTCGCGCAACCGGCCAACTGCGGCACGGGACCCGGTGTCCTGTTGCCGCTGGCCCGCGTGATCGCGCGAGACCCCGACGCGCTGGTGGTGATCCTGCCCTCGGATCACTACGTGCGCGACGAGGTGGCCTTCGAGCGCTCGATCGCCCGTGCGGTGGAAACCGCTCGGGCTCAGGAGACGGTGGTCTTGATGGGCGCCCTGCCCGACAGCGCGGAGACGCAGTACGGCTGGATCGCTGGCGACGGGGCGGCGGGAGCGGGGCACCGCGTCATCCGGGGCTTCTGGGAGAAGCCGGGTCCGGAACGTGCTCGCGGGCTACTCGCGGAGGGCGCGCTGTGGAACACCTTTGTGATGGTCGGATCGGCTCGCTGCTTCTGGCAGCTCGCTCGCGCCCACCTGCCCGAGCAGACGCGGCGCTTCGAGCCCTATGTCCAGGCGCTGGATACGCCCGGTGAGCTTTCCGCGCTGGAGCGGGCCTACAGCGCGATGCCGCACGCGGACTTTTCGGCGGACCTGTTGCAGCGCGCCCGGGGGCTGTGCGCCGTGCCGCTGGAGACCTGTGGCTGGTCGGACTGGGGAACTCCGGAGCGCGTGCTGGAGAGCCTCCGGCACGACCGCGCCTATCACGTGCTGCACCGGCAGCTCCAGGCCGCCGAGCGACGCGCCGTCCTGGAGAACCTGCCCGCGGCGGCCCTGCTGTGCTGAGGGTTGTCATCCAGCGGCGGTCGGGATACGTGCCTGCGCGTGTGCCCGACCCGTGCCCTGACCGCTGACGAGCTGTACCGTCCCTGCCTGCCAGAGAGCGTCCCCTTCGAGACCACGGCCAGCGCCCCTCGTACGGAAGAGTTCATCGGACAGCGGGACGCGATCGAAGCCGTCCAGTTCGGCGTCGCGGTGCAGCGGGACGGCTACAACTTGTTCGTCGTGGGCCCGCCGGGCGTCGGGAAGCAGAGCATCGTGCGCCAGTTGCTCGCCCAGCGTGCGCTCGAGGAGCGGCCGACCGAGGACTGGTGCTACGTGCACGACTTTGCCGAGCCTCACCGTCCTCGCGCATTGGCGCTCCCCGCAGGCCGCGCGTCGGCGTTGCGGGCCGACATGGAGCGCACGGTCGCCGAGCTGCAAACGGCGGTGCGCGCGGCGCTGGAAGGCGAGGAATATCGGACCCGCCGGCAGCGCCTGGAGCGCGAGCTATCCGACCGCCAGGAGCGCGCCTTGCGCGAGATCGAGCGTCAGGCGCGAGCCTGGGGGGCGAGCATCTCGCGCGAGGAGGACGGCTTCGTCGTCAGCGCCTTGCGCGAGGGGCAGCCGCTGCCACCTGAGGATTTCGAGCAGCTCCCCGAGGAAGAACAGAGCGCGATCAAGGCACAACTGGCACGCGCCGAGGATGCGCTCGGGGTCGCATTGCAGGAATTCAACGACTGGGGCCGGCAGCACCGCGAAGCCCTGGCCGCCCTGCAGAGGGGCACCGCGGCTACCGCCGGTGCGCGGCTGTTCGCGGCGCTGCGCACGTCCTACGCCGACTTGCCCGCGGTGCTCGAGCACCTGGAGCAGGTGGAGGCCGACCTGGCCGACAGCTCCGAGGAGTTTCTCGATGAGCACGACGGCGACGATCCTGATTCGCCCCGCTGCCGCGCGGGGCTGATGGATCCGAGCGATAGCTCGTCCTTCGAGCTGCGAGCCAGCGTCAACGTGTTGATCGATCACTCGCAGATGGAGGGTGTGCCCGTCGTGTACGAGGACCATCCGAGCTACGCGAACCTGATGGGGCGCATCGATCACTTGCCGCAGTTCGGCTCGCTGGTGGCGGACTTCACGCTGATCCGTCCGGGAGCGCTGCATCGGGCGCTGGGCGGCTACCTGGTGCTGGACGCCGCGCGTTTGCTGGAGAGCCCGCACGCCTGGGACGCGCTGAAGCGAACGCTGCGCACGGGACTGATCGTGCTCGACCCTGCTGCGCAGCAGTCCGAGAGTTCGGCAGCGGTGTGGCTTCAGCCGGAGCCGATTCCACTCTCTCAGACCAAGGTGATCCTGATCGCCGAGCGCGAGCTGTACGAGTTGCTCGCGGAAGAGGATCGAGATTTCCTGGAGCTCTTCAAGGTGCTCGTGGATTTCGAGGACGCGATGGAGCGTTCGCCGGAAGGTGAGCTGCGCTACGCGAACCTGCTCGGTTGGCTCGCGTTCAAGGATGGCCTGCGAGACTTCACGTCCGGCGCCATCGCGCGCGTGGTAGAGCAGGCTTCGCGCCTGGCCGAAGACGCGGGCAAGCTCTCGATCTGCATGCGGCGCATGCTCGACCTGATGCGCGAGGCCGACACGTACGCGCGGTCTGCGGGCGAGGCACAGGTGAGCCGGCAGCACGTGCAGCAGGCGATCGACGCGCAGCGCAAGCGCGCCGGGCGCATGCGCGCGCGGCTGCTCGAAGACGTGCGCCACGGGGTCACGCTCCTCGATACGACCGGGGTGCGGGTCGGGCAGGTGAACGGACTCTCGGTGCTGCAATCCGGAGAACATGCCTTTGGTCAGGTCATGCGCATCACCGCTCGGGTCTGGGTGGGCAGGGGCGAGGTGGTGGACATCGAGCGCGACGTGGAGCTCGCGGGGCCCTTGCACTCGAAGGGGGTGCTGATCTGCAAGGGCCTGCTCGGAGCGCGCTACGCGACGGAGTTCCCGCTCTCGCTGTCGGCGAGCCTGGTCTTCGAGCAGTCGTACGGGCTGGTGGAGGGCGATAGCGCCTCGCTGGCCGAGGCCTGCGCCCTGCTGTCCGCGCTGGCGGAGATGCCGGTGTGGCAGGGCGTCGCAGTGACGGGCTCACTGAACCAGCACGGGGACGTGCAGGCGGTGGGCGGCGTCAACGAGAAGGTGGAGGGCTTCTTCGAGGTCTGCCGCGAGCACGGCTTGACGGGCACCCAGGGGGTGATCCTGCCCACCGCCAATTGTCGGCATCTGATGCTGAGCGGCGAGGTCACGGAGGCGGTCCGCGCTGGACGGTTCCACGTCTGGGCAGTGGATACGGTGGACGACGCGATGCAACTGCTCACTGGCCGCCAAGCAGGCGCGCGCGATGAGCGGGGGAGCTATCCGGAAGGGACGGTTCACTGGGCCGTTCAGGCTCGTTTGCAGCGATTCTCGGAAGCGAGCCGGCGGCAATTTGATCCCGCATCACGGGAGCGCGCGGCGGATTGAAGCTGGAAGGGGCGCCGTCGCTACTGCAGCAGCGTCTCGAGCGCGCCGATCAGCTCATCGACCTGCACGGGCTTGGTCAGATAGCGATAGAAGCCGGCCTGCATCCCCAGCTGCCGATCGCGCTCGGAGGCCGCAGCGGTCAGCGCGATCACGGGGATGTGCTGTAACTCCGGACGTGCCCGCAGAGCGCGCAGGGCGTCCAGGCCGCTCATGCCCGGCAGGTTGATATCCATGATGATGACGTGTGGGTGCCACTGCTCTGCCAGCTGGACTCCCTGCTCGGCCGTGGTTGCGACGCTCAGGTCGATACTCTCAAAGTTGCTGAGCAGGTCGCGCATGAACAGCACGTTCGCGGGGTTGTCTTCCACGTACAGCACCCGGCGCAGACCCTCCCGCACCAGTCGCTCCGCGTCGATGTCGCCCAGAGCACGTGGCGCTTGTGAGGAGAGCCTGGAGCTGTGGAGGGGCAGGCTGACCCAGAACTCGGAGCCCTCGCCGGGCATGCTGTGGAAGCCGACGTCCCCGTTCATCAGCGCGGCGAGACGCCGCGTGATCACCAGGCCGATGCCTGTTCCCTCGATGGGTCCGGTTTCCTGCCCCGCGCGCTGGAACGGCTGAAAGATCGACGCCTGCTTGTCCAGCGGAATGCCGATGCCCGTATCCTTGACCGTGACGCGCAGCAGGTCGTCTTGCGCGGCGACCGAGAACACCACATCGCCGTTGGGGCGGTTGTACTTGATCGCGTTCGAGCCGAGATTCATCAGAATCTGCGCGAAGCGGGTTCGATCCGCGGCGACCATGGGCAGGCCAGGGGGAAGTGGCTTGATGCGCAGGTCGATCTGCTGGCGCGTTGCCAGGGGTTGCAGCGTGCGCTCCACTTCCTCCAGCACATCGCGCACGCTCACCGGCTCCGTCGAGATCGAGACCTGGCCGGCCTCGATGCGCGAGAGATCGAGGATGTCGTTGATCAGCCGCAACAGGTGCTCGCCACCTTTGAGGATGTGCTCCACGCGCTGCTTGTGCCGGTCTGAGAGAGGCTCGCGCCGGTCGCGCCAGAGGAGCTGTGCGAAGCCGAGAATGGCGTTCAGGGGAGTGCGCAACTCGTGGCTCATCGAGGACAAGAATTCGCTCTTCGCAGCGCTTCCCGCCTCGGCCTGCGCCCGCGCGTGCCGCAGCTCTTCCGCCTGCCGCTCGTCCTCCAGTCGGGCCTCCGCCTCGGCGCGCTTGCGCGCGCTGATGTCACGGATCGAGGCGGATACGGTCACGCCCTGGGTGGTGCGCAGCGGGCTCAAGCTGACTTCGATGGGCAATTCCGTGCCGTTCTTGCACAGACCAAACAGCTCCAGCCCCGAGCCCATCGGGCGCAATCCGGGATGGGCGAAGAACCGAGCCAGATGCTGGCCGTGCCGCGGGCGGAACCGCTCCGGGATCAGCACGTCCAGGTGCTGCCCGATGAGCTCCGCGCGCGGATAGCCAAAGAGCCGCTCCGTCTGCGCGTTGACGAAACGAATGAGCCCGTCCGGCCCGACCACGACCATGGCGTCGGGGGCCGTATCGAGCAGCAAGCTAGGCAGCAGATCGCTGGAGACTGGCGCTTCGTCGCTCATTCCCACGACAAGGCAGCCTAGTCGCCTTGCCAGGCCGGAGGAAAGGGGCGTCGCGTGGGCGGCCCCGAGGCCGTCACTCCTCCGAGAGGGCTGCGGGCGCCCCGCCCGGCAAGCTGGGGCGGGCTGCTGCCTGCGCGCGCAACACCGCGATTTCTCCCTGCCGCGCGTAGTCGATGGCTTCCGCCAGAACCTTGGCCGCTTCCTGCGGCGCGTGGAACCCCATGCTGTTCTCTGCGGCAATGAAGTCCAGCCGCCACTGTGCCCGACGCTGCAGCTCCAGTGCCGGTGCCAGCGCCTCCGGCGTGGCCCCGCTGGCCTTGGCCGCGACGATGCCGTCGATCAGTGCCACGATGGCGGCCCCACCGCGCTGCAGCAGCTCGTAGTTGCGCTCCTGGATCACGTTGACGCGCGCCCGCAGCTCGCTCTCCGGGGCGCGGTGGCAAGTCTGGCAGGAGCGGTTCACGTTCAGGAGCGGGCTGCGCACCCAGTGGTCGCTGATCTTGGCGGCACCTTCGCGCATGTACGGCATGTGGCAGTCGGCGCAGGAGACGCCGTTGCGGGCGTGAATTCCCTGGTTCCAGAGCTCGAACTCCGGGTGCTGCGCCTTCAGCACGTGCGCGCCGGTTTCTTCGTGAACGTAGTCCACGAACTTCTTGCCGTCGGGAAAGTTGGTCTCGTCCCAGTAGGCTTCGATGTCCTGCGCGCTGAGGCCCTTGCCCCACGGGAACGTCAAGATCATCTTGGTCGAGCAGTAGTATTCGACGTGACATTGTCCACACACGAACGAACGCATCTCATTGCGAGTCGCGTCCACGTTGGGATCGTACGGTGCCGTGCGCTTCCCCTGGCGCCAGAGCGCAATGGACGGCAGCGCCGGCACTGGCGCGTCCGAGGCCGCGAGCGCCTGAATACCGCGAACGAAGCCGGGGCGCGTCACGCGCAGCGCCATGTCGGCGGGAGCATGGCAATCCACGCAGCTCACCGGATGCGCATGCCCGGACTCATGCAGCTTCGCGCTCAGCTCCTGATAGCTGTACTCGAAGCTATGCTCGAAGCCGGCCATGGCGTCGCCGTTGCCGAGCTGGCGATACAGGGGCAGGATGGACGCGTGGCAGTGCAAGCAAGAGCCCGATTGCGGCTTGGTGAGCCGCTTCGTGGCCTCTTGGTCGCTCAACATGAACGCATGCCCGCGGCGATCGCGGTAGTCGATCGAGAACGCATAGCCCTTGAACATGCGTGCCAGCCAGGGGTCGCGCTCGATCTTCTCGGGCGGTAGGGCCTCGCTGCCGGCGTAGCCTCCGAAGCGGGTGCCCGTCTGCAGCGCAGTGCGCTTGTAGCCGTCGTACTCGAGCGGCCAGTTCTTGCCCCACTTTGCCGGATCGGTGTCGTCCTCCGTGACCTCGACGACGCGCACGAACGGCTGCCGGTGCTCCGCCTTGCGCTCGGCGATGTTCATCAGCAGCGCGGTCACGCCCACGGTGAGCGCGGTCACCAGCGCGATCAGCGCGCCGAAGGCGCCGCGGCTCTCGAGCCAGCGTCTCGTCGAGTCTTCCCCTGCCATGAGCTCCGTATTTCCTAGTCTCTGATTTCCATGTTGGGCGCGTCCGGCTGCGCTCCGAACTCGGTCGCCGAGAGTGGTCCACCGAGGCCGGCACGTTCTCCGTGCCCCACCGTCCAGTGACAGTGAATGCAGGGGAACTCCGCTGCCGCAGCGGCGGCGCCTCCCCGCTCGGGACGCAGGATGTCGTGGACCAGGTCGGCGTGACAACGCTCACAATTGGATTGCAGGATCGCCAGCCCCGCCGGCTTGATCGTGATCGGCTCCTCGAAGGTCTGCGTGGTGAAGAGCTTGCCGTGCCGGTAGCCGTTCTCGGCTTTGACCAGGTACTTGGAGACGAACGAGCGGGGCAGGTGGCAGTCGATGCAAACGGCCACGTCATGATGGCTGCCCTTCTGCCAGCCGGCATACTCGGGCTCCATGATGTGACAGTTCGTGCACGCCCGTGGGTCCGTGCCGAAGTACGAGAGCCCCTTGGCATAGCTGAAGGTGTAAGCGCCGACGCCGGCGCTCAGCCCGAGCGCCACGGCCAAAACCCACACCAGCGAGCTCGTCTGTTTCCTGCCGTGCGACGCCGGTATCAACGAGCGGAGCAGCCAGGCTCGCTTGCTGGGCGGCTCTGAGCGGTCCTTCGTCGCCATCTCGACCCCCGAGCGATTACGACGCATCGAGGCGGAAGTGTCAAGCCGGCTCCCGCTTCTCGGCAGCGGCGCGGGGCGCCCTCACGGTGAGTACGGGGCAAGGCGCCGATCGCACGACGCGTTCCGCCACCGAGCCCAGGAAGGCGTGGCTCAGCCCGCGGCGGCCGTGCGTGCCCATCACGATCAAGTCGAACTTGCACTGCTGGGCGAAGTTCTGAATCTCGCTGACCGCAAAACCGTGCAAGAGCTCAGTGTCCACTCGCTGCGCCCCGGCGAGCTCGGCGCGGCGCCGTTGTTCCGTGAGCTCGCGGTGGAACTCCTCCAACATGCGGGTCAGCTGCTCTTCGGTGAAGAGCTGATAGCCCTCGGGCACGGCGATTGCCAGCGGCTCGTACACGTGCACGATCGTCAGCGAGGCATCGTTGTCCTTCGCCAGCGCCACCGCGGTATCGAGCGCCAGGGTGGAGGATTCGGAAAAGTCGACCGGTACTAGGATTTTCTTGAACATCGCCACGTGCGTTTCCAAGCAGAAGCCGTGCCAGCCGTGGCTGGGACGCTGAATCCATAGTTTCGGCGCGCCCGGCCCGCAGTTCATGCGCCGGTCGAGCGCCGCCCGCAAGGCTTGCGCGCCGGCCTCAGCGCCGTGCAGCTTCGCGGGTCAGCAGCAGCTCTTCGAGCGTGCTCGTGAGCTCATCCACTTTCACCGGCTTGGTCAGGTAGCGATAGAAACCAGCGCCGGTGACCCGCGCGGCATCGCGGATCAGCGCCGCAGCGCTCAGGGCGATCACCGGGATATCGCGCGTCTCCGGCCACTGGCGCAGCTGGCGGCTCGCCTCGATGCCGCTCATTCCCGGCAAGTTGATGTCCATGATGACGACATCGGGAATGCGCGCGCGCACGAGCTCGAGGCCCAGCTCTGCTGTCGGGGCCGTGAGCAATTCCACGCGCTCGAAATCGTCGAGCAGGTCGCGCATGAAGGCAATGTTCGAGGGGTTGTCCTCTACGTACACGATCACGTAGCGAGGCCCGCGACCCCCTGCTAGCGCGCTTTCGCCCGAAGGCTGCTGCTGCGCAACGGGCACCGGGGTTTCCTCCGCCGCGGGCCGCGGCAGCTCGATCCAGAAGGTCGAACCTCGGCCTTCGACGCTCTCGAAACCGACGCGGCCGGCCATCACCTCTGCCAGGCGCTTGCTGATGGCGAGCCCGATGCCAGTGCCCTCGATCGGCCCCGTTTCTTGGCCTGCGCGCTGGAACGGCTGAAACAACGCCCCCTGCTTGTCCTGGGCGATGCCGATGCCATCGTCCTGGACTTCGATGCGGACGTACTCACCCATCGGGAGGGCGCGCAAGCGTACGCTGCCCCGCGCCCGGCCGTACTTCACGGCGTTGGAGCCGTAGTTCATCAGGATCTGCTCCAGCCGCGTGCGGTCCGCCACGACGTTGCCGGCATCGGCCGGGAGCGGCTCGAGCAGCACTTGCATCTCCGCCCGCTCCGCGAGCGGCTGGAGGGTGCCTTTCACCGCTCTCAGCAGATCGGCCAGCGGCACTGGCTCCAGAGAGACCAGGATGCGACCGGACTCGATGCGCGCGAGGTCGAGCACGTCGTCGATCAGGCGCAGCAGGTGCTCGCCGCCGCGTAGCACGTGACCAACCCGGTCCAGCTGATGGGCTGAGAGTGGGGCCTTGCGATCTCGCAGCAGCAGCTGGGCAAATCCCAGGATCGCATTCAGCGGGGTGCGCAGCTCATGACTCATGGAGGCGAGGAAGTCGCTCTTGGCGGCGCTGGCCGCCTCTGCCAGGGCGCGAGCTGCTCGCAGCTCGTCTTCGCGCCGCACGTCATCGGTGATGTCCGAGATGGTGACGACTGTGCCCCCCTCGAGCGTGCGCCGCTCGAGCACGCGCAGGTGCTGCCCGTTGACGGTGCGCAGGTCCAGCGGTCCATCGGGCTGGCGATGGTGCGCGCCCCAGCGTTGCTCGAGCGGCGGTGTGCCGGGGTCGTCGTTGTGGAAGATGCCCGATGCCATGGAGGACAGGAGCTCCGCAAAGCCTCGCCCGATGACTTCTCCGGACTGCCTGCTGTGCAGCAGCTGGCGATACTCGCTGTTGCAGAGCACCAGTTTGTCTTCCGCATCGAAGATCGCGAACGCAGCCTGGATGCTCTCGACCGAGTTGAGCAGCTGCGACTGCAGCCGGCGCGCGGCTGCTTCCTGCTCCTTGCGCGCCGAGACGTCGCGGATGCTCGCCGATATCAGCTTACCTCCCGCGGTCTGGACCGGGCTCAGGCTGATCTCGATGGGAAAGGTCGTCCCGTCGCGCTTGCGTCCCGACAGCTCCAGCCCGGAACCCATGGGCCGAGTGCGCGGCGCCTCGGCATAGCGCGTGCGCTGCTGGATGTGCTGAGCCCGAAGGGAGTCGGGCACGAGCACCTCCACCGCTTCGCCCAGCAGCGAGCCGGGTGCATAGTCGAAGAGCCGCTCGGTTTGCGTGTTGGCGAACACGATACGGCCCTGCGTATCGACGACCACGACCGCGTCCGGCGCCGCATCCAGCAGTTGTCGGAAGATGCCGTCCGGCTGTGCGCCGGGCTCGAGCGTTGGGACGGTGGGGCCAGGCTCGTCAGTCAACGTTGGGTAGCCTGATGCAGAACACGGCGCCGGGCTGTGCGTCTTCGATGGTGATGGTTCCGCCATGAGCTTCTACAGCGATCTTGCAAAAGGCGAGCCCCAGACCGCGGTTCGTACGGAACGCCAGCGCTCCCTCCCCGGAGCCCTGCACGAAGGCTTCGAAGACCTTATCGCGCTGCTCGGGTGGAATTCCGCGACCCTGATCGGCAACTCGAATCAGAGTGGCACCGTCCCCTGCGCTGACGCCGAGGCGGATCACCGATTGCGGCGGGGCATGTCGGATGGCATTGTCGACCAGGTTCTCGAGCACGCGCCGCAGCAGGTCGGGGTCGGCTAGCACCTGGGGCACGTCCAGCTGACGCTCGAAGCGGAGCTGGCCGCCGGCTGCGCGCAGCTCAAAGGCCTCGCAGATGTCGTGCAGCAACGGCTCGAGCTCGACGCGGCTCTTCTTGGTCGAGAGCTGTGCCTGTTCGCTCTTGCTGATGTCGAGCAAGTTCAGGATCAACCGCAAGAGCGAGCGCGCCTCGTGCCGAATGTGGCGCACGCTGTCTCGGGCACTCTCGGGGAGCGCCGGATTGCGCTGCAGCAGCTGCGCGTGCAGGTCCAGCGTGTTCACGGGGTTTTTTAGGTCATGCACCACGAAGGCCGAGAGCCGCTCCTTCTGCAGCTGCAGCCTCATCAGGTCGTCGCGCTGTCGCCGCACCAGGTCATAGTGCTCGCGCAAGTCCGCGTTCATGCGCCGCAAGCGCAGAGCGGCTTGCACCCGCAGGACGAGCTCGGTGGGCCGCACGGGTTTGGTGAGAAAGTCGTCGCCTCCGGCACGCAAGGCGCGGTCGAAGGTATCGACGTCGCGCAGGGCCGTGAGGAACACGACCGGAGTGTCAGAGCCGTCCGGCAGAGCCCGGATGCGCGAACAGACGGCAAAGCCGTCGGTCCCGGGCATGCGCACGTCGAGCAGGACGCAGTCGGGCCGCTCGCGCTCCACGGCTCGGATGCCCTCTTCCCCCGTTTCCGCCAGGACGACCTCATAGCCCTCGTCCTCCAGCGTGGCCTGGGCCAAGGCGCGGTTCTGTGCGTTGTCGTCCACGACGAGGATCTTGGCTGTCGGTTGCTCCATTGGATTGAGCTCGAAGCGTAGCGGAACGGCTGCGACCATGGGAGTCCTCCCCGAGCGTGGAATTGCAAGGAACCTGCCAGGAGGCCCGGGCAGCAATTGCCGGCGTACCGGCTCGTTCAGCGCGCCCGGCAGCGCTGGGGGCGCGAATCGTGCATGGCCGTCGTGGTCTCGCGCAAAGATTGCGTCTCCGGGTGCTCGAGCGTTGCTGGTCTTCCCCACCGCTCGGCAACCCGCCGCCTCAGGGACGCCGTGGGGCACGCCGCTTGCTGGTAGGAGGCGAGACTCGTCTTCGGAGGCGAACCTGCATGTCGGATCTCGAATGTCTTCCAGCTTTGCGCCAGGCCGGCCTGCGCGGGCAGCTCATCCTGGACCACGAGCGACTCGAGAAGCTCTTCGAGGAGCTGCGCGCCGCGTTTGAAGCGGATGCGCGCGAGGATGCCGCGCGGCTCTGGGCGGACCTGGATCGAGGCCTGAGCACGCACATGGGCTTCGAAGAGCGTCACATGCTTCCGGCGTTTCGCGCCGTCGACTCGACGGAGGTGGAAAGCCTGCTGCGCGAGCATGATCTGATCCGGCGGCGGCTGACCGAGCTCGGGATGGGCGTCGACCTGCATGCCGCGCGTGCCGAGATCATTTCGGATTTCATTGCCCTTCTGCGAGCGCACGCGCATCGCGAGGATGAGCTGCTGTATCGCTGGGCGGAGCGCGAGCTGCCGCCGTCGGCGCAATCGGCGTTCCGCCCGGCGCTCAGCGGGAAAGAGTCGGCCGCCCCCCAGCCCGCGGCATCGGGCCGTGGCTGACGCAGCTGAGCCAGCGCTCGGGCAGCGTATCGAAGGCTACTGGGCGCTGCCCGCGCAGGAGCTGGTGCAGCGCCTGCGCTCCAGCCCGCAAGGCCTGACCTGGGCCGAGGCGACCGCCCGGCTGCAACAATGCGGCCGCAATGTCCTCGCGCGGCACCGCCGGCTCTCGCGCTGGCGAGTGCTGGTGCACCAGCTGCAGAGTCCACTGCTTCTGCTACTCTTCTTTGCAGCTGGTATATCCGCGCTGACCCGGGAGTGGGTGGATGCGGGCTTGGTCGTTGCGATCCTGGTGGCCACCGTCGGCATCGGGGCGGGCCGCGAATACAGCGCCGAGTCCGCTGCCGCCGCGCTGAACGCTCGCATCCGTACACGCGCCACGGTACTGCGCGATGGGCATCCGGCTCGCATCTCCCTCGAGGAGGTCGTTCCTGGCGATGTCGTGCTGCTGGCAGCGGGCAGCCTGGTGCCCGCTGACGCGGTGCTGCTGGAGGCCAGCGACTGTCATGTCAACGAGGCGGTGCTCACGGGTGAGAGCTTCGCGGTGGAGAAGCGACCCGGCATCTGCCCCGCCGCTGCGCCGCTGTCCAGACGCGATAATTCGGTCTTTCTCGGCAGCAACGTGCGCAGCGGGACGGCTCGTTGCCTGGTGCTGGGCACGGGAGCGGCGACCGAGTTTGGTTCGATCGCGGGCCGCCTTTCGCTGCGGCCGCCGGAGAGCGAGTTTGATCGCGGCCTGCGGCAGTTCGGCTACCTGCTGACCAAGGTGATGCTGACCATGGCACTGCTGGTGTTCGTGGGTCACGTGCTGCTCGGCAGGCCTCCGGTCGAAACCTTGCTCTTCGCCGTCGCGCTCTCTGTCGGCCTCAGCCCGGAGCTCTTGCCGGCGATCCTGAGCATCAACCTGGCGCGGGGCGCGAGCATGATGGCCGCTCGGGGGGTGCTCGTGCGGCGTCTGAACGCGATCGAGAATCTGGGCAGTATGGACGTGCTGTGCACGGACAAGACCGGCACCCTCACCGAGGGTGTGGTGCGGATCGGCGGCGCCTATGGCCCCGATGGGGCACCCTCACGGCGCGTGCTGGAACTCGGCGCGATCAACGCGGCGCTGGAGACCGGACTGCCGAGTCCGCTGGACGACGCGATCTTGGAGGCCCACCGCCCCGAGCTCGACACCACGCACAAGCGCGCCGAAATCCCCTTCGACTTCGTGCGCAAGCGCGTGAGCGTCGTGCTGGCGAGGCCCGAAGGAGCACAGCTCATCACCAAGGGCGCGGTTCGCCAGGTGCTCGATGCGTCGACCCGGCTGCCGGATGGAGCTCCGCTCGCCGGAAGCCAGCGAGCGGAGCTCGAGCGCCTGCACCAGGAGTGGACGGGCCAGGGCTACCGGGTACTGGCCGTCGCGACGCGGACGCTGCCGGAGCAGGCGGCATATCGACGCGGCGACGAGGTCGAGCTGACCTTCGAGGGCTTCCTGACCTTCCTGGACCAGCCGAAGCCGGGCGCCCGCGAGGCGATCGAGGATCTGAAGCGGCTCGGCGTCCAGGTCAAGGTGATCACGGGGGACGCGCGGCTGGTGGCCGAGCACGTCGCTGCCCTGGTCGGCATCGTTTCCCCGCGTGTGCTCACGGGGGCCCAGCTCGACGAACTTCACGACGAAGCCCTGTGGCGCGAAGCCGAGCGCACTGACCTGTTCGTGGAGGTCGACCCAAATCAGAAGGAGCGCATCATCCTCTCCTTGAAGAAGCTGGGGCATGTGGTCGGCTTTCTGGGTGATGGCGTGAACGACGCGCCGGCCATGCACGCTGCGGACACCAGCATGTCGGTGGACCGCGCCGTGGACGTGGCGCGCGAGGCGGCGGATTTCGTGCTGCTGGAGAAGGACCTGGCAGTGTTGCGCCGTGGTATCGAAGAAGGGCGGCGCACCTTCGCCAATACGCTCAAATACGTGAACACGACGACCAGCGCCAACCTCGGCAACATGCTGAGCATGGCCGTGATCTCGCCGTTGCTGCCATTCCTGCCGCTGACGGCAGGGCAGATCTTGCTGAACAACTTCCTGTCGGACATTCCGGCGGTCGGTCTCGCCGACGACGGCGTGGATCCGGAGCTCGTCGCGCAACCACGGCGCTGGGACATGCGCTTCATTCAGCGCTTCATGCTGGCGTTCGGCCTGCTCAGCAGCTCCTTCGACGGCCTGACATTTGCCGTGCTACTCCTCGGCTTCCAGGCGGCGCCCGCTGAGTTTCGTACGGGGTGGTTCGTGCAATCGCTGCTCACCGAGCTGGTGGTGGCCCTGGTGGTCCGCACGCGGCGCGTCTTCTACGAGAGCCGGCCGGGGCGGGTCTTGCTGGTCTCCACACTGATCCTGAGCGCCGTCGCGCTGGCGATCCCCTACCTGCCGGGCTCCGAGGCGCTCGGGTTCACGCCGCTGCCGCTGGCCTTGTTGCTGGCGGTGACCGGGATCACGGCGCTGTATGTCACCTCGGCCGAATTGCTCAAGCGTTGGTTCTATCGACGCGCGGATCACTCAGCGCCGAGCCCTTCTGCCTGTGCGCCGACCGGGTTCGGGGCGCGCGCCGTGCTCAGATGACCGGTGCGAGCTGCCGCAGCTGGTCGCCGGAAGCACGACGTGGAGCCCATGCGAGCAACAGCAGCAGGCCCGCAACCAGCGGCACGCCGATCCAGAGGCTCGGCTGTTCGAGCGTGAGCACCTGAAAGGCGAGCCCCACGAGCACCAGGGTCAGAAGGCGCAGCCGCCAGCGCCATCCGAGCAACACGAGCAGGGCGCTGGTGATGAAGACCGTCAGGGTCAGCGCCCAGAGCCCCAGCATCACGGCGTCGCTCGCGGCAGAGATGGGAGCGCCCTCCGCCAATCCTGCGATTCCCTTCAGCATGCGCCGTTCCATGGCGAAGTGCATCGGCTCGAACACGGCACGGTTGAAGACGGCTCCCAGCAGGCTCGTTGGCGAGCTGCCGAAGCTGCTGGCGATCAGGCGGGAGCTGCCGGGCCCGGTCGCGCGCACCTCGAGCGACCACAGACCACTGGCGGGCGCATCGGCACCGGCGCCGGGCGCGCGGGTCTCAAACACCAGCGCGGAGCCCGGTCGGTACTCGACCAACCGTGCGTAGCCGGCGCCGCCCAGCTCGTCCTGGGGATACATCCACAGGCGATCGCCGATGCTCCAGTGTTGCAGTGACGGATCGAGCCGCTCGATGCGCGGCATGCGGCATCCGACCAGGTTTTCGAGCAAATCGTAGCTGTAGAATCCGGCCCGGTCCTGACCGAGCTGGGCCAGCCAGGGAAAGACTTGCTCGGCGGGAGCCTGCACCGGGACGGTGCGCACCTCCTGGAGCTGGAGTCCGCGGCTCACCGCGACCTCAGGCCTGGCGCGCTGCTCTTCGGCGCTGGCACCCCAGGTGCTGTACCAGGGACGGGCCCCGGCCACGAGCAATCCGAGTAAAGCGGCGGTGGCACCGAACAGAGCGCCCGCGCGCCGCAACGGTGTTGCGACGGGAATGAAATAGGGGACAGCCATGCGACGCCGACCAGCACACGGCGTGCCAGGGGGAGGGCGCGAAAGGGAGCAGCGAGCCTGGTTCAGCCCGACGCGCAAGGTTTGCGCCGCGCGTGAGTTGCACGCAGGAGACGCGCGCGCAGCGAATGCGTCAGCCCGAATCTGCGCGATTGGCTTGGCACGCGCTCTGCACACTGGCCCGCGATGCTGCGACGCCTGCGCCCGCTCGTGCTCCTGGCCTCGGTCGCGCTCACGGCCTGGCCCGGCGCGGGCCGTGCCGAGTCTCCGCTCGTGCCGGGCGCAGCGCAGCCCGCGGAGCCCGCGCTACGCCTGGGACCGCCCTCGGACGGCGCCCACTACGGTCGCGCCGCGCTGGAGATGCTGGGTGTGCTGGCGATCGGGGTGGGACAGTACTGGCTGAGCGCGGGCGCGAACCATCGGGACTGGGACTTTCCCCGACTCTCGCGGCGCTTCGACGGAGAGAGTGTTCGCTTCGACAACAACACCCACGTCACCAATAACCTCCTGCACCCGCTGGCGGGCAGCGCTTACTACGGGCTGAGCCGTGCCAATGGGCTGAGCGTGGGCGAGTCGGTGCTCTACGCGCAGCTGTCGTCGGCGATCTGGGAGTGGGGTCTCGAGTGGCGTGAAAAGGTCAGCATCAACGACATGGTGGCGACCACTGCCGCGGGCACGGCTGCGGGCGAGTTCTTCGTGCAACTCGCGGCCTACCTGAACAGTGCCCCCGATGGCGGCGCAGTGGTTCAGCAGGCCGCCGCGGCCACGCTCGGGTTTCCGGTCTGGGTGCACGACAGACTTGATCGGCGCAGCGCAGATCCCAGCCCACCCAAGGACCGTCTGGGCTTCAGCTCCGCCTATCACCACCGCTTCACACTGGACCTGCACAACGCCTGGCTGGATGACGCCGCGGAGCGGCAGGAGCAGCTGCGAGGCGTGCGCCTTGCTGCGCAGCTGGCGAGCTTGCCGGGCTTCCTGGGCCCCGAGACCTTCGCGCGGCCGTTCGCGGGCGGGGATTTCACCGAGGCAGCTCTGGAGCTGGAGTTCGACGGCAGCGGGCTACGGAACGTCGACGTCGAATTCGACGCGGTGCTCGCCGGCTACTACGCGCAGTGGGCCTCGCCGCGAGTGCTGGGGCTGATCGCAGGTGTCGGGACCGGGCTGGAGTTCGTGGATCGCACCAGCCTGGGCCATGGCGACCAGTACGCGCTCGCGCATTTCGTCGGCCCCTCCCTGGCGCTGTTCCGCAAAGGGGAGATCTTCAGCTGGGCCCTCGCGAGCCGCCTGTACGGCGACTTTGCGCCGATCCGCTCGCTCGCCTGGCCCAGGGTGTACGCGGCCGATCCGGGCGCGACCTACAAGAGCACGCTGGAGCGCGACTATCAGTACAATCTGGGCTTTTCAAACCGTTCCTACGCCGAGCTGCGCGTCCACGCGCTGATCTTGAGCGTGGAATACAGCTGGGGTCGCTACCGCTCGATCGAGGGCCTGGATCGCTTTCAAGAGCAGATCACTCGCGACCTGGAGGGCAGCGAAGCGCTCGACGAACGCAGGCTCATGGTCGCCCTCGAGCCACCGGGAGCCCCGCTGCGTGCTTACGCCGGGGTGGAGCGGTTCTCGCACGTGAGCCACCTGGGCGGTTTCGTGGGGGCGCGCCTGGAACGGCGCTTCATTGCCGGCATGGGGTTGGCATTTTGACCTCGCGCGCTCGTCGCCTGCCGGCCAGAGCGTGCCGGTTTGCACTGTGCGCCTGCGGCGTGGCGTGTGCTCCCGCGCAGAGCTTCCGCCCGGCGGGGGCACTGCCTCGGGAGCGGCAGGGAGAAGCGGGAGTCGCGTTCTCTCGCGTGGGCCCACGCCCCTACGTGGCCGAGGCGGCGCGACCGATGGCACAGGCCTGGTGGAGCACGCGCTGGGGCAAGAGCTGGCTGTCGACCGTGCTCTTCGGCTTTGACCAATCTGCGGCGCTCGGAGGTTGGGCGCTGCGCAGGGACCTCGTGCAGAGCCGCTTCAGCGCCTCCGCAGAGGCGGAGGTGGGGGCTCTGTGGGCAGCGCTGTCGGTGCCCGTGTCGGTGCGCCTGGATCAGGTCCAGCCCTATTGTGCCCCCCGGCTCGGCACCTGGGGCTCCGCGCTGTCCGGGTTCTTGCCGTGCGGGCTCAGTCTCGGGCCCTGGCAAGGCTTTTCCGTGCGCGGCGAGGCGGAGCTGAGCTGGGCCGACTTCGAATATTACAATCGCCGCTTGCACCTCGGGCTTGCCGTCTCGCAGCAGTGGTGAGGGGCGACCGGCTGTCGTCGAAGCGGGACTCGCGTGCCCTGCACCCGCTCACACCCCGGACGCCGGGCGCTCTCGACTCGAGCGCGCGTCGCCGTGCCAGCGCAGCACGGCGGCAGCGCCGTAATCACCGGCGTGTGAAAAACCAGCCATACACACCAGTGACCCGCGCCGGATCTTGGCCTCGGTCAGCGCATCGTCCAGATTGATCGGAATACCAGCCCCGAACAGATTCCCCAGACGATCGAAGGTGTCGTGGTGCACTCCGGGCCGGAGCTCCAGCGCCTCCCGCCAGTTGCGCAAGAAGATGGTGCTGGGCTGATTGGTGACGAGCAGATCGAGATCGCGTACGGCCACGCCGGCCTCCGCGCAGGCGAGCCGGACCAGCTCCGGCACGAGCGAGTTGCCGCGCTGGATGATGGCAGCGACGCGCGACTCCGTGAAGGCGATGCTGATCGGGCTCTGCCCGGGCTGCCAGTAGTGGCGCCCATCGTCGCCGATGGCGCGCATGTCCGCGGCGAACTCCGGCTGACAGCGCTGGACGAGCGAGAGCAGCGGGGAGCCATCCCCGGCGCGCGCGTACCCCACGCCGCAACCATCGCCGGGGATCGGCGCTTGCGACTTGGTCCGCACCCCGGGTTGCGAGAAGATCCGGCCTCCGGCGTTCTGCACGCAGCACAGGAGCGCGCCGCGGGCGCCGCTGCCCTGCATCAAGACTCGCGCCAGATCGAGCATGTACAGGAGAGCGACGCAGCCCGTGTTGTGCAGATCCACGATCCAGCGCGGATGGGCGCCGAGCCGCGCTGCGACTTCCGCGCCGCAGCCCGTGAATGCCTGATCGGGAATGGCCACATTGGTGAACAGCAGGTCGATGTCGCGCGCAACGTCCAGGCCCTGACGCTCGCTCAGCCGCCGCGCCGCTTTCTCGATCATGTCGACGGCGCTCTCGTCCGGGCTCACGTGCCGGCGCGTGCTCGGCGCCGTGAACATGCCGCGCCGCCCGGCAGTGCCCGGGGCGAAGAACGAGTTGTCGACACTGCTTTCGGGCAGGTAGCTGGCGACGTCGAGCAGGTGGATCGGGATCATGGCGGTCAGCGGTCGGGTAGAGGCTGGACCTCGAGCAGGCGTGGCCCCAGCGGCAGCGAGAGGCGCGTGCGATACTCGAGAATGGATTTGAGATTGGCCAGCTCCAGGCTGTGGCCGGCGAAGAAGAACGGCCAGTAGTCCCCCACCCAGGCGCGCTCGCGCGGGGCGAGCGCCGGGAAGGGGTTCTTTGCATAGTTGGGATGCCGGCAGTTGGTCCAGATAACCACCGTGCCGGACCGGGCCAGCACGCGCTGCGCCGGCACGATCCGGTTGAGGTAGATCATCCACAGCTGGTCGCCCTGGTCCCAGGCACAGTGATAGTCGACGGTCAGGGCCTCGCGGTGGCTCTCGACGCGGCAGTACAGGGGCGTCTCCTGCGCGTCCACGCCCAGCAGCAGGCCTTCCGTCGGCGTCGGACGCAACGCGCGAACACTGTACGTCCACTCCATCAAGCTGTACGGGTTCGCCATGTACGCGAAGACCTGTTCGGGCGGGCATTCGATGTGAATGTGCACCGTGCAATACTCGCCATACACCTGCTCGTGCGGGTAGGTTCCGTGCGTCATCTCGGTGAGCAGCTCCGCGATGCGCTCGCGGTCGTACTGCTCGCAGCGCACCAAACCAGGGATGCCCTCGAGTCCAGCGGGCGCCAGCGTGATCATGACACTCCCCCCTCCGCGCTGTCGCGCTCCAGAGTCAGCAAACCGCGAGCTCGCGCGCCGGCGAAGGCGGCAAACGGTGGCACTTCGATCTCGGGCAGCTGGGCGCTCACGAAGCAGGGCCCGCCGCTGCCGCCACAGTGTTCGAGCGCTCGAGCGAGCTGCTCCAGGCTCGTGCAGTCGAACGCCGGCAGGCCCGGGAACATCGCCGCCAAGCCCGCTCCCAGGTGCGATCGCCGAAAGCCATTGTACCCGGAGCTCTCGCCCAGGAGCAGCTTCTCGCGCACCAGGCACATCCCGTGGGCCGCGTTGTCGAGCACCAGATAGGTGATCGGCAACTGATGCTCGACGGCGGTGTGCGTCTCGAGCCCGTGCATGAAGAAGGCGCCGTCGCCCGAGACCACGAACACGCGCCGGCCGGTGGCGAATGCAGCGCCGATCGCTGCGCCGTACGTGTAGCCCATACCGGCCATGCCCATGGCGAGCAGCCAGCGCCCCGCGCGTGGAGCATGCAGATGATACACGGCGCTGGCGCCGGTGTTGCCGGCGTCGACCAGCACGGTTGCCGCGTCGGGCCAGCACTTCTGCAGCAGCTCCAGGACGGCTGGAGAGCGCAGCGCCGCGCTGTCTGCAGGTAGCGCCTCGAGCGCCGGATCCGCGTTGGCGGGATCGCGCTCACCGGGGCCGCTGGAGGCCGAACGCCGCTCAGCGAGCCGGCGGCTCAGGCCCATCAGGTCTGCTGTCAGGCTTGCTCCGCTCTGGAGCCGCGCCTGCGAGGGCACGTAGGGCGCTTCGCTCCCCAAGTGCACGATCGGCTTGCCCTCCAGGCTGCCCTCGATCCCGAGGCGCTCCAGCAGGGCCAGGCGCGTACCCACGATCAGGAGCGACCGCGCCCGAGCCACCACCCGCAGAGCGCTTGCCTGGCCCATCGCACCCACTACCCCGGCAAAGCGAGGGTGATCATTTTCGAATGCGTCGCGAGCGTCGGGTGCCACCACGACGTCGGCGTCGGCGCGCTCTGCCAGCCGCGCCAGCGCGGCGCGAGCGCCGCGGCGAGCCACCTCCGCTCCGGCGATGATGACCAAGGGGCGCGCGTCGAGCACCGACGCCAAAGATTCCAGCTCGGTGTCGCTGGCCCCCGCCGCGGCTCGCGGCGGCGCGCGGCGCTGCCACCAGTCGTCCGGCGGCGTCAGCTCCGCGCGCTGAATATCCTTGGCGAGCAACAGCACGCGCGGGCCGGTCCATTCCGAGGGTGGCGCGCTGCTGATGCGCTCGATCCAGGGGAACAGCTCGCGCGGCTCCCGGATGCGCACGCAATCTGGCGTGAGCGCGCCGAACACGGCGGCAGCATCCACGGCGCCGTTGCGGCCGCTCGTATCCTGGAAAGCGCCGCGGCCCTGCTGTTCGCTGGGTGGCTCGCCCACGAGCGCGAGCAGAGGCACGCGCGAGGCGCGCGCCTCGGCCACCGAGTGCACCAGGTTCATCGCGCCCCCGCCCGAGGTGACGAGCACCACCCCGAGACCGCCGCTGAGCCGCGCGTAGGCGTCCGCCGCCGTCCCGGCAGCGTGCTCGTGCTTGCACAAGATGGCGCGCAGCTGAGGTCGGCGGCGCTGTATGGCCAGAAATAGATCCTCGATGTTGGCGCCCCCGACGCCGAAGGTGTGCCGGACCCCCAGGCGGATCAGGCATTCGGCAATGAGCTCGGCAACGTTCATGGCCCCAGATCTTCTCCGCGGCATCAGGCGTCGAGCCTGCGACTGCAGAACACATGCCACCGGTTGCTGTGGGACTTGCAGGACAGGACACCGATGCTGGAGGGCTTCTCTTCAGGCCCGCGGGAGAGGGCGCACGCAGCGCTTGCGTCGGGCAGGCGTGGCCGGCGCAGGGATTGCGTGGATTCCTTCACGAGCTCAGGAGCAGCGCCGGCATGCCCGGCGTCGCATGGGCATGGCCCTTGCTCCAGAGGCGGCATGAACCTGGAAATTCCGAGCACCGTCGCTGAAATCATGACCCGGGACGTCATCACCGTGGAGGAAGACGACAATCTGGCGAACCTGCGAGAGTCGCTGAAGACCCTGCGCTTTCGTCACCTGCCGGTCACTGACGAGGACCGCTTGATCGGACTCGTGACGGAGACCGACTTGCTGGGCATCGCCAGCAGCAATCTACTACCGCACCACGCCGCTCGAGACCGGGATCTGGAGGAGCGCTTCCGGGTGCGCGACATCATGGTGCGCGATGTGCTCACCATTCGTCCGGACACTTCCCTGCAACACGCGGCACGCTTGCTCCTGAAGCAGAGGTTCGGTTGTCTGCCCGTGGTCGACGAGAACAACGTGCTCCTGGGCATCGTGACCTCCAGCGATTTCACGAGACTGATTGCCCAGGCGCGGGGGAAGTGGTCCAGCCCCGCTTCGGGTGAGCCGCAGCAGCTTCCCTGAGCCGGGGCTCCATCACGGCAGCTGCGAGTCTGTGGGGTCCACTGTCGCCGGTCCGTCCAGGCTTCCAGCATCGGGCGAGCAAGCGCTGGGATAGCAGCGGAGTTCGTTTGCTGCGTCGCACACGCAAATCAGACAGCCGTCGTGAAAGTAGACGTCCGGTCCGATACCGTCCTGAATGCAACGATCGTCTGGCAGAGCCGCGCAGCGCGCGAACGACCATGCTGCGGCCGTTCCCAGCAGGACCGCAGCAACGCTGGAGCCGAGGCAGGCGCGGCGCCCGAGCTTCGCGCGCGAGAACTGAATGTGAGTCATGTTCGGGGGCGCTTGCATACAACGTGCCCTACCACTAGCCACGCGAGCCGTCGCGGAGCCGTCCATGGCACATCTTCTGCTTCTGCCTCGTGTGCGGAGCGCGGCGCTGGCGGCTGCACAAAGAGCTGCGGCGGCCTCGTTACCCACACTGGAGAAGAGCCATGAAGCCATTCCGAAAAATCCTGGTGCCCGTCGACTTCTCGACGCATTCGGCGCGCGCCGTGGAAGTTGCCGCAGAACTTGCGCGACGTTACGAGGGCTCTCTGCACCTCGTGCACGTCTTCGATCCGCTAGCGTACCCGCTGCCGGATGGCTATGTGATGTTCACCCGGCCGCAGCTCGACGAGATGTTCGCGTGCTTCGACGCGGAACTGGGCAAATACAAACAGGCTGCGCAGGAGGCGGGAACCCCTCGCGTGCAGACGCTGATACGCCAAGGCCCCTGCGCCGCCGAGATCTGCGACTTCGCGCGGGAGGGCGCCTTCGATCTAATCGTCATGGGTACGCACGGGCGCAGGGGGCTAAACCACGTACTGCTCGGATCCGTTGCCGAGCAGGTCTTGCGCATCGCGCCCTGCCCGGTGCTGACGCTGCGGGCGGAAGCTCAGGCTGCCCAGGCCGATTCAGCCAAGAGAGCCGCGGCGACCGGCTCGTGAAGCAGGAAGGAATCATGTCCACCTGGGTCGCTCATTACTCCCATCACGGCAACAACGCGACGCTCGCCCGCTACCTCGCCGCGCGGCTTGGCTGCGGTCTCGTGCCCATCGTGGAGCTGAGGCCGCGGACGAATTTGACCATCCTGTGGGACGTACTGGTACGGCGTCTGCCTCGCATTCGCCCGATCGAGCAGCCATTTTTCGACTGCGATCGCGTGATCTTGGTTGGGCCAGTGTGGGCCGGCAAGCTCGCGGCTCCCTTGCGAACGTTCCTGCAACTCTACCGCGAGCAGTTGCACAACTACTCTTTCATCACGCTCTGCGGTTACGAACGAGCGCAGCAGAAGGACTGGCTGACCGCGGAGCTGACGAACCGCGTGGGGCGCCCGCCGCGCGCGGTTTGCGAGCTGCGAGTCTCGGATCTGGTCCCGCCCGAGCAGCGCCAGAGCCTGCGCATCATCAATGGATATCACGTACAGGAGGCAGAGCTCCGGTGCTTTGAGCCGGCGATCGCGGCCTTTCTGCAAGCGACGGAGGCGGATGCACGATCGGGGCTCTTTCAGTCCCACCTGCCACCGGCGAGCCCACGGGTGGGCGAGGAGAGAACACCATGAAGACAGACACAGAGATTCAGCAAGCGGTATAGAACGAGCTGGAGATTGACATCCGGGTGCACGATCCCGGCGTGAGCGTACGAGTGGACGACGGTGTCGTCACGCTCAGTGGTGAAGTCAACAGCTGGGGCATACGGCAGGCCGCGCAAGAGTGCGCGTATCGGGTGGGCGGTGTGCTCGACGTGGCCAACGACATCCGGGTCCGCCCGGTGGACGGCGTGCGGCGTTCCGACACGGAGATCGCACGCGCGGTGCGCGACACTCTGAAATGGGAGGTGTTTATTCCCGACCAGCAGATTCGCTCCAGCGTCACCGACGGGCGTGTCACGCTCGAGGGGCAGGTGCCGCTCTATCGCCAGCGCGACGATGCAGAAAGCGCGGTGCGCGATCTGGCGGGCGTGACCAATGTGATCAATCACATCGAAGTGGTGGCGCCGCCTGTGGCCGCCGCGGACCTGCGGAAGGCCATCCAGGGCGCGCTGCAGCGGCAGGCCGAGCGCGAATCGAAGGCCATCGCGCTCGATGTGGAGCTACCGTTCCGGTAAGTTTGACGTCGACGCGGCTTGACGCGCGACGCGAGCTGCCAGCGAGCGCCCCGCTTCGCGGTGAGCCGCATGAGTTGTCGGTGTTGTCATTCGCCGGGGACGGTCCACCGTGCGAGGCGCGCCCGCCTGGCGTCTCGTGACCCACCGGGCTGATCGGAGCTGGTTCGGTAGCGCACCCGCGGGGGCAGAGCGGAGCACGACGGGGGAGCGGGAGAGGCTGAGGGCGCGCGTCGGACAGTGCGGAATTCTCTTTGTGGTGGTGCCCGAAGAGCGGCGCCGGCGCACGTACTGGAACGGTGTTGTAGAGAACGGCCATGTGGCGTTGAGGGGCGTCGTGCGTTCGTGGCGCGAGCGGGAAGCCGTACTGGGCGCGGTCAAAGGCACCCCGGGTGTGCGAAACATCGACCATCGCATCCGGATCGATCCTTAGCGATCATGAAGGGTCGAGAGACGGGCGCGCTGGCTCAAATCCCGCGCCCGCTCTCGGCTCGAATTTCAGAACTCCTCCCCGTATGCGGGCGCCGCAGCTGCGGCCGCGGGCTTGGGCGGCTCGGGGACCTCCGTCAGGGTGGCCTCTGTGAGCAGCAGCACGCTGGCGACCGAGACCGCATTTTCTAGCGCCGTGCGCACCACTTTGGTCGGGTCCACGATGCCTGCCTCATACAGATCCACGTAGTCGCCCGTCGCTGCATTCAGCCCGATGTGGCCGCCGGCCTGGGACATGCGTTCCAGCACCACGCCACCGTCCAGGCCCGAGTTCTTCGCGATCTGCCGGGTCGGCGCCTCTAGCGCGTGCGTGAGGATGTTGAGCCCCGTGCGCTCGTCGCCGGTCGCTGCCGCTTCCTCCTGCGCGACGGCAGCACGCGCGCGCAGCAGAGCCAGACCAGCGCCCGGAACGATACCTTCGGCGATGGCCGCTTTCGTCGAGTTGATCGCGTCGTCAAAGGCCTCCTTGATCGACTTGAGCTCGGCCTCGCTGGGCGCGCCCGCCTTGATCACCGCCACGCCACCGGTCAGCTTGGCCAGCCGCTCTTGGAGCTTCTCCTTGTCGTAGTCGCTGGTGGTCTCCTTGATTTGCCGCCGCAGCTGCTCGATGCGCGCGTGTATGCGGTTCTTGTCGCCCTTGCCGGCGACGATGGTGGTCTTGTCCTTGTCGATGACGATGCGGCTCGCGTGCCCGGCATCGCTCAAGTCGGCGTTTTCCAGCTTGCGACCGAGCTCCGCCGAGAACATCTGACCGCCGGTGAGGATGGCGATGTCTTCGAGCATCGCCTGGCGGCGCTCGCCGAAGCCGGGAGCCTTGACTGCGCAGCAGAGCAGCGAGCCGCGAAGCTTGTTGACGACCAGCGTCGCCAGGGCATCGCCCTCGACGTCTTCCGCGATGATCAACAGCGGCCTGGCGCTCTTGACGGCCAGCTCCAGGAATGGCACCAGGTCCTTGATCGAGGCGATCTTGGGACCGTGGATCAAGATCAAAGGATCCTCCAGCACGCACTCCATCCGTTCCGGATCCGTAACGAAATAAGGTGAGAGATAGCCGCGGTCAAACTGCATGCCGTTGACGACCTCCAGCGTGGTTTCGGTCGTGCGGGCCTCCTCGACGCTGATCACGCCTTCATCGCCCACGCGCTCGTAGGCGTCCGCCACGATAGAACCCATCTTGATGTCATTGTGCGCGGAGATGGTGGCGACCTGAGCTCTTTCCTTCTTGCTTTGCACCGGCCGAGATTGCTGGCTCAGCGACTTCACCGCAGCAGCCAGGCCGCGTTCCAGGCCGCGCTTGAGGTTGATGGCGCTGGCGCCGGCGACCACGTTGCGCACACCTTCCGCGAAGATCGCGTGGGCGAGCAGGGTGGAGGTCGTGGTCCCGTCGCCCACTGCTTCACCGGTGCGTTCGGCCGCCTGGCGCAGCGTGCGGACGCCCAGGTTCTCGACGGGGTCTTTGAGATCGAATTCCTTGGCGATGGTTACGCCGTCGTCGCACACGAGCGGTGCCCCCCACTTCTTCTCGATCAAAACGCGCTTGGATTTTGGGCCTAGGGTGACGCGCACCGCGTCGCTCAGAGCGGTGACACCGCGCAGGAGCTTTTCTCGGGCGGCGGACTCGAACAGCACTTGTTTATACGTCATGCCCGCGGCCGAGCAACGGCTGTGCCAGCCCCGCGAGCGCGGCGCCCTCGTGGGTGAGGTGTCCGCGGAGCGGGGCGTGGCAAGCCTTGCGCCCCGGCGCGCGGAGGTCGCAGTTCTTGCGTGTCAACTGCGGGCTCGTGCCCCACGCTCGGTGTGGAACGAGACTTGCTGACCAACGCGACGGGAGTGGGACGAAAGATGGAGCAATTGAGCAAATCGACGGTGGCCGTGCTGAAGACCGCTCCGGAGCGGGTGCTGCGCGACGTGCAGCAAGTCTGCGAGCTTGCCGGCCTGGCGCGCGCGCTGGATCGGAGCGCTCCGACGATCCTCAAAGACAAATCAGCTGGCACTACCCGTTCCCCGGCGCGAACACGACACCGTGGCAGCGACCCAAGGCCGAGCTCAGGGTGTTGCCGCGCCTCTTCCCGGAGGGCATCCGGGTGCCGGAGTACTTCCTGGGCAAGAACATCGTCCACCTGCCGACGATGAAGTGCCACGTGTACACCACTATCACAGGCCCCATGAAGAACGCGTTCGGGGGCCTGCTCGACCGCAAGCGTCAGTACACGCACAGCTGGATTCACGAGAGCTCGTGGATCTGCTGGCGATTCAGCAGGAGATCCACGCCGGCATCTTTGCGCTGATGGATGGCACCACGGCCGGCGACGGGCCGGGCCCGCGCACCTTGCGGCCCGTGATCCAGAGCTTCCTGCTCGCCAGCGCCGACTCCGTCGCGATCGATGCGGTGGCGGCCCGGATGATGGGGTTCGAGCCTCGGCACATTCGCTTTCTGCGCCTAGCGGATGAAGCGCAGCTCGGGCATGCGGATCCGGCTCGGATCGACATCCTGGGAGCGGATGTCTCGAGAGAAAGCTGGGGCTTCAATGTGGGTGACAACCTGGCGAGCCATGTCGGGGACGTGGTCTGGTTCGGGCCGGTGCGCGGCGTGCAGAAGCTGCTCTTCCACTCGCCGCTCGTCCACCTGTTCTCGGCGGGCAGCTGGCTGTACCACGATTATTTCCACTGGCCGCTGATCGATCGGCGAGTCTTCCAGCAGTGGCAGTCGAACACCCCCTGGGGGCGGCTATTCGCGAGCTATGGCCCTCTCCCCGAGTCCGAGGAGGCGCCTACGGGATAGGTGGCGCCGCACTGAACGAGCTCCGGGGGGCCCCGCAAGCGGCCGAGCGCCAGCAGATGCGGTTGCAGGCGAGCGCTATCGCTCGCGCTGCTCAGCTCCTGAAGCGCTTCTTTCAAGGCGTTGATGGCAGGTGCTTCACTCATGGTCATTCCGTTGTCAGGTCGTCTTCGTTGTAGGAGCTGAGCCACTCCGAGAGTGGCAACTCGTTCAGAGCGCGGGTGGGGTGGCGAACTCCAGATAGGACCGGGCGCGCGCCCGCCACTTGTCGAGGTCGGCGCCAGGCTCGTCCGTGCGCGACACGGCCAAGCCCGCGCGGATCAGGGCATGGTAGCTGGCGTAGAAGTGCTGCAGCTCCAAGCTGGCAGCATCTCCCGCCAGCCGCGCGTAGCTCGCCGCGAGCTGAGGGCCAATCCAGTCGTTGCCGAGCCGGCGGCACTCCAGGTCGAGAAAGGCTAGTTCTGAGAGCGGATCGAGCAGGCGCAGCTGGCGATCGAAATCGAGACAGTCGATGATCACCGGCTCCGCCTCCAGACAGATGTGTTCAGGCCGGAGGTCGCCATGCGCTTCGCGCACCAGAGGCGCGCGCGCCGCGACTTCGTCCACGTGGCGCTCCAGCCAGCGCTCGGTCTGTTCGCAGACGCTGCGGACGAGCCCCGGATCGAGCTCGTGCCGCGGTAAGGTGAGCAGGGCACGCTTGGACTCGAGCCGGGCGGCGAGCGTTCGGCGATACTCCGCCCCACTCCAGCCGGCACGCGGAGCAGCTGCGTAGAAGCGCGTCAAGACCTGCGCGAGCGCCATGAGCTGGCCGACGCTGACCGCCTGCCTCTGGATGCATACATTGAGCATCGAGTCACGCGGCAGCCGGCGCATCTTCAGCAACCAATCGACGATCTCTCCGTTGCCTTCGACGTGCCGGCCCGTGCCGTTGCAGCGCACGGGCACGACGCCCAGGTAGACGCTGGCGGCCAAGCGCCGATTGAGCTGCAGCTCGGTTTCACATGCGGCCCTGCGCGCGCCGACCGTAGTGTAGTCGAAATGTTCGCTGCGGGCGGGCTTCTTCAGCTTGTACGCATGGCAGCGCGTCAAGAACACCCACGAGAGGTGAGTCTCGATCGCTTCTATCGGGGCCTCGCTTCCGAGCTGGCCCGCGGCCGTGCGCAGGGCGAGGACCGTCGCGGCGCTCTCGCCTGCGGCGTCCGGCAGGCTCTCGCGAGGCGACACGCCGTCTTGTCGACCGCACTCATGCTCGCCTCCGCGCACGATGCGGCGCCCCGCGAGGGCGCCGCGCCGCTCGGTCACTACGGGCAGCTGCTCGAGCCCGGCGCAGCCGCGCTGCTCCACGATCTGGGGCGGCGGCTCGCGCAGCTGCCGCACTTGCGCGGCTGCGTCGTGACACGCGCGGACGTGAAACGAACTGGCTTCTTGCGCCTCGAGCAGCGCGGCGATGCGCCCCAGCACTCGAGCGACGTCGAGGTTCTCGGCGGGCTGCGGCGGAAGCCGAACCTCCGCCGCGCTACACGCAGGGTCGGGCACGGCGAAATCGCGGTCAGCTGTGGGGGGCGTCAGGCGGCGGCTCTTGCAGTTCTTTGCGCAGCCGCTCCAGGTTCGCGCGCAGCCGGTTGCCAGCCGAGCGCAGCTCGCTCAGGGCCCCTTCGCTGCAGGTCTCCAGCCGCCGCCTGAATTGCAGCAGCTGAGGCTCGAGACCCTTCCAGGCCTCGCGGCCCTCGGCGTTGGCGAGATGTGCCTTCAGGCGGATCTCGTCTCCCAGAGTCCACAGCTCGCTGAGCAGGTGCTCGGCCTCTTTCTTCGCGTTGCCTCGTAGTGCTTTGACGTTGGTCATGGTGCCTCGCATCGGGTGGCGTGAATGCCGAGTGGATCCCCAGCTTGGAAGGCGCCAAAGCATGAGACATGCCACCTCACTGCGCGGTCGCGCTGGCGCCTTCCCGCGCTTCGAGCGGCGCAGCAGGAGCGCGAATTCTGCGTTCGCCGCCGCTGCGCGCAGGCGTTGCACCCGTGAACGGCGTGCAGGGGCCGGGATGAGCTGGCACAGATCTAGTAACGGCCCATGCATGCAGTTCTTCGTCATGGGAGCCGAGCGGGCGAACCCGGCTCGCCCGCCGCTCGATGCGCCGAGCTCCCACTGGCGCCGCTGGCTGGGCGTCGGCTTGCTCGCAGCGCTGCTCGCGCTGATCCTGGTCGTCCAGTACGCGCTCCAGGGCGGCCCGGTGGTCGCCGACAGCCTGCGCCGCGTGCTCGGGGACCAGACCGTCACCTGGCTCGAGGAGCGCTGGGCCGCGACGCAAGATCTCTGGATGCGCGTGAGCCACCTGCGCGCGCCGCCGCGCCGGCCCGGAGATGCGTCACCCGCGCTCGCGCCCTTGCCGCCCGTCGCGACCCAACCCAGCGCGGCTGAGGATTTGCAGCCTGCCGCCGCGCGCCAGGCCGCAGCCACGGGCGCTGGCGGGTTCGCTCCACCCGTGCCCGCTGTGCCGCCATTTCCGGCCGTCGCGGCCAGGGATGATGGGCTCTGGTATCCCATCTTCGACCCGGCTCGCCCCGACACAGCCCCGTTCGGCTATCGCACGTTGATCCATCCGGATCCGGAGCGTACTTTCGCCGAGTTGTTCATCGTCGCCCTGCCAAGTCGGCAGATCGAGTTGCACGCCGTCCCCGGCACGCTGGAGCCAGAGTCGAACAACCCCGAAGCGCAGCGGTTGGAGCGACGCGGCCTGATCGCTCCGGAGGACGAGCCCGCACTCCTTGCCGCCTTCAACGGCGGATTTAAGACGCGGCATGGCCATCACGGCAGTTCGTCCACCGCGTCGAGCTCGTGCCGTTGCAGTGAGCTCGCTCCGCCGAGTCTCTGCATCGCGTCTCGATCGACGCGCCCCTGAGCGAGTTCGCGCACGCCGGCCGCTGGTGCGGCGGCATGGCGGCGCGGTGTCCAGCGCGACCCTGGCCTAGCGCAGGGTGTGCTCGATCCAATCAGAGATGAGCTCGAGCGCCTCGGGGGCGAAGCTCTCGTCCGATCGCTCCTGGCTCGAGCCTGGGGGCGCGGCGGCACGCTGAAACTGATGATCCAGCCCCGGCAAGGTTTCCAGGACCACGTTCGGCGCTCCCACGAGCGCCTCACGCAAGGCGGGAAGATTGCGATCGAAGTCCACCTCGCGGTCGAGCTCGCCCCCGAGCGCCAGCACTCCACAACGCACACCGGAGAACACGGCGCGCGGCTCCGGCGGGGGAGTGAGCAGTACCACGAACGCCACGGCCCGGTCGTGCGTGGCTGTGCGCGCGGCCACCACCGATCCGAAACCGTGTCCGAGCAAACCGACCCGGCGTGGATCGATCTCCGGGCGCGCCCGCAGGAAGGCCAGCGCGGCTCGCGCATCGCTCTCGAGATCGGCAGCCCCCGGGTGGGGGCCGCTCGTGCCGGAGTCACCGACACCACGCGCGTCCAGGCGCAGCACCGCAATCCCGGCTCGCGTCAGATGGTCGGCGAGTACCAGGAAGGGCTTGTGAGCAGCCCGGGTGCCGTCGCGATCGCGGGCGTCGCTGTCGCCGAGCAGCAGCACAGCTCCGTGCTCGCCGGCCTCGCGCGGCAGGCTGAGCGTTCCAGCGAGGATCAGATGTGCCACTGAATTGTCGATCCTCACGTCGACCACTTGATATGGAAATGGCGGTAGTGGTGTCTGGCGGGCCCGCGCGGGTGGTGGAACGTGAGTCTTCAGCACGGTGACCTCGCGCATCGAGCAGGGCAACGTCACGTCCCCCTGGAAGTACTGGCAACTCAGCGAGCCATCCGCTTGATAGTGGCCGACCCAGCGCGGCTCCCCGGGTAGCGCGAGCTCGAAGTCCACGTGCTCTTTCGGAAGGAAGCGCACACTGTCCAGGCTCGCTCCGGTGAGCGCCTGCATCGGAATGTCGATCGTGCCCAGATACGAACCCTCCAGCACCGGATCGGCCACCAGAATCGCGGAATACCGGAGCGCTGCACCGTTCGGTAGCTGCACCTCGCCATCGAAGCGGGTCAATGCGGCGGCCTGCTGAGATGGCGGATTCTGCACCGCCTCGGGCGGACACGCGCAGAGTGCGAGCGAGCTCGCGAACCAGGTCAGCAGTCGGCGCGGGCAGGGCATGGACTCACGGCTGGGACAGGGCATGTTTACCTCGAGCAACTCCCGAGGCCTGAGCAAGACTCATGCCTGTCCGTCGCGCGGCCCATGCGGCGGCGGCGAACCTTGCGCGCCTTCGCAGCGCGGCGCACGGCTCGCGCGTTATTGAGCGCTCAGTCGCTCGACGGCTCGCTCTGCCAGGAGCGCGCTTCGAAATGTGCAAGGACCGGCAGATGGTCGGATCGACCCTTCACCTCCACCCAGGCGTCGAGGGGACGCAACGTCTCGTCGTACAGGATGTGGTCGACGCTTTCCTCGAGCTGCCCTGCCACCGAGCGGTAGCGCCAAGTGGGCTGACCGGGGTGGAACGCAGGCAAGACATTCGCATAGCCCTCGGCCTCCAGGAAACCCACTGCGTCTCCGTCGGGGCCTTCATTGAAGTCGCCCAGCACCAGGTTGGACAGCCCCGCATCGCAGCGCGACGATAGATCATCGATCTCGAGCACGTGGTCCGACCCCGTACTCAGGTAGGACTGGAGCGCGCCCGAGTTGCCACTGAGCAGCGAGCGTAGGTGCACGTTCAGCAGCTGCAAGGGAATACCAGGCACGTCTACATCGACGTGCCAGGCGGGATGCCAACCGCCGGGACCCGGATGGATTCCGCGGTCCACCAGCTCGTAACGGGAGATCACTGCCAGGCCATCGGTGCCACCTGCGGGGGCGAAGAGTTGATGCGGGTACGTTCCGGCGTATCTTGCGCTGATCAAATCCGCCATGTCCGGCGTGATCTCCTGCATGGCGACCACGTCGGCGTCCTCGGCGCCGATCGCCTCCAGGGTCGTGGGCGCACCTGCCGAGTGAAACTCCACGTTGTAGGTCATGACCGTGAGCTGCGGCGCGCCCGGTGTGGGCGGAGTGGGCGACAGCGGAGGCTTGCCGCAGCCGCCGCCGAGGACCCCCGCCAGGAGCAAGAGCAAGGGGCGGCTCTGCACGGACAGCTGCGATACCGGCAGACCGGGAAGACGCCAGAACAGCGAAAGCATGGAAAAGGCACGAATCAACGCCATACGAGGACCCGTCGCGCAGCATCGCAGCCGCGGGCTCTCGTGCGGTACCGACTTGGAGGCAATTTGGCATTCGCCGGGCGCCCCTGCAAGGGGCGGCGCTGATTTAGGCGCTGGTACGGTGAAACGCGCCGTTTGCCGGTGGTGTCGCGCTCACCTTCGCCCCGGGCTCGGGGGCGCGCAGGCTGAGCCAGAGCCCCAAGGCGGCCCCCACGTGAGCGAGCACCATGGCCCAGCCGAGAGCCTTCAGACGCCTGGGGTGGACGCCGCGGAGCAGCGCCACGACGGCGACGAGCTGCATCGGGACCGCGGCCAGCTGCCACGAGCCAGCGCCGAGGGCGGACGACAACAGCGCGCCCCCGGTGAGCGTCAGGCTCAGGCCGATGACGGCGAAGCCGGGGGCGAGCACGCCGTGCTTCTTGCGCGCGAGCAAGGCGTGCACGGTCGCTGTGCCCACGATGAACACTGACGACCAGGTCAATGCCGAGCACAGCGCAACCCGAGTGGACAGCCCAGCGGCGAGCGCCACGGGCACTGCTGCGAACGCGAGCAACAGCGCCACCAACATCTCCCCGAGCAGGGTCTTGGCCCGCCGCGCGAGGGTCAACCCGACCATGAGCGCTAGCCCGGGCAGAAGCGCGGCAGCCGCCGCGAGCACTGGAGCGTCGGTCCGCCAGAGGCCGAGCGCGGCGCCAGCCACGCTCAGGAACAGGAGCAGCGCGCCTTGCGCTCGCGCCCGCCCCCGGAGCTTGCGCTGCAGCGCCCCGCCCCGGGCCCCGAGTAGGATCTGCAGCGGCTCATGAGCGATGAACCCCGCGAGAATGGCCAGACCCAACCCGCAGCTGGCGAGCGTGGACCTCCCCAGGCAAAACACGGTGAGCAGCGGAAAGAGAACTTCCGCGTAGGCGCCATGCTCGCGGGGCAGGAGCCAGCGCGAGCTGGGTTGCTGGGGTGAGCGCGCCCGCATCGCCAGCTCACTCCGCCGCGACCGGATCAGCGCTCGGAGGCACGCTGGGCAGAGGACCCATACGTTCCGCGCGGCGCCGGCCCACGCCCAAGATGAAGCACACGGTGGGCCCGATACCCAGCGAGAAGAGCACGTCGCCGGGAACACGCAGCCAGCGGAAGAGCTGCAGCAGCGGCTGCTGGAGCAGCTCCGGGCTGCGCGCGTAGGCGTACCCGTGCTGGATGGAGGCCCAGGTCTGGATGAGCCCAATCGGCAGCACGCTGAGCACGACCATCGCGAGCAAGCCCGCGTTGAGCGACCAGAGGGCCGCCGATAGCAGCCGCTCGTTCCACAGCTCGCGAGGCCGCAACGCCCGCATGCAGAACAGCATCAGGCCGATACCCAGCGTGCTTTCTTCATGACCTCGGCAGGCCTTCATGCAGCCGCCGTGCCGAGCCCGATGCTGGGCCCGCAGCCGGACCTTGCGAATGCAGCGAGGCGCAAGTCTTGCGGGACTCCCGAGCGGCGCCAGGACCTGCGCTGCCGCTCACAGGTCTTTGCAGCAGCGAAAGCCGAGATGGTAGTTTGAATGACTGTTCGGGTCGGTGACGCGCGACCCATGCCAGTTCGGCGCGCGCCAGCGGCAATCGTCCGGGTGAGCATCTTGCTCGCCGAAGATGAACCAGCTGCCCTTCATCTCGGTGCTGCCGTGTCCGTCGGCGCTGCCCAGCTCGAGCGCCGACATCGGCAGGCTCATGTGCTCCGCCACGTTTCCGTGCTGGTCGTAGACTCCAAAATCGCTCACGCAGTCAGGGAAGGCGCTGGTCGGCAGCGTATTGGAGCCGCACGCAGCGTAGCCGCTGCCGGGGCAGCCCGGGGTCTTAAAGCTATTGGTCGCGCAGAGCGCGTGATTCTTCTGCGTGCCGTACGCCCAGGTCAGCTGCCGCGAGGTGTTGTGCCGGGCGCGCATTGCGGCTCGGTCATAGCCCCAAGCGTACTCGCTGCTGGCGGGCAGTAGAGCTCCCGCGCAGGCGCCTTCCCACTCGTGTGCATCGCACAGGCGTTTGCCCATCGCCTCGCACAGGGCGGCCGCTTCGCTGGCGCGAACATGCACGACCGGGTACTGGCAAGGGACACCCGGGAACTCGAACTGGTCGATGCACACCCGGGCGTCGCCCTGGCTCTGAGCGCTGGGATCATACAGGGCCACCATGTAAGGCGACCCACAGTGCGCGTCGCCCGGCCAAAGGGGCCGCTCTCGTCGCTGGGCCTCGCACTGCTCCAGGCTGATCGGGTGTACCGAAATGCTCGGGTTGCCCTGGCCCAGGATCGCAGAGTGTTCGAAGATGGAACGGACGCGCTGCAGCGAGTGCTCATCGGCGCGCAGTTCGTGCGCGAGCAGATCCAGGAGGTGTTCGCGCTGGGACGCGAGCGTCTCCGGACTATGGCTCTCGAGGGTCGGTGCCGTGCCCGAGCTGGTAGCCAAAGCGAGCAGGGCGGCGGTCGACAACCACCGCGTACGGCTCACGGCGCCGGACGCGCCGCCCCCTTCGCCCCCGGGGGTGCCAAATTTCTGTTGGCTCAGGTCGTGCGCTGACATCGCAGAGGCTTCAGAATTTCCGACGTATGCATCGCGTGTGCCGGCACCCTCTCGTGTCGCTCGATCGAGCCGTTCATGGTGCAACGCCGCCACGGGCAAGAACCATGGAAACGAACCGGCAATGAACGCCGTCGCGAGTGTCGCTCCACCCGCTGCGGAGGGAACCCTGCGCTGGGACCGCCGTGGCGCAGATTCTGTCGGTCCGGAGAGCTCGGCTCCGGAACGGAGCAGCTCTGCACCGCCGCCCGAACCTCCGCGTCGCAACGGCCGTGGAGGAAGGAAGCGGCGCTGGATCCTGGCTGGACTCGGGGCGCTCCTGGGCTCGGTGCTGCTCGTCCGTTACGCCCCGTGGGGCGGCCCGCTGATTGCCGATGGCCTTCGCTGTGTGGTCGGCGAGCGGGCTGTCGCCTGGCTCGAGGAGCGCTACGCCGGACTCGAGGATCTCTGGATGCGCTCGACACACCGGCACGCTGCCCCGCGGCGGCTCGGTGATGCGTCTCCAGACCTGGCGCCGCTGCCGCCCGACAGCGACGAGATAGCGGCCGAGCTTGAGCCGACGGCCACGTTCGCGCCCGCGATGGTGACCCAGTTGCCGCGCCTGGAAGCGTTCGTGCCGCGCCGTTCGCGCCCGCCGTTCCCCGAGGTCGCGGCCTCCGATGACGGAGTCTGGTACCCGGTACGCGACCCAGTGCAGCGCTCGGCGCCGCCGTTTGCCTATCGTACGCTGATTCATCCCGACCCGGATCGCAGCTTCGCAGAGCTGTTCGTGGTCGCCATGCCCGTCCGGCAGATCGCTCTGCATCTCGTGCCCGGCACACTGGAGCCGGAGACGAAGAATCCCGAGGCTGCCCGCCTTCAGCGCAGCGGACTGATCGACGCGGCCGACGATGCGTTGCTGCTCGCCGCGTTCAACGGGGGCTTCAAGAGCGTGCATGGCCATCACGGCGTGAGCGTCGGGGGCATCGAGCTCGCGCCGTTGCAGGCTGGGCTCTGCACCATCAGCGGTAGTGAGGCGGGCACCTTGCGCATCGCCAGCTGGCGGCGATCGGATCTGGCTGACGACAAAACCTGGTATCGACAATCAGCGGCGTGCATGCTGGAGAACGGAGTCTTGCACCCCGGCCTCGTGAATCCGGAGTCACGCAAGTGGGGGACCGCGCTGGAAGGCGACACGGTCATTCGCCGCTCCGCGATCGGGCTCGATCGGTCTGGAGAGGTCCTGTACGTGGCTGTGAGCAACTCGACGACGGCGCGCGCCCTCGCGCTCGGCATGCAGAGCGCCGGCGCCTGGAACGTTGCTCAGCTCGACATCAACTGGTCGTACCCCCGTTTCTTGATCTTTCCGAGGGCAAGTGCCGGCGCACGCTACGCCACGACGCTGTTCAGCGGATTCCTGTTCGAACGAGACGAGATGCTGCGCGCGCCGTCGCCGCGAGATTTTTTCTACGTCACGCGCCGAGCTCGCGAGGAGAGCGCTGCGCTCGAAGAGCAGCGGGGCCTCCAGCCATGATTGGCCCGAGGCATGGCCGATGCTAGCATCGGCGCTGGAGGCAGCGGCGTGCGCAGACCTTGTTTCCAGCTCGCCGCGGCCGTGAGAATCGGGGCGGGTGCCGCCCTGCTCGGGGCGAGCGCGGCGCTCGTATCCGCGCAGTTCGCGCCGGCCTTGGCTGCCCCGATACCACAGATGGCGCCGGCCAGCGCCGCGCTGGTGCGCCCGTCCGCTTTGCTCGGGCCCTGGTCTCTGCGCGTCGGCCCGCCTTGCCCGGAAGGCATGGTGCTGGCCAGGCGCCGGTCGACTTCTTTTTGCGTCGATCGCTACGAGGGCTCGCTGTTGCGCGTTGGAGCCCAGGGCCGGGTCGATCACTGGCCCGGCAATCACGCGATCGACGGACTGGAGAGCGAGATGATGGCCGTGTCCCGGCCTGGCGTGAGACCGCAGGGATATATCAGCGGCGCCCAGGCGAACCTGGCCTGCGAGCGAGCGGGCAAGCGGCTGTGCTCGATCGACGAGTGGTCGACGGCTTGCCGCGGGCCGCAAAGCACCCGTTACCCGTACGGAAACCGGCGCCGCGCCGGTCTCTGCAACGATCGGTTTCGCGAGCTCACCGATCATCCCGTGTTACGGCTCTTTCAAGCCGAGGCCGCCAGAGGGACAGATCCTCGCAGCATGTGGCAGCCCAGCTTCATGAACGACCCGCGCTTGTTGGAGCTGCCGCACACGGTGCAGCCGACGGGCGCTGCCAGGGAATGCACGAACGAGTACGGCGCCTTCGACATGGTGGGCAACCTTCACGAATGGGTGTCCGACCCGCACGGCGTCTTCGCCGGTGGCTACTTCATGGATACCATGCAGAACGGCCAGGGGTGTGAGTACCGAACTCGCGCGCATCGCTTCGATTATCACGACTACTCCACCGGCTTCCGCTGCTGCGTGGATGCGCCGCCGGAGAAGGGGTTTCTCTAGCTAGCCTGCTGCGGCGAGCCGCGGCACGTCAGCGCTCCTGGCCAGCGCCTTCACCACCTTGGGCAGCGCGTCGCTCGTGACCGACACGCTGTCCAGCCCGATATTGGCGAGCAGCTGCGCAAACGCCGGATCATCGCTCGGCGCCTGACCGCACAGCCCGACCTTGCGGCCCTTGCGATGCGCGCGCTCCACGACCATGCGGATCATCTCGACCACCCCGGGGTCGTGCTCGTCGAAGACGTGGGTCAAGAGCTCGGAGTCGCGGTCGACGCCCAGGGTGAGCTGGGTCAGATCGTTGGAGCCGATCGAGAACCCGTCGAACCGATCGCTGAATTGCTCGGCCAGGATCACGTTGTTCGGGATCTCGCACATCACGTACACCTCGAGCCCCTCTTGGCCGCGCTCCAGGCCGTTGTGGCCCAGCTCCGCCAGCACCAAATCGGCCTCTTTCAGGGTGCGGCAGAAGGGGATCATGATCTTCACGTTGCGCAGACCCATCACCGAGCGCACGCGGCGCAGCGCCGCGCACTCCAGGGCGAAGCCTTCACGGTACTGGGGATCATAGTAGCGCGATGCCCCCCGCCAGCCGATCATCGGGTTGTGTTCGGCTGGCTCGAACGCTTTTCCGCCGAGTAGCCCGGCGTATTCATTGGTCTTGAAGTCGCTCATGCGCACAATCACGGGCCTCGGAAAGAACGCGGCGGCGATCTGGGCTACTCCGGTCGCGAGGCGATCCACGAAGAACTCGGCCGGCGTTGCGTAACCGCGAACCCGGCGGGCGATCTCGATCTCGACCATGCGATCGCCCACGCGCTCCGGGTGGACCAGCGCGAGCGGATGGATTCCGATCGCGCTCGAGATGATGAACTCCAGCCGCGCCAGCCCCACGCCGGCGCTGGGCAGCTGCGCCACTTGAAACGCGGTCTCCGGATTGCCGACGTTCAACATCACCGGGATTCGTGGCTCCGGCAGTCGGCTCGGATCGACCAGCTCCCGATCGAACTCGACCCGGCCTGCGTAGATTTTGCCTTCATCACCCTCAGCACAAGATACGGTGAGGAGCTGTCCCGTCTGAATCTGGCTGGAAGCCTTGCCCGTGCCGACAACGCAAGGCAGACCCAGCTCGCGCGAGACGATCGCGGCATGGCACGTCCGCCCCCCGTGATCGGTCACGATTGCCTGGGCGCGCTTCATCACCGGCTCCCAATCGGGATCGGTCATGGGCGCCACCAAGATCTCTCCATCGCGGAAGCTCGCCAGATCCTCCGCTGCATGCACGACCCGGGCGGGGCCCACGGCAACCCGGCTGCCCACGCTCTTGCCGCGAGCGACCAAGACCCCCTTGCCCCGCATCCGGAACAGCTCCAGCTCCGGCGACTGACGCTGCGAATGGACCGTTTCGGGCCGAGCCTGAAGGATATAAAGCTCGCCGCTGCGGCCGTCCTTGCCCCACTCCAGGTCCATGGGTACGGGGTGACCAGCTCGGTTCGAGTAGTGCTGTTCGATGCGCACCGCCCACCGTGCGAGCTCGAGCACCTCGCTCTCATTCAGGACGAGCTGCTCCCGGCGCGCGCTGGACACGCGCCGCTCCGTCACGCGCTGGCTGCCCCCATTCGAGTACACGAGCTCCACGGCCTTGTCGCCCCGCTCGGAGCGGATGATCGGCCGGAATCCCGCGGCTAGGGTCGACTTGTGCACCCAGAATTCATCGGGGTTGACCCGACCTTGGACGACCGTCTCACCGAGGCCCCAGGCTCCCGTGATCAACACCACGTCGCGGCAGCCGCTCTCGGTGTCCAGCGTGAAGATCACGCCGGCGCTCCCCAGATCGCTGCGCACCATCTTTTGTACGCCGACGCTGAGCGCGACCGCGCGGTGAGCGAAGCCGCGCTCGGCGCGGTAGACGATAGCGCGGTCCGTGAACAGTGAGGCCATGCAATCACGCACCGCTTCCAGCAGCTGGCTGCTCCCACGGACGTTCAGATAGGTCTCCTGCTGGCCGGCGAAGGAGGCCGTCGGCAGATCCTCGGCGGTGGCGCTGGAGCGCACGGCGACGTCCGTCTCGCGTTCAGCGTAAAGGGAGGAAAGAAGCAGGTAGCCCTTTTGAATCTGCGCGGCGAGCGCATCGGAAAGCGGCGCGCCGCGGATCAGCGCGCGGATGCGCTGACCCTCGCGGGCGAGCGCCTCCACGTCACGCACGTCGAGCCGCTCGAGCGCCGGATAGATCTGCTCGTTCAGCTGATTCGCCTCGAGATGGGCCCGGAACGCTTCGGCCGTGACGGCGAAGCCGTCGGGCACGCGAACACCCAGCGGAGTCAGTGCGCCGATCAGCTCGCCCAGTGAAGCATTCTTGCCGCCGACCTGGGCAATGTCATTCAGGCCCAGCTCCGCAAACGGAATGGTATAACGCGCAGTCTCTGTCGCCATGAGGTCTCGCCTTTCACGCTCAATCCAGCAGGAAGCGTGCCGCCCCGCTCCCGGCACGGGCAACCCGCATCTGCTGCCCGTGCGCCCCGAACGGTGTGCACGGCGCACACTCTCCACCTGCAGAAATTGCGCTGGCTTCGCGCGGCACGCAGCTGCTGCGCGGAACCGTTCCCAACTCGCCCGGGTTGCCGACCGTTGGCTGGCCCGACCGTTGCAAGATCCACCCAGTGCTCGACTCTAACCGTCCTTCCGCCTCTCGCCTCTCACGCCCACCAGCCCCCGCCGACTGGTCCGGGTCCTGGCCTGACCGTTGTTGCACGCCGGAACGGGCGATGCGGCTCATCCGTCCCGGGCGGCGGATCCTGATCGGTTCGGGGGCTGCCGAGCCGGTCACGCTCGTCAGCGCGCTCGCCCTGCACGGCGGACACCTCGCGGACAACGACATCGTTCACCTGCTCACGCTCGGGCCGGCGCCTTACGTCGCTGCGGAGCTTGCGTCACGATTTCGGCACTCCGCGTTCTTCATCGGGCCCAACGTGCGGCAGGCCGTGCAGGAGGGCCGAGCCGACTTCATCCCCGTGTTCCTGTCGGAGATCCCCGAGCTGATCCGCAGCCGCCGCGTGCGGATCGATGTGGCCCTGATCCAGACGAGCCCCCCGGATCCGCACGGCTACGTGAGCCTCGGGGTCTCCGTCGACATCGTGCGCGCCGCGGTGGAGAGCGCGGACGTCGTGCTGGCGGAAGTGAATCCGCGCATGCCGCGCACCCATGGTGACTCCTTCATTCATGCCTCCAAGATCAGCGGCTGGATCCCATCCGACCTGCCGCTGCCGGAGCTGCCCCTGCAGCCGCCCGGCGAGATCGAGGCCGCGATCGGCCACCACGTCGCGAGCTTGGTGCCGAACGGTGCCACCATCCAGACGGGCATCGGATCGATTCCTGATGCGGTGCTGGAGGCGCTGTCCGGGCACGAAGACCTGGGCGTGCACACGGAGATGCTGTCCGACGGTATGATGCGGCTGGCGCGTGCCGGAGTGATCACCGGCGCCAAGAAGTCGCTGGTGCGCGGCAAGCTCGTGACCTCGTTCGTGATGGGCAGCCGCGCGCTGTACGAATGGGCGCATGAGAACCCTCAGCTGGAGATGCGGGGTTCGGACTTCACCAACGACCCGCGGGTGATCGCCCGCAACGACTCCATGGTGAGCGTGAACTCGGCGCTGGCGGTCGATCTGACCGGACAAGTTGCCTCCGATACGTTGCTCGGCAAGTTCTTCTCCGGCATCGGTGGGCAGGTCGACTTCGTACGTGGGGCGGCGGGCAGCCGCGGCGGCAAGTCCATCATCGCGCTGCGCTCCACGGCCAAGCAGGGAACTGTGAGCCGCATCCGTGGCGCCTTCGAGGAAGGTGCCGGCGTGGTGACCAGCCGCGGTGACGTGCGCTACGTGGTGACGGAGTACGGCGTGGCCGACCTGTGGGGCAAGAGCGTGCGCGAGCGCGCCCTGGCCCTGACCGAGATCGCCCACCCGGACTTCCGCGCGGAGCTGCTGGCGGAGGCCAAACGGCGCCGCTACGTCTTCGCGGACCAGGCGGTACCGGGCGCGGTGTACCCCTGGCGCGAGGAGCGCAACGAGAAGCTTCGGGACGGTACCCGGATCCTGGTACGCCCCATCCGGATGAGCGATGAAGAGCCACTGCAGCAGCTACTCTATGACCTCTCAGATGAGAGCCGGTATCTGCGCTTCATGTGCCACAAGAGCGCCCATCCGCGCGAGGAGATGCGAAAGCTGGTGGACTCGGACTACGCGGCCAGCATGGCGCTGGTCGCGTGCGATCCGGCAAGCGGGGACTTGATTGCGATGGCCCGCTACGACATCGATCCGGGCACGGGCCTGGCGGAGATCGCGTTCGTGGTGCGGGACGACTGGCAGCGGCGTGGCCTCGGCACGTGCCTGATGCGGCGCATGGTGGAGATCGGGCGCGCGCGCGGGGTGCAGGGCTTCAGCGCCGACGTCCTGCCCGGCAACATGGGTATGATGCTGGTGTTCCAGCAGAGCGGGCTCTCCGTGCAAAGCCGCTTCGACGGTGGCGTGTACCACCTGGTGATGAAGCTGCAGGAAGACAACCCTCGCTGAGCGCGAGCAGGCAGGCGACAGTGGGACGGATGCTTACCAGGGGGGCGAGCCGTGGGAGCCGCGGCCGAGCCCCTGGCGACCGGCCTGGAACCGTCCGCCTCGAGCCGCTGGTTGCGGCGGCCCCGATTGGGCGCGCACCAACTCGAAGCAAGACCCTGCGGCGGAGCCGGAGAGCGCGAACGGGCGAGCACAGCCGTGGCTACCAGCAGTGCGCCCGTTCGCCTCGCGCCGCCGCCGCTGTCAAGCTTGCGGCGGGCGCGCCAGCAGCACCGGCCGGCGCGTCTGCTCCAGCACGGCGCTCGCGACCGAGCCCAGCACCGCCCGCGACAGCCCGGTGCGGCCGTGGGTCCCCAGGCAGATCAGATCGACACCGAGGCGCTCGGCAGCCTGGCAGATGGCCGTGTCGGCCTTCTTTGCCTCCAGCAGGTGGACGTGCGTCGTGGCCGCCGCGCCGCCAAAGTCGCGCGGCACGAGCGCTCGCAGCTGCTCTCGCAGCTCGGCTCGAGTCGGCGTGTCCTGCTCGGGAGACGTGAAGATATCGTACGGAGTCATCGGATCGTGAGAGGTCTGGATCACGTGCACCAGATGCACGTGCCCGGCGTAGGTGACCGCCGAGTAGGCAAGGGCGATCGCGGCGTTGCCGGTGGCCGAGAAGTCCGTGGCCACGAGCACGCTGCGCAAGGTCTTCGTGGCCAGCTCGGCCGTGCTGATCGGGGCTGGAATGACGGCAACCGAGGCGCTGGCGCAGCGCAACACGTGACGCGACACCGAGCCTTCCCAGGCGCGAGCGAGAGGGCCGCGATGATGGCAGCCGACCACGACGAGATCCGCGTGCTCGCTGGCGGCGAGCGCCGCCAGGCCGTCCCCGATGCGGCCGAAGTGAGGCTCCAGCCGGTAGCTGACTTTCGCGGTGCGGAACAGGGCTGCGAAGCGCTCCGAATACTCCTGTTCGAGGCTGCGCGTGATGGTCGGATCCGTATCGACCCAGTTGCGGAACCCGCCGAGCCCCAGGCGGTGGAATTCCTCCGGCGCCCAGTACAGGTGCGTGAGTACGACATCGCAGGGCCCGAATGCGGCCAGCTGCGTGATCCAGCGACCTGCCGTCTCGGAGCTGAGCGAAGCATCCACGCCGAGCACCACCCGTAGCGGAGCCCCCCGTTGCAGCCAGCGCTCAAAGGGTGCGGCCTCGCGCACCACCAGCACTGGCACGTGCGTGCGCTCGGCGGTGCGGTCGGCGTGGCTACCCAGCTGCCAGGCGCCTGGGCGCCGCTGGCCGAGCGCGCCGATCACGATCAGGTTTGCAGATAGCTCGTGCGCGACATTTCGCAGTACCTCGTCGGGCGGCCCCAGCTCGACATGGCACTCCACGGCCACGTTGGAGTGCCGCAGGCCCTCCGCGCGGCGCGCCAGGTGCGCCCGCGCGAACTGGAGGATCGGGTCATCGGGCGCGTTGCTGCGAGCCTCCACGGGCACGTCCAGCGCGTGCACGAGATGCAGAGTTCTCCGCATCTTTACGGCGAGACGGCTCGCGACCTCAATCGCCTCGTTCGAGGCCTCAGAAAAGTCCGTTCCACATACGATGGCCATTGCGCTGGGCTCCTTCGTTCCTGTCCCTCGGTTCCCCCTTTCACGCTTCGTGCCAGCTGCACGGACGCCCGGCAATCCTCGGCCGCCGGCGGCTCACCGCAAAGCCTGCGCCTCGTGCCAAATCACACGCAAGCCTTGCGCCTCGCTCAGCTGCGCGCCGGTGGACAGATCTCGATCTGGTTCAGGACCCGGACCACGCCCGCCAGGTTACACAAGGCTCGCTCCGCGTCCTCGCGCTGCTGTCGCGACTCGACTTTGCCCTCGAGCAATACCTCCCCGGCGCTCACGGTCGAATGGATTTGCGCGTCGGGGACGAGCACGTTCCAGACCAGCGCGTCGCGCACGGTCCGCGCGATCTCGGCATCCGTCCTGCCGTTGCCCGGAGTCCTGACCTGGAGCTCGTTGGCGACGTCCAACACGCCCGGCACGCGGTGAGCTGCTCGCTGTGCGGCCAGGCGCTTCTCCTGACTCTGTAGCGTTCCGCTCAGCACCACGACACCGCAATCCACCGCGACCCCCACCTCGGCCTCGCGAAACAGCCTGTCCCACTCCAGCTCGCGCAACACCTCGCGCTGGAGCTCCGCATCTGACCTGGCCATACGCCCTCCAGGTGGCTCTCCCAAGCCACTTGCGCCGAAGCTAGCAGGTAGCGTGCCAGCGGGCTCCCCGGCGGCTCAGGTCCGCCTTAGCCCGCGCAGCTCGTGCTCCAGCGTTTCGATCCGCTCGAGCAAGTCCACGATCACGGCAGCGCCCTCCAGGTTGACTCCCAGGTCCCGCTGCAGGCGCACGCAGCGCTGCACGCGCAGTGTGACCTCGCCGGAATACTTCTGCGCGTCCGAGGCGTCGCCCTCGATGATGCCGAACTCTACCAGCTGCTCGACGAAGCTTTGTTCGACGCCGCAGCGCAGCGCGATCTCGTGCAACGTGAGCGCATGAATCGTGGTCGTCATGCTGCATCCTCCGGCCGCGCGCGAAAGCGCGAGACCTCCGCCCAGCGCTCGAGCAGCTGGCGCTCCTCTGCGCTCAGCTCGCCCGGCACGTCGATCCGAAGCTCCGCGTACAGGTCGCCGCGGGAGCCTTCCGCGTTGGGGTAGCCCTTGCCCTTGAGACGGATCTTGCGCCCGCTCGAGGAACCGGGTGGTACTTTCACCCGCACGCCTCCGTCCAGCGTGGGCAGCGTGACGGTGGCGCCGAGCGCCGCTTCCCAGGGCGCGATGGCCAGCGTGGTGTACACGTCTTCACCTTCGAGGCGGAAACGTTCGCTCGGCCGCAGCCTCACTTGCAGATACAGGTCGCCGCTGGTGCCGCGAGCGGAGCGCCCGCCTTGCCCTGCCAGGCGAATGCGCTGACCCGCGCGCACGCCGGGCGGGATGCGCACGTTGTACTGTCGCTGCTCGCCGCTCGCCGGGTCGAGCAGCGAGATCGAGTGCTCGCCGCCGCGAAACGCCGATTCGAGATCCAGCTCGATCGCCGCTTCGTGATCGGCCGCCGCCGGCGCCCAGCCGCCGCCCCGCGCGCCGCGAAATGGCCCGCCGAAGAAGGCCTCGAACACCGAGCCCATGTCCTGGAACTGGCTCGGGTCGAAGCCCTCGGTGTCGAAGTCGTGCTGTACGCGCTGGCGCTGGCCGGGATCGGGCGGCGGAGCGTGGCCTTCGGCGACCGCCTTCCAGGCCTCGCCGTAACGATCGTAGAGCTCTCGCTTCTTTGGATCCTTCAGGACTTCGTGGGCTTCGTTCACGTCCTTGAACAGCTGCTCGGCGTCCGGCTCCTTGCTCACATCGGGGTGGTACTTGCGAGCCAGCTTGCGGTACGCGCGCTTGATCTCGTCTTCCGTTGCCGTCTTCGGCACACCTAGCACCTGATAATAGTTCTTGTAGGCCACGTGCGCTTCTCTCGCCGGAGCTCGACGGATACCTTAATCCGGTGCGGGGGGGAACTTCCCTCCCGGCCGGGGCAGAATGTCACCGAGGGGTGGCGGTCGTCCGGTTGAGCGCCCGCTGGCCGCGTTCAGCGCTGCGGCGAGGCCGAGAGGTGGCGCTGGATGGTCCGCGAGCTGATGCCGAGGCGCCGCGCCGCTCGCGACTGATTGCCTTCCTCCAGCTCCAGGGTGGCGTCGATGATTTGCGCGATCGAGCGCCGGAGCGGCTGATCGAGCGGCACCTCGATCGCCGTGCCGGTGATGGCCGAGGGCGACAGGATCGGCTCGCCAGCGCCTTCGTCGCGCAAGGAGGCGGGGAGGTCTTCCACGCGCACGCGCTTGCCAGCACGAAGCAGCACCGCGAGCTCCAGCACGTTGCGCAGCTCCCGGATATTGCCGGGCCAGGAGTGCTTTCGGAGCTGTGCCAGCGCCGCCCGCGTCAGCCTGGGCGCGGCAACGCCATGGCGCGCAGCGAGCTGAGCGAGCAACTGTTGGATCAGCGGAGCCAGATCTTCCTGGCGTTCTCGCAGCGGTGGCACCTGCAGCTGGATCCCCTGGATACGGTAGTACAGATCGCCACGGAAGCGGCGTGCCTGGACCTCTTCTTCCAGCGGCCTCAACGTCGCGCACACCAGCCGCACGTCGACGCTGATCTTTTCCGAGCCGCCGACGCGCATGAATTTCTGGTTCTCCAGAAAGCGCAGCAGCTTGCCCTGCACGTTGAGGGGCATGTCGCCGATCTCGTCGAGGAACAGCGTTCCCCCGTGGGCGGGCTCGATCTTGCCCCGCATGCGCTCTGTCGCGCCCGTGAACGAGCCCTTCTCGTGACCGAACAGCTCGCTCTCGAAGAGCGCCTCGGGCACGGCGGCGCAGTTGATCGGGATGAAGGGCCCGGAGTGGCGCGCCGAGAGCTCGTGGATGCGGCGAGCCAGCACCTCCTTGCCCGTGCCGCTCTCGCCGACCAGCGACACCGCCACCTGCTTCGGCGCGATCGCGCGCAGGGTACGGTCGAGCAGGCGCATGCTGCGCGAACACATGATGGGTTCAAAGACCACATCCGCGTTGCGGCTCGATCGCTTCACCATGCGTCTCTGCTCGGAGGCGCGCTTTGCATCGCATCGCGGCCAGAAAGGCGGAAGGTCCGCACCATTTACTACCAATGCTACGACAAATTGTCGAAACCGCAAGGGGCGGGCCCGGGCGGGGCCCCGGCAGCGCGATTGCCGGCCCCCCGCGCCGAGTTCGGCTCGCGCTGGCGCGAGCGCCGCGCCGCCATTCCGTGTTGGTCCAGTAGTTGCTGGGTGCGGGCGAGAGTGGCTCAACGCGGCGCGAGCAGCAGCGATGGCAGGAACGACGCGAGATCAGCCCCGGTGGCAGCCGGCGCGCTGATCGTTGGCGATGACGCGGACCTGCTCGGGCAGCTGCGCGACTATCTGTCGCGCGCAGGCGTGCGGGCGCGCGCGAGTCGGAGGCTCGGCGACGCCTGGCGCAGCGGCAGCGCCACCGCCGTCGTGCTCTTCCCGGATGACTTCGATACGGGAGAGGTCAGCGATGGGCTGAGCCTGCTGCTCGCGCGCGGGCCGTGCCCCCGGGTCATCATCATCACCGCGGGGCCCCGGCTCTTCGAACCATTGATCGAGTCTCTCGCCGCGCGCGACGCCGTGGTGCTCTTGCCCAAGCCGGTCTGGGGCTGGGCGATCCTGGACCTGGTGCGGGGCTGGCGTCCGCCGCCTGAATGAGGTCGTCCGATCTCCAGGAGCTGCAGGTGAGCTCAGTCGGCGCCCGCGGCGGAGAACCCACCGTCATCGCTGGCGCGCGTCTTGCGCCACATGCGCAGCACGCAGGGAAGATCGCGTGCGGTGCGGATCGGCTCGTAGCTGGAGGGCATGCCGCCGCCGAAGCCATTGTAGGTCAGCACCAGCGTGCCCTGCGGCGCGCGCCGGAAGGTGTCGAGCACGCTGCGCACGTCGAGGGCGTAGCGTGCGCAGCTCAGCTCCACGTCATCGCCCAGAGCGTCGCTCGGCCCGTACAGGTTCTCGGCGAACGGATTGTACAGATAGTAAGCGCCGCCCTGCGGCAGTGGGGTCTCTCGCAGCGAGCCCTCGACGAAGCTCGCGCGCTGCTCGACCCCGAATTGACGCGCGAGCGCCCGCGCCACCGCTACCAGCCGCGGCCGATGCTCGAAGCCCACCACTTCGCACCGGCTCGCCAGGGCCACCGTCAGGCAAAACTTGCCTGGGCCCGCGCCGATGTCGACGACTCTGTCCGTCCCTTGCTCCTCCAGCCAGCGCGCCGCCGCCAGCGCCACGGGCAGCGGCGTCCAGTACTCGCTGGAGACCTGCTGCAGATCGCGGGGCAGAAGCTGGTCGAAGGCGGGATCGGGAGGGCAACGACCCGCGCGAATCCTGCCAGCGAGCCAGGCAGGGGTGGCAGGGGGCCAGCCCTCGCCCGCCGCCAGCTCCGGGCCCGCGCAGGTTGCAGCGCATTCCGCCATCGGGGGCCTCGAGCTCGTGGTCATGACCAAAAGCCGATAGCAGCACGATCCATGCCGCGCACAGCGCGCCGGAGCGCTCCCGGCGCCCGCGTCGCGGCCGCCCTCCGCCGGTCGCAGAACCATCCAATACCATCGAGTCGACGCTGTATCCGCGTGGCTAGATGTCAGAACAGCGCCCGGAGCTCGCGAAAAGAGGGCGACATTTTGTCTCATTTGCGCTCATCGGCCGCGCGATCCAGCTTGCCGGCGCCCAACCCCGGGGCGTTTGCGGCGCTGCAATGGCTGGCGCGCCGCTTGCTATTGCGCTGGGCCGAGCAGAATTGCCGAGGCAGATGGACTCTTCCGAGAACAGGGCCAGGGGGCAAAGGCAGGCGGCGAGAGTGTCCGTATCTCCTCGTCTCGATCGCTGGAGCGAGCGCCGAAGGGCAGGGGCTCGAGGATGAGGGAGCCATGAGAGTGTTTCAGTCGCTGAGGGTGCGCCGTTCTCAGGGCACGCAATACATTCGCGACCTGCGCAGCGCGCTGCCCGCGGGCTACCGCGGGCTGCCCGTGATCGGCAGCGAGCCCTGCGGGGAGTGCCGTCGTTGCCTGGAGGTCTGTCCGACGGCCGCGCTCACCGCCGCCCCGCTGCGTCTGGATCTCGGCCGCTGCATCTTCTGCGCGGAGTGCGAAGAGGCCTGCCCGCAGGACAAGATTCGTTTCAGTGCCGAACCCAAGCTGGGCGCGGCCGAGCGCGAGGACCTGTTGCTCGGCGAAGGTTCCTCGGAGCCGCTGCGGGTCAAAGCGTCCGCCACTTTCGCCAGGTTGTTCGGGCGCTCGCTGAAGCTGCGCCAGGTGTCGGCCGGCGGCTGCAACGCCTGTGAACTGGAGCTGAACGCGGCCGTCAACGTCAACTTCGATGTCCAGCGCTTCGGCATCGAGTGGGTGGCCTCGCCGCGGCACGCGGACGCGCTCGTGCTCACGGGGCCGCTCACCCAGCACATGAGGAACGCGGTGCGCCTCGCCTGGGACGCCATGCCCGAGCCGCGCTTCCTGGTCGCGGTCGGCGCTTGCGCCATCTCGGGTGGCCTATATCGCGAAGCAGCGGCCATCGATCGCAGCTTCCTCGACAGCGTCGGTCCGGCCTTGTTCGTGCCCGGCTGCCCGCCGCACCCGCTCAGCTTCGTGAACGCGCTGCTCGACTTTCTCGGCGTGGACGCATGAGCCTCTCGCTGTTCCTGCTCGCCATCCCGCTGCTCGCGCTGGGTGCCGTGCTCGCGCTGGTCTCGCGCTCCAACCGGGCCAGCGCCGCCGTCGCGCTCGCCACGCAGGCGGGCGCGATCGGGCTGGTGCTCGCGGGGGCAGGGCGCTGCCTGCTCGGGGGCGGAGTGCTGGAGTCGGTCTGGCCCTGGCCGCCTCCGATCAATGCGATCGCGTTCCGCGTGGACGGCCTGGGCGCGTTCTTCCTGGCCTGGTCGCTGCCGCTGACCTGGCTCGGGACGCTGTACGCGATCGGCTACCTGCGTCCGTACTTCGCCCAGGGCCGCCACGGCGGCAGCCACTTCGCGCTGCTGAACCTGATCGCGCTCTCCTTCGTGCTGGTCTACTCCGTGCAGAACGCGCTCGTGTTCTTGCTGGGCTGGGAGATCGCCGCCGTCGCCGCCTGGTTGCTGGTGATCTGGGACTACCGCAGCCAGAAGATCCGCTTTGCCGGCTTCAACTATCTGGTCTCCACCCACGTGGGCCTGTTCGTGCTGGTCGCGGCGTTCATGCTGCTGCACAGCAAGACGGGGTCGATGGACTTCGCGGCCTTCGCCGCCTTCCTCGCGCGGCCGAGCCCCACGCGGGGCACCGTCTTTCTGCTGCTGGGCGCGGCCTTTGCGCTCAAGAGCGCGTTCTTCCCCTTCCATAGCTGGCTGCCGCGCGCCCACGCGGCAGCGCCCGCGCACGTGTCCGCGCTGATGTCGGGCGTGATCCACAAGGCCGGGCTGTTCGGCTTCTTGCGCTTCACGCTGCTGATGGGGCGGCCCGAGGAGTGGATGGGCTGGACGGTGCTGGCGTTCGGGGCGGTGTCCGCCTTCTCCGGCGTGCTGTACACCTCCACCCAGCGCGACCTGAAGCGCTTGCTCGGCTACTCCTCCACGGAGAACGTCGGCATCGCGGCCATGGGCTTCGGGCTCGGTTACCTGGGCTGGTGCTGGGGCAACGCGAGCCTGGCGCTGATCGGCTTCGCCGCCGGCCTGCTGCACGTGTTCCACCACGCGATCTTCAAGTGCCTGTCGTTCTACGCGGCGGGCGCCGTGTACCAGGCAGCGCACACCGTCGATCTGGAGCGCCTCGGCGGCCTCGCGCGGCGCCTGCCGCGCACGGCCGCGCTGTTTTTGCTGGGCAGCCTGGCGGGGTCCGCGCTGCCGCCGCTCAACGGGTTGGTGAGCGAGTTCATCCTCTACACCGGGCTGCTCTCGGGCCAGGCGCCCGCGCCCGAGGGCAACGTCGTGCTGGTGATCGGCGCCGCGGCGCTCGCGTTCGTCGGCGGCGTGAGCGCGCTCTCCACGGCCCGCGCCTTCGGCGTGGCGTTCCTCGGCAACCAGCGCGACGCTTCGCTCCAGGTGGGCGCGGAGGCGCCGGCCTCGATGCTCGTCCCCATGCTTTGCCACGCGCTGCTGGTGGTGGTGGGCGGCCTCTTCCCGCAGCTCGCGATCGGCCTCGGGCGCGGCAGCCTGGCGCTCTTTCCCTTCGCGCTGGAGGGCAACCTGGACGTCTCGCTCGCGCCCGTGGGCGCGCTCGCGACCGCGAGCCGCCTGCTCGCCGCCGCCCTGCTCGTGCTGGGGTTCGTCAGCTGGTGGAAGGGCCGCGCGGCGCGGCGCAGCGTGACCTGGGGCTGCGGCTACACGGCGGCCACCGCGCGCATGCAATACACCGGCAGCTCCTTCAGCGAGCAGCTGGCCCGCATCTTCGAGCCGTACATGCCGGTGTCCCGCCGCGAACGGCTGCCGGCGGAGCTGTTCCCGCACAGTCCCGGGCAGATCGCCACCCACCACGCGGACGCGGTGGAGCGGCGCATCTACGAGGTCGTGGCGAGGGGCGAAGATGCCATCGTCAATTTCTCCGCGCGCATCCCGGCGCACTCGCGCTTTGCGTTCGCGGCGGGGCTGTTCGCGCTGATCGTGCTGGGCGCGCTGGCCTCGGGAGGCTGGCTGTGAGCGCGAGCCTGCCGCTGAACTTGCTGAGCCTGCTGCTGCTGCCGTTGTTGCTCAGCGGCTGGATCCAGCGCGTCAAGGCGCTCTGGTCGGGGCGCAAGGGGCCGCCGCTGCTCCAGCCCTTCCATGACCTGGCGCGCCTGCTGCGCAAGGTCCCCGTCTACAGCAGCACGACCACACCGTTGTTCCGCATCGGGCCCTGGTTCTTGCTCGCGACCACGCTCGGTTCCGCGGCGCTGGTGCCGCTGTCTGGAGCGCGCTCCCTGGCATCGTTCCCGTTCGACTTTGTCTGGTTCGCTTATGCCTGGGGCCTGGGTCGCGTGTGCCTGATGCTCGCGGCGCTGGACACGGGCAGCCCCTTCGAGGGCATGGGCTCGGCGCGCGAGGCTCTGTTCTCGATGTTGCTCGAGCCCGTGCTGTTCCTGGTGGCGGCGGCGCTGTGTCTGAAGTCGGGCGCCCACTCGTTCGACGCGGCGCTGCGCGAGCTGGGCGGCGCCTGGCTGCTGCGGCTCTGCGCCGTGCTCGCCCTGGCGATCGTGCTGCAGGTCGAGTCCGCGCGCATGCCCGTGGACGACCCGAGCACCCACCTCGAGCTGACCATGGTGCACGAGGTGATGGTGCTCGATCACAGCGGACCGGATCTGGCCGTCGTGCAGCTGGCGTCGGCGCTCAAGCTGTTCATCGGCAGCTCGCTGATCGCCACCTTGCTCAATCCCTGGGCGGCCTCGGGCGGGCTCGCTGCGGTCGGCGCGCAGCTGCTGCTCTCGTTCGCGGTAGCAACGGGAGTCGGCACCGTCGAGTCGCTGATCGCGCGCCTGAGGCTGCGCCTGGTCCCGAGCTATATCGCGCTCGCGCTGGGCGCCAGCTCCGTGGCGCTGTTGCTGGGTGCGTGGGGAGCGCTGCAGGCGCCATGAGCCCGCTCTTGATCGCGCTGCTCGGCGCGCTGCTCATCCCGCTGTTCGTGGGGCGCTGGCGCATGAGCTTGTTCGGTCTGGCGCTGCAAGGCTTGATCCTCGCGGCCATCGCCTATCCCGAGCTGGGGCCGCTGCGCTCTGCGCAGGCCTGGCTCACCCTGGCGGATCTGGGCCTGGTGCGCGGCGTGCTGGTCCCGCTCGCGCTGTACACCGTGCTGCGCGCGCAGGGCGCCCCGTCGCGCAACGACACGGTAGCGCCCAATCTGTTCTCCTGGACGCTGGCCCTGGGCATGGTGCTCGCGGCCTTCAACCTCTCGGACATCCTGGTCAGCGCCCCCGGTCAGGAGCAGACGTTGGTCGCGATCTCGGTCGCGGGCGTGCTGCTCGGCTTTCTGGTGCTGGCCAGCGCGACGGGCCCGCTCAGTCAGATGGTGGGCGCGCTGCGCATCGAAAATGCCATCGCGATCTTGCAGCTGAGCGGCAGCCACGAGTCCTCCTTCGCGCTGGAGCTGGCACTGCTCGCCGTCTTCGTGGCGACCGTCGCTCTATTTCGCTGGTACCTCGCCAGCCTGGAGTCCCAGCCCACGGCTCCGAGCGAGCTGGAGTCGGCGCCGGATAGCCTGACCTTATGAATCCCCTCGCGCTGGTCCTGGTCCCCACCGTCTTGAGCTTCGGCTTGGCCCTGCGCCGCGTGCGCGAGCAGGCGCGCCTGCTGCTGGTGGCGGCGGCGGTGGTGGGCTCGGTGCTGGCCTTCAGCCACGCCATGATGTCCTCGCGCGAGCTGTGGCTCTGGGGCTACGTGCGGCTGGACGCCACCTCGCGGCTGTTCGTGGCCCTGATCAATCCGATCTTTCTCGGTGTCTCCTGGTACGTGGCGGTCCGCCTGACGGCGACGCCGGCGCTGCACTCCGGCTTCGGGCGCTTCGCGGGCCTGGCGCTGACCTTTCTCGGCGCGGCCAATGCGGCGGTGCTCGGCAACCACCTGATCGTGCAGTGGATCGCTCTGGAGATCACCACGCTGGTCGCGGCGCCGCTCATCATCCGTCCCGGCGTTGTCCGCTCGCGCGCGGCCTCCTGGCACTATCTCCTGTTCTCCTCGGTGGGGCTCGGCCTGGTGCTGCTCGGCTTCCTGTGCCTGGGGCGGGGGCTGCAGGCCGCGGGCCACGCGCCGAGCTACTTCATCGACCAGCTGGCGGCGCTGAAGCCCACCGGCGCAGGCCCCTGGGGCAACCTGGGACTGTCGCTGGTCCTGCTCGGGCTGGGCACGAAGCTGGGCCTGGCCCCCATGTACACCTGGTTGCCGGATGCCTACGACGAGGCGCCGCCGGCGGTGTCCGCCTTGCTGGGCGCGGTGCAGTTCAACGCGGTGCTGGTGCTGCTGCTGCGCGTGCTCCAGGTATATCGACCGATCAACCCCAGCCTGGTGACCGGCGAGCTGTTGATCCTGGGGCTCGCGTCCATGGTCATCTCCGCGGCCAGCATCATCGCGACCTGGAACATGAAGCGCCTGATCGCCTACGCCGCGATCAACCACGCGGGAGTGATCGCGATCGGGCTCGCCCTGGGCAAGGGGGCCGCTTACGGCGTGCTGATCTACGTGATCAGCAATGCCTTCATCAAAGCCATTCTCTTCCTCACCGCCGGCAAGATCAAAGCTCACTATCGCACCGAAGACACGCGCGAGATCTCCGGCCTGATCAAGGACCTGCCTTACAGCGGCATTTTCCTGCTGGTGGGCACGCTGGCGCTGCTCGGCTTCCCCCCCTTCGGCAGCTTCTTCGGTGAGCTGCTGATCCTCTCCGCGCTGGTCAGCTTTGGGCACCTGTACGTGTTCGCGGCCTTCTGCGTCGTGATCACGATCACCTTCGTGGCCACCGGCCGCACCTTCTTCCCCATGATCTGGGGGCTGCCCAAGAAGGTCCACAACTGGCCGCGCCAGACCTTCCTGGCCATCTCGCCCAAGGCCGGGTTCTTCGTGATCCTGGTCGTGTTGGGCCTGTACATCCCGCCGGCGCTGAGCGGGCTGCTGGAGCGGGTGGCCGCATCCTTGGAGGGGCCGTGAGCAGCTCGGCATTGGTGTGCCGGCTGGACGCGAGCGCCATCCCGCTGCTCAGCCCGCGCGAATGGCGCGACGAGCTCGCGCTGCGCCACCAGCTGGGTGCGCGCTGCCTCACCCTGTTCGGCCGAGGCGAGGAGCGCATCCGCATCACCGCAGTGCTGTGCGAGGCGGACGGCACGCTGCGTGCCCTGCGCACCGAGACCCCGCGCGAGCAAGGCTATCCCGAGCTCACCACGGACTGGCCCGTGCTGCACTGCTTCGAGCGCGAGCTGCACGAACAGACCGGACTGAACCTCGCCGGCCATCCCTGGCTCAAACCGATCCGCTTTGAAGGTCAGCCAGCTGCGGCCCTGGACGCCTATCCCTTCTACCGCATCGAAGGCAAGGAGGTGCACGAGGTCGCGGTGGGTCCGATCCACGCGGGCGTGATCGAACCGGGCTCGTTCCGCTTTCAGTGCCTGGGCGAGCAAGTTCACCACCTGGAGATCCACCTCGGCTATCAACATCGCGGCGTCGAGCGCCTGCTGGGCAGCGGCGATCCGCGCGCGCTCGCGCCCTGGGTCGAGACCATCGCCGGCGACAGCAGCGTCGCTCATACCTGGGCTTACTGCGCGGCGCTGGAGAGCCTGGCGGGCCATGAGATCGAGCTCGAGGCGGAGATCGCGCGCGCCGCCGCCTTGGAGCTGGAGCGCGTGGCGATGCACCTCGCCGGCCTCTCGGGCCTGGCTGCGGACACTGGCTTCCTGCAAGGCGCCAGCACCTATGGCCGACTGCGCACCACCGCCATCAACACCACCCAGCGCCTGTGCGGCAGCCGCTTCGGGCGCGGGGCGCTCCGTCCCGGCGGCGGGCGCCTGTCTCTCGATGCCAGCCTGGTCAAGACCGTGCGCGAGAACCTGGAGCTCTTGCGCGGCGATCTGGCCTTGATCGACGAGCTCTTCCTCTCGTCCTGGACCGTCCGCCATCGCTTGCAGGGGGCCGGCGTGCTGACGGAGCACCGTGCGCGTGAGCTGGGCATCGTGGGCTTCGCCGCGCGCGCCTCGGGCGTGCCCATCGACGCCCGAGCCGGCGCGGCGCGCGGAGCTTACGGCATCGTGCCGATCGAAAGCGTGACGCTGAGCGACGGCGACTGCTGGGCGCGCGCGCGCCTGCGTTGCGAGGAGCTCGGTGCCTCCCTCCGCTGGCTGACGGGCATCATCGCGCTCTACCCGAGCTGGCGGCCCACGCGAAGCGCGCTCGGCCCGCTCGCGCCGGGTCAGCTCGTGATCGCCTTGGTCGAGGGCTGGCGTGGCGAGGTCATCCACTGCCTCGAAACCGATGCCAGCGGCGCGCTGGCTCACTACAAGGTCCAGGATCCGTCGTTGCGCAACTGGATGGGGCTCGCCATCGCGATGCGCCAGAACGAAATCTCGGACTTCCCCATCTGCAACAAGAGCTTCGATCTCTCCTACTGCGGCAACGACCTGTAGACGCTCACGAGCGACAGCGAGCAGGTGTGGCCGCACCCCTGCCAAACGCGTGCGCCAGTTCCGCGCGTCGCCCGCCTCCACTGCCCGGCGCTGGGTTGATCAGCACCTGGAAGCGCCGCCCTTCCGAGAGCACACTCGGATCCGAACCCTCCGCGAGCGGCGTGTGACGCCGGCTCAGCTGGTGACCGGGCACGCAGCAAGCGAGCGTGAAGGCCACGTCCCAGCGCAGCTGATCGAGCACCTCATCCAGTGGCAGAGGCGCGTGCACGCAGCTGACGAGCACCGGCATCGGCGGCAGCGCGTTCAATTCTCCGGCAACATCCTCGATCGCCGCCTTGCGCCAGCTCAGCCGGCGGATGCCGTGCTCGCGTGCCCAGCCCTCGATCAGCGGCAGGTTAGGCAGGGATCGACGCTGATGTTCTCGGCCTGCGTCTCGAGAGCGAACAACGCCCCCGTGCGCGCGTGCGCCCCGTCGCCCACGTGCAGCACCCGACACGGCCCTTCCGCGGGCAGAAATGGCCGCAGGTGCTCCCAGCGCCGAGTAGCGCTCGGTAGAGGCAGCCACACGTCGCTCGAGCACGCCGGATCCGCGCTGCGCCAGGGCGGCGATCGCACCACGCGGACTCGCGCGACCTGAGGTGCTGCGCGGCGCCAAGGGGAGGGGGCTGGTCGGCTTCCCCGTTGTTCGCCCCGTCCCACGATGACGAGTGCTGCGCCGCCCTCCCGGCGAGTGCGCGGGGTTTCACCCTGGCACGCTCGATGTGCGCGCGACCGTAGGCGCGCTCCGCCGCGAGCTGATTTTGAGCGCGCGAGTTGCAGCGCGTGCCGCCCGGCGCGACCCACGCGCAGCAGCTGGCGCAGGCTGTCGAGCAGTTGTTGGTTCGAGAGCTGCCGGAGCGACCCAAACTCGGTCCCAGCGCGGCTCCGCTCGCGCCGCGCCCCGAAGTTTCGCCATTGCCGTATGGCAGAGGCCCGGCCCTCACGAAGTCAGGTCCGCGCGGGCGAGAGAACACGGCGCGCTGATGCGCGGCAGTCCATGATCGGGCGCCCCGCCCGTGGCGAGCGCGGATCGTGTCAGCGCGGCGGTGGCGATACGGTCTCCACGGGCGGCGCGTCGTCATCCAGCAGCATGCGCAGAGGGGGTGTCTCCAGGTCATCGAGCTGCCCCCGGCGAGTCGCCCAAACGAAGGCGACCAGCCCTGAAGCTGCCAGCAGCACGGCAATCGGAACCGCGACAAATAGAACGCTCATGATCCGCTCCGAAACATGCGCCGGCGATAGGAGTGCGCGACCACGCTGAGCGAGCTCGCCGGCATGATGATGGCCGCCCAGATGGGAGTGATGTGTCCGCTCAGCGTGAGCCCCACGGCGAGCAGGTTGTAGACCAGCGAGAAGGCGAGGTTGGTGCGGATCACGTCGAGGGCGCGGCGCGCGCCTTCCACCAGCTCCAGCACGGGCAGCACCCCAGAGCGCGCGGCGAACACGTGCGCCGCCTGCAGGCTGGCTTCGGCACCCCCGTGCACGGCGATGCCCACGCTTGCCGCAGCCAGCGCTCCCGCGTCATTCACGCCGTCGCCGACCATGAACACGTTGCCCCGCGCGCGCGTCTGCTCCACCCAGGCCAGCTTCTGCTCCGGGCTCTGTTCGCCTCGCCAGAGCTCGAACAGCCGGCTGCCGGCGGCTTGCTCCAGGCGCTCCACCAGCGCGTCGACCACCTGCTGCCGATCCCCCGAGAGGATGCCCAGGCGATGCCCCAACCCGCGCAGCCGCAGCAACGTCGCGACCGCATCGGGCCGGATCGGATCGCCGAGCCCCAGCACGGCGCGCACTTCGCCCGCCACGCACACGACGCTGGGCGTCTGCGCGGCGCGCGACAGGCGCTCCACGGCGTTGTGCGCCCACTCCGGCAGCGGTACCGGCACGGCGTGCGGAGCGCTCACCGACACTCGCTGACCGGCGACGAGCCCGGACACGCCCACGCCCTGACGCTGCTCGAAGTCCACCACAGCCAGAGCCTCGACACCCGCGAGCGCCTGCACCAGAGCGCGCGCGATCGGATGTGCCGACTGCGCCTCGAGCGACTTCACCAGCGGTTGCACGCTCTCGTCACCGATCCACTCCGTCAAGCTGAGCTGACCCTCGGTCAGGGTGCCCGTCTTGTCAAAGGCGATCCAGCCGGGCCGAGCCAGCGCCTCCAGCGAAGCGCCGCCCTTGATCAAGAGCCCGGCGCGCGCGGCCTGAGCCAGCGCGGAGCTCACCGCGAGCGGGGTGGCGAGCGCCAGACCACAGGGGCAGGTCACGACCAGCAACGCGATCGCCGTCTCGAAGGCCGTGGCGATGCCGGCGGGCAACCAGATCAGGAACGCGAGCAGCGAGGCGCCCAGCACGCCCACCAGGAAATAGGCCGAGACGCGGTCTGCCAGCAGCGCGATCGGCGCGCGATGCAGCGCCGCATGCTCCACCTCGCGCAGGATGCGGGCCGCGCGCGTCGCCGACCCGCTCTGTTCGCTGCGCACCACCAGCCGCGCGGCGAGATTGGTCGTGCCTGCCAGCACGCTGCTGCCTGGCGACACGGCTTCCGGCTGTGATTCACCGGTGAGCCAACCGCGGTCGACGGCGGACTGCCCCGCCACGACCTGCCCGTCCACCGGGATCACCTCGCCCGCGAGCACCTCGATCTGCGCGCCCTCGGGCACGCTCTCCGCCGGCACGACCTGCACCGCGCCGCCCTCGGCGATGCGCCGCGCGGTGTGCGGCGTGAGCGCCTGGGCGCTGCCGGCGCGTTGCTCAGCGCGGCGCTGCTGCGCGCCTTGCAGGTAGCGCGCCGAGAGCAACACGAAGATCAACATGGTGAGCGAGTCGAAGTAAATGTCTCCGTGACCGCGTGCCACGTTCAGTGTGCCCGAGAGCGCCGCCAGCACGATGCCCAGGCTCAACGGCAAGTCCATGTGCGCGCTGCGGGTGCGCAGCGCCGCCCATGCGCCGCGATAGAAGACCTGCGCGGACCAGAGCACGGCCGGGAGGGCGACCAGCACGCTCCAGATGCGGAAGTAGCCCAGCAACGCCGGATCCATGTCGGAGAAGGCGCCCGCGTACAGCGCCAGCGCGAACAGCATGCTGTTGCCCGCGCACGCCCCCGCCACCGCCACCCGCAGCAGCAGAGCGCGGTCCTCGCGCCGCTCGATCTCGGCGCGCGACCCGCTGCGATACGGGTGCGGGGGGTAGCCGAGCCGGTCCAGCGTCTGGGCAATGCGCGCGGGCAATTCGGGGGAGTGCTCTGCCCAGCTCACGTGCGCCACGCGCCGCGCGTAGTCCAGCCGGCAGCTGGTGACGCCCGGAACCAGCCCGGGCAGCTTCTCCACCAGCCACACGCAAGCCGCGCAGTGCACCCCCTCCAGCAGAAGCTCCGCGCTGCGCTCCGCGCCGTTCGTGCTGCTGAAGGAGTCGAGGAAGGCTGGATCGTTCAGCTCCGTGTAGTCTCGACCGGTGGTGAGCGCGGGCTGGGGCGCATCCGCGTCGCCCCTGGGCTGCTGATAGTAGCTCTCGAGCTCATGGGCGTGCAGCATCTGGAACACGCTGCGACAGCCCGCGCAGCAGAACTGCTGCTCGGCGCCCGGCTCCAGCAGCATGCCGGGCACCGGGGACCCGCAGTGCCGGCACTCGATCGGCGGAACCAGCGCGGGCTGGGCGAGCGCCGCGGGCGTTGGAGCAAACGATTCAGTGTGCAACATGATGACAGCTCGGAGTGCGACCCGCCGCGTGCGCCTCCGTCACGGGCCAGCGATGGAAGACGGTATAAGCGCCCAGCGCGAGCAGCAGCGCGGAGCTCAGGCGCGGCAAGAGCATCCTCGAGCGTTGCGCGAGCCGCTGCACCCCCAGCCCCAGCCCGAGCAGGGCCGGCACCGTCCCCGCCCAGAATGCCGCGAGCAGCAGCGCGCCGCGGCCGGCGGAGCCCGTGCCAGCCGCGAGCACGGCAAAGGCATACAGCCAGCCACAGGGCAACAATGCAGAGGAGAGCCCGAGCAGCGCGGCGCGGGTCAAGGGCGGCCGCTGCCGCGCGCTGCGCGCCAGCGACGCGAAGCGCTCCTCCAGTCGCCGCCAGCGACTCTGCGCCGCGTTCCGCCGCAAGGGCACGAGCCGGACGCTGGCCGGCCGCGGCCAGCGCAACGCGCCCCAGAGCAGCATCACGCCGCCGGCCAGGAGCGCGCCGAAGTGCCCCAGCCCGAGTCCGCGTCCCGCCAGATCGAGCGCCGCACCAAACTGGCCTGCGGCGCCGCCCAGCGCCGCGTAGGCCACGAGCCGGCTCAGATGATACGCGCCGTGCGCTTGCCAGGGCCGCTGGCGCTGGCCCGTCGCTCCAGAGGCATAGAACCCGATCAGACCTCCACACATCCCCACGCAATGCAAGCTGCCGAGGACGCTGGCCGCCACGACCGAGACGAGCTGGTTCACGGCGAACCCCTCTCCACACTGAGCCTCACGATCTTCGCAAACCGCGCGCTGCCGCGCGTCGCCTGGAGGCGGAACTCCCAGAGCCCGTCGGCCGCGCTGAGCAGCTCACCCTGGTAGAGGCCAGGCGCGCGCTCCGCGAGCGTGACCTCGAACTGTCGAGCCGCGCGGGCGTTGGCGAACGCCTGCAGCCGAACACCGGCGCCGCTGAGCGCAGCCCCGCCGGCATCCTTCAGCTCCAGGTGCAGCTGCGTCCCGCGCTCGCTCGCTGTCGCGGCCAGCTGCGCCTGCCAGCTTAGCGCCGCGCTCTCGCGATCCAGCTCGCGCTGGGCATCCCAGGACACGGCCTTTCGATAATAGTCGCTCTCCAGCGCGAAGCCCGGATCCTCCAGCACGTAGTGCAGCACTGTCAGTTGCGCGCCGAGCAACCCGCCGAGCAACAGCACCGGCACCCAGGCCCAGATGCGCCCCCCGCCGAACAGCGCGCTCAGCTTGGCCGTTGCAGTGGTCATGATCCGGCCCTCCCTGGACCGAGCAGGCGATACGGCCGCTCGTGGACGGCACCGCGCTGGTCCCGGAGCAGGAGCATGATGCCCAGGCTGTCGCCGTGAAACGCAGAGACCGGCAGCGTGACGAACACGCTGCTCGTCGCTCGCTCGCCTGCGGGCACGCACAGCGGATTCTCGGGCGCGACCAGCTGCGCGCCGGGTGCGTGCTCCAGCGAGAGCTGAAAGCAGACCTGCTCGCGCTCGGGGTTCTCGATCTTGACGCGGATCTGGTTGCGCACCAGGCCCGCCTCGAGCTGGAAGGGCGCGCCGATCCCCCGCAGCAGGGTGATGTCCGCATGCTGAGCGTGGCGAGCGTAAGCGACGAGCGCTCCCAGCAAACCGATCAGCAGCAGCACATAGACGCCCACCCGGCCGCGCCGCGCCGGTAGCGAATGTTTGCCGTCCGAGAAGCTGCGCGCGGCGGCGTAGCGGATCAGCCCCAGCGGGCGCTGGAACTTGGCCATCACGGAGTCGCACGCGTCCACGCACTGGGCGCAGGCGATGCATTCGAGCTGCAGGCCCTCGCGGATGTCGATGCCCGTCGGGCAGGCGACGACGCAGGCTCGGCAGTCGACGCAGTCTCCCATCTGGGCTCCCCGCCCGCGGGGCTCGCCGCGTGCTCGGTCGTAACCGATGATCAGCGAGCCGGGATCGATCAGCGCCGACTGCAGCCGGGCATATGGGCAGGCGATGGTGCACATCTGCTCGCGGAAGTAGCCGAAGTCAGCGAACACCAGCAGGGCCGTGGTGCCCACCACGAGGAAGCCGGTAGGGTGCTCGAGCGGGGAGCGCGTCATCCAGTGTACGAGCCGATCGACACCCACGAAGTACGCGAGGAAGAGGTTGGCGAGCACGAGCGAGACCAGCGCGAAGACGCCATGCTTGAGCGTTCGGCGCCAGCCGCCGCCCTCGCGGTCGAGCTGTTTCTGCCCGCTCAGCCCGCCCTCGATCCAGCGCTCCAGCGGTCGGAACAGGAACTCCATGTACACGGTCTGTGGACAGGCCCAGCCACACCATGCGCGGCCGATCCAGGCGGTCACCAGGAAGACGCTGACGAACACGGCCAACAGCGCGAGCATCAACAGCACACCGTCGGTGGCGCGAAAGGTCGCGCCAAAGAAGGTGAACTCGCGCGCCGCCACGTCCAGCAGCAGCGCGGGCTTGCCCGCAACGCGCAGCAGGGGCAGGCCGGCGAACAGCAGCATCAGGCCCAGCGCGCTGATCCGCCGCGCGCGCCAGAAGCGGCCCTCGAAGCTGCGCGGGCGGATGCGCCGCCGCGAGCCGTCGTCGTTCAAGGTCGGCAGGACTCGCAGGTGGGTGCGCGGAGGAGCGGCGGGGGAGGCCGCCGCGTGCGGGGTGGAGCGCGCGGCTCCCGGATCGCGTCGCGAGGACATATCAGTGAGCCTGCGCTGCGGCCGTCGCTGGAGCGCCTGGATCGAACACGATGTGATTGCCCTGCGCGGCCTTACCCGGCAGGTTGGTGTGGCGCAGGGTGCCCACGTACGCCACCACCTGGGCCAGCTCCAGCGGGCGCAGCTTCTGCGACCAGTTGGGCATGCCCTTCAGTGTCCTGCCGTTGGAGACGATCTCGTAGATGTCCTCCAGCTTACCGCCGCCGTTCAGCCAGTAATCGTCGGTGAGGTTGGGGCCGATGTTGCCCTGGCCTCGGTCGTTGTGGCACTGCACGCAGCGTGCTGCGAACACGGTGCGCGCATCGCGCATCAAGGTAGGGTCGTTCATCAGGCGCGCGAGGCCCTCTTCCGTGACCTTGTCGCCCAGCGACTGCGCGGCCTGCAGCTCCCGGAACTCGCGCATGTCTTCGGCATAGCTCTGTTCGACGCTGGAGCCGTTGCCGGTGAGCTGAAAGTGCACGAAGTAGCCGATCGAGAAGGCGAAGCTGGCCCAGAACACGCGCCTCCACCAGGCCGGCATCGGGTTGTCGTACTCCTGAATACCGTCGTACGAGTGGCTGGTGAGCGGCGCGCCGTCGCTCTCGGGGGCGCTCTGCTGGAGGGGGCTGTCAGGTTGGTTCATGGTGGCGGGCTCGGTGGGAATGCGAGATCTTCGAGTCGGTGGAGGGGAGCGTGATGTCGGTCTCGTCGAGCGGCAGATGCCGGTAGCGCTCCCACTCCTCGCGCTTGCGGCTCCAGAGCAACGAGATGAGGATGGCCCCGAAGGCCCCGAGGAACAGCACGAGCGCGACCTCCGCGTAGGAGCTCAGCTGCATGCTGCTCATGATGTCACTGAGCTTCATGATTCGCCTCCGAGGGTTGCTGATGCCCAGATGAACCGAGCAGCAGGTTGCTGGGTACTGACGGGCCTGGCTGCGCGAGCAGCGGCGCTGCCGGTTGTGTGTCGGGTGCAGGCTTCATCAGATCCGTACCCAGGCGCTGCAGGTAAGCGATCAGCGCGACGATCTGCTTGTCTTCCAGGCCGGCGGGGCCGCCCTGCTCGACGATCTCCTGCGCGATCTTGCGAGCCTGTTCGCGAGCCAACGGCTCCGCGCGACCGATCAGCTCACCGTATGGCACCCCCAGCATGAGCAGAGCATCGATGCGCTGCTCGAGGCTGGCGAAGTCGGCGGGTTTGTCCAGCATCCAGGCGTACTTCGGCATGATCGAGCCCGGCGTGACGCTGGCGGGGTCCTCCATGTGCCGCACGTGCCACAGCGCGGGGTACTTGCCGCCGACGCGCTGCAGGTCGGGGCCGATGCGGCGCGAGCCCCACTGGAAGGGGTGGTCGTAGATGAACTCACCGGGCTTGCTGTACTCGCCATAGCGCTCGGTCTCGGCACGGATCGGCCGGATCAGCTGCGAGTGGCAGTTATAGCAGCCCTCCGCCACGTATTCGTCGCGGCCCAGCACTTCCAGCGGCGTGTAGGGCTGCACGGAGCGGATCGTCGGTAGGTTGGAGCGGATCAGGAAGGTCGGCACCATCTCGAACGCGGAAGCCACCACGACCGCTGCCGTCACCCAGACCGTGAAGCGCAAGGGTTTGCGTTCCCAGACCCTGTGCCAGGCGGCCTGCGCGAAGAACTGCAGCTGATAACCCAGGTGCACCATGGTCGGGTGGCGCGGGATCACCACCTGCGGATCGAGCTCGCCGGAGGGCTCATTGAGCGGTGCGGCCTCGATCACGGGCACGCGGTACACCGCCGGGCGGCTGCGCCACGTCATCACCAGGTTGACCAGGCACAGGGCGACGCCCGTCACGTACATCGAGCCGCCGAGCGCGCGCACCCAGTACATGGGCAGAATGCGCACCACGGTCTCGATGAAGTCGGGATACATGAGCCGCCCCGTGCTGTCGAAGGCGCGCCACATCAGGCCCTGCGTCACGCCGGCGGCATAGATGGCGACGATGTAGAACAGCATGCCCAGGGTGCCGAGCCAGAAGTGCAGGTTGCACAGGCGCTTCGACCAGAGCTCGGTCTGAAACAGGCGCGGAGCCAGCCAGTACAACATGCCGAACGCCATGAAGCCGTTCCATCCAAGGGCGCCGGAGTGCACGTGCGCAATGGTCCAGTCCGTGTAGTGCGAGAGCGCGTTGACGCTCTTCACGCTCAGCATCGGTCCTTCGAAGGTGGCCATGCCGTAGAAGGTCAGGCCGACCACGAAGAACTTGAGCACCGAAATCTCGGCCACCTTGTGCCAGGCGCCGCGCAGCGTGATCAAACCGTTGATCATGCCGCCCCAGGAGGGCATCCAGAGCATCACGCTGAACAACATGCCCAGCGTGGAGGCCCACTCGGGCAGCGCCGTGTAGTGCAGGTGGTGGGGGCCC